>CACYJU010000014.1:0-50357 GCA_902774845.1 uncultured Bacteroidota bacterium
ATTATTAGTTATTTACACTATAATTTTTCGTAACTTGCTGATTCTGGAAAATGAAAAAACATTGCAGTTGACCAGTTGACCAGTTGACCAAGGGTTGAGATGGTCTTGGTCAACAGTCAACTGGTCAATTCACTTTGCAAGGTAAGATGGACTCATTGTTTTTCCTAAAGTTTTTGGGATACTGACGGTTGCGTTTTTTAACATTTTTTGTCTTGTAAACTTGCCCGTTTATTCCTATCTTTGCAAAACGTAAAAATGGGTGATTGTTATCTAAAAAGTAGAAACGAGCAATGAAAGCAAAACCATTTATCAAGTGGGTTGGCGGCAAAGGGCAACTCATAGAACAGCTGGAGGCGTTGCTGCCAGCTGACTTTGATAATTGTGAAGATGTGACATACATTGAGCATAAAACTATGCTATCACAATTTGTGACCGCATGATGACATACAGTAACTTATGAATGAAAAAATGGAAATAGCCACAAAACAACAGACAGATAATATCAAGAATTTGATATACGAAATACGCGGTCAAAAGGTTATGCTTGACTACGACCTCGCATCTATATACGGAGTTAAGACCGGTTCTTTAAACCAAGCTGTCAAACGAAACATAGACCGATTCCCTGACGATTTTATGTTTAAACTATCGAAAAACGAATGGGAAGAAATTGAACGTAATATCCAGAATACCAATATGCGGTCACAGATTGTGACAGCATCACCCAATAGACGCAATAAATCCAACCCTCCTTACGCATTTACCGAACATGGTGCAGTTATGCTTGCATCTGTATTGCATAGCCTCAGCGCTGTGCAAATGAGTGTGATGGTGACGCGTGCATTCATCGCAATGCGACAGGCAATCTCGACTATGCTTTCGATGAATTTGAAGGTTGAGCAGCTTTCTCATAAAGTTGACCAGTTGAATGCCTATGTTGAGGAGATACTGCACGACCAAAACGACATCAACTACCAGAAGGAGCAAACCAATTTGGAGGTTGCCGTGCAGCTGGAAGCCATCAACAACGCCCTTGACAAATTGCGCGAAACGAAGTCTGAGCCGAGAAATCCTATTGGATTCAAAAGAACTGGAAATAAGAAATAGGATTTGTTTTAAAATATAAGTAGGATTGACAATATGACGCAAGCGAAGGCGGTTATAGAAACTATCGATAAGTTGGGAGGAATAGCCACTCTCCACTAACACATTCTTGGCCAAACCAAGCGGCAAAGCCGATAGTACGCAATCCTATTTTTGATTCACATCTTTAAGTTTTTAAATTTGTTTCGGGGCAGTCACAAGTTGGCTGCCTTTTTTACTACCACCTCCCCCACCAACACATTCCTGACCGAGCCAAGAGGCAAGGCAGATAACACACATTCACATTTCTTATCTTTAAACCCACTAACCCATTCCCGCATTCCCGCATTCCCAATATCGCCCTGTGCGGGCACGCACCATTCTGGCACTCTTGCCCCACCCATTAACGCATAAAAACTCAACGAGGCTGTCCCGCATGTGACAGCCTCGTTTCTATTACAGCTCCTCCACAATAAAATCACTCCTGAAACGTTAAATATATTTAATCAATCTCAAAAAAAAGCGCAAACTAACACATCATCAGACAATGATAAAACGCATAACCGTCTTCATCTTCTTTATCGCAGCTCTCTGCATCACTGACCTTTACGCCCAGCCGGGCGGTCATCCCGGCGGACGTCCTCCAGGAGGCGGCTGGGGTGGTGGCAGACCTCCTATGGGTCGCCCAGGACAGCAACAAGGCAACGGCGGCTACAACAGCCGCCCCAACGACCAGCGAGCCAACACGGTGAAACAGAAAAAAGTGCGAGAAGGCTCCACCTTCAAGGTGGTGGGCTCGCTCCGCGACAGCGTCTCCAACGAGTTCCTCGCCTACGTGAACGTGGCTGTCCTCGACCCTGACGACAGCTCCATGGTCAAGGGAGGCACCACCAACCTCGACGGTCTCTTCGAACTCTCTGGCATCCCTGCCGGCGACTTCCTGCTGCGTGCTTCGGGCTTCGGATACAAGACCCTTTACAAGCGTTTCTCTGTGGAAAACAACACAGCTCTAGGCACCATCCTCCTGCACCCCGCCACCACTCTGATGAAAGAGGTGACGGTGACCGCCGACAAACCCCTCTACGCCATGGACGGCGAGAAGATGATTTACAACGTCAGCGAGGACCCCTCCATCCAGACGGGCACCACCTCCGACGCTCTGCAGAACGCCCCTGGCGTCGAGGTTGACATTGAGGGCAACATCACCCTGCGCGGCGTCTCCAGCGTCGAAATCTGGATCAACGACAAGCCTTCCAAACTCACCGCCGAAAACCTCAAGACCTACCTCGAAACCCTTCCGGCCAACGCGCTCGACCGCATCGAGGCCATCACCAACCCCTCTGCCAAATATGCCACCGAGGCTGAGGCTGTCATCAACATCGTCACCTCGGCTCACATCAAGAAGAACCACTTCATCAGCTTCGGCGTCTTCGGCGCCCCACAGCCTTTCATAAGCCCTTGGCTGAGCTACATGTGGGCCAACGAGAAACTGTCGATAAACATCTATGCCTCTGGACGTTGGAACCGCAACCGCAGCCTCTCCGAGAACACCTCGGTCAAGCGCAGGGACGCCCCCGCCGGCAGCGGCTATGACTACGACACCATCATGACCGACTCCGCCTACTCCACCTCCAACTCCATGGGCGCCGGCGGCAACATCTTCATGAACCTCTCATACAACATCGACTCCACCTCGGACATCGAGTTCTACGGCAGCGTCAACTACAACTACAACCGTTCCGAGTCGGACTTCTTCGACACCTGCGGCCTCTACCCTCAAGCCACCCTCGGCAGCTACACCTACGGCGACACCAACACCAGCCGCTCCAACAGCTGGTTCGGATTCTTCGGCGGCAACTACACCAAGAAGTTCGACAACCTCGGCCATAACCTGCGCATCGGCGTGAACGGCAATTTCAACGCCGGCCCCTCCTACAACGACATCTTCCGCCAATACGACACCACCTACTACCTCGGCGGCACCTTCCCAATGGAGAGCTACCACAAGTACTACAAGAACAAGAAAGGCAGCGGCTCCTTCAGCCTCGACGCACGCTACAACCGCCCCTACAGCAAGGACGGCGAACTCAGCTACGGCCTCAAATACAGCCACGACAACGAACACAACGAATACTTCCGCGACTTTCTCGACGAGAACGACAACGCCACTCGCGACAGCCTTCGCAGCTATGAGTACATAGGTCGCGAGGAGAACATCGACGCCGACGTCAACTGGACTCATCGCTGGGGCGGCTTCACCCTCGAACTCGGCCTCGGCGGCAGCTGGCGCAACCTCCGCTTCATCTACAACAACGACTCATTCATCCACATCGACAGCACATTGATGAAACAGAACTGCGACGACACCACCTACAACCAGTTCACCGCCAAGCCTTCCATCCACATGAGCTACCGCACCGAGTCGATGCACAACTTCAAAATCAACTACACCCTCCGCATGCGCAACCCTCAGGAATACCAGCTCACCACCTTCCGCACCTACACCGAGGACAGCTGGTCGACGGGTAACCGCAACCTAACACCCTCGCTCACCCACAACGCCGAAATCGGCTGGACAAAATTCTTCCAGCGCTTCGGCTCTGTCAGCCTCGAAGGCTACGCACGCCTCTCCCAGAACGAGATCGACAACCTCTCCGACGTCACCTCGCTCGAAGATGAGTATCTCAAGCGAATCGTCAACTACTCCATCCCCTACAACATGGGCATGTCCTACCGCTACGGAATGTCGGCCAACGTCACCTACCGTCCAACAGGATTCCTCAACATCCGTTTCTACGCCAACGCCTACGACTATGGCTACCGTATGGATTACAACGGACGCGACGTCAAGAACCACAAGTTCTCCTACAGCTTCCGCATCAACGCCTGGTATAAATTCCTCGACAACTACCAACTCTACGCCTCCGCCAACTACAACAGCCCCACCATCGGACTCTACAGCACCCGCAAGGCTCGCTACAATATCAACCTCGGCATCCGCGCCGACTTCTTCAAGCGCAAGATGTCGGTATTCGTCAACGTCAACGACATCTTCAACTGGGGCGCCCGCTACGGTTCTGGCTCAGAGAACACCAACCCATACTACCTCAGCAACTCGACCAGCAAGACTTACTACTTCGGCAAGCCCACCAAGCCCATCTCGACCTCTATCTCAGCCGGCATAACCTTCCGCTTCGGTAAGATGGAACTCGAACGTCAGGCAAAAGAAGCCACCGACGAGACGATAACGACAGAGTAGGTGCGTGCTCGCACAGAGCAAACAAGCGGTTAGCGGTTAGCAGGCAGCAGGTAGAAAGATTCAACTCACGCATTCACGCATTCAAGCATTCAAGCACTCACGCATTCACACATTAACACATTCACACATTCACTATGAAATCCTACGTTTTCCCTGGTCAGGGTGCCCAGTTTGTTGGAATGGGCAAAGACCTCTACGATAACCACGACGAGGCACGTCGCCTCTTCGAACAAGCCAACGACATCCTCGGCTTCCGCATCACCGACATCATGTTCAGCGGCACCGACGACGAGCTGAAGCAAACCAAGGTGACGCAACCCGCCATCTTCCTCCACTCGGTCATCTCGGCCGTATGCCTCGGCGACGAGTTCCAACCTTCGATGGCAGCAGGTCACTCGCTGGGCGAGTTCTCCGCCCTCACCGCCGTAAAAGCCCTCTCCTTCGAAGAAGGCCTCACCCTCGTCTCGAAACGTGCGATGGCGATGCAGCGAGCCTGCGAGCTGCAGCAGTCGACGATGGCTGCCGTACTTGGAGGCACCGAAGAGCAGATTGAAGAGGCATGCAAGTCTGTCACCAACGAGATAGTGGTGGCGGCGAACTACAACTGCCCGGGACAGATAGTCATATCCGGCACACCGGAAGGCATACGTCTGGCATCGGAGAAACTCGCTGGCATAGTGAAGCATATTGTGCCACTCAACGTGGGAGGCGCCTTCCATTCGCCCCTGATGGAGCCGGCCCGTATCGAACTGGCAGCCGCCATCGAAGCCGCCGTCATCAACACGCCCCTCTGCCCAGTGTATCAGAATGTTGACGCGAAGCCGCACACCGACCCAGTCGAGATAAAAGCGAACCTGCTCACTCAGCTCACCGCCCCCGTGCGCTGGACACAGAGTGTGGTGAACATGATAGGCGACGGCGCCGACGAGTTCGTTGAACTCGGCCCTGGCAACGTCCTTTCTGGCCTTATTGGCAAAATCAAACGCAGCCTCAGGTAATCTTCTACACCACCAATGCGTTGAGACTATACTCAAAAGCCTCCAATTCACGTAGGATAGCATCGGCAATCAAACGATGACCTTCCTCGTTGGGGTGCATCCCGTCTTCACATAGGAATTCCGACAGGCGACGTTGCTGCAAGAAGGTGCTGCTGATATCTATCACCTTGATTCCGCGACGCATACCTATCTTGAACACCTCCAGGTTATACTGTTCATGCCAATGGCCTATGTTGTTCACATCGCCTTCCAACCATTTTAGGATGTTTGCTTTGTCGAGGCCTGCACTCACATGATTGAAGAAGCGTTGCGAATCCAACTCCGGCAGCGATAAGAGTACAGGTATCGCCCCGATATTCTCGACCTTGTCTATCACCCTATTATACGCTTCAGCAAACTGCGACAAGTCCAGTTTCGGATGATGGACACCCTCTGGGTCAGCCGCAATCGCCTTCCAGTCGAAGTTGCAGTCGTTGCCACCAAACTCGAGCACCACGATGTCGCCCTTCTCTATCTGGTTGAAATAACGTTCAATACAATCAAGACCGTTTAGGATAGTACTGCCGAAACGCGATCGGTTTTCAATATCCACACCCAACCGCTGGGCGCAGGTGTTGACAAAGTTGTCCTCTGCCACCTTATATTTAACAGTTCCTTTACATATAGTCTCGGGTACAGTCACAATACCTTTCATTACCGAATCGCCAAAAGCGAATATTTTTTTCATTATTTCCATAGTCGATTTTCTTTTTTTAGGTTGTTAATTGAGGGCTCCTCACCCGTTTTCGAGTTGCAAAATTATGGTCATTTTTCATGGTAAAAGAGAAAATGGAACGGTGTGATGGACGAAGTGTCAAAAACGACGATTCAGGGACAAAGGTGGCCAAACTGCAATTTAAAGTCAATTATTTACGATTTCATCCCACCCTTTTGGTGCCCTTCGGGACGGAATTAAAGAGCAAAAACAGCCCATTCTACAGATATCCCGTCGGGCACGAGCGAGAGCAAAGTCAACGAGGTCAAACTAGATTAAACATTGCTGAGCCGAAGCCGACAAGGACTACACCTGTCGGATGGACTACAAAAAAAACTTTCTAAAAAAATTGCAGAATAAAAAAAAGTGTGTACTTTTGCATCCGCTTTCGAGAGAAAGAGAAAGTCTGTCCAATGGTGTAATGGTAGCACATCTGACTCTGGATCAGCCAGTCTAGGTTCGAGTCCTGGTTGGACAACAAGAATGAAAGGGGATAAATCAATGAGGTTTATCCCCTATTTTGTTTCCCTTTCGTGCCTAAAATGTCTCCGGAAAGAAAATATATTGCCATTGACTTGAAGTCATTCTACGCCTCTGTGGAGTGCGTAGCCAGAGGGCTTGATCCACTTAAGACCAATCTGGTGGTGGCAGATATGAGCCGTACGGAGAAAACAATCTGTCTGGCTGTGACGCCATCATTGAAAGCCTACGGCATAGGAGGTCGTGCTCGCCTGTTCGAGGTGAATCAGAGAATAAGCGAGGTGAATGCGGAACGGAAATACCAAGCAGGATACAAGTTCACCGGGAAATCCTATATGGACGATGAGCTTAAACGGAATCCCGGACTTATGGTTGATTTCATAGTGGCCCCTCCACGCATGGGACACTATATTAAGGTGAGCTCCAAGATATACGAGACATACCTGAAACATGTTGCGCCGGAGGACATCTTCGCATACAGCATAGACGAAGTGTTCATCGATGCAACAAACTATCTGGCGACCTACAAGATCACGGCGCACGAGATGGCGAGAAGGATGATAAACGACGTGCTTCAGGCGACTGGCATCACAGCGACTGCAGGCATCGGGACCAACATGTACCTGTGTAAGGTGGCTATGGATATCGTGGCGAAACATATACCAGCAGACAAAGACGGGGTACGCATCGCTGAACTGGACGAGATGAGCTACCGGCAACAATTATGGAACCATAGGCCTATCGAAGATTTCTGGCGTGTTGGGCGGGGTATTGCCAACAGGCTGGCTGGGTACGGAATGGACACGATGGGAAAAGTGGCGAGGATGTCGATTGAGAACGAGAACCTACTATACGACTTATTGGGGGTGAACGCGGAGTTACTGATAGACCATGCGTGGGGATGGGAACCGTGCACGATGGAAGCGGTAAAGAACTATCATCCCGAAAGCCGTTCATTCTCAAGCGGACAGGTACTATCGGAGCCGTACAGCTGTCAGAAAGCCCGCATAGTAGTACAAGAGATGGCGGACGCAATGTGTCTGGATCTTGTTGATAAAGGTATGGTGACAGCCGAACTGACATTGACGGTAAACTACGATGTCGAAAGTCTGAACAACAAATCGGTCAGGAACCAATATATCGGTCCGACGGTCAAAGACCACTACGGCCGTAAAGTCCCAAAACACTCTCATGGAACGGTGCGGCTCGAGGAACCGACATCATCTGAGAGGGCTATCATCGATGCAATAATGGCGCTATACGACAACATAGTGAACCAAAACATGCTTATAAGACGAATCAACATATCGGCGAATGGATGTGTCAATGCGTCAATGTGCAAGCGTGGTACAAGTGGACAGTTGGATTTGTTTGAAGACTATGAAGATAGGGCAGAAAGGGAGAGAGTAAGACAGGAACAGATGTCGAAAGAACGGAAGATTCAAGAAGCGAGACTTGCAATAAAAAAACGTTTCGGGAAGAACGCCATACTGAAAGGACTGAACTTTGAGGAAGGTGCAACTGCCAAAGAGCGGAACGGACAGATAGGAGGACACAAGGGGTGATATAATGGTTAATGGTTAATGGTTAAGGTTAAAGTTAGATATGGAGGACAATTATGACGACATAATAGGGTTGGAACACCATGTTTCGGCGACCCGACCACGTATGACGATGGAGGAGCGGGCGGCACAGTTCGCCCCTTTCGCAGCACTCACAGGATTCGAGGAGGCTATAGACAACGTGGCACACACAACTGTGCAACAGCAAGACGAAGAGTGTGAGAATGAATGAGTGAGTGCTTGAATGTGCTAACACTCAAGCATTAAGACATTCAAGCATTCAGATATTTACTTGATAATCTCGAATGAGCCGCGACGCTCTATTTTGTCTTCGAAACCATAACCATCGAAGCGGAAGAAGTAGGTGCCTTCAGGCATATCGACAGGGTCCCAGAACTCATCGTCGCTCTTGATGTTTACACGATCGTAGAGGAGATATCCCCAGCGGTTGAAGATGGAGAGATGGTTGTGAGGATAGCAAGCGCCTTCGATAAGGTTTATAATAACAAATCGGTCGTTGAGCCCATCCCCATTAGGAGTGACAACGGTGGGGAACTGTATGAAATCCTCACAGCGCCATACGGGCTGAAGGAAATAGTGAACGGTAGAGTCGCAGCCATAACTGTTCTCAAACTGGAAGATATCGTCCTCAACTTTGTCCTGATAAGAGCGGTCGTTATAGGTCCAAGGGAGCTCTTTGTAGGCGCAGGTATCGTAGATGTAGATTTGGTTGGTGTCGTTGGTAATGAGAGTAAAGGAGACGACGGAGTCGCAGCCGTACTGATTGGTGAATATGCGAGTGTAGGTTCCAGCCGAGTCATATTGGATATCACGCCATTCGTATGTCTGATTCTCACAGATGATAACCGTGTCGTCAAAGGTGGTATCACTATAATGGATAATGAGGTTCAAAGTGACGGTGCTGTCGCAACCGACGCTATTGGCTACTGGGAGCAAGAGTGATGGCAGGTCGGTGGAAGCAGTATAGGTAGAGTCGTCGGTTGGCCATGTGTAGGAGTTGCAGTGTTCCTGTCTGTCGACTCCAGCAGAGCTGTAGCGGATAGTCAACCGCAACGACACAGTACTGTCGCATCCGACAGAGTTAGCCGAAGAGAGAAGTATTTGGGGATCGGAGGTGGACTCTGTGTAGGTCTGCGAGTTAAGAGGCCAAGTGTAATAATCGCAGGTATCATGGATATCCACACTCTCACTACTGTGGTTCACTATCAATGCGAGATAGAGTGTAGAGTCGCAGCCTGCCAAGTTATCAAGAGTTACAGAGGGCATAGAGGCGGAAGTGGACTCGTAATACCATTGTCCGTTGCCAGAAGACCAGAGCATAGAATCGCAGACGGTATCACGGCAGATGCTGTCGGTACTGTATTTTATGGTAAGGTCGAGGGTGATTGTGCTATCGCAACCGGCGACGTTGAGGGTATGGTAGCTATCGGTATTGTTAGACGAGGTGTAAACGATTTCCGTGCCATCGTCACGCTGCCAGGTATAGCTGTCACACGCCGTAGCCGTATGCACTCCTACGGAACTGCGGAGGATGTTGAGGTGTAGCTCGATGGTAGAGTCGCAATGGTTTGAATTGGCGTTACGCATAACGTAACTGGTGGTATAGGAATCCTGAGTTAGGTCAAGTGAACACCAAGAACCCGAGACATTCCAGTAATACTGACTTCCATGCTCCTCACAATAGTCACGGACGTCGACACTCTGAGTAGGATAGTTGACAGTCAGGCTGACGCTATCAGAGAGAGTGCAACCCGACAGATTATCTGTGACTGTGACAGTATAGACGCCAGAGGCGCTAGGTTTGACTAGAGAGATGGATGTGGAAGTGCCGCCATTGGACCACTGGTAACCGTAAGAGCCACCACCTCCGGTAACAGAGACCGAGAATACTATTGTCTGGTTGCCTATCGTACGCTTGCAGATGGTTGTGTCATTGGAGAGGGTGAGAATCATCCCATCAGGTTCCTCAACAGTATCGTTCACTATAACAGAACAGCCGTTGGAGTCTGTGACGGTCACAGAATAGACACCAGCCTGCAGATTGGTCAGGTTCTGAGAGGAAGCCCCGTTGGACCAACTATAATTGTACAGACCTCCAGCGAGCGGTGTTCCTCCTGTAACGGTAAGAGAAATAGCGCCAGAGGCATCGCCCTTACAATGAAGGTCGGTAATAGTCGACGAGACAGAGAGCTCTGGAGGCTGAGAGACGGATGCCGACGCTGAAGCCGTACAACCAGCGGCATCGGTCACAAGGATATCATAAGTCCCCTGCGGAACATGTGTGAAATAGTTGGCGATGCAATCAGTACCGTTGCTTTTGTAAAAGTACGGTCTTGTGCCACCCTCAACCCTAAGACCGATATAGCCAGAGTTGTCACCATAACATAAAAGATTTCGAGTTGAATCAACGGCAACCGTAAGCAAAGGAGGCTCACTTATAACTATCGGCACCTTCGTTTCACAACCAGCAGCATCGGTCACCAGAACAGTATCGGTCAATGCCGGCAAGCTGGAGAAGATACCCGTTGTATTAGTCTCGCCACGGAATGAAAACGAATAACCTGGAGTACCGGTACCGCCTGTAACATCTATCTTGATGCTACCAGAGTTATTACCAAAACAGTCCACATTCGTATGTGACCCTGGATGTTCGAAAGCCACCAATGGCTCAGGACCGTCGACAATGGCAAAAGGTTCAGTACCAGTACATCCATTGACATCCGTAACCACCAAGGAAGTAAAACCCGTTACCGGCATATTGAGGAACTCTCCCGTCGTGTTGGTCTGCCCATAGAAGGTATAAGTGTAAGGTCCTGTTCCACCAGTTACGTTCGTCACAATCAACGATCCGTCATTGTCGCCATAGCATGTTACCGGCGTATCCGTCATGGTGAAAGTAATAGGATCAGAAACTGTGAGAACAACGGGCACAACGCTGGAGTTGCCACATTTGTCAACCAAATGCAGCTCGGCCGTCATCTGGCCAGTTACGGTATCACCAGGAGCAGGAACCTGCACAACACTCTGCAGACCACAGTTGTCCCAAGCCCTTCCAGTCAAATCAGGAACGACGAACTTGCATATAATCCCAGTCCCCACGAGAGGTTCTGGCATGGTAGAGGCCTGCGGCGGTTGATTGTCCATAGCAGCGAGTGTGCCACTCTTTTGAACCAGGCATCCTTGAGCATCCGTAACCGTCACACTCACATTCCAATTATGGCAGTTGCCGTCAGACACTATCGAGAAAATCGAGTCGTTCGATGTCTTAACATGACCACCGTCGACGGCCCGCCACTGATAAGTATAGGGCCAAGTGCCACCACCCAAGATAACTCCCACCTCATAGACATTGCCGCTTGCTTCCGGGCACGAACCAAGAATTGGCATATCCAACGCGCCAAGGAAGGTATTAGGAACCTCAACATGTACCGTTATCGAGTCTTTGTTTCCACAACCATCCGCAACCACAACCCTCACATCGGCATCATCACTCAACGCTGTACCCACTGCAGGATACTGAACCAGCGATACTATTCCACAATTGTCACTAACACGGACAGCATCTACGATATTAGGCACATAGAATCTACAACTACCCAACAAATCTACAACAGTATCTGTCAGCACTCGGTCAAAAACTGGCAACCTGTTGTCATAAGCCGAGAAACTAATATCATTTGTATCCGAACAACCGTTGGCATCAATGACAGTAACCTCCACAGAATATGTGCCACATCCACCGTTACTGGCTATGGTAGCATTGGCCTCGATACCAGTATAAGCCCCAGTCCAAGCATAACTATAAGGACCCGTACCACCCGTCACACTACTGGTCACAGTATAATTAGACGTTGTAGGCAAAGGGCATTGGTCGGCCTCATCCGGAGCCATAAGAGACACCTTCGGTTTGGGGTATGTCGAAACAACAAGTGCAACAGTACTATCGCACCCATCCACAGCATTAAGGTGAAGAGTGTCTGTCCCTGCCGCATCAAAGCTTATTCCATGCCAATCCAACGGATATGTATTAGCGCAGACTCCCGTATCTAATGTTATTATCAGTTCTGGTCGGACTGTCAGATTCAAAGTAACGATACTGTCGCAGTTTGATACTGTTTTCAATGTGTCGTTAACAATCGTATCTCGCATGTAGGTCTCGCCCGTCAGAGTCCACGTATAACTTACGCAAGCATGCTGATCCACTGTGTCGTATTCCGTATCCGAAATTACCAGCACCAGCGTGTCAACATCTTCACATCCCAACGCGTTTAAACGTCTATCTATATATGTTCCAGACTCATAGTAAGCCAATCCTGTCCTAGTCCACACAAATGAGTCGCACACCGTCCCCACCATTTCGGTATGATACACAGGTCCCGGACACGGCTCTATACAGATCTTAGTGTTCGGTCGTATATTTGACAACGACTTCTGTCCAAGAAAAGAATCCATCAACAACGGATCAATATCTTCGGTATCGCTGTATGCGTATATCACAGAATTACCTGTTACAACAGAGCCGACGAAGGTCACCGACGACCCATTCGAGGTATTGCTCACCACCGCTATAACCAAGTTTCTCTGACCCGAATAAGGGAAATCAACATCGAATTCGTTCCATCCAGCCGACCAAGTCTGTGTTGCAGAGCTGTATACCAAACTCATATTTTCCAAACCTATCCAGTCCGTCGTCGACACGAATTCAGACAGCTCAGTTTCACCCATGTATATTTGCATTGAGCGAGGCTGGTCGTTATCGACCTCAGCATTCCATCCAACCGACATGATGCGGCCAGCTGTCCCGACTTCAGCCGAGGTGAATATCATCTGATCATAACTACTATTATGCAACCCAAATATTGGAGCGGCCTCAACCGACTCGCCCCCCTCTCCTATCACAAAACTGGAGCACTGCCCCATGGTATGCGTCGTAGCAGACAACATCGCCACAAGTAGCAGAATTGTGATATATAGTCGATTCGGGGTCATAGTAGCCTTTGCCTAAACATAGTAATCCAACCGACAAAGGTACTAAAAAAAAACAAAACACCACCTAACGACGGTAAAATGAAATATTTTTCATCATTAGCCGACTATAAATCTCACATATAGACCTTCTGACTCTATCATCGTAAAAAAATAGTATATTTGCAAAAATATTTTTTTCAATATTGGCGACGGTTTTTGCGTGTTTTTTCTACTAATATTATAGACGCACCACTTATGTCCCGCCATTTGATTTCGATATTATTATATTGTATAGTTTCTGTATTGGCATACGGACAAGATACAGTATCGCTTCCTTTTCACGAAGAATGGGACACATACTCAGAGACATCAGAGAGATATGTCAACGGATGGTGGATATGTAAAAATGGCCTAAACGATGGTTCAGTCATCCAACGCAGCAACCTTCATGGTAGCCTTAGTACGGGTTACACAAATGGCAGCGGAACAACATTTGCGCTACCCGTCTTTGAGGTCTTAGCAGACACGTTTACATTCTATATATATGGTTCCAACCTAATGGGGCACACAGCGGAAGTCGAATTTGGATACATTCCAGACAACATCACCGTAACCACCGCAGAAGATGTTTGCACCAACTTTCACCCATACGACACAGTGATACTTTCTGTGAGCAACCAATGGCAGAGAACAACCGTAGCGATGCAACCGTATTACGACCAATACGAACCATCTCACAGGTTAGCAATACGACTTATAAACAACTACGGTCAACAGTTATATCTTGATGAGATCGGAGGTTGGCTTCGTGACGGCGGTTCGTGTCCAATGTACACCACCGAGTGTACAGACTTCTGGGCGACATTCATGCCAAACGCCCTACTAATGAGCGACGGGAGTTACGACAACAATGCAATGATAGGTTTTCTCGCTTCGGGTCAGAATTCAGCGACCATCACCGTCACAAACAACCAACTCGGATACGAAGAAACCTTCAACCACGTTGGAGGCACAAAAACATTCATACAGCTGCCGACATCACATTGGGACACCACATCGGCAAGGCCATCCACGATGGGATACCATATCACCTCATCAGCCCCTATATACCTATACGCCAGTAATTATCAAAGGTCTGGATGGGATATCTGCAATCTGCTTCCATCGTCCTCGTTTGGAACAAACTACATTGTACAAGATTATCATAATCCTAATTCCTCAGCAACACTTTATACGCCGACGGCAGCTATTGTCGGCACAAGCGACAACACCACAATACAAATGGTGCTACCTTGTCAAATTGCAGGTTCCCCACTAAATATCGGAGACACACTCACCATAACACTTAACGAAGGTGAAAGTTATCTCCTCCGTTCAAGAACAACAAACTCTATGTTTTGCGGGATGCCTGTAACATCCGACAAACCCATAGCATTATTCCAAGGACATAGTGCCGCAGTTGTCGGTCCTTCAGGAGGAAGAGATCCACTGTTTGAGCAGGCACGACCAGTTGAGATGTGGGGACATGAGTTTATTGCAACCTCCACAAGGAGTAGGACCGAAGGAGACGTGATTAGAATAACATCAGCTGCCGACAACTGCGTCGTAAGTTTTGACGGGAACTACCAAGCCACCATACAGAGGGGAGAGAGCGTCACCCATACGTTACCATCCAATTCAGCCTTATATATTCAAACCTCACAACCATGCTATGTTGCGCTTTACACATGGAGTTTCATTTACGGCACCGTAGGAGACCCAGCCATGATTCCAATCATTCCCGTAGAGCGCTGGATTTGTCGTGCCGACTTCCCCATACACAACTGCAACACGGACATGTCAGACATACAACGCATTGCTGACGACCATCACTTCGTAAACATTGTTACAGCAACAAATGCCATAGGCGACCTTTTACTTGACGGACAACCAATCAACGACTTTGTCAACTTGCCCAGTGGTTATAGCTATGCCCGTGAGATTGTACCTCCAGGAGCCCACACAATAACAAGCTCCTCTCCGTTTTGTGCTCACGCCTATGGAATGGGCAGATGGGTTGGATATGGCTTTGCGGTAACACATGCATGCGACACATCAGAATGTGCAGTAGTGTTCAACGACACCATAGAATACAATGATACAGTATGCCTTGGAAGTTCTTACACAGAAAACGGTTTTAGTGTCAGCGGAGAAGAGACAGCAAATGCAGGTACGATAGAACGGTGGTGGATTGACGACAGCGGAGCACCTCTGCATTACCATCATTTAAATCTCACCATTCTACCATCTTTCATATTCGACACAACCATCTATACAATACATGGTGACACAATGACATTTGAAAACACAATAATAACAGATGGAGGAGACTACACTTTTTCATATACTGCCACCAACGGATGCGACTCGACGATAACATTACATGTAATCTGTAAAGATGTCGATCTTGTTGCTGACAAAGACAAAATCTGTTCAGGTGAATGTGTCGAACTAATTGCCATGGGCACTCACAATGCCTATTGGACAGCAACACCGACCGACACAACAATCGAGACGCAACAAGGAAACTTGTCAATAACCGTATGCCCCACACAAACGACAGAATATACTTTTAGTGCAGTAGCTGGAGGACCGCCACTAGATCATTACGTTATTGAGGTAAAAACGCCACCTACGCCATCATATACATTAAGCAGGCCGTTTATAGAATACGAGAACACAACAGTCTTATTCACAGACCGCTCAGAAGGACGTAGGTATAGCTATTGGGACTTCTCAGACGGAGTACAAGACACGGCAAAATATTCCTATCGAAAATTCAGCTCTACCATATCAGACAGTATTGTTGTCAAGCTAACGACGTGCAGCCTATTGGATTGTTGCAGCGACACAACGTTTGCCATACCCGTAATATCACGTACTATATGGTTTCCCAACGTCTTCACACCAGGAGAGGCAGAGAATAACAGATTTGGCTGTGTCACCAATGTCGAAGTTGACGAATTCGAATTATACATTTACAACAGACGCGGAGTGCTGGCATATAAAAGCGACGACATAACAGCATTCTGGGATGGCACACACAACGGCAAGCCCTGTAGCCAAGAAACATACACCTATTACTGGCGCCTGCGAGACAAATACGGTCTAACAAAAAGTGGAGTAGGCATGGTGATGTTGCTGAGATAGACGGCACCTATCTCAAAAAACATGTTTCAAATCACTGCTAGATTCCTAAAATATATTCCGATCGCAAAGAACGCGAGAGCGATGTATCATATCACAAGGTTTGTCGTATTCAACAATCACGATGAAAAAGTGCTATTTCATTGTAACATAACTCAGATATTTCTTGAGATTTTTGTAACAAAACGAGGGTAAAAAGCGTTTCGCTATTGTAAAACAAAAGGCGGCTCACCTCACATTTTGGTTGTTCACACAAGCGATTATCGCTAAATTTTGGTTAATATAGTAACCGGATTTTAAAATAATCACTTACTATGTTAACCTTTTTTAGTATCTTTGCAGTCGAAAAAAAAGATATGGAAACCCTTTTCAAAAAACATCGAATATTAATATCCCAGACTCAAACCGATATTGTGCGTGACACAATGAATATTGTTGACTGGGGGAAACCACTGGTTGCGATAAAAGGCTCCCGAGGGGTTGGAAAAACGACACTTATTCGCCAATACATCAAGAAAACATACGGCGTGCAGGCAGGAAAGGCGCTTTATTGCGCACTTGACAGCATTTATTTTACCACCCACTCGCTGCTTGAACTGGCCGAAAGATTTTACGCCCTTGGAGGCGAACATCTGTTTCTGGATGAAGTCCACAAGTATCCATTTTGGAGTCGAGAAATAAAGGAAATCTCAGACTTATATCCCGATATGCGGATAACATTCAGCGGCTCATCGATGATCCAGATACTGAATGCCGATGCAGACCTCTCAAGACGAGTGCTAAGTTACACAATGGAGGGTCTATCGTTTCGAGAATTCCTGCACTTCTACAAGGGATTGGCTTTACCGGTATTCAGGCTTGATGAAATACTGACATCTGCCGATGAAATATGCGACAAAGTATGTGCATCGTGCCGTCCACAAATGATGTTTGAAGAGTACCTGCGTGTTGGATACTACCCTTTCTACGACGGTAATGACGAAGAGTATTACAATAGGATAGAAAATGTCATAAATTTTATTGTTGATCAGGAATTGACACAGTTCTGCAATGTTGATCCCTCATATACACGTCGAATAAAAGCCCTGCTGTCGTTCCTGGCCGAAAATGCACCATACGAGGTTAACATTGCAAAATTGGCGGCCTACCTTGAATTAAACAAAAGCACAGTTCTTTCATACCTCACATACTTGCAGCGAGCCGAATTGATAAACCTGCTATACTCGGACAATAAATCGGTCACACGTATGCAAAAGCCCGACAAAATATACCTGCACAACCCAAATCTGTTTTACGCCATGGGGCAGGAAAACAAAGTCGGCAGCATCAGAGAAAGTTTTGTGGTCAACCAGCTTCTTGTATCACACAGGGTTGAATATGCCAAAAAGCAAGGCGACTTTCTTATCGACGGACGAATCACCTTTGAGGTGGGTGGGAGAGGAAAGACATTCACGCAAATTGCAAATGTGGAAGACTCTTACATACTTTCAGACATGATGGAATTCCCAGTGGGCAAGAAAATCCCATTGTGGCTAATAGGATTTACCTATTAGAGAGTAAACATTTTTTCCGATGAGGAACACGGGCATTGTGGGATATATCATATCCCCACCTATCGGACCTCCAAAACCGGGGTGTTGCACGACTCGATGAAGTCGTTTGATTCATAAGCGGGAGCCCTCTAATGTGGCGGCATGATGCTAGGTTGCAACAGGTTCGGTTGCTTTACCAGTATCGAAGTAGAAGAATTCGAGCTCTACATCTACAACCGACGAGGAGTGCTGGCTTATAAAAGCGACGACATTACAGCATTCTGGGACGGAACGCACAACGGCAAGCCTTGCAGTCAAGAAACATACACCTATTACTGGCGCCTGCGAGACAAATACGGTCTAACAAAAAGTGGAGTAGGTATGGTAATGCTATTGAGGTAGCATAATACAAATGTTAAAAACGCATTTGTTGAGTTTTATCCTTATTGTTCATTCGAGAATCTCTCTATTATTCCCAGAATCGCAATATGGTGGTAATTCAAAGTCCCCAAAAAATCAACATAATAGCAAAAATGCGCCGAATACAGTAAATCATTCTTTTGAACAATACCTTATACAGATTTGTTCCCTTAACGTTGCTATACATTGAGTCGCTAACCATAAACCATTCCTTGCTGAATATTAACAATAATGGAAAAAAGCGTATCTTTGCAAAACAATACTATCTAAAACAGCCATATCAAAGAAAAAGGGCACTTAATTATTGCCGGTAAAAGATGCAAAGGAAACAAATCATATCCCTCGATGGTAAAATTAAAATAAAATACTCAGACATTCAAAATGTCTGCATGACCGGTTCGATTTATGCATTACTGCAATATCTACTACTTTTTGACGATGAAACTGTAATGCACAAGACGTGCTATATGGTTGGGAACGCTGTAAATGAGGAAATCAGCTCAAAGCTTCCGGCCATACATTTTCAAGGGAAGCAGACCGGTACACTCTGGACCCCGAGCAGGTGGTTGTATAAGTTGTATCTTCGATTATCGAGGGATATACGTTTTCCTTTTCTAAAAAGAACAAAAATTTACGGACACGACATGGGGTTTCTTGCACCTTTAATTGGGAAAAGAGACTACTTTTTTTTATCCGACGGGCCATTATGCATGTCACAAAACATGCAAGAAAACAGTGCTGAATATCAACGACAACTGAAAAAACACAAGACACTGACTGGACTCCTGGAAAAAATTCTCTATGGGAAGGTGGCAATTTGCACGTGGGGTAACAATGACCAATGCAAAGGGTTCTATATGACAGAAGAAAACAAAAGTGTTTCTTTCAAAGACAAACCCGTACACACCAAGTCATTAAAAGAGATGTGGGATGAGTCCTCCGATGCAAAAAAAGACTTTATTCGGTATGTTTTCAATGTTACCAAAGAAGACCTGTCATTGCTTAGAAGTAAGAATTTGATATTCTTAACACAGCCAATGATCAAGGATGGTATACTTTCCGAAAAAGAATATTTAGATGTATTAAACACCATATTCTCCCATTACGACACGTCTCAAATGCTACTAAAATTACATCCAAGAGATAGTTTTGACTACAAAAAACACTTTTCAGGCATCGAAATTTTCGACAAACCAGTGAACATGCAACTGCTAGTCCTATTAGGGACAAATGTGGATCGTGCAATTACAATATGCTCTTCTTCCGTTAATTCATTCCCGGAATCCGTTGAAGTAGATTGGTATGGAGTTAGATTACATCCAAAACTAGAGAAATATTTTGGCACCCCAGTTCCTCCATATAGGACACACAATGTATGCTAATAGTTTAGAAAACAAACATCAAACATGAAAATAGTCGCTTTAATTCCAATAAAACTCGGTAGCAAACGGGTTCCACAAAAGAACATAAAACCATTCTATGATGGGACACCTCTTATGTCTTTTATTCAAAAGACTTGCCTTAAATCCGAACTTATTGATGAGGTATATATATATTGTTCGGACGAGTCGGTTATGTCATATGTCTTGCCTGGAGTAAAATTTCTCAAAAGACCCCATGAATTAGACAATGACGATAAAAATGCGAATGACATCATCCGTGAATTCATAAAACATGTTGATGCAGATATCTATGTAAATGCGCACTCAACATCTCCTTTTGCAAAAACAGCAACGATAAACGATTGTATTAACAAAGTCATTTCACAAGACTACGATAGTGCATTTTGTGCCGAAAACATAAAAGCATTTCTATGGAAGGATGGCCAACCCATAAACTTCAATCCGGATCACTTTCCAAGAACACAGGATCTTCCAGATGTTTACGCAGAAACTTCAATTGCCTACGTGTTCACAAAAGAATCCTTTTTGAAGCACAATCGACGACTTGGATCCAAACCATACATACGTGAAGTCGGGAAAATTGAAGCAATGGATATCGATTACCCTGAAGACTTTACAATCTGCGATGCCATATATAGGATAGAAAAAGAAAGTGGAAAAATATGAAAAACCGAGTACATATTGTAGATTGCACCATCCGAGATGGGGGCTATCTTTTTGACAAAAATTCAAATCCCGACTTTGTAAAAGGAATATTGCAAGGCCTTGTTAACGCTGGCATAGACTACGTAGAAACAGGTTTCCTACAAAGTAAAGTCAATGGAGAATCCATTGTCTATCACAATTCAAAAGATGTCATCAAATATCTACCGACAGATCCCCAAAAAACAACCTATTTGGGTTTTTGCGACAACAGTCGCTACAGTGCTGCTGAACTTGACCTTTGCGATGGCAAATCATTTAATTGGTTACGAATTTCATTTGCCAAACACGAAATAGAGGAGTCACTTGTTTTTTGCAAGTCAGCCATAGAAAAGGGATACAGTGTGCAATTCAACCCAATGGATAGCCTTAGCTATACAATGGATGAACGAGCCCATTTAATTGAAAAAGTAAACAAGGTCAAGCCTGCTGTTTTTTCAATTGTCGACACATTTGGTGCAATGTACATGAAAGACCTCGTGACAATATTCCACCAGTTTGACACATTGCTTGACAAGAATATAATGATTGGATTACACTCACATGATAACCTTGGACTCTCATGTGCATTAGCAGAACGGATGGTGGAGCTATCAGAAGAAACCAACCGAGATGTTTGCATAGATGGCTCCTTGTTCGGGATGGGTAGAGGTGCTGGAAATGCAAAAACAGAATTACTGGCCGATTATCTAAACAAACATTGCGGAGCAACCTACAACATTCAAATTCTACTTGAAACAATTAACAGATACATAACCCCAATTCTTACTAATATCCACTGGGGGTACGATTTGCCAATGTTTATCTGTGGGACTAAACATTCTCACGTAGACAACGTAAATCATCTTGAAAGAAAAGGAGATTGTACAATAACAGACATATTCAACATAATAAGCAACCTCACTCCTCAGCAGCGGACAAGATATGGCAAGGACTACTCAAAGACAGACTTTTCCCTGCTGGATAACACCTATGACAATTACAAAAAAAACAACAATGAATTGCGCTGAGTATTTAGTTGATTTTCTTATCACAAAAGGCGTTACTGACATATTTGGTTTTGCCGGAGGATATATTGTGCCATTTCAAGACGCACTTTACAAACGTCCTGAAATAAAAGTCCATGTTTGCTACAATGAACAAGGATGCTCTTTTGCAGCAAACGGATATGCTCGTACATGCGGGAAACTAGGCGTTTACTTCACAACATCTGGTCCTGGAGCCGTAAATGCATTTGGAGGTTTAGCTGACGCATGGTTTGATAGCGTTCCACTCATGGGTATTTGTGGTAATATACCCACAAACGAGAGAAAGGGTTTTTCTGGTATACGACAAAATGGCTTCCAAGAGATGGACATTGTATCCATGACTCGTCACATTACAAAACTATCCGTTACTCCTCTAAGTGCAATAGATTTTCCGGACATCGTATCACGTGCTTACAACATGGCAATGCTTGGCAGGAAGGGCGGAGTAATCATTGATTTCCCATTCAACATTCAGAAAACGGACGTAGAATTATGAACTATAAAAGCTTTAGGAAACCCGTCCTTTTGGTTGGCAGTGGTGTTCGAACATCTGGTGCGGCCAGACTAGTAGTTGATCTTGCGTTGAGAACAAACGTTCCAGTTCTCACAACCATGAATGCAGTAGATATTGCGCAAGACACCCTTCGTATAGGAATGATCGGCACCTACGGTAATCGGTGGGCGAATTTAATTCTTGAAAATAGCGATCTTGTCATATCAGTTGGTGCACGATTAGGACTTCGTCAAATTGGGCACAAAAGAGAATGGTTCGCACCCAATGCTAAATTAGTGCGCAACGATATTGACCCAGCAGAACTAAGCCGCAATATCAAAGATGAAGAGGAAAAACATTTAATGGATGCGAGAGAATTTATGGAAACTTTGATTTCTTCAGATTTTCCTGATTGTACGGAATGGAAGAATCGTTGTCTTGCTGTAAAATCAATGCTTGCCAAATATGACAATACAGAAGGAAATGATGCTGTTGAAGCACTTTCACTATTATTACCAGAGAATCCCATCTGCACAATAGACATTGGGCAACATCAATGCTGGTGCGCGCAATCCCTATCCCTAAAAGGTTATGAAGGACGTATACTAATTGGAGGTGGTTATGGTTCCATGGGATGTGGTTTACCATATGCCATTGGAGCGTCGATTTCCACCAATAATGGCATTGTATACTGCATCATCGGCGATGGTGGTCTTCAAATGAACATACAAGAACTTGAAACTGTCGCAAGAGAAAAGCTACCGATCAAAATCATTGTTTTCAACAACCAGGTTCTAGGTAAAATTAGTGAGATCCAGCATGGTTCCTGCCAAGATCGGTATGCCCAAACAACAGCAAGCAGCGGTTATACAGTCCCCGACTTTGAAAAAATCGCAAAAGCCTATAATATTAAGGCAACCACTATACATTCCTATCACTCATTGAAACAATACGAGAGCTGGCTTATTGATGATAGACCATGCCTAATCAACATGTTTATTAATCCAGAAACCCTCCTAATACCAAAAATAAAGTGGGAAACAGGAGTAATAATGCCACTTCTTGATGATGAATTGAAAAATAAAGTTGACGAGCTTTTAAAATGACCATAAGATGATAAAGTTTCTTGTAATGGATGTTGATGGCACACTTACGGATGGCAAAGTGTACATGGGGGAAGATGGCGAAGTAATGAAAACCTTTGACATTAAAGATGGATGTGGCATCAAAATTCTATTACCGCAGGAGGGGATTATTCCTGTTGTCATAACGGCGCGTAACAGCAAGATTCTTGAACAGCGTTGCAAAGAACTACATATAGAAGAGATACATCAGGGCATTACGAATAAGTTTGATTGTCTTGAAAAAATAATTGATCAGCATTCCTCAAGTGAGCTCAAATTAAACCTAAGTAATGTAGCATACATTGGTGATGACATACTTGATTTACAATGTTTGATTCCAATAAAAGAAGCCGGCGGACTATCCGGATGCCCAATAAATGCCGCACATGAAGTGATTGAGAATTGCAATTATATTGCTGCTCATAAAGGTGGAGAAGGTGCTGTTAGGGATTTTATTGAGCACATTATATCATGCAATCATTCCAACAATGAAGAAGATCTAAATGAACAGCGATTCTTACTTGCAGCCGAATTTCTTCTCAATTTAAAGAATGAGGACCTTACGCTGGGGAGACATAATGTGAATGATCATTTCTTTTATACAGTTCAAGAGTATGTCCCCTCCGGAACAGCAGAAAAGCCATACGAATGTCATAGGAAATATGTAGACATCCAAATTTTAGTCTCAGGTGAAGAATTAATGCAAATAATTGACATCAACCGTACACATGAATGCAGCACTTACGACCAGGACAAAGATTACACATTATATTATTCAAAGGATCTCGCCACAAATGTTATCTTAAGACCTAGATCTGTCCTAATATTATATCCAAAAGATGCTCATAGATCGATGCCACTTAAGGCAGCCCACACCAAAATAAAGAAGATTGTAGGAAAAGTTCTCATCAAGTAAGACGCACTAAATCATCATATTCAAAACGCACTTACTTTTCAACCAACCAACATACAGTTTGTCTCATTTACATGTCTCGCCATCTCTTTTAACAAGACAAGCATACTACCGCCATCTATTTCTATCAAGTGGATATTCCCACTAAAGATTCATAAGCTACCTAATATCAGCCCTTTTGTTACATTGTAACGGAACAATATTAGTTTCTTACCTTTTGATGGCTGCAACTTTAGCATGAAGAAGGTCCACAACACAATAGTTACAAACCATTTTATAGATTCATGCAATAATCTGACAAAATATTTTCCTCTGGACTTATTTAATGTTCTATATTTTTCACTTACACCTATGCTATATGTAAGCTTATCGAAATACTCATTGGTTAGTTTTCTAGATGGTATCAAATGATACAAGATTGCCGTAGGTAAATAGTAAAACTTTATTCCCAGTGAATTCATCTTGTCAAAAAGGTCTTTTTCCTCTGCACCGATTAGACTCTCACCTTTTCTTCCAAGCTCCACATTAAAGAATCCTATCTTGTCAAACACTTCCTTACGATAAGCTGCATTACCCCCACCAGGGTAAGATCCCCTGTGAAACACTCGCTCCGATTCACCCAGGTAAAGCCTACCGGTTACAAGCTGTCGAGTATAGTGCGACATCCAATTGGGCTCAACGCAATCATCATACTGCGGCAAAATTGGTCCTCCTGCTGCATAAACCATCGGATGCTTTGCAAAAAAGTGATTATACGTTACTAAATAATCTTTGTTTACTAAAGCATCATCGTCAACATATACCAACACATTTCCACGAGACTCCTGGATCCCCCTATTGCGTGCATAGGATAATCCCTGCCGTTCTTCAAAGACATACATAAAATTTACAGACGGAAAGTCCTGATGGAAGCGTGTGCATTCATGTGCCGTATTATCAGAACTGTTGTTATTTACAAGCACTATCTCGTATTCAACAGTTGGCAATGACCCATCAGCAATACTCTTAAGTACATTGTAAACGTATCTGTCCCTGTTATATGTGCATATAATAACACTTAGCATGGCATCCTAATTTCATATATCATATATAGTGTCCTAGTGTCATTTCTTATCTTGGATTGTATTTGCTGTTTGCAGCTGTTTATTTTTTGACCTGTAAAAATAGAGTGTAACTGTCCCAGCTATCACAAGCAAGAATATAATAGATGTAACCAAAGAAATGGTATCGGACTTTGCAGCCAACGGAGCCTCGTTGCGGAACTCTATAAGATGATCACCGGCAGGTATTTCAAGACCACGCAAAATATAGTTAACTCGGATATAGTCAGCTCGCTTTCCATCAATATAGACGAACCAGTCAGGCTCGTAATAAATCTCACTAAACACGGCGAGACGATTGCCCGATGTATGGCTCTTATAGCAAACTTTGCTGGGGTTGTATGGTTTTAAATGATCTGCCTCAATACGATCAGAACTGTCAGCAACAATATTTCCCACTTTGAACTCTGTGGTATTAACGATGGCAGTGGTGGCAGGATTAAAATCGTTAAGGGAGAGTATTTCGTCGTTGGGGTTATCAACAGCCTTAATATCATCGACAAACCAACAGTTGCCCAATGCATCGGGATTGCGCTGTACCTTACCACCTTGTACGACCACATAACGAGCATTAAGCATATTAAGAACACCCATATTGATATGACGGCTAAGATAAAAGTCAATCACATCCTGATAGCGACGAAACTTAGCTGCACTATAACCGCCGATTTGGTTGTGGAATGCAGCTGGCTTAGAGTCGTTAAAAGTATTTACCGCCAGATTGAATACACGATAATCCTCGTCACCATACTGAGTTGCCATCTGGTCGATAGTTGTATCCCATGAATCAGGCATCAGTTTCACCGCACTTGCCCTAACGAAATTCTTTTCATTGAGATAACGACGGTCAACACCCCACAAGTCAGCAACCACAAGGGCAATAAGAAGAACGCTAACGATAGATGCTGCATATTTTGCCTTTGCCAACTTGTTGACATATAGCCACAACAAGATACATGCTAACACAATGAATATCAAACTACGCCAACTGTCGCGAACAAACAAAGCCTTGCGATCCTGGATGAATACTTCCTGAATACGAGCCCACTGTTCGCCATACTGCGCTGCCATCTGTGTATCGCTGACACCAGAGAAACTCAAACCACTGGAAACAACCAAACCGATTATCAAAGTTAGAAGCGAAATTCCACCAGAGACGTAGAGTGCTATGTTTTTACGTTTGGAAGAGATGTCATCAGAGAACAACTGTTTCAAGCCCAATACAGCAAGGAAAACCATCACCACGTTAGCAAGAACAAGGCTCATACTGGGAGTGCGAAACTTATTGTAGAGCGGGAGATTATTGAACAACCACTCATTGAATGGCATAAAGTGTCGTCCCCAAGACATAAGGATGGCTATAATAGTTGCCGCAAGTATCCACCACCGTTCTGGACCTTTGGTAAGAATCATACCGACCAAAAACAGGAAGATTATGATGGCACCAAAATAGACCGGTCCCGATGTAAACGGCTGATCGCCCCAATAGAGAGGCATCTGGGTTTGGCGAAAAGCCTTATATGAGGCGCTATTCTTGCCAACGGTTTCGCCACTTCCTCCACCCATGGCACCAGGAACTAGAAGCGTATATGTCTCACCCTTTCCATAACTCCAGCTAAAAGCATAGTCAAGATTAAGGCCTGATGTTTTTCCACTTATTGATTCCGGTTCACCGTCATGATAAAGATCCTCCGGGGTTACCGTTATAGCGTTACCACCACGCATAGTATATTTGGCATATTGTTGGTTAACCAACAACATCCTTGCATTGCAACCAGCAGCAAATACACATCCGACGAGGATAATAGCCATACCGATTAAAGATGCCTTAACATTCTTCTTCACAATGGCATATACTGCATATCCTATACCGAGACAAAAAGCACCGATTATGGTGTAATATGTTATCTGCAAATGATTGAAGGTTATCTGCAATGTAAGAGCCAACGAGAACATTATCCCACCAATCAGATAATCGCCAAGTTTACTGTTGGCATTTTCAGGTTTCTTTCTAAAACAAAGAATCATACCAGCAAAGATGGGCATTACCATAGATAGAGCCCATGCTTTCGAAATATGACCAGCTTCAATTATGATTATATTGTAACTTCCAAGACCAAAGGCCAAAGCCCCAAGAAGCGCCAACCACGGAGACAATCCCAATGCAATAAGTGCAATATAAAAGCCAAGAAGATAGAGAAACAGAACTCCAATATTACGGTCCCATCCAAGATCATGAAACGTCAGGATATTCCTCAAAGGACTAATCAATCCAGGATTAGGTTTATTGCCTCCAACCTGATAGCTCGGCATACCACTGAACATAGCACTATTCCAAAAAGTGTATTCACCAGTTGCTTTGTGAAAGTCCTTTGTTTGTTTCACCATTGCGTCAAACTTCTCAGAGTCACCCTGACGGACAACTTTGCCACTTAAGACTGGGCTGAAGTAGACGCAGGATATGATGAACATCAGGAGAACTAGGCCGAGGTGGAGGAATATTTTTTTGTTTAGTTTTTTCATGAGAGATATTGTTATGTTTTAAAGGTTCGCTTCGCTTAAATGTAATAAAAGAGTTGATGATGAGAATGTTATTGGTTAAACATCCACGATCAGCTTCTACTCCATGAGGTTTTCCACTTCCTCTATAAAACGTTGAGCTTTTGGATACAATTCATTTACTTCTTCCAACGTTGAATAGACAAAATCATCATAATCACTATGTTGACGGCTGTCAAAAAGATTGGAGAAAGTACGTCCACTCTCTTTCGAGATTAGACCTTTTGAGACAAAATGCAGCCCCAACATAGTCTTAACACCTGCATGTGTATTTGTGATAAAATGATGCTTGTTCAACAAAGCGACAGCAGCATAATAGCAGGCGTAGTACAAACGGTTTGTCGCGGTATTGTAATATCCTTGATCTCGTAGGAAAGGTATTTCTTCCAGCGTTTCATGTGCTCGCATCATTCGATAGCGAGACAGGTCTTCATAGTTTTCGTCCGTCAAAGTTGTATTCATAATATTACACCATCTCGTTTCACATTATATTGGAAAGGGGTCATGAACGGGCGGTTTTCCCATTCATGACGTGGCATTATCAGCGTACTGATGACAACTCCCGTTTCTAGTTCAATGTCATAGAACGGTGTCATGATGGCTTCTTTTTCACTATAGCTGAGTTTATCGGTGTCAACCAATGCCAACAGGTCAATATCAGAGTCAATTCTGGCATCGCCTCTTGCTTCAGAACCATAAAGTATCACTTGCACATGAGGACTCATATCATGTGCAGCTTTTCTGATTTGTTCTACGATTTCGTGGCGTCGCATTTGGTGATACACTTTTCAATATAAAAATCTAGTCAAAATGTTGCGTTTTCAATATTGGTGCATTGGGGTCACTCGGATTTGGGGTCTTTCTGTTCGGGGTCTTTTAGTTCGGGGTAGGCTATGCGGACGTGGTAGATGGAGGGGAGCTTGGTTTTGAGCATCTGACGGATGCGGGTGATGTCGCTGAAGGTGAGGTCGCAGTTGTCGAGTTGCTTCTGCTTTATCTTGCCGTCGATTATGTTGTCGATGAGGCGGTCCATGTTCTCCTTGTCGTGGGTCTTGAGGCTCTTGCAGGCGGCTTCGACGCTGTCGACTATCATAACTACGGCTGTCTCGGTGGAGAAGGGTGTGGGGCCTGCATAGCGGAAAGCAGAGGTGTCGACCTGCTCGGTGGGATGAGACTCTTTCTGCTTGGCATAGAAGTAGCCGGTATATGTGGTGCCGTGATGGGTGCGGATGAAGTCGACGACGATGCTGGGCAGATGGTACTTGCGTGCGAGGTCGATGCCGTCGGGGACGTGCTGCGTGATGATGCGGGCGCTCTCTTCGTAGTCGAGCTCGTCGTGTGGGTTGAAGTCGCTGCTTTGGTTCTCGGTGAAGTAGAGCGGAGCACGCATCTTGCCGATGTCGTGATAGAGGGCTCCGACGCGTGCGAGGAGCGGGTTGCCACCAATCTCACTCACGATGTCCTCGCTGATGTTGGCGACCTGCATGGAATGCTGGAAGGTGCCAGGTGCGTTGCGAGAGAGCTCACGCAAGGCGGGAGTGTTGGTGGAGGATATCTCCATGAGGGTGAGGTTGGTTACAAGTCCAAACATGCGCTCGAAGATGAAGATGAGGGGGTAGGCCAGGAGGGTGAGGAGAGCGTTGAGGAAGAAGACGAGGTAGCGCATGGGGTTGATGGTGGAGATGGTGGTGAACTGACTGAGTACGCCGCTGGTGTAGATGAGGGAATAGGTGAGGAAGATGACGAGGCTTACGACGAAGAAGTTGCTTCGTTTCTCGAAATTGCGGACGGTGATGATGCTCATCATACCAGTTACGAGTTGATAGAAGATGAACTCGAAGGGATTGGGCACCATGTTGCCGATGATGATGACGGTGGCGAGGTGGATGTAGAGGGCGACACGCATGTCGAAGAAGACACGCATGAGTATTGGAGCGATGCAGAGGGGCACGATGAGAATCCAATCCTCGTTGACATGCAGCACGAGAGCCGTGACCGCGACCATAAGGAGGATGACGAGGAGGACGAAGGTGACCTTGAGGTTGTCCTCGAGAATCTTGTGCCGCGTGATCTTGAGGAACATGTAGAGTGACATGAGGGCAATGAGGCAGAGGAGGAAGAGGCCCGAATAGCGGCCGACGGGAGTGTAGGTGGTCTTGAGGCGGAGGTTGCGCTCGGTTTCGAGGGAGGAGATTATCTCAGCGGTCTCGACGGAGACGGGTTCGCCTTTGGAGATGATGAGCTGTCCTTTGCGGACCATATCGGAGGAGACCTTGTTGCGAGAGAGCCAGGAGTCGAGCTCGAGCTGAGTGCGCACATCGTCGTAGGCGATGCTAGGGACGAGGACGCTGTCGGCGAGCCAGAGGTCACGGAGGTCGGAACGACGGACGAAGTCGGTCACGCGGAACTCAGAGCCCGTGTTGCCACGCAGGAGGACGAGTGTGTGGGTCTCGATGTTGGGGAAGTCGGCAGGTTCTTCAATATAGCCGATGCGGTAGATGCTGTCGATGAGACGGTTCAGGCGGCGGGTTTCGGTTTGAGAGAGATTGTGGCGAGAGAGGTAGGAGGCGAAGCGCTGACGAGTGAGGCTGGCGGCGGAGCTGTCGACCGAATAGTAGAGAAGCGAGTGGGCGCGAGCCTCGCTGCGAGCTTTCTCAATCTCCGACTGAGAGCGGTGGACGGTGAAGTCGAAGGGAGCATAGAGGTCGTTGTCGCTCCAGATGCTGCCTACGGCATAGTCGTAACGGAGGAGCGGCTGAGCGTTGGGGAAGAGGAGCAAGATGAGGACTATGGTGACGAGGAGAGCCGCTATCTTGTAGATGGCCGACACGCGAGTCTCGATGTTCTGAAGAAATCTATGCATACTTTTTGTGTATGAAACAAAATGCAAAAATACGATTTTATTTTTTATTTGGCAAAGGTGATGCGATATCGGGGTGGAATTATGAGTCAGCTTGGGCTATGGAAACAGGCGGGTTTTCTATAGCGTGAAAATTAAATAACTAATAATCAGTCGTGAAGATGGTTGAATAAAAATAAACACAAATCGTTGTAAAATGCTATTTATCAGTAATGAAGAATTATGTCATTAGGTAGGTATTAGGTAGGTATTAGGGAGGTATTAGGGAGAAACATGTTAGTTGGATGTTGATAGGTTGATAGGGTTATATGGAGATAGGGTGGATGTTGAGGGTTAAAGTGCAGAGAGACGAGGAGTGATTGAGAAGTTGACAGATGTTGATAAAAAGGGGTCGTGGGAGTGGGATGAATTATGTATCTTTGCAAACATGAAATGCAAGTGTTGTCCGAGAGAATGTGGTGTGGATAGAAGTGAGAGAGAAGGGTTTTGCGGCGCTTCCGAGAGAGTGGAGGTGGCTGCGATATGCCGACATCTCGGAGAAGAACCACCGCTGAGAGGCGAAAGAGGGATATGCAACGTGTTTTTCGCACATTGCAACATGAGGTGCCTTTTCTGCCAGAACCAGGAGATAAGCAGAGGAAAGATTGCTGAGGGGAAGGTGCGATACAGAGGTGTGGACGAGGTGGTTGAAGGGATTGCGAAGATGCTGCCCGAATGCGAGAATGTGGTGGGGTTCGTGAGTGCGACACAATATGCCTACGCAATACCGCAGATTGTGGAAGGACTGCATGAGAGAGGACTCTTCCCGACGACGGTTTACAACTCGAACGGATACGAGAGCGTGGAGACGCTGAGAGAGATAGAACCGTATGTAGATGTCTATCTGCCAGATATGAAATATATGGACAAAGAGCTGGGATGGAGATATTCGGGGACAAAAGAGTATCCAAGAGTGGCTGGGGCGGCGATTGAAGAGATGGTGAGGCAGAAAGGGAGCAGGCTGATGTGCGACGAGAGAGGATTGGCGTTCAGAGGGGTGGTGATAAGGCATCTGGTACTGCCCGGACAGACGGAGAACTCGAAAAGGGTGATAGATTGGGTGGCAGAGAGATTGCCGTGGAACACACAGCTGTCGCTGATGGCACAATACTATCCCGTCGGAGAGAACCTGCCAGACGAGCTGGGGAGGAAACTGAGCAGAGAGGAGTATGACGAGGTGGTGGAATATATGGACGAGAAAGGGCTGGCGAACGGCTGGGTGCAGGAGATGGAGGCGAGCGAGACCTATAGGCCCGATTTTGGAAAGAATCAAGTTTTTAGCCTAAGGGAGGTTCGATAAATTCGAAATTATGATATTCAATCACCTTTCACAATATATTGTCAATTTATACTCAGTTACAATACATCATATTAGCGCCATCGTCCAAATGGCCAACCTACCGCAAAATGCAATCAAATCCCACAACACCGAATTTATAGAACCACCCTTATGAGAAAACCGAAATATGACAAAGACATGATGCCCGAGCCATCGGACACGGCGGTGCTGATGTGGGGAATGACGGCAGAGATGTACAATATGGCGATAGGGCTGAACAGAATCTACGAGTTGAATCTCACGAGGGACGACGACCTGATGGTGAACACCGTGGTGTGCCCCTGCTTCACGTATACGGACGACATAAGGCAGTTGTTCTATGTGCTGATAGGAAACCCCCGATTCAGCGGAGGACTGGGAGGAAGGATGAACTACTACGACGCGATACTGATGATAATCGGAGACGACGCATGGAACATGCAGCAGAAAATCTATGGCGACTACTCAGGGATGAGACCCCTACCCGACTCCTTCGACTGGCAAGGACAAGCCTTGTATGAAGCGCTGAGAGAGAGCATGGCGACGGTCACGCACACCGACTACTTCGACTTCCGCGACGAGACGGCACCAAAGTCGTCGGTATATGCCAATTTTTCAGAGAAGGTGTCAAGCAAAATAAGCGGCTACTTTAAAGAGCTGGAGGCATGCCTGAAAACGATAATATGGGCAATCGGAGACACACCAGACAACATGTATCTGCACCCAACAGGAGGACACAATGTTGGGTACGGGTCGGCATGACCACACAGTGGTTACGACTTCGCTCTTGCGAAAGATTGGCCTCCTTCGGAGTCAATGTTTGCAAAATACATTTTTATTTCGTAACTTTGCAGTCCCATAAAAGAAATCAATTAAACACAATAAAACATAACAATCATGACAATTAAAGATCTCGAACCCAAAGAAGTATGGGCAAACTTCTACGCCCTTACACAATGCCCCCGTCCGTCGAAACACGAAGAAATCGTGCGCCAATATCTGGTTGACTGGGCCAAGAAAAAGAAGATTGAGTGCGAAGTTGACAAAGTTGGAAACGTGATAATGCGCAAACCCGCCACCAAAGGCATGGAGAAATGCAAGATGGTGTGCCTTCAGGCCCACATGGACATGGTGCCCCAAGCCCGTGCCGGCAAGAAACATGACTTCACCAAAGACCCCATCAAGACCAAAATCGTCGATAACGAATGGGTTTATGCTTGCGACACCACCCTCGGCGCCGACGACGGCATGGGTGTGGCGGCAGCAATGGCTGTGCTGGAGTCGAAGACCGTCAAGCATGGTCCGCTGGAGGCATTGTTCACCACAGACGAAGAGACCGGCATGACTGGCGCTTTCGGCCTGAAGAAAGGCGTGCTGAAGAGCGACTACCTGCTGAACCTCGACTCCGAGACCGAAGGTGAGCTGTATGTAGGTTGCGCTGGCGGTATCGACGCCACCTTGAGCATCCCATACAAGACAGAAGCGGCTCCTAAGAAATACTGCGCCATGAAGCTCACCATCGGTGGTCTGCAAGGCGGTCACTCCGGAATGGAAATCAACTGTGGACGCGGCAACGCAAACAAAATCATGTTCCGTCACATACGCTGGGTTGCCGAGTGCGGCATCCGTCTGATAAGCGTGAGCGGCGGCAACATGCGCAACGCCATCCCGCGCGATGCAGAGATGGTTTTCGCCATGCCGAAGGAGCACAAAGACTGCATCGTGAAAGAGCTTGAGAAAGTGGCTGGATGGGTGAAGAAAGAACTCGGCGACGTGGAACCCGACTTCTTCATGAAGCTCGAGGATATGAAGATGGCCCCGAAGGTAATGACCGAAGCCGACACACAGAAACTCATCAACACCGTTATGATAGCCCCCAACGGCGTTATCCGTATGAGCAAGGATATGGCCGGATTGGTGGAGACCTCGCTGAACCTCGCCATCATGAAGACCGACGGCAAAAAGTTCACTATCATGGCTCTGTTGCGCAGCTCAGTTGACACGGCCAAGGACGTTCTGGCAGAGAGACTGGTGTGCCTCGCCGAACTGGCAGGTGGCAGCTGCAAGCTCACTGGCGCCTATCCGGGATGGAAACCCAACATGAAGAGCGGCCTGCTGAAGATGATGAAGCAGACCTACAAGAAGCTCTACAAGAAAGAGCCCGCCGTGGTGGCCATCCACGCTGGATTGGAGTGCGGCCTGCTCGGAGGCAAGTATCCCGACATGGAGATGATTTCCTTCGGCCCGACGCTGAACAGCCCCCACAGCCCCGATGAGCGTTGCAACATCGCCAGCGTGAAGAAATTCTACGACTACCTGGTGGCAGCACTTGCAGCGGTGCCGACGAAATAAAACTAATGCGTGAATGTGTAAATGTGTTAATGCGTTAGTGTGAGTGAAGGACAACTTTTCTACTGACACAATTACACAATGACAAAATAACAAAATCAGAAAGACTAAATGATTGCAAAAGAACTTTTGAATCCTCGGAGCATTGTGGTTTGCGGTGCTTCGAGCGACATACACAAACCAGGCGGCAAAGCCTTGAAAAACCTCTTGGAGAGCAGCTTCAAAGGCGAAGTCTATGCCGTGAACCCCAAAGAGAGCGAAGTGCAGGGCGTGAAATGCTACGCCAAAGTCGATGACCTGCCGCAGGTTGACTGCGCCATCCTCTGCATCGCAGCCAAATTCTGCGCACAGACAGTCGATATCCTCACCCAGCAGAAAGGCACCAAGGGCTTTATCATCGTCAGCGCCGGCTTCTCGGAGGAGAACGAGCAGGGTGCCGATATAGAGAAACACATCGTTGACAGCATCAACGCCGTCGGCGGCTCTCTCATAGGCCCCAACTGCACGGGATTCCTCAACACCAACTACAGCGGCTGCTTTGACACGCCGATACCGAAACTCGACCCCCACGGAGTGGATTTCATCACCGGCTCAGGCGCCACCGCTGTGTTCATCAAGGAGTACGGCATCAGCAACGGTCTCACATTCAACAGCGTGTGGGCAGTCGGCAACAGCGCCCAGCTCGGCATCGAAGACGTGCTGGAGCACTTGGACGAGACTTTCGACCCTGAGAAGTCGAGCCGCGTCATCATGCTCTATATGGAGAAAATCGGCGACCCGCAGCGTCTGCTGAAGCACAGCCGCAACCTCATCAACAAAGGATGCCGCATAGCTGCCATCAAGAGCGGCGGCTCGGCAGCAGGAAGCCGTGCCGCCTCGAGCCACACAGGAGCACTTGCCACCAACGACGCAGCCGTCGATGCACTGTTCCGTAAAGCCGGCATAGTGCGTTGCCAGAACCGTCAGGAGCTCACCACCGTATGCGCCGTGTTCATGCACCCCGAACTGAAGGGCAAACGCTGCGCTGTGGTGACCCACGCCGGAGGTCCTGCAGTGATGCTGACCGACGTGCTGAGCAACGGCGGAATGGAGGTGCCGAGCCTTAAGGAGCATCCCAAGTCGCCCGAGCTGCTGAGCAAACTCTTCGGAGGCTCGTCGGTGGGCAACCCCATCGACTTCCTCGCCACCGGCACAGCCGAGCAACTGGGATATATACTTGACGCCGTCGAGAACGACTATGACGAGATTGACTTCTCGGTGGTCATCTTCGGCTCGCCTGGATTGTTCTCGAACAAAGAGGTTTACGACCTCCTCGACGAGAAGATGAAAACCTGCAAGAAGCCCATCTTCCCTGTGCTGCCGTCGATTATCAACGTGAAGGACGAGATAGCCGACTTCATCGCCAAGGGACGTATCAACTTCCCCGAAGAGTGCGTGCTCGGCAACGCCCTGTGCAAAGTCTATAACACCCCAAAACCGCAGCCTGAGAACGTGGAGCAGCCGGCAGTCGATGTGGCACGCATACGCAAGACCATCGAGCGCTGCAAGAGCGGATACCTTGAGATAGCCGACTACAACGAACTGCTCGACGCCGCTGGCATCAGCCGCAAGAAGAGCGTCGAAGTCTCGAAGGTTGAAGACGCCATCGCCTTCGCCAAAGAGGTGGGATGCTCGAAGGATGTGCCGCTGGTGATGAAAGTCGTAGGCCCGCTGCACAAGAGCGACGTGGGCGGCGTGACCCTCGGAGTGAAAGACCTCGAGACGGTGGAGAAAGAGTTCAACCGCCTCATCGTCATCCCCGAGACCTACGCAGTGGAGATGTACCCCATGCTAGACGGAATCGATGTCTATATCGGTGCCATCAAGGATGCCAAGTTCGGCCACCAGATATTCTTCGGCTTGGGTGGCATCTTCATCGAGGTGCTGAAAGACGTGCAGAGCGCCCTCGCACCTATCAGCGCAGCCGAGGCCAAGGAGATGCTCAAGCAGCTTAAAGGCTACAAGATCCTCGAAGGCGTGCGTGGACAGGAAGGCGTCAACCTCGACCTCTATGCCGACCAGATAGCCCGCGTCAGCGCGCTGGTGCAAGCCGCACCCGAGATTGCCGAGATGGACCTCAACCCGTTGCTGGGCAACCCACGCTACGTCACCGCCGTGGATGCCCGCATCCGCATCGAGAAATAAGACTACGAGAAATCTTATTGAAAGGCTGGCTTTAATGCCAGCCTTTTTTGTTTTTATGCGACTAAATAAAAATATTTCTATAATACATATATTAAATGTGTAACTTTCTGTTTGCTTTTTACGTTAAGGTAGACACAACATATACGCGTAACTAAACTATAAACACAAAGACCCTATGGGCATCATAAAAAGAATATCAACCTGGTACTTCCGAAAGAAAGTGCTCCCATATTGGGCAATTCTTTTGGCCGACTCAGTCATAATATTTCTCAGTACAATTTTTACATACTGGATTACCAATAGGTCGGTCATAACCTTTGAGCACCGACTATCGCTCATAATCACTGCCGCCGTCTATGCCCTTCTCGGATGGATTGGAGCAAGGTTATTCCGCACCTATTCAGGAGTGCTGCGCTACAGCAGCTTCAAAGATCTGCTTAAGGTCACCTATTCAAACCTACTGACATTCCTCCTGGCGACCATTCTCTCAATGATAGTAAGTTGGCAGGATATTCCATGGTTATGCGAGATGACACTGATAGAGAACTGCGTGGTTTTCACACTCGCTATCTTCTTCATGTGGAGTCTGCGCATCGGAGTGAGGTATATGTTTGATTTAGCGAGCAGCAGCACCCATTCCACTAAAGTGTTCATTTATGGAGCCCTGTCGGGAGGAGTCGCACTTGCGAAATACATAAGGTCGCTAGAGCCCCAGCAATATGAGCTAGTCGGTTTTGTCTCACATGAACCCCAAATCAAGAACAAGATGTTGATGGACGTTCCAGTCTACACATTGGATGACGACATACCCAGCATAGTGAAACGCAAGAAAGTGGAGGCGGTGTTGATCAGCCCACTGAGGTCAGAAGACTTCCGAAATAACCAGAAAGCACAAGATATATTCATCAATGCAGGATGCAAGATTCTCATGGTCCAACCGGCCAAAGAGGCGGTGTTGCGAGGAGGGTTGCTGGATCTGGAGAATTCGGACTATAACGACATGCAGCTACGCGAAGTAAGCGTAGAAGACCTTTTGCCACGCCAGCAGATAAGGGTAGACCTCAAGTCCGTCGCAGAGGAGCTGCACGGCAAGCGAGTGCTTATCACCGGGTCTGCTGGGTCTATCGGAGCCGAGATAGTGCGCCAAGTGGCGGCCTTCAAGCCAGCGAAGATGATGCTTATCGACCAAGCAGAAACACCGCAACACGACATCCGCATAATGATGGCACGCGATTTTCCTGACGTGGAAGCAGAAGCCGTGGTCACCAGCATAAGCCGCCGTACCAGGATGGAAGCCCTCTTCAGCAGTTTCCGTCCCGACTACGTGTTCCATGCCGCCGCCTACAAGCATGTGCCCATGATGGAAGACAATCCCAGCGAAGCGGTATTGAACAACATATACGGCACCAAGGTGATTGCCGACATGAGTGTCAAATACGGCACCAAGAAGTTCGTCATGGTGTCTACAGACAAAGCGGTGAACCCCACCAATGTCATGGGTTGTTCCAAGCGTATCTGCGAGATATATGTGCAGAGCCTCGACCGAAAGCTCAAAATAGAGGCATTGGAAACTAAACGCAACAAGCAGGTGGCACCCGAGTACACACAGTTTGTCACCACACGTTTTGGCAACGTGTTAGGTTCCAACGGATCTGTCATTCCACTTTTCCGCGAGCAGATCAAGCGAGGAGGACCTGTGACTGTCACCGACGAAAGGATAGTGCGATTCTTCATGCTCATCCCCGAAGCCTGCAAGCTGGTGCTGGAAGCAGGAACCAAAGGCAATGGAGGAGAGATTTTCGTATTTGACATGGGACAACCAGTGCGTATAGCCGACCTTGCGAAGCGCATGATAGCCCTCTCCAACGCCAAAGGAGTGGAAATAAAGTACACTGGACTGAGAGAAGGAGAGAAACTCTACGAAGAGGTACTCAACGAACTGGAAGGCACCAAACCCACATTCCACGAGAAGATCCGCATAGCGCAAGTACGTGAGTACGACTATGATGAGGTGTCTCATGAAATCGACGATTTGGTAGAGACATCCAAGCTTTTCGACAATATGGAGACCGTGCGCAAGATGAAACTCATAGTACCCGAATATAAGAGCAACAATTCAGTGTATGAAAAGATAGATGCTGAACTAGGTGCAGAGCGGACGTAGGGTGCTTAGAATAGCCAAGACTCCATGTAAATAATGAGGGCGGGCAAGTTTTCACTTGCCCGCCCTCGATTGATATATCCAGCAAAGGAATTACTTGGCAGGAGTCTCTTCTGCCTGTTTGGGCGCCTCTGCAACAGCATCCTCAGCCGTGTTGCAGGCTGAAGCTGTTTCCATCTGCTCTGTCTTTGCAGCCTCAGCTTCGGCGGCTTTCTTCTGCCACGGCAGGTTCTTGGTGAAGTAGAGCACACAGAAAGCTATGGCAGCCAGTATCACGACCCAGTAGATAATCTTCCTCCATACCGGGACCTTCTTGTCTGCAAACGGGTCTTTGGTCACCAGCTTAGGATATTTAGCCATGCTGGTCAGCGTAGCACCGAAGGTGGTGTTGATCTTTATCTTAGAGTTGATAGCCCACCCGTTGGCGTTCAGCACGGGACCCAGGTTGCGACGACGCAGCTTGAGCCAAGCAAGGAACATCGAAGGACCACTGATGACCAGTATGATGGCCAATATCATCAGTGGCAGATTGTACCAATGCTCAGTAACGCTTCCTGCCAGCTTGACCAAGGCTGAGCCTATGAAGCCGATGGCCATGCCTATGGCTGCGAAGATACCAGCAAACTTAGCAATGTCGAACGGCATCTTCTTGGCTTGACCGCCGTCTGCTGCCGACATCTGATTCTTGGCCTTGGCCATATTGGTAGCCAGCTCGGTTGTCGAATTGTCCGCTTTGGCGGTCATCTCATCAAACTGCTTGCTTTCCTTCTCGGCCGCCGACTTTGTTATCTTCTCGCTCACCCAATTTCCAAACTTGCGGTAGGGGCTCCAGAAAGCCTGACGCACACTGATGGGGTTGTCTATAATCTTCGTCACGACAGCATCCCAGTCGAGGCCATTGCGGTCATAGAAAAGGGCGTTCTTGCCTTCGCTCAACCCGTTGACATCACCGTCAGTGAGAGCAGCCACGATGTCCATCGTCTCCCCTTTTACCTTCGAGGTACACTTGCAGTAGAGCAGGTAAAGACCACTCAGTCCAGCCGTGTTCAGCTGCTTGCCCATGTCGCTCACCTTGATGCAGAGGTCGCAGCAACGCTGGTCGATGTAGAGTTTTCCAGCCTGGAACACAGCCAGACTGTTCTCGTCTCTCTTATAAAAGTCTTTGAACACCACATAGTTGTGCACCAACTTAAAATAATCACGACAGTAGCGTACCAGACGTTCCACAGGCTCTATGGCGGCGGCATGTGTTGCCAGCTGTGCAGCAATGGCCTCGTTCATGGCGGTCTCGCCAGCGTTCTTCCAAGCAGTGTAGGCGTCTATCTTGGCCAGTATGCCGTTCCACTGTTCCTCGCTCATGGCCTCAGCGCCACCGAGCTCGCTGTCCAGGACCAGAGTCTTGAGTTCAGCCATAGCCCCATGCCAGGCAGGATTGAGTCCGTTGACAATATTCAGCACCCCCTCCTTGTTTGGACGAGAGAGAGGGTATTCTGCTATCTCCGCAACATTCTCACTGAGGTTGCCGTCGCTTATGGCAGCAATCTTTTCAACCTGCACGTCAAGAGCAGCTGTAGCCTCTTCGTCGAACTGAGCCAGTTTGCAACGCATGAAGTAGTCAGCCATCTTATGCCTGAGGTCGTTGATCGATTTCTCGGCAGCATCACTCTGCTCACCGTATGGTGGAGTGAACGGTTCAGACTCTTCAGCCGTGTATTCCTCCTTGCATTTTTCTTCAAATATAGCCATATAGTCGTTCACATCCTGCAGCGAGATGCAGGTCTGTTCCGACTTTCCGAGCTTTGCGAGTATGAGGTTGGCAGCCTCCATCACCTTCTGCCCTTCCTCGGTGTCACCCTGGATGTCAGCAAAATTGATAAAATCCTTGCCTTCAAGCAGGTATTCCATGCTGCACAACACTTTCTTCAACCACTCGGACGCAGCCACCATCTCGTTGACACGGATTTTGCCGTCGCCATCCAAATCCATAAGAGCCAGCGTCTTCTCATCGAATTCAAGACCTTTCACAGGACAGCTCAGCACCGTCCACAGTTTCTGGTCCAGTTCTCCGAGATGAGCGATATCCTCGCCCGTCTCGATGTTCACACGCGTCACGCCACCTACGACGCTATACTTCCAATCATAGCCGTTTTTTGCAATTAGTTTAGCCATAATATATTGATGTTTAAGTTTTTCTATATACAAAACACTGTTTTTGCTTGTGCAAATCGTCTTTTAGCCTTCTTGTCGTTCAATTGTCGTCTTTTCCAGTACAATCCTCAACCAACTTTATATTACCTTCCGCATATACAGCATAGGAACGGTGGTCTAGCCAGTCTCCAGTGTTGATGTATTTGAGTGCTTGATTGCCTGAGTGCTTGATTGCCTGAGTGCCTATTTCCATATCAAGCGGCGTGTGACGATGGCCGAAGACGGCGTAGTCGAACTGGTCGCTCTGCATGCGCTCTTTTATGTATATCACTATGCCCTCGCGGTCGTCTCCGAGGTAATGTTGCAGACCCACACGCTGGTGGCGTAGCTTATTGCTGTCGCTCCAACGTTGCGCTATGGGGAAGGTCAAACGAGGAGGAAGCAGTGCGAACAAACGCTGACAGGCACGGTTTCGGAATATTTTCTTCAGGTGGTCGTAACCAGGGTCAAAGCCACCCAGCCCGTCGCCATGCCCTATGAGGAAACGCCTGCCGTCGAACTCCATGATATCGGGTTCGGAATGCATCACCACACCTATTTCTTTCTCCAGATAGTCGAAGAGCCACATGTCGTGGTTGCCTATATAATAATGTATCTCCACCCCTGCGTCGGCGAGCTCAGCCAGCTTGCCGAGAAGCCTCACGTGTCCACGCGGCACCACATGCTTGTAAGAGAACCAGAAGTCGAACATATCGCCCAGCAACACCAGTCGCTTGGCGTCGGTTTTCATCGAATCGAGCAGACGGCACAACGAAAGCTCCCGCTCACGCGAGTCGGCGCCAGAGCCCAGATGGGCGTCGCTGACGAAATAGAGCTTATTACGGATGTCGCTCATTCAGCACCGTTCAAAGAGAAGTTCACCGCCTGGGGTTTCTTGCGTTCCACCTGAAAGCGCACACGCTCCATCACATTCTTGAAGGCAAGAGTGTGTGGGTTGTCAGCGGTGGCGTCGTTGCCCTCCAGCCCCTCGAGCACCTGCTCATAGTAGGTGAAAAGCTCGGGATAGCGGTCCACATCGATGATAGGATGGTTGCCGTTGAACGGTTTATATAATGCTATGAGCGTGGCGAGAGAGCCGCTGTTATCCTGCAGGAACTGAGTGATGTACATCACCTGCTCGTCGTAGGCCTCACGATAGAGAGAGTCGGTGAGGTGCTTTGCCTCGCGGTAGGCAGCCGTGTCGCCCGTGAGGCGCATCATGCCGTCAACCTCGACGGTCTGAATATTGAAACGCTCGCGGTTGGCGTGGTCTGTGTTTACTATGTCGCGGAGCTTGTAGGCCCCATAGTTGCTGTAGTCCTGCAGCTGCCATAGAGCGGCCGACTCTTTCGAGCCATCGACTTTGTAGCTGAGCGAGAGGCTGTCGAACACACCCGAGACCTTTATCTTCTCACCCTTGTAAGGCAGCAGTACCACATAGTCCACTGCCGAAGTGTGCAGGTTATAAAAAGTCTGATAGTCATACTTACCCTTATAGGTGAAGTTGCCCTTCTTGTCGAGCTTGATGGAGTCAAGGAAATGCGGCCCGTCGGGAGTGAGTTCCTCAATGTACATCATCTTTCCGGCACCGTTGTCTATGGAACCCTCGATGGTGAAAGTGTTTTCTTTCTTGCAACCTGCGAAAAGCAGAAGCGCAACTGCGGATAATAAAAAGTATTTTTTCATAATGAGATTTATGGTTGGAAGGGGGTAAGGGTAAAAAAGATATCTTGAATTATTAGTTTCTATTTTTCTCTGGTCGGCCTAAAGGCCTCAAAATCATTCAAAATCTTATTTAAAATCTTTCAACCTTTTTTTTAAAATTTTCTGATTGATTTTTTTTTGATTTTGAGCGTAGCGACCAACTTTTTATTCCAATCTTAAGACACCAAAATTACAAAAAAATCTACAATAATTTTATCCTCTCTATTTTACCAGTGTTTTCTTGCCGTTCATACCACTCAGAATAAAGCCCTTTAGACCCGAAGTTAATAAGCATTCCATACGGCACATGGGTTAAATTCAAATAATTGAATAACTGTTTTCGATGTTCTTTGTCTACAAATCCTACAGACTTCAACTCTATAATTATTTTGTCATTTATCACCAAATCCATTCTATACGACTGATCGAGTTTTACATCTTCCCAGTATATCGGCAATTGGACTTGTCTTTCAACTTTGTAACCCTTAAGTTCTAACAAATACTTAAGGGCAGCTTCATAAGCTGACTCCAATAATCCTGAGTGGTAATTATTGTAAACCTTCATTGCCAAACCAGTTATATCGCTGAAAAACTCATACTTTTTATTATGTTCTTCAATCATGTCCATTTATCTCACTGGTTTTCTCTGGTCGGCCTAAAGGATTGACTATCGTCGACCTCGAACGCAACTCGGCCATCCCTGAGCGAGCTCAGATGGCGCTCACTGCTTACTCGGTTCAAAATCATTCAAATTTTATTTAAAATTATTCAATCTTGACTCTATATATTTTTTATTTGATTTTTTTAAGATTTTGAGCGTAGCGACCTTTTTAGTGTAGGGCACGTAGCACCGCTGAAGGCGATGAGTGCGTGATTTTTTGAACGTTTGACTGACTTAGTGTGTTTTCTCTGGTCGGCCTAAAAGATTGACTATCGTCGACCTCGAACTCGACTCGGCCATCCCTGAGCCAGCTCATATGGTGCTCACTGCTTACTCAGTTCAAAATCATTCAAATTTTATTTAAAATTATTCAATCTTGACTCTATATATTTTTTATTTGATTTTTTAACAATTTTGAGCGGAGCGACCCCTCAAATTTCGCTGCAATGATGCACCATCATAAAGATAATAGTTTAAAACCGAACATCATTCATAAAGTCAATCAACGTGAGTGCAGCCATTGCCTCCACTATCACAGCCGCACGAGGCACATGGCAACGGTCGTGGCGGCCTTTTAACTCTATCATCTGCACCTCCCCTGCCCTATTGCGGCACTGGGTGAGCGGTAACTGAGTCACAACGGGATGGAAGCCAACGGTGAACTCAATAGGCATGCCGTTGCTGATGCCACCTTGGACGCCACCACAGTGGTTGGAGAGAGCGATGTCCGATTGTGCAAGAGCCTCAGGGTTCCAGCGGTCGGCATAGTCAGCACCAGTCATCTCGCAGGCCTCTTTGCCGATACCCATCTCAAAACTCACCGCCGAAGGGATGGACATCAACGCATAAGCCAGACGAGCGTTGAGCTTGTTGAACACAGGCTCGCCTGCACCAGGCTTTACACCATATATATTACAACGGACCTTGCCTCCAATTGTTTGATTGTCTGATGTCGTGGAGTGCAAATCCGCGACAACTGTTTCTGAGATGATGTTTATGCCTTCATTCGCCAGCAGTTGTTTCGCTATCGCACCTGCAATCACCCTTGCTACGGTCTCACGAGCCGAAGCACGACCACCGCCACGATGGTCACGGATGCCATATTTCTCCTGATAGGTGTAGTCGGCATGTCCTGCACGCTGCCATTCCCTCAGGTTGTCATAGTCCTCGCTGCGACTGTCGCTGTTCCGCACCAGGAAAGCGATCGGGGTGCCGAGTGTCACTCCATCCATTATGCCCGACTGCCACTCAATATGGTCAAACTCTTTCCTTTCTGTAGTTCCCTCCACACCGTCGCCACGACGACGCGCAAGCTCAGAATCAATCATGGCGAAATCGATCTTCAAGCCAGCAGGGCAGCCGTCAATGACACCACCGACTGAGATGCCATGAGACTCACCGAAGGTAGTCAGACTGAAATGTTCACCGAAAGTGTTGCCGAGCATTTTTATTGCTTGAATGTCTGAGTGCTTGAATGCGTTAACGTCTGCATGCTTGAATACCCATGCAATCATGCATTCAGGCAATTATTCTTCATTTAGGGTTTATTTCCAGCAACTCCACCTCGAAGACCAGAAGAGAGCCAGCGGGGATGTCACCCACCTGACGTTCACCATAAGCGAGGTTATGAGGGATGTAGAGTATGTACTTAGACCCTTCATCCATCAGCTGCAAGCCTTCGGTCCAGCCCGCAATCACCTGATTGAGAGCGAAGGTGATAGGCTCGCCACGTTCCACGCTGCTGTCAAACACCTTGCCGTTAATCAGCTTGCCTACATAATGCACCTTCACCTTGTCGGTGGCGGTGGGTTTCTTGCCGTTGCCAGCCTTCTTACGTATGTAAGAGAGACCCGACTCAGTGGTGTAAACAGACTTGTTGTTACGGATCTTCTCCATATAAGCCTTGCCCGCGGCGATGTTCGCCTCACAGTCTTTCTTCATCTTTTCGTTCATTTGGTTCTGGAAACGTACCATCAAGCTCTCCATCTGCTCCTGGGTGAAGAAGATAGTACCTTTAGCGGCATTCTGCAATGCCTGCGACACCTTGTCCACATTGAACTCCACCCCCTGACGCAACCACTCGGTGTATATGCTCTGACCGACGGCGTAGGAGATAGAGTCGTTGAATGTCTTTAATCCCTTGGCCTTCGCCACAGTCATCTCCTGTGCGCAGGAAACCGAAGCCAGCGCAACAGCAAAAAAGAAAGCTGACGACGCAATGATTTTTCTCATAACTGTTATTCGTTTCTACAAACAATGCCTGCGGTTCGCCGCAGGCATTCATATTACATTATTCTAATTGTTTTACTGGTCACAATTCACTGGTCACATAATCACACATACTCCTTGGCCGGTACGCCGTCGAGGATTTCCTTGCCACAGATGGCGAGAGCCAGCATTTCGTTCTCGCCTTTGTAAATCTTCACGGGAGCGATCCAGCCGATCTGGTCGGTGATCTGAGCCATCCAAGGTTTGCTGTATGCTATGCCGCCGGTGAGGATGATAGCGTCAACCTTACCTTTGACCACAGCGGCAAGACGGCTGATTTCGAGAGATACCTGATAGCAGAAAGCATCCACCAGCAGCTTGCATTTCTCGTCACCAGCAAGGGCGCGTTTCTCCACCTCATAGGCATCGTTGGTGTTGAGGTAAGCCACAAAGCCGCCTTCGGCAGTGACCATCTTCTTCACCTTCGCCATATCGTATTTGCCACTGAAGCACACTTCGATGAGCTTGCTGGCGTTGATAGAGCCAGAGCGTGTCGGAGAGAAAGCGCCGAGACCACAGAGAGCGCGGTTCACCTCAACGCAACGGCCGTGCTCGTGGATACCCACACTCACGCCGCCGCCCATGTGGGCGATGATGAGGTTCAGGTCCTCATAGCGCTTGCCCAGTTCACGAGCATAGAGCTTGCCCGTCATCTTCTGGTTCAAGCAATGCCAGATGACACCCTCACGCTTGGGGTCAAGGTCGAACTCGGGATGACCAGTGATTTTGGCATATTCAGGACGCTCGTCCACGATGCCCGGGTCAGCTATATATGCGCACTCCAAACCAATCTCCTTGGCAATGGAATCACTGATAAGCGCACCGAGGTTGCAGGCATGCTTGCCCTGAATACCGTCGTGGCACTCCTGTTTCATAAGTTCGTTCACGCGGTAGGTGCCGCTCTCGCAAGGACGGGTAAGACCGCCACGGCCCATGACGATAGCAATCTCGTCGGTGCCGACGCCATGGTCTTTCAACATAGAGAGGATGGCCCCTTTGCGGTAGTCGAACTGGTCGGCCACCTCCTTGTATTTCTGTATCTCCTCGATGGGGTGAGTGATGTTCTCGGTGAAGACCTCAGTCTCACCGTCATAGATTGACGTTTTGGTAGATGTTGCGCCTGGATTGATTACCAGAGTGTACTTCCTTTTGCTCATGATTTATTTTAAATATGTTAATATCTCTTAAAATTTCAATGTGCAAAGATAATAAATTTAATTTGATTTTTCACATCCCGGTTGCACTTTGTGAATAAGATGCCGGTTTTGTTGAAAAGTTGCCCGCCGTCAACCGCCCTCTTCATCCCCCTCAAAGTCCCTTCCTGACCACATCGTACCCTTTATCGCAACGCCTCAGCCGCCAGCCGCCGCTCAGCTCTATCGCAAAGCCCTTCGTCTTCTTCCTCATCGACTTCGTCCCCTCTGGAATAATCAGCATCGGGTGTCCCGAAATCACACAGCCGTACTCCGAATATATCCTCCCAAACTCGCCTTTCAGCTCTATCACAGAGAAAAAGTTGCCCATCTCCTCAAGTCCTGTTACACACGCCGGGTTGAACCCCATCTGATAGTCCTCCGCCTGCAGCCAGACGACATTGTTCGTCTCCATCTTCCTGCGAACCATCTCTTTTAGCACCATCCGCGCCGCCTCAAGGGTGTCAACCACACGCATCACCTCAGCATACGAATCTGTCCTCTTTAGCGCCAGCGTGTCCACTGTCCCGGTCATCCCCACACCATAAATACGCCTCACCCTCTCGCCCAGGTCCATCGTAGGCGTCACCTCGTTTCGCCACGTCGCATCGACGTCGTTCAGGCAGGCATACATGGTGCCCATATAATAGCCGTACTGGCGCGACAGGTTAGGTGCCGTCATCAACCTCCCCACATCCTGTCCAAGCTGCTGCGCCACCTTTGCCGAATCGCGCAGACACAGGCGGTATTGTGTGTAAAGCGCCAGACCTTCCTGAAACTCAAACCTGCATTCATCTCTGTCTTTCCCCACAAAAAGCGTCCGCCGCCACGCTCTGAAACCCAGAGCTTTTTCCACATGTTCGCGTCTTTCCGTCCCATCGCCTTCCAAAGCCTTCGCCAGCTCCGCCAACTCGCAGAGCACCAGCGTCCTGCCCGCCTTCGTATCTACATGAGCGTTGTCATAAACCATCTCGTCGCTGCCGTAGTGACGGTTCTGAAACCGGTGGAACAGTTCGTGAACAAACACCTCCACCAAAGCGCTGTCCGACATCTCGAACATCGGCACGATGGCCACATCCACACCTCTGAGCCGAGCTGCGTTGCCGGCCACCACGAGGTTCGAATCCAACGTTCCGCAATACAGCTCGCCCACTTCCCTCGCACCATTCAGCAACCTCGCGTCGTTGCAGAAAGCCAGCTTGTCCGCATCCCTCACAAGCACCACCTCGCCCCAGATGTTCTCGCCCCACAGCCGTCCGCCGTCGGCGTCACAAACACGCTGAGCCTCAGTAAACAAACCGGCCGCACGTTCCTGTGGCATTGTGTCCCAACCCTGAGCCCACGCACCAGTTGCGGCTACGATTGCAGCCAAAGCCAGCCACAGTGATTTCAGTCTTATGAAGATACCGTTCATCTCTGTCCTTTGTTTCTGTTTGCAAAAGTACGAAACCCCCATTGCGGTTTACGAATAAAAAGACAAAAATATTTTCACAAATCCCCCAACCCACTGACAACCAACCCCAACCAACAACCTTCACAATTCAAAATATTTCCGTCCGATTTTCGCCAAGACGCTCCGAGTTTGAAGGCGAATGGATACCGTTCGGTTCCGAGCGATTTCCAAATTGGCAATCAATCGTGAACTACTTGTTGCCGAATTCCAACAAATAGAAAACATTTCACAAAGAGACCGTTTAACACCTAACAGTCAATTCTCAGTACTGCCTCCCTCTCTTCAGCAGGTAGGGTACCATCACCTGTTCAAAGCCTTTCTCGACGGCTACCGGGACATAGTCTATGCCATATTGTATGGTTTTCTGCTTGAGGGCATCGCGACGGCGACGCATCTCGGCTGCGTAACTCTCGGCCAACTCTGAGGGGTTGAGCCTCAGCTTGCGGTGGGTTTCGAGGTCGATAAACTCAGTGGGTCGGTTGTCGAAGGCGAGATTCAACTCCTTTGCTTCATCATAGGTATGGAAAAGCAACACCTCGTGTTTGTTGTGCCGCAGGTGGCGCAAGGCGTCGAGCAGGGCGTCCCAGTCGTCCTGCTTTATGAAGGCGTCGGTGAAAAGCACCACCATTGAGCGTCGGTGGAGACTCTCGGCTGTAAGGTGCAGCGCTTCGACGAACGAGGTACCTCGTGCTGACGATTCCGACTTATGGTCGGTCGTGAGCAGCGAGTCGAGGATCGAATAGATATGGTGCTTGTGGGCAGCGTTGCTGCGTGTTTCGGTTTGCAGGTCGATGCCGTCGCTGAGTAGCGTGAGGCCGAAGGCGTCGCGCTGGCGTTGCAGCAACTCCACCAGCAGCGCAGCACCATAGACGGCGAAGGTGAGCTTGTTGGGATGCTCGAGGTTGTTCATCCCCTCGACGGGGAAGAGCATAGAGCCGCTCTGGTCGATAATCAGCTGGCAACGCAGGTTAGTCTCCTCCTCATAGCGTTTCACATAGAGACGGTCGGTACGAGCATAGAGGCGCCAGTCGATATTGCGAGTCGACTCGCCGGTGTTGTACTGACGGTGTTCTGCAAACTCGACAGAGAAGCCATGAAACGGACTGCGGTGGAGACCAGTAATAAAACCCTCCACCACCTGCCGTGCATAAAGCTCAAGCCCTTTGTATCGCTCGACCTGCTCTAACATGGGAGCGGTGAATAGTGAACAGTGAATAGTGATTGGTGATTAGACAAATGTATTTGCCGACCACAAACCACTGACTGCCGACTAATTTATATTACACCAGCGCGTTGAGCTTCTCAGTGAGAGTGTTCTTTGCCACCAGACCTACGGTCTTGTCCACAGCCTGACCGCCTTTGAAGAAAAGCACGGTGGGGACGCTGCGGATGCGGAACTGAGCAGCCAGGTTAGGGCATTCGTCCACATCAGCCTTGCCTACCACGGCACGGCCCTCATATTCCTTTGCCACCTCTTCCACTATGGGAGCCAGAGCCTTGCAAGGACCACACCAAGTAGCACCGAAATCCACCATAACGGGTTTGTCACCTTTGAGAAGTTCTTCGAAATTTTGTTCTGTGATTGTCATAGTTATCAATATTTTAATTTATTATTACCATATCAAGTTGTCAAGTTCAAAACACTGCAAAGATACGAAAGAAGTTTTAAATTTTCAAGTTTTATATAAGGGTTAATGGTTAGGGGTTAGCGTTTCCGTTAGCAGCTCAACTATTATCTATTAACTACCCCCCTTTACACCAACACACCCTTCAGTCACTAACGAATTAACACATTCAAGCATTCACACATTCACAAGGGTCGCTGCGCTCAAAATTATAAAAAAATCAAACAAAAATATTTAAAACAAGAATTGAGAGATTTTAATTGAGATTTTCTATGGATTTTGAGGCCTTTAGGCCGACCTAACGAGAATGAATGGTTCCACGTATCTCGAGACCCACGAAGTGCTGGTGAGCACCGCTGAATCAAATAAGATGTAGCGAACAATCACAAGGATAATTTTCAGATTATGAGTTAATGTTCTCTGAATGAACTCTAAAAATGTATTTTTAAGATTCATCGGAGACTGTTAACCTTTGCTTCCAGCAAAGCAATCATGACAATGATTGTCCATCTGAAAGAAGAAAGATCCGTGTATATCCGTGAACCGACGCACGAAACAAGAGCAGAGGCCAAGCTCGCTTGGGCTATGCCTTGCAAGAAGGAGGAAGACGAAGTCAAATCCGTGGTCGAAAAAAAATAAATTTCTGTGCTTTCTGCAATTTCTGTTGGACAAAAAAGATCCTCATGCCTGGTATGATAGAGATGATTTTTTAGATTGTGATAACAATCGATGTTTTTGCTCACGAAGTATGATATGGCTCTGTAAGAGAC
>CACYJU010000014.1:50399-50992 GCA_902774845.1 uncultured Bacteroidota bacterium
TAAACATTGAATCTTGTCGGGACTGCAAGTCCGACATATATACTGAAGTGAGTGTTTTTTCCGGTTTTTGTAAAAAACAAAATATCTGTGCTATCTGTGCTATCTGTGTGACCTTAATGAAGACAAGAAAGACAATGAAAACAAAAATTGATAGATTTTAATTGAGATTTTCTATGGATTTTGAGGACGAAGTCCGACCTAACGAGAATGAATGGTTCCACGTATCTCGAGACCCACGAAGTGCTGGTGAACTCCGCCGAATCAAATAAGATGTAGCGAACAATCACAAGGATAATTTTCAGATTATGAGTTAATGTTCTCTGAATGAACTCTAATAATGTATTTTTAAGATTCATCGGAGACTGTTAACCTTTGCTTCCAGCAAAGCAATCATGACAATAATTGTCCATCTGAAAGAAGAAAGATCCGTGTATATCCGACATATCCGTGGTCGAAAAAATAACTTTCTGTGCTTTCTGCAATTTCTGTGGGACAAAAAGATCCTCATGCCTGGTATGATAGAGATGATTTTTTAGATTGTGATAACAATCGATGTTTTTGCTCACGAAGTATGATATGGCTCTGTAAGAGAC
>CACYJU010000015.1 GCA_902774845.1 uncultured Bacteroidota bacterium
TCTTCATGCCTTACATCCGCGAGGCCTTGAACGTCGAGGACGTGATGTTCGCTTCGCCCGACCTGGGTGGTAGCCGTCGCGCCGGCATGTACGCCAAGACCATGGGCAACAGCTTCGTGATGTGCTACAAGCACCGCAACAAACCCAACGAGATTGGCGAGATGCGCCTTATCGGTGATGTGGAAGGCAAGGACGTCATCCTGCTCGACGACATTATCGACACCGGCTCCACCATCTGCAAGGCTGCTGAAATCATCAAGCAGAACGGCGCCAAGAGCGTCCGCGCTATGATCACCCACGCTGTCCTCTCCAACGGACACAAGGGCGACGCCATCGAGAAAATCGAGAACTCCGTGCTTGAGGAGCTGGTGGTTTCCGACACCATCCCCCTGCGCCGTCAGTCTCCCAAGATCCACGTGCTGCCCACCGATTGGCTCCTCGCCGAGTCCATCCGCTGCATCGTGAACTACGAGTCCATCGACAACCTCTACGAGAACACCATCCATCGTAAAGGCATCCCCCACAAACTGCACAACAACAATTAATCGAATATTAACCGAGGGGCAACCCTCACTAAAACAAACAAAACAATGAGAATAGTATCTATGAGCGGTTCTCTTCGCGAGAACGTAGGGAAAAAAGATGCTAAGGCATTGCGCCGCGCCGACTTGGTGCCCTGCGTGATGTACGGCAAAGGCGACCAGAAAATGTTTGCTCTCAAGCAGACCGATTTCCAGCGCATCCTCTTCAACCCGGAGCCTTGCTTCGTCGAGATCGACCTGGGCGGCAACAAATTCCGCGCCATGGTGAAGGACATGCAGTTCCACCCCGTGACCGACATCGTCTATCACGCTGACTTCTACGAGCTGAGCGACGACAAGCCCGTGGTGATGTCCATCCCCGTGCACACCACCGGTACTTCGGCTGGCGTGATGAAGGGCGGCAAACTGGTGTACAAGCAGAAACGCCTCAAAGTGAAGGCTCTGCCCGCCAACATGCCCAGCGAGGTTCTTATCGACGTCACTCCCCTGGAGATCGGCAACCGCGTGAAGGTGCAGGATATCAAGGGCGACAACTTCGAGCTCCTCAACGTGAAGACCAGCGATGTGGTTGTTATCAGCAGCACCCGTGCCGCTGCCACCGCTGAGACTACTGAAGAGGCTCCTGCCGCTGAATAATCCCGCGACATGAATCAAGACGACAATGCTTTGCAACAAACCAGTTGCAAAGCATTGTTTTAATAATCGGAGACCAGTAATTCTCAATTCTCAACTTTCAACTTTCAATTCGAAAGATGCACAAGTCCGGCTTCGTCAATATCATCGGCAACCCCAACGTGGGCAAGTCAACCCTCATGAACGCCCTCGTCGGCGAGAACCTCTCCATCATCACCTCGAAGGCGCAGACCACCCGCCACCGCATCATGGGCATCGTCAACGGCGACGACTTCCAGATTGTCTATACCGACACCCCCGGCATCGTCAACCCGCATTACCGCCTGCACGAGTCGATGATGGGTTTTGTCAGTTCCGCCCTGCAGGACGCCGACCTCTTCCTCCTCGTCACCGAAATCGGCGAGCCGTTCAAGAACGAGCAGGTGCTGCAGAAGGTCATCCAGAGCCAGGTGCCCGTCATCTTGGTGATAAACAAGATAGACCTCTCCGACCAGGCCACCGTCGCCAACATGATAAACTACTGGCAGCGTCAGATTCCGCGAGCCACCGTCATCCCAGCCTCCGCCACCGAGCGCTTCAACATCGAGGCTATCTTCGACTGTATCCTCAAGCAGCTGCCCGAAAACCCGCCCTACTTCCCCAAGGACGAGCTGACCGACAAGTCGATGCGCTTCTTCGTGAGCGAGATCATACGCGAGAAGCTGCTGCGCTTCTACCAGAAGGAGATACCCTACAGCTGCGAGGTGAGCGTCGAGAGCTACGAGGAAAAGGAAGGCGTGGACAACATCTCCGCCGTCATCTACGTCGAGCGTGAGACTCAGAAGCAGATTGTCATCGGCCACAAAGGCATGGCCATCAAGAAAGTGGGCGTCGAGGCGCGCAAGGACATCGAGGCCTTCACCGGCAAGCGCTGCTTTCTGAACCTATATGTGAAGGTATTAAAAGACTGGCGCAACAGCGACCGTGCATTGCGCCAGTTTGGGTATATCACCGAGTAGAATTATTTGTTATACTCGTAGTAGGTCTTGTAGTTGATGGTTATGATGCCGGTGGATAAGTCGTAAGCCACCGATGTCGGCCACCCCTCGTTGTCGTAGGTGTAGGTGTTGGTAATGTCGTTAATCTTCACAGCGTTGTTTTCCGATGCCCATGCGAAGGGTCTGCCGCTTTCGACTATCCCAAAGTATGGGTTGTGTTTGTTGTCGTAGGTATATGTAGTACCTACTGTGTCAGCTTCATGGTTGGCGATTTGAGTTATGTTGTTGCCCGTCCATTCCACATCCCGGTAGGTGGTATCGGTGGTGTGTGTGCCGTACTCATCAAATAGGTGCTGGACGTAAAGAAATCTGCACATCTTTCCTGATGCGTCGTAGCTGTAGGCGTAGTCGTGGATGAGAGTGTCGTTGTGGTAGTAGAGCGACCGCACGACGTTTCCGTCGGTATTGTAGGAGAAGTCCGTCCGATAAGTGGCTGTTAGCGTCTGTTCGACGATACGTGTGATGTGACCGTTGGTATAAGTGTAGTTGTGGGTGCTTTTCACCGTGCTGTCGTCATCGTATATCTTCCGGGTCTTCAGCTGGTTGTCGTCCCAGATCCACTCCTGGAACAGGGTGCGGCCCTCGGTGCTTGTCGTGTCACCGTTCATGATTGTCGTGTGCTGCAGATAGATTTTCTCGATGTGCTTGCCGACTTCGGTGTCGGTATTGTTGTTGTCGGTTTGATCGTCTTTCTTGCAGCCAGCGGTAGCCATCAGCATCACAGCGCCAGCCAGGATTAATAGTGTACGTTTCATCTTGTTGTGTTTAGAATTTTGCTGCAAAGGTACGACAAAAAATCGAAACGGCTTTTTTCCGCTGCCCCGCGACGCCGTCTCGCGACATTGCAAAACCGTTTCGCCGAAATATTTCATTTCCGCACATATATGCAAGGTAAAATTGTAAAACTGTGACTGCTTGAAAATCAGGTAAAACGAAGAAATTTTGTTTGTTTGTTTGTTTGTTTGTCGTAAATTTGCAACGACAAATGCGAAGTCCTCACGCATTCTTTGAGGATAAAATCAAAAATCAAACATACTATGAAGAAACAAGCTCTTCTCGAAATCTGTCTCGGCGTGGTAGGCCTTATCCTTTGGGTAGTGTATGCGCTTGGCGGTATTGAACTTCTTTTCTGGGTTGTCGTGCCGATGGTTCTGGTTGGCTTTGTGGGTATTCTATTTTGGTATAACCGTAAGGAGTTTGCGGTTCCCGAGGATTTCAAGCCCGCGTTCAAGAAGAACAACATCATCGCGTTGGTGTTAGCATTGGTGATTGCCGTCATCGCTTACCTTTCCATCAACCCATCCGTCGTGGTCAACGGTTGGGATTTATGGGTTTATTTCGTTGTGTATGCGTTCTCGTTCTGCCACGGCGCGGGATTGTTTGTCGCATACAACAAGTACCTCAAGAAGAAGTAAGCCTATGGGCATCACAAATAAAAGCGGGGTCGTACGGCTCCGTTTTTTTATGTCCTGATGACGGTTAAACCAAGTTGCGTCGATCACTAACACATTCACGCAATCACACTTTGGCACATTCCTCCAGTTCCTCTTTCAGATACTGGCCGGTGAAGTTGTCCTTTTGTTTGGCAATGGCTTCGGGTGTGCCGGCGAAGACTATCTCGCCGCCTTTCTTGCCGCCGTCGGGGCCGAGGTCGATGATCCAGTCGGCCACCTTTATCACGTCCATGTTGTGCTCGATGACCAGCACGCTGTTGCCGCGATCGACGAGCCGTTGCAGCACGTCGAGCAGCACACGTATGTCGTCGAAGTGAAGTCCCGTGGTGGGTTCGTCCAATATATATAATGTGTTGCCGGTTTCGGGCTTGGCGAGTTCGGTGGCGAGCTTGATGCGCTGCGCCTCGCCGCCCGAGAGGGTTGTGGCCGACTGGCCGAGGGTGATGTAGCCAAGTCCCACCTCCTCGATGGTCTTCAGCTTGCGGTGTATCTTGGGTAGCGGCTCGAAGAACTCCACCGCGTCGTGGATGGTCATCTCCAGCACGTCGGCTATGCTCTTGCCTTTGTAGCGTATCTCGAGGGTCTCGCGGTTGTAGCGCTTGCCGTTGCACATCTCGCAGTTGACATAGACGTCGGGCAGGAAGTTCATCTCGATGGTGCGCACGCCGGCGCCCTTGCAGTGTTCGCAGCGTCCGCCGCTGACGTTGAACGAGAAGCGTCCGGGCTTGTAGCCACGTATCCTTGCGCTGGGCAGGCCGGCGAAGAGCTGGCGTATCTCGTCGAACACGCCCACGTAGGTGGCGGGGTTGCTGCGAGGGCTCCGTCCGATGGGCGACTGGTCGATCTCGATGACTTTGTCGATGTTCTCGATGCCGTAAATCGCACGGTAGGGTAGGGGACGTGCCTGCGAGTGGTGGAAATACTGGCTCAGTATGGGGTGTAGCGTCGAGTTGATAAGCGACGACTTGCCGCTGCCGCTCACACCCGTTACGCAGACGAAGCGTCCCAGCGGCAGGTCGAAGGTGACGTCCTTCAGGTTGTTGCCCGTCGCGCCTTCGAGCACGATATGCTTGCACTCATCCATCGGACGGCGTTTGGGGATGACGATGTCCTTGGTTCGTCTTAGATAATCAAGAGTGAGGGTCTTTGTTTTTCCGTTGCGTAGTTCTTCCTGCGTTCCGGCGAAGATGACTTTGCCGCCGTGTACACCTGCTCCAGGTCCGATATCAACCACGTAGTCGGCGCTGAGTATCATGTCGCGGTCGTGTTCCACCACGATGACGCTGTTGCCGATGTCGCGCAGCTCTTTGAGCGCGTTGATGAGCTTGCGGTTGTCGCGCTGGTGCAATCCTATGGAGGGTTCGTCGAGGATGTATAGCACGTTCACCAGCCGAGCTCCAATCTGCGTGGCGAGCCTTATGCGCTGGCTCTCGCCGCCCGAGAGGGTCTTCGAGGCGCGGTTCATCGAGAGGTAGCCGATGCCCACGTCAATCATGAACTTGGTGCGTGTCGCAATCTCACGTATTATCTCGTGCGCTATGGCTTTCTTGTGCCCGTCGAGTTTCGCCTCCAGTGTGGTCGCCCAGTCGTAGAGCTCGTAGAGGTCCATGTTCGCCACCTCGCCTATGTTCTTGCCGTCGATGTGGAAGCAGAGCGACTCCTCTTTCAGCCGCAGGCCTTGACATTCGGGACAGGTGGTGAGGTTCATGAAGCTGTTGGCCCACTTCTGCAGGCCTGCCGAGGTCTCGTCGGCCGCCAGCTCCTGTATGTAGTTCACCAACCCCTGGAAACCCATCGTGCCGTCGCTCATGCCGCTGTAGTCGCTGGTGCCGTAGAGTATGGCGTTCAGCGCTTCGGCGGGGAAGTCCTTCAGAGGGTCGTCGATGGTGAAGCCATAGCTGCGTCCCAAGGTCTCGAGCTGGCGGTAGAAGTAGTTGGTGGGGCTGTATTTGCCGATGACTTCGAAAGCCCCCTCGCGGATGCTCTTGCTGTCGTCGGGTATGATCTTCTTGAGGTCAATCTCGGTCACCTCGCCCAAGCCGTTGCAGCGCGGGCAGGCGCCGTAGGGCGAGTTGAACGAGAAGGTGTTGGGTTCGGGTTCGGGGAACGACTCGCCAGTGTCGGTGTCCATCAGCAGGCGGCTGAGGTAGCGCACCTGTTCTTTGGTGCCCTGCTTGGTGAGCAGCATCATCACGCCCTTGCCCTGCTTGAAGGCGGTCTTCACTGCCTCGCGCAGGCGGGTTTCGCCACGTTCGTTCACACGCAGGCGGTCGATGACCAGCTCGATGTCGTGAATCTTGTAGCGATCGACCTGCATGTTGTAGGTGAGCTCCTTTATCTCGCCATCGACACGCACCCGCAGGAATCCTTTCTTCGCCACATGTGTGAACAGCTCGCGGTAGTGACCCTTGCGGCGGCGTACCAGCGGGGCGAGGATGATGATTTCCTGCTCGGCGTAGTCGTTGTGTATGATGTCGAGTATCTGCTCTTCGGTGAGCTTCACCATCTTCTTGCCCGACGTGGGCGAGTAGGCGTCGGCGATGCGGGCATAGAGCAGTCGCACGAAGTCGTAAATCTCGGTGACGGTGCCCACCGTCGAGCGCGGGTTCTTGTTGGTGGTCTTCTGCTCGATGGAGATGACGGGGCTTAGGCCGTTGATGCGGTCAACGTCGGGACGCTCCATGTTGCCGATGAAGTTGCGGGCGTAGGCAGAGAAGGTCTCCATATAGCGGCGTTGCCCTTCGGCGTAGATGGTGTCGAACGCCAGCGACGACTTGCCGCTGCCGCTCAAGCCGGTGAACACCACCAGCTCGTTGCGTGGAATCGTGATGTCGATGTTCTGCAGGTTGTGAACCCGCGCTCCGAGCACCTCAAGTATGGATTTCGATTCCTTCATTTGTGTGACCTGTGATTTGTGACCTGTGACTGCTAATTACTGTCTTGTCACCACCGCTGTCGATTTGTTCTCGTCCTTCATTATGGCTTTCAGGCTCAAACCGTCCTTGGTTGGTATGCGCACGGTGTAGCTCTTGTTGGCTTTGTTCAGTATCTTGTCGTTGTTCAGCCAGGGGTTCAGCTCGCGCAGCATCTTGTATGAGGTGCAGTTCTTCTTGGCAAACTCGTAGAGGTCGATGTTCTGTCCGCTGAGCGTTGTGGTGGTGTAGGGAATGGTGGGGTAGAGGTCGCATTTGCGCAGCTGGAAGCCGTAATCCTGTGGGTGCTGCATCACCAGCTTGATGGCCACTATGCGATAGACGTAGCGAGAGGTCTCGACGTTCAGGCGGGTGTCGTAGTACGACTTCACCGACTGCTGGCTCATGCGTTTCGAAAGTCCGCCTTCGCCGCAGTTGTATGCTGCCGCTGCCGCCGACCAGCTGCCCAGGTGGTTGTAGAGGGTTTTAAGATAGCGGCAGGCGGCTTCGGTCGATGCCTCCAGGTCGTTGCGCATATCCACATCGGCGTTTATCTCAAGGCCGTAGCTCTTGCCCGTAGCCTCCATAAACTGCCAGTAGCCTTGCGCTTTCGCCGGAGAGGTGGCGTTGGTCAATCCGCTTTCGGCCACGCAGAGGTATTTCATGTCCGACGGCACACCGTTCTTTTTCAGTATCGGCTCGATGACGGGGAACACGCGGTTGGCGCGTTTCATCCACATTATCATGTTGGTGTGGCCGTACATGTTCACTATCAGCTCGCGGTCGAGGGCTTCGCGCACATAGTAGGTGTCCATCGGAAGCGCTTCGCCGCAGAAGGTGACGCTGTCGGGAATGGGTGGCGCGAAGATGTGGTAGCTGTGCTGAATTGCATGCTTGTGTATCTCGTGAGGTGGCTCTTTATGGGTTGCGAAAATAAACAAAGTTCCGGCAATCGCAATCAGCGCGACGCCGGACAGGATGATGGAGGTTATGCTGAGTGTTTTCAAGTTCTATGGTTTCAGGTTTTAGGATTTAAGTTTCAATTCGATGGCATCGACTATGTCTTTCGCTACGTCGGTTTTGCTTTTGAGCGACCCTTCGGTGGTGTTGCCGTCGCGGTCGATGATGGTCACCTTGTTGGTGTCGGTGCCGAATCCTGCGCCTTTGTCTCTAAGCGAGTTCAGCACAATCATGTCCAATCCCTTGCGCTGCAGTTTGCCTTGGGCGTACTCCATCTCGTTGGATGTCTCCAGCGCGAATCCCACCAGCATCTGCCCCTCACGTTTGCGTTTGCCGAGGGTGGCGAGTATGTCAGGGTTCTGTACCAGGCGTATCTCCATCCCTTCGTCGCCCTGCTTCTTCATCTTGCCGTCGTAGACGTTCTCTGGACGGTAGTCGGCCACCGCCGCTGAAAGCACAGCCACTTCGCAGCTGTCGAACCGCTCCATGCAGGCGTCATACATCTGCCGAGCCGACTCTACGTCGATACGCTCGATGTTGTGGTGCTTTGCGGATAAAGCGGTAGGTCCTGTCACCAGGAAGACGTGGGCGCCGCGTTGAGCGAACTCTTCGGCGAGGGCGAAGCCCATCTTGCCCGACGAGTAGTTGCCTATAAAGCGCACCGAGTCGATACGCTCGTAGGTGGGACCGGCTGTAATCAATATCTTCTTTCCGCCCATAGGACCTCGCTCGAGGTCTTTGGTCACGATGTCGAATATCCGCTCAGGTTCTTCCATTCGGCCTTTGCCTACGGCGCCGCATGCCAGCTCGCCTTCGGTGGGCTCGATGATGTGGATGCCCCACGACTTGAGGGTCTCGAGGTTGCGTCTCACGGCCTCGTTCTCCATCATCTGCGTGTTCATCGCAGGACAGACGTAAAGGGGTTTGCCGCTGAAGGCCAGCAGTAGGGTCGAGAGGGCGTCGTCGCCTATGCCGCTTGCCATCTTGCCTATGATGTTGGCTGTTGCGGGTGTCACAATCATGATGTCGCCCCAGTCTTTGAGCGACACATGTTCGGTGGAGTGCTCGTTGACGGGAGCGAAGAGGTCGCTGTAGAGTCGGCGTCCCGAGAGCGTCTCAAGCGTCAGCGGCGTCACAAACTCCAGCGCGTGGCTCGTTGCCACACACTGCACCTCGTGCCCCGCCTTGCGGAACAGGCGCACCAACTCCGCGGCCTTGTAAGCCGCTATGCCCCCTGTTATGCCAATGATGACTCGCATGTCTGGTGATTGATGATTAGTGAAGAGTGGTTAGACAAATGATGGTAACCACTATGTTGCTTCGCGAATTCTTATTTGTTCTTCGCGATCACCTCGTTCTCGAGGGCTTCGATTTGCTGCTGCTCTTTGTTCTCTTTTGCAGGGTTGCGGTAGTAGATCTCGTGCTCGAGATACTCCTGAGTTGCAACCAGAACGGGCTTGGGCATCTGCTCGTAGTGGCGGACGATCTCGATCTGTTCGCGGTTTTCGAAACCCTCGTCCAGTGCGTCGCTGCCGTTGGAGAACTCGGCTATTTTCTTCTGCAACTCTTTCTTCTCTTCGATGGCGAGCTGGTTGGCACGTTTGGTCAGCATGGCTACGGTCTCGTAGATGTTGCCAGTCTCCTGGCTGAAGTCGTTGGTGTTGCGTGTTACGGTGGTGTTGATCACCTTGGGTCGGCGTACCACTTTCGAAGTTTCTTCGTTCTGTTCGATTTGTTCTTTCTGATCTTTAACTTCCATTGTTTTATGTTGATATGTTTTATGTTTATACGTTAAAAAGGTTCGCTTCGCTTGAAAGGTTGATAAGTTGATATTGGTTGCGTGATTGTATTCGTAGCGCCTTACTGTTTTCACTTCCCTCCGTTCTCCAGCTTGGCCAGCGCCGAGCGGCTCTTGGTGTAGATGGATTGGGCGTTGGTGATGTATTTGGAGTTGGCGAAGGAGGCGGAGAATTTCTCAAAGTCGTTGACCACCTGCTGCAGGCGCTCTTTCATCTTCTCCTCGCGGCTGTTGATGGCATATTCGTAGCCCGACTTGAGCATGTAGTACATCGCATCCTCACGTTTGTCCGAGTCGGGGTAGTAGTTGATGAAATGCTGGAGGGCGACGTAGGCGGCGTGGTAGGCCTCGATCTTGTAGTAGCCGTAGGCGATTTCGTAGTCTTTCATCATTAGTTTGTTGCGCAGCTCGTCGAGGTAGCCGTTCACCTCGGGGATATGGACCGACTGCGGGTATTTGTCGACAAACTGTTCCATCTCGGTGATGGCCTCTTTTGTGGCTGTCTGGTCGAGGGTGTAGGATGGAGAATCCTGGTACTTGCAGTAAGCCGAGAGGAATAGTGCCTCTTCGGCGTTGCGGCTGTAGGGGAACTGGCGCACGAAACTCTTGAATTGGTAGGCGGCAGTGTAGTAGTCTTTCTCTTTCAGGAGTGACTGACCATAGTACCATGAGATGTTCTCGGAGTAGTCGCGGCCGCGGTAGTGCATGGAGAGGTTCTCGAAAAGTTGGATGGCTTTGGTGTAGCGACCCTGCTCGTAGTAGTTCATCGCAGCCTTGTATTTGGCGTCGAAGTCGTTGCTTTTGACCAGTTTCTCGGTGCCGTTGCAACCGCATAAAACTATAAGAGACAGTAATATAGCGAATATATGGGCGTTTCTAATCATAGTGCAAAGATAACGCTTTTTTTATATTATTATTGCATATAAGTAAAAATTCCATTTTCTTTCGGAATGGAGGGAATGGGATTGGTTGTTTTGATAGGAGTTGGTGTTTTTTTTCTGCTTGGAGAAATGATGACTGTTTATTTTATTGCAGATGCTATATTATTTGTAATCAGTGTGAAAGGAAGTTTATGTTTTTTGCTTGTTAATGTAGTGAAAAGTGATTGTAATCAGATTGTTATAAATATGTCATTAGGTAGGTATTAGGTTGGTTCTACGTTGGTACTAGGTTGGATGTCGTTTTCTGGGTGCTTTTTTGTGGCTTGTTGGAAGGGCTTTTTTGTGGGGGTGGGTGATAGATGAACTATAGATAATAGAGGAGCTAGATAACCTAGAGGCACTAGATAATCTGGGGAATCTAGTGCAACTTGGGAATATAGATGATTTAGAGGGATAGGGGTTATGGTAAAACTGGGCTTTTACAGGAAGAAGAGGCAGACTCCGGCTACGCTTATCACGGCACCTATGACCTCGCGGAGGCGTACTCGCTGGTGGAAGAGGAGTGCGGCTGGGGCGATGATGAGCACGGGGGTGAGGGCGAAGAGGGTTTGGGCTATGCCTGTTGAGGTGTACTGGGTGGCGAGGAGGGAGGCACTGACTCCGATGAAAGGACCGAAGACGGTGGCTCCAAAGACGCACCACATCGCCTTGCGGTCGTGGACGGCGTGGCTGAGTTTGGCGACGGCCTGCTTGTCGAAAAGGAAGTGGAGCAGAGCGAATCCGGCAAGTCCCATCAAGGCGCGAATCATGGTGGCTGCGAAGGGGACGGTCAGGAATAGGGGCAGAGGCAAGAGAGCGCCGTCGGCGGGCAGGTTGGGGTCGACCCCGAGCGAGGCAAGCGAGGCGTCGTAGTGCTGCAGTCCTATCTTGCTCAGTACTAGTCCTCCACCTTGACAGATGCCAGCCATAGCGGCAAAGAAAATGCCTTTCTTCGGAAGGGTGAGTTTGAGAGAAGGGCTGGAGTTGTTTTTGTCGCCACCCGCGAGTATGGATAGGGCGATGCCGCTGAGGGTGACAATCATGCCCAGAATGGCGAGTGGACGCATGGTCTCGCCCAGGAAGAGCCATCCCGTGAGGGCGGCTGTGGGGGCGGAGAGAGTCATGAAAAGCTGGCCGAAACGGGAGCCGATATAGATGTAGCCTTGCATGAGACAGTAGTCACCGATGACATATCCCACCACACCCGAAAGAAGCAACCATCGCCACGTGGAGCCGTCGGCGAAGCGAGGCCAAGGTTGTCCCATGATGAGCCAGAGTGTGCCGACAAGCAGCAGAAGAGACATCGACATGCGTACGATGTTGAGCGGGAGCGAGCCCATACGTTTCGACCCCACCTCGGCGAAGAGGGCTGTGACGGTCCACGAGAGGGCTACAAAGAGTGATATGGTCTCACCGAGAAAGGACAAGGGGTTATCGCTTTAGTACCTGAATGCTTTAGAGGGTCGGTGTAATATAACGAGGGAATGAATATAAAATTATGCTATATATAAATATAATTCGTATCTTTGCAGTTCTTAATCTGCAAACAATATGGACTCTATCATTATCTTAGACTTTGGTTCTCAGTACACTCAGCTTATCGCCCGCAAGGTGAGGGAGCTTAATGTATATTGCGAAATTCATCCGTTCAACAAGATTCCCGCTCTCACGAAGGATGTGAAGGGCGTCATCTTCTCGGGCAGCCCCTACAGCTGCAACGCCGAGGACGCGCCGGTGCCCGATATGAAGGACATCAAGGGCAAGCTGCCGTTGCTGGCCGTATGCTACGGAGCGCAGTATCTCGCCAAATGGGGCGGCGGAAAGGTGCAGCAGTCGAAGATAAGAGAGTATGGGCGAGCGAACCTGAACTGGATTGACAACGCCTCGCCGCTGATGAAGGGCGTGCCGATGGGAAGCCAGGTGTGGATGAGTCACGGCGACACCATCGAGTGCGTTCCCGAAGGCTACAAGTGCATCTGCTCGACGGAGAACGTGAAGTATGCAGGCTACAAGATCGAGGGCGAAGAGACCTACGCCATACAGTTCCATCCCGAAGTACACCACTCGGTCGACGGACTCACGATCCTGAAGAATTTCGTGGTGGATATCTGCCATTGCGACCAGAGCTGGACTCCCGCTTCGTTCATCGAGACCACCGTCGCCGAGCTGAAAGCCAAAGTGGGTAGCGACAAGGTGGTGCTGGGATTGAGCGGCGGAGTCGACTCGACGGTGGCGGCGGTGCTGCTGAACCGCGCCATAGGCCATCAGTTGCATTGCATCTTCGTGGATAACGGACTTCTGAGAAAGAACGAGTTTGAGAGCGTGCTGGAGTCGTACAAGGATATGGGCCTCAACGTGAAGGGCGTGGACGCCAAGGATCGCTTCTACTCGGTTCTGGCCGGCGTCACCGACCCCGAGAAGAAACGCAAGGGCATAGGCAAGACCTTCATCGACGTGTTCGACGCGGAGGCCAAGCAGATAACCGACGCCAAGTGGCTGGGTCAGGGCACGATATATCCCGACGTGATTGAGAGCAGCTCGGTGAAAGGGCCGTCGCAGACCATCAAGAGCCACCACAACGTGGGCGGCTTGCCCGACTATATGAAACTGCAGCTGGTCGAGCCGCTGCGCAGCCTCTTCAAAGACGAGGTGCGTCGTGTGGGCCGTCAGCTGGGCATAAAAGACGAGCTCATCGGTCGTCACCCGTTCCCGGGTCCTGGATTGGCCATCCGCATCCTCAGCGATGTAACGCCCGAGAAGGTGCGCATACTGCAGGAGGTCGACGATATCTTCATCCGCGGCCTTCGTGAGAACGGCCTCTACGACAAGGTGTGGCAGGCAGGATGCATGCTGCTTCCGGTTCAGTCGGTGGGCGTGATGGGCGACGAGCGCACCTACGAGAGCGTGGTGGCGCTGAGGGCTGTTGAGAGCGTCGACGGCATGACGGCCGACTGGAGCCATCTGCCCTACGAGTTTCTCGCCAAGGTGTCGAACGAGATAATCAACCGCGTGAAGGGCGTCAACCGAGTTGTTTACGACATCAGCTCGAAGCCGCCTGCAACGATAGAGTGGGAGTGATGTCCGTGCCCGGACGGGGCAGTAATTTGAATTTGAACTTTGAATTTTGAATTTGGTTTGAAAAAATTAGTTTTTTTATTGTTGGTCGGTTTGTCGCTGTCGCTGAGTGCGCAGGTGGTGAAGTCCACCACCGTGGGTATGCACAACGGCCGCAAATGCTACATCCATATCGTCCAGCCAGGACAGACGGTCTATTCCATCACCAAACTCTACGGGGTGAAGGAGCATGAGGCGATATTGAAGTCGGACATCCACCATATCGCGGTCGACGACACGGTGTGGATCCCCTGTACCGACTGTGTGGTGAACGCCCAAGCCGCCACCAAGGCCGTCAGCCAGCAACCCGAAAAGAAGGAATATCAGTTTGTCGTGGTGGAACCTGGTCAGACGCTCTACAGCCTTTCGAAGAAATATAACGTGAGCATCGAGGACCTCAACGAGCTTAATCCCGAACTGAGGACGATGGGGCTGAAAGCCGGGCAGACGATAAAAGTGCTGGGTAGGGCTCCCGGCCAGCAGTCAGCAGTCAGCAGTCAGCAGCCAGCGACTAATAGTCAACAGGCGGCTGGCAACAAACAGCAGCCTGCCACACAAGCCAAACCCGCAGGCCGTCAGCCTGCCGCCTACACCCCGAAGGCTCCCGCCGAGCCGGCAGTGGTGTCGCCGCTGATTGAGCCAGGCAGGATACACGTCTCGCTGCTGATGCCGTTACATCTTGCCGACCTGGATAAAATCTCAACTACCAAGTTCGACATCGACCAACGCGGAAAGAAGAGCTACGGAGCCTTCGAGTACATCCAGTTCTACGAGGGACTGTTGTTGGGAATGGAACGGCTTGAGAGGATGAACTGCAAGGTGGTGCTGAATGTGGTGGATATCACGGGCAAAACCCGTCAGGATATAGAGACGTCGATAAACACCCACGACGTGATGCGGAGCGACTTCATCATAGCGCTTCTGCCGAAGGAACAGTTTGATTATGCCGCCGAATGGGCGCAGAGAAACCAGATATTCATCGTTAATCCGCTGGCCGAACGCGACGAGATAGTGGAGGGCAACCCCTACGTGTTCAAGTGCATGTCGTCGGTCGAGGGCGAGGTGAACGAGCTGCTGAAGATGATAGGCGGCATGTCGGGCAAGCCTCACCTGTACATCATCACCTCGGGTTCGAAGAACGAAGCCCGCTTGAGAGGCATTGTAGAGGAGAAACTCAAAGCCTGCGGCGATATAGCTTACACCTTCTTCGACTGGGCCGCCAACTCCAAGCTGGTGGCTACCATGAAGAAGACCCCCAACTGCTTCGTGCTGAATATCTACGATGTGAATCGCGACAAGAACCACATCCAGGTGAGTACTCTGCTTAACCGCATGGCTGCCGCCAAGTCGTCGGGTGTGACACTCGTCTCTCTGGACAACTACCTCCTCAAATACGGCGATATCGACTTCGCTCAGCTGCAGCAGGCCAACTATATGACTGTGAACACCGAGCTGGATTATAACGACCCCTCGAAGAAAGATTTCATCGACGCTTTCAACAACCTCTTCAAAGTAGACCCCATAGGTGCCTATGCGCCGATGGCTCACGATATCATCATCCATTTCGTTTATGGATTGAAGAACCGCGGGACGGAATTCTGGCGCTCTCCCAACCAGTCGAGCGTACCTGGAATGCTCTGTCCGATGTTCTTCTCGCAGAGCGACAAAGGACATGGATTCGTCAACGAGTCGGCGGTGTTTTATAAACTCTCAAATTTCCGCTTCCAACCCATCTCAGGAAGATATTAGACAATGGATCAACAGACAACCATACGCATACCATTTCGACTGACTGGCCCGGGTCTTCATACGGGCCGTACTGTGACGGTACTGGTTCGTCCGGCAGCCGTTAACTTTGGCATCGCTTTCCGTCGTACCGACCGGGTGAATATCATCACGCAGCACGCTACCGCTGACAAGGTGGGCAGCACGGCACGAGGTACCACGCTCGGCTTCGGTCGTCACTCAATAGCTACTATCGAGCACCTTATGTCGGCCCTCCACGGAATGAGGATCGACAATGCTCTGATAGAACCCGACGGCGGAGAAATACCCATCCTCGACGGGTCGGCACGTCCTTGGCTGCAACAGCTGCAGCGTGTGGGTACCGTGCAGCTCGATGCTCCTCGTAAGTTCTTCGAGTTGAAGGAACCCATTCACTTTGAGTATGGCCCCACGGGGTCGGTCTATGATATCGAACCCGATGACCATTTCTCGGTGGAGTGTACCATCGAGTTTGCCGATAGCGTGATTGGACGACAACAGGCGGTGCTGAACTCGTTTGACGAGTATGCCGACCAGATTGCACCCAGTCGTACTTTCGTGTTCCTGCATGAAGTGGAGCCGCTACTGCACCTTAACCTCATCAAGGGCGGCAGCCTCGACAACGCTTTGGTGTTCGTGAACAAGGAACTGGGTACACGCCAGCTGAAACGTCTTGAAAAAACATTCCACAAGGACGCTTCGCAGTTCAAAGTGCACGACGGACTGCTCAATACCACCGACCTCTACTTCCCAAACGAGCCGGCTCGTCACAAGCTGTTGGATTTCCTGGGCGACATAAGGTTGGTTGGATATATGATAAAGGGACATTTCAAAGTATATAAACCAGGACATAAAGCCAACAATTCGTTTGCAAAATACTTGATGAACTATATACAAACAAAATTATGACTCTCAACGAAATTAACCCCAACGCCAAGATAGGCAAGGATGTTACGATAGGCAATTTTACCACTATATGCGAGGATGTGGAGATCGGCGACGGCTCTTGGATAGGCCCTAATGTGACCATCTTTCCTGGTGCTCGCATTGGTAAGAATTGCAAGATTTTCCCTGGCTCTGTGATAGCTGCGGTTCCGCAGGATCTGAAGTTCGCAGGCGAGTATAGTACCGTCGAGATCGGTGACAACAATGTCATTCGTGAGTGTTGCACCATCAACCGCGGCACCGCCGCATCGGGCAAGACGGTGGTTGGCAACAACAACCTCATCATGGCGTACGTGCATATTGCGCACGACTGCGTGGTGGGAGACAACTGTGTGTTCGCCAACAACGCCACCTTGGCTGGACATATCATTGTCGGTGACTATGTCATCCTCGGCGGTAAGACAGCCATACTGCAGTTCGTCCATATCGGCTCTCACGCCATCACCCAAGGAGGCGCCCTGGTTGACAAGGACATACCACCGTTCGTCAAGGCGGCTCGCTACCCAATCTCCTACGCAGGCGTGAACACCCTCGGGCTCTCGCGCAGAGGCTTCAGTCAGGAGTCGATAAACACCATCAGCGACATCTACCGCTACTTGTTCCAGAAGGGATTGACGGTCAGTCATGCTGTCGAGGCTATCAAAGAACAGTATGGACACACCGACGAAGGGAAGGTGATACTCAGCTTTATCGGCGGTGCCAATACAGGCCTGATGAAAGGTTACTCGTATATGCGCAGGGAAGAATAAAAACAGATTAATGTGATGGTCTGATTAACAGATATATCCATACAATAAATCCAGGGGTCTTCTTGACAACCCCCTTTAACAAAACAAGAACATGGATAACGATTCGACACCGAACAAGGATTCGGTAATTGTACTTTCCGGTGGGCTCGACTCCACGACACTGCTTTATGAGCAGCGTGAACGTATCGCTCTCGCTGTCAGCTTCGACTACGGCAGTAATCACAACAAGCGGGAGATTGAGTGTGCCCGTCACCATTGTGAGGAGCTTGGCATAGAACATCTGATCATACCGCTTGACTTCATCAAACGGTATTTCAGTTCCTCGCTTCTCGAAGGAGGGGATGCTGTGCCGACGGGTGAGTATGCCGACGACAATATGCACTCAACCGTTGTGCCGTTCCGCAATGGCATCATGCTTTCCGTCGCCTGCGGCTTGGCAGAAAGTAGAGGCCTCAACCGGCTGCTTATTGCCAATCACGGTGGCGACCATGCCATATATCCCGACTGCCGTCCGGATTTTGTCTCCGCCATCGATGCCGCCACGCAATCGGGCACCTATAACCATGTTCGTGTTGTGGCACCATACACCAACTTGACCAAAAGCGACATCGTCAGGCGTGGTGCGCCCTTGGGTGTCAACTATGCCGACACCTACTCTTGCTACTGCGGCGGTGAACTCCATTGCGGGCGTTGCGCCACGTGCGCCGAACGCAAGGAGGCCTTCCGTAAAGCCGGAGTCCCCGACCCGACAAAATACAAGAACTAAACTAGCTACGAAAAAAACACTAACACATTCAAGTATTCACACAATCAAGCAATAAAACATGTTTTACATCAAGAAAACCATAGAAGTTTCTGGAGCCCATCGGTTGACGCTCGACTACCCCAGCAAGTGCACCGAGATGCATGGCCACAACTGGATTATCACCATCTATTGTCGTTCGAAAGAGCTGGACGATAACGGCATGGTGGTAGATTTCTCCGAAATCAAACGGCTCATCTTCGACAAACTCGACCACAAGGTGGTTAACGACGTGATCCCCTATAACCCCACGTCTGAGAATATCGCCCGCTGGTGCCAGCAGCAGATAAGATGCTGCTACCGCGTCGATGTGCAGGAGACTTCTGGAAATATCGCAACCTACGAGGTGGACGAATGAGGGTCAACGAGATATTCTACTCCCTTCAGGGTGAAGGTTTCCATACCGGCACGCCGGCGGTGTTTGTACGTTTTGCGGGCTGCAACCTGAACTGCCCGTTCTGCGATACCGACTTCGCTTCCTGCAAAGAGATGTTTGAGGCAGAGGTCGTGTCCGAAGTACTCAAGTGCCCATGCAATCAAGTACTCAAGCAATCAAGCAATCAGGCATTCAGACATTCAGGTTTGGTGGTGATTACCGGTGGTGAGCCGTCGCTCCAGCTTACAGAGTCGCTCGTCGACGCTCTGCATCGGCAGGGTAGGAGGGTGGCGGTCGAGACCAACGGCACCCATCCGCTGCCGTCCAATGTCGATTGGATAACACTCTCTCCGAAGGATATGTTTCTCGGCAAGGTGGCCGCTCCGGTTCTCTCCGAGGTGGATGAACTGAAGGTGGTCTTCGACGGCATCCATAAGCCGGAGCTGTACGAGCATATCAATGTCCGCCACGCTCGCTTTCTCCAGCCTTGCGACACGGGCGACCCGCAACGCAACGGCATTATCATCAACCAAACCATAGAATATATCAAAGCCAACCCTCAATGGCGCCTCTCCCTCCAAACCCACAAGATTGTAGGGATAAGGTAGGAACGCTTGAATGCGTTAACGTGTGAGTGACCAATAACAAGTTAACAAATTAACAAGATAACACAATAGAATAAATACAATGGATCGTACAAAAGACAATCTGCAGCAGCTCGGCAGTAAGAGCGACATCCCCGAAACCTACGCTCCCGAAGTTTTGGAAACCTTCGAAAACAGCCATCCTGAGCGCGACTATTGGGTACAGTTCAACTGCAAGGAGTTTACCACCCTGTGTCCCATCACCGGCCAGCCCGACTTCGCCGAACTGAAGATACTCTACATCCCCGACAAGAAGATGGTGGAAAGCAAGAGCCTCAAGCTCTACCTCTTCTCGTTCCGCAATCATGGCGACTTCCACGAGGACTGTGTCAACACCATCCTCGACGACCTTGTGCGTGTAATGGACCCACGCTATATCGAAATCACAGGCTATTTCGTCCCCCGCGGCGGCATCAGCATTTATCCGTTTGTCAACTATGGCAAGCCGGACACGAAGTATGAGCAGCTGGCCTTCCAGCGCCTACAGCACTATCAGTCAGTATAAAAAAGTAGGGACGCAAAACCTTGCGCCCCTACTAAAGCTTGAAGTTCAAATCATCTCCACGCTGCGCTTGATGAAGTTCGTCAGCGCCTCACCTTTCAGCAGGCCGTTGCTTAGCAGCGCCAGGTCGGTCAGCTGGTGTATCAGCTGCTTCTGCTTGTCGCCGTCGGCCTCGTTGAGAATCTGCCCAATCAGCGGGTGGTTGGTGTTCACCACCAGATTGTAGCTTTCCGGCATCTCGCCGTAGAATCCGCCGCCGCCCATCTCCGACATCTCTTTGTAGCGGCGCATAAACTCGTTGCGCGTTATCAGCATCGGCTCCTCGTCGTTCTCCATACTTTCCATCTGTACAGTGAATTTCTGTTTGTCAACTTCTGCTTCGATGATGGGTTTCAGTTTGTCCTGTTCTTCTTTTGTGAGCTTCGATGGTATCGAATCTTCGTGTGGGATGAGCTTCTCCACGGTATCGCTGTCCACGCGCACAAAGCGGCATTTGTCTATCTTCCTCTCCAGCAGGTTCACGTAGTGTGGTGTCAGCGGACTGTCCATAATCAGCACGTCGTAGCCTTTGGCTTTCGCCTTCGCTATGTAGGCGTGCTGCTCATCGGCGTCGGTGGCATACAGCAGGCAGAGGGTCTTGTCCTTGTCGGTCTGCAGGGCCGCCACCTTCTCCTTGTAGTCGTCGATATTGAAGTACTTACCCTCGCTGTTTTTCAGCAGGGCGAACTTCATGGCGCGGTCGCAGAACTTCTCGTCGGTCAGCATTCCGTATTCCACGAATATCTTGATGTCGTCCCATTTCTCCTCCAGCTGCGATTTGTTCTCTGCGTCTTTCTTGTCGTCCTCTGCGGCCACGCGGCTCTTGTACATCTCCTCCAGCTTGTCACACACCTTCTTGCTTATGTGCGACGATATCTTCTTCACGTTGCTGTCGCTCTGCAGGTAGCTGCGGCTCACGTTCAGCGGAATGTCCGGCGAATCCAGTACACCGTGCAGCAACATCAGGTACTCTGGCACCACACCTTCCACCGAGTCGGTCACGAACACCTGGTTGCAATACAGCTGTATCTTGTTGCGGTTCGGGTCAACGGTCTTCCTCACCTTCGGGAAATACAGTATGCCCGTCAGGTTGAACGGGTAGTCCACGTTCAGGTGTATCTGGAACAGCGGGTCCTCGAAGTTCATCGGATACAGCTCGTGGTAGAATTTCTTGTAGTCTTCGTCGGTCAGCGTCGAAGGCGTCTTGCGCCATGCCGGCTCCGTGTTGTTGATTATGCGGGGTTGCTTCTTCTCCACGCGTTTGGGCTTTCCGTCCTTGTCGCATTCTGTCTCGCTGTCCTCCCATACCGACTCCTCGCCACAGCGTATCGGCACCGGCATGAAGCGGCAGTATTTCCTCAGCAGCTCCAGCACTCGATATTCCTCCAGAAACTCCTCGCAGTCGCTGGCGATATGCAGCACGATGTCTGTGCCGCGCTCCTTGCGGTCGCACTCTTTCATGTCGTAGTCGGGGCTTCCGTCGCATGTCCAGTGCATTGCAGGTTCGTCTTTGAACGACTTGGTAATGATTTCCACCTTGTCTGCCACCATGAAGGCCGAGTAGAATCCAAGACCGAAATGACCTATCAGGTTTTCCTGTATGTCCTTGTATTTCTCCAGAAAGTCCTCGGCGCCCGAGAAAGCTATCTGGTTGATGTATTTCTCAATCTCGTCGGCGGTCATGCCCACGCCGTGGTCACACACCGTCAAGGTCTTCTTGCTTTTGTCCACCTTCACCTCTACCGTCAGGTCGCCCATCTCGCCGCTGAACTCGCCACGCGACGACAAGGCTTTCAGTTTCTGTGTCGCGTCTATGGCGTTGCTCACCAGCTCGCGCAGGAATATCTCGTGATCCGAGTAGAGGAACTTCTTTATCACCGGGAAGATGTTCTCCGTCTGTACGTTAAGTTTTCCGTTCATTGCCTATTTTTTTTGTTTTATTTACTGAGTCAAACAGAGTCAACCTCTGTGCCAAATCTTAAATCATGACAATATGTCATGATGACATATGCCTAGTGATTGGATTGAGACAAGGGTTGTGTCGCAATATAAAACCTGCTATTGTTCCACGCAAGTAGGTCGAGCTATCGTAGAAGCGTTACAGACCCTATGGCCATCTGTGTGGCATTGGGGGTTGCTACCGGATGGTACCATAGCTTCCAAACGTAACTGTCTTTCTGGCATAGTTGTCCATGGTGGGTGCCGTCCCATCCTCCGTACGGGTTGTCGCTGCTGAACACAAGCAGTCCCCTGCGGTTGTAAATCTCCAGTTTTGTTTGGACAATGTCGCGCGTTATGATTGCAAATCTGTTGTTGTTTTCAAGTGTAGGAGTGAACACGTTTGGTGCCCACAGCGCATCGTGTCTCACTCGTAGTGCTACCTCCGCTGTGTCGGAACAGAATTCGTTGAAAACAGCCAGCTTTATTCGTATGCTATCGCCATCTTTATCCAGTCGATAGTACAGTTGCTGACCTGCCTCGCTGGTCAGGATGTCGTTCACAAACCAAGCCCTGTCACCGTTTCCCGTCGAGTTGTCGTAGGCGGTTATGTAAAAGTCGTCGGCCGTCAGCGGATTAGGGTAAGTCTCTATAGCGGCATGAACATTTATAACGGGTTCGACTGATATGCTATCATGTGCCGGACATTGATCTCCAACGGTTATGGTGTATATTGTGGGTACGGTAGGGGCGATTGTTATTGTGCTGTCGGTTTCCTGTCCTGCCATACTTTCGTCGAATGGATTGGCCTGCCACAACAATGGTTCATAGTTGTCCGAGGTAACAGAAACACTAAGTGTTGTCGTTTCGTTTTCGCACGATGAAACGGAGTCGATGGACAATTGTGGCAACAATCTTATGTGCAGATTGACGTTAGCAAACTCGCATCCTTCCTGTGCTAGGACGCGCTCGGTAAATATACCCTCTTCGCTGAATTCTATGCCGTCGTAGTAGAATGTGGAACCTTCGCAGATGCAGGTGTCTATGAATGTCGTGTCGTGTGCCACTCTTACGTATGCGTTCAGCGTGTCGCAGGCGTCTGGTATCGCGACCGATATGTGGTAGAATCCTGCCGCACCTGCCGAGTAAAGGTAGGTGCTGTCGTAATGGTTTAGCGGCTCATCGTTTATAAACCATTCTAATGGCAGGCCCTGCGGCTCGGTGCGCACCAGAAAATAGAACTTGTCACTCTCACATGCGGTGATTGTGTCATTTGGCCGTTTGATTTCTATGTTGTTGGCGAAGATTTTGTTGCTCAGGTTTTTTGTCGACATTCCTGCTACATAGGCATAGCTTTCACGAGTGCCGCGACCATAGACTATAGCTTGAATCTGGGCATTGTTGGAAGTGATATGGTGGACACCCTCAGGGGCTAGGAATGTTGCGTAGCTGTAGCCGCAATCTAGCGGGTGAAATTGAACGTGTTCTTGGTCGAAGCGTACGGTTGCCGTGTCTGTTGTCTTTACGGTCACATTCACATAGTGCTGTTGTATGGCCACTGTATTAACGGTTTGGAACATCACAGATTCAGGCCCTTGCTCCATTGGTGGGATATATACCGACGATGGGTCTCCAATGTTATGGTATTGGTTGAATTCGTTTCCGTCGGTTATGGTATCTACACCCATGTAGAGAAATACGCAGGCTTGCTCGCTGGTTTCCAAAAGATATCCATCGGTTTCACCACCATGGATGATGGCCATCTGTCGCAACTCAATTGAAAACGTCTCACCCTCGGATAGGGTGCGGATGTATTCGCCTTTGAAAAGTACGTCGCAGTTGTCCGTGGCAGACATCACTTCGACAATGTCGCTTCCGACGCTGTAGTTATATGTCGGGATTATCAAAAAACGCCTTCCCCAGTATTTTGTGGGAATCGTCTGTTCATACAGGTGGTCGAGCGTGCTCATCACTGCATTATCGCCAAGTCGTAAATTGCAACCATACGACCCTTGGAACGCGGCGAAAGGCTTGCCATTTGAGAATACTTGGGTGCCGGCAAAAGAGAGGTAAGAGTCATATCCATTGTTTGAAAGTTGGAAGCTTTGTCCGCTGTTTAATGTGACCTGTAGGGTATCATAGGCTTCATAATATGTTGCGAATGGGTAAGGGTCTTCGTCATATTGGATTATTACTTCAGTCGGAGAACGGAACACTATGGACAAAATAGTGTTGTCCTCTAGGGCGACAAATCCTATTTCTTCCAGGTCCATGCCGTTCGTGTAGGTGACGGTCTGTATCAAGTATGAGGTGTCAAGTGATTCGGTGGGTAGTAATGCCGTCATGTCGAACAGGCGGTGGTGAAAATTTGATGCATATAGAGCAATCAATGAACTGCTTGTTACATGTATTCCATTGTTGCAGATAATACCGTAAGGATTGGTGCGCGCATAATCATAAGGAAGTATAAGCTTTACAACTTCGCCAGCTTGCGCCAATGTGGTATCTGCGTAGCCTAAATTGGGTATGCTTAGGATTATGACGGTGCTGTCAGATGATGCAGCAGCCACAACAGATAGTTCTGGTATAGTGTCATCGTCCTCAGTGTTTTGCAAAAACATAAGCCAGAAATCCGTACCCTCCATCCCCTGGTTGCACTGTCCGAATGTCGCCTTTCCACATATCAGCATCACCGTCAGAAGTAAAACCCTGGCGATACCAGTCCTTGAACCGATATGTTTTATAGTGGACATCGTAGGCTTTTTATAGTATTAACGTATTTAGTCTCTTTTTGTTTCGTACTTTCGACCCTCCCCTATATAGTTAGTAACAAAATAAATTCAAAACCGTCTGCTAAATGAAATTTTAACATTTAACTGTAATTCGAAATTCAATTTTCAGCTTTCAAAGTTGGGCTTGCCTATCATCTCCCTATCACTTACCTATCATCTAACTCCCACTTAACTCCCATCTAACTCCGTACAAGCTCCGCATTCCAATTCTCAAATTCCATCTGCCAAAATAACCCAAAGCCTCGTAGGGAAATGACGAATGATTAAAATTTATCAGTTATCAGTTCTATCAATTAAAAAAAAAGACACCCTCAATTTCAGAAATCCTCCTATATAATACTTATAACTAATTAATAATAAGATATATATAAATAATAATAGATAAAAAGTGATGAAATGGGTACCCTGAAAAAAACTGATAGAACTGATAGTTGATAGATAATTCAAAAACAGCTTTCCTATAAAAGGCTCAATATCAATAGTTACGATATTTCATAAAGGAAATTAATCTCCCAGTTTCCGACAGTAGACAGTTCCGACAATTAAAAAAACGCATGACAGAAACTCCTTCTATAATATATAACTAATTAATAATTAATAATATATATAGAATATAAGAAGAAACGTAGTACCTCAAAAATAACTGTCGGAACTGTCTTTTGTCGGATTTATATCATTAATCATTGTAAATCAATATAATACGCTATTACCAACCGACCGTATCCAAGTATAATCTGACAGAAACCACCCATTTTTAACAAAAAAAAACCTCAAAAGAGCGCTTCACCTCCCTTTTAAACAAAAAAAGCCATCCCCTCAAGGACGGCACTTATTTCTCAAACTGGCCACTTTAACCCAGGATCGTGCTCTAAAATTCCTTTTTTCTTGTCTTTATTTGTTTTTTTTGTCTTTAATCTATATCCATCACTCATCTTCGTCGTTGCGCTTTCTTTTGAAGAAGATTTCGATGCTTTTCAGTCCCCAGTTGATAAGGATGATGACGGCGACGGCTATTAGTGCCTCTTCCCACATGCCGTAACCACACAGGCAGCCTATGCCTGCCGAGCACCATATCGTGGCTGCCGAGCTCAACCCGTGTATCGTCAGCCCGTTCTTCATGATAACTCCGGCTCCGAGGAATCCGATGCCGGTGACCACCTGCGACAGCACCCTCAGGTTGTCGTTGTTCACAGGTCCTCCGTTCGCCATCGCGGTCATGATGACCGACTCGGATATCAATATGAATATGCAGGCTCCCACCGACACCAGCGAGTTGGTCGTGAGGCCGGCTTGATGTTGCTTGAGCTCTCGTTGGGCTCCTATGATGATGCCCGCAATCAAAGCACAAGCCAACCGGAATATGAACGTAGTGATAGCCACAGATTATAAGTTTATACTTTAATTCTCAACTTTCAATTCTCAACTTTGTCTTCCTCCCAGCACCACCACAATCTCCCCTTTCACCTCTTTCTGGCTGAAGTGGGTGTGGGCTTCGTTGAGGGTGCCTCTGAAGACCTCTTCGTGCAGCTTGCTCAGCTCTCGGCATACGGCCACCTGCCGTTCCCCTCCGCAGGCTGCGGTGAGCTCGTCGAGCAGCTTGACCAGCCTATAGGGACTCTCGTACATCACACTGGTGCGTTCTTCTGCCGCTATGCGGGTGATGGCTGTCTGTCGTCCTTTCTTGTGCGGAAGGAACCCTTCAAACACGAATCGGTCGCAGGGCAATCCCGACGACGCCAACGCGGGTATGACGGCTGTGGCTCCTGGCAAGCATTCCACCTCGACTCCGTTCTTCAGCGCTTCGCGCACCAGAAGGAACCCGGGGTCGCTGATGCCGGGGGTGCCGGCATCGGTGATGACTGCCATAGTGCATCCCGTCATAAGCCGCTCGACCAGCGACTCCACTCGCCCGTGCTCGTTGTACATGTGGTAGCTTTCGAGCGGTGTGTTTATCTCGAAGTGTTGCAGCAGTTTGCGGCTGGTGCGCGTGTCTTCGGCCAGGATGGTGTCGACAGATTTAAGAACCTCGACGGCACGGAATGTCATGTCGCCGAGGTTCCCTATAGGTGTTGGAACTAAATATAGTTTCATTGCTTGAATGTTTGAATGTACGAATGCTTGGGTGGCGACCGCGTCAGCCACTCTCGCAATCACACATTCACGCAATTACGCAATTGTTCTTATTCTTCCTCGAAGTCGTCGGGTATCTCCATGTCGTGGAAGACGTTCGTCACGTCGTCATCCTCTTCGAGCATGCTGATGACCTTCAACACCTTGCGCATCGACTCTTCGTCAATCTGGCGGGTGGTGTTCGGAATACGCTGCAGTTCGGCGCTCTCGCACTCGATCTTCATGTCTTCGAGCATCTTCACCATGTTGCCGAAGTCTTCGTATGCGGTGTAGAGGGTGATGTACTCATCGTCGACCTCCATCTCCTCGAGTCCGCCGTCGATAAGGGTCATCTCGAGTTCGTCAACATCCATCTCGGGTTTGCGCGGGATTACGAACACACCCTTGCGGGTGAATAGGAAGCTCAGCGAGCCGTTGGTCTCCAAGGTGCCGCCGAACTTGTTCATGATGGCTCGCACGTTGGCTACAGTACGCATGTTGTTATCTGACAGACATTCGATGAAAAGCGCTATGCCGTGGTTGGCATGGCACTCGAAGGTTATCTCCTGCAGCACGGCTGCGTCCTTGTCGCTGGCTTTGTTGATGGCACGCATCAGGGTGTCCTTAGGCATGTTGCAGCCGCGTGCGTTTTGCACCAAAAGACGCAGACGGGGATTGCTGTCGGGATCAGGTCCGCCTTCACGGACGGCTACTGCCACCTCTTTCAGAATTTTGGAATACTGTTTGGAACGCTTTGCGTCGGCAGCGCCCTTAGCTCTCTTGATCTTTGACCATTTGTTGTGTCCTGACATAATAGTGTTTATTTAATGTGTTATAAATTTCACGTACGTTATCGGTTTTCCTTCTTTCAAGAACATCTTTTCATAGAAGGTCTGTGTGAGTTTGGCCTCGCCTTCGTAGGTGGTGTCGGTATAAAGGTCGGTAGTGTGGTATTCCACCTCATATCCCGCTGGGGCGATGACCTCTTCCATTGTGTAGGCATGCAGTTCTTGCGAGTCGGTCTTGAGGTGTATGGGCGACCCCTCTTTGAGAAACTGCTTGTAATAGCTCAGGAACCGTTCGCTGGTGAGCCGCTTCAAAGGCTTCTTGGGTTGGGGGTCGGGGAAGGTTATCCATATCTCCGACACTTCGTCTTTGTCGAAGAAACGGTTGATGAGCTCTATCCTCGTGCGCACGAACGTCACGTTCTCCATCTTCTCTTCGGTGGCTGTCTTGGCTCCTCGCCACAGGCGCGCTCCCTTGATGTCGAAGCCTATATAGTTGCGTTCGGGGTGCAGCTTGGCGAGGGCTATGCAGTAGTCGCCTTTGCCACAACCGAGCTCCAGCGTGATAGGGTTGTCGTTGCCGAACCACTCGTTCCAACGTCCGCGGTATTCGAACCCATCCCTCTCCAGCTGTTCAAACGACACCTGGAACAGGTTCTTGAAGGTCAGGTTTTCCGCGAATCGCTCTAACTTGTGGTGGGCCATCGTCTCAGTTATTCAAGCATTCAAGCATTCAAGCAATCATGCATTCTAGCAATAATTGATTAAAAACTCTTGATTGAGATGTCTCCGTCATACCACTCTTTGGCTTGGCGGTATTGCTCTTCGGCCATAGTGCGGGTCTTGGCGCTGCCCATGCTGACATAGTATCCGTGGTTGATCTCTATGATGTAAGCGTTGCAGCCATAACCTTTCAGTCGGTCTACCATCTTCTGTGCTGTGGTGGCGTTGGTATAGAATCCGGCTATCAGGTCGAATCCTTGGCGCGACTTCTTCTCGGTCTTGATGACGGGCACCACGGGCTCGGTCTTAGGCGGCATCTGCACTTTGGCGTCGTCGGCTTTCAGTCCCAGTTCGTCTACCATGCCGCTGAGCATGTTGTCGAGGAACGTGCGGTCCATAATCTCACTCTGCACCATCACCTGTTTTTGGCGGCCTTTGTGGGCTTTCTTGTAGTCTGTGATGTATTTGCTCACGTAGTCGGCACTCGGGATGAAACGCTCTTCGGCATAGCCGCTGTTGTCGTAGAGTTCCGTCAGACGGCTCACCGAATACTGGTGGATGCGTTCCATCATCGGCACCTTCGCGGTGGTGTAGCGTTTCTCTTTCAGGTAGTTGGTGATATATCCGCTCAGATAGTCGTTGATTGCGTCGGCTCTATTCTCTATGTCAGCGGCATCAAACTCGGTGAGCAGCTCGCTGAACGAGAAGAGGCATGCGTCGGCATAGACTTCGGCTGCTGCCATAGCTGGACCGCTGACCGCTGCCTGCTGCCTGCTGGCTGTCGCCTGCTGGCTGCTGACCGTCTGGTCCTGACCGCTGTTGGTCACCATATTGTCGATATCCAGTTCAGCGGTCTCTCTCTGGTTTTGTTTCAGCACGTTGGTGAAGAACCACTCATGTGCCGGTTTGACAAAGGCGGGCTTGCCCAGATAGACGGCTGCACATCCCAACAGCAGTAACAACAGCAGCACGATAAGTATCCAGAGCCAGGCTTTGCCTTTCTTCTTGCCTTTTTTCTCCTCTTTCTTGTCTTCGGCATCGAACGACACTTCGGGAACTGCCAGCGGATCGGCTGCGGCTGCCTGTTTCTTTGCCAGTTTTTCGGCTTTGCGTTCTTCTTTCTTTTGACGTTTCATAGCTTCTTTTTCTTCTTTAGTGGCTTTTTTCTTGGCCTCTTTTTCTTCTTTGGCTGCTTTCTTCATGGCCTTTTTGTCGGCTTTGGTTTGTTGTTCTTTGGTTTTCTGTGCGTCTTTCTCGGCTTTTTTCTTGGCTTCTAACTCTTCTTTGTTGCGCTTCTCTGCCTCTTTCTCTGCTTTCTCTTTGGCTTTCTGCTCCTCTTTCTTGGCTTTCTCGCTGGCTTCTTTCTCCTCTTTCTCGCGCTTCTCTTTGGCTTTCTGCTCTTCCTTTTCGGCCTTCTTCTGGGCTTCTTGCTCTTCTTTCATGCGTTTTTCTTCAGCTTTGCGGGCCTCTAACTCTTCTTTCTCAGCCTTCTTCTTGGCTTCTAATTCTTCCTTCTCAGCCTTCTTCTTAGCCTCTAACTCTTCTTTTTCTGCTTTCTTCTTGGCTTCCATCTCCTCTTTCTCTGCCTTCTTTTTAGCTTCCATCTCTTCCTTCTCGGCTTTCTTCTGCGCTTCCTGTTCCTCTTTCAGCCGTTTCTCTTCGGCTTTGCGGGCTTCCTGCTCTTCTTTCTCTGCTTTCTTTTTGGCTTCCATTTCCTCTTTCTCTGCCTTCTTCTTAGCCTCCATCTCTTCCTTCTCTGCTCTCTTCTTAGCTTCTAACTCCTCTTTCTCGGCTCTTTTCTTGGCTTCTAACTCCTCTTTCTCTGCTTTCTTCTGGGCTTCAATATCCTCTGGGGTAGCTTCGCCGTCGGCACGTCTGGCGTCGTCCTGTTCGCGGATGGCGGCTTCACGTGCTTCACGCTCTTTGTCTTTCTCCTCTTGTTTGAGGCGTTTCATCTCTTCTTTCACGAGTTTTTCTCTTTCTCTCACCTCCTGTGGGGTCAGCTCGACGGTCTCGTTGCCTTTCATCACATCATGGCCTCCTACGATGTTCGCCACACCTGAGAGTCTTGCTGCTTCGGCTGCTGCTGCGGCCTCTTGCTGCTGTTTGGCTGCCAGGACTTCTCGTTTGGCGGGGTCGAATATTGCGAACGGGTCTTCGCTTATGGCGTTATTGTAGGTCTTGATGCCGGCGAGGGGTGAGGATTGGTCTGACGACAGCGGCTTGGAGGCGAAGCTCTTGCTGCCTCCTTGCGACTGCAGGTCACCTAACATACCGATGGTGACGGTGCCTTCTTTGCTGAGCTTCTCGTCGAGCACTTCGGCATAGTTGCGCACCATCTGCTTGGCTACGTCTGTGGGGACGCACTCCGAGTCGGCTATGTAAGCTATGAACTCTTCGTTGCCTGCGGTGCGGGATTCAAAATTCACTACAGTTCGTGTGGGGTAGAAGGTGGCTGTCTGTTCGTCGAAATGTGCTGTTTCGTTTACGGATTTCCACGTTCCTATTCCTGGAATTTCAACGGTCTTGCCTTTCTTGAGACATTCTACGATGTAGTCTGTGATATTCATATTGTGATTTTTGTATTATCGTCTTTTAAGGTATTCTTGTGCTTTCTGCAGGTCTTCGGGCGTGTCTATCCCGATATTCTCGCATGTGGTCTCTGCCACACTTATCGCGTAGCCGCCTTCCAGCCAGCGCAGCTGCTCCAGCTTTTCGCCTCTCTCGAGCGGTGTCTCGTCAAGCGTCACCAGCTCTTTCAGTATTTCTGAGCGGTAGGCATAGATGCCTATGTGCTTGTAGTAGTCGTGATGGTTGTGCCATTGTGTTGCGTCGCAGTCGCGCAGATAGGGGATGGGGGTGCGGCTGAAATAGAGTGCGTCGCCCCATTTGTCTGTCACCACTTTCACGTTGTTGGGCGACATGAGCTCTTCGTGCGATGTTATCTTCTTTGCCAGCGTCGCTATCTCGACATCTCTATCTTCGAACATGCTGAGCAGGGTGCTTATCTGCTTTCTATTCACAAACGGTTCGTCGCCCTGAACGTTAATCACCACATCGTATTCCTTACCCTCTGCTGCAAGTTTCTCCACCACTTCGCTGCACCTCTCCGTGCCGCTTTTGTGGTTGCTGCGGGTCATCACACATTTGCCTCCGAATTTCAGCACGGCGTCGGATATCCGCTCGTCGTCGGTGGCTACGCACACCTCGTCAAGCTGTTCTATGCCTTTCAACCTATCGTAGACCCATTGCACCACAGGCTTCCCTCCCAGGTCGGCAAGTGGCTTGCCTGGGAATCGGCTTGATGCGTAACGGGCTGGTATGATGGCTATGGCTTTCAAGTGTCTTTGTCGTTTTCTGGTGTGACCGACTCGCTTGGTTTAGCTGAAGAGGCTGTTGAATTCGGCGTCTATCTTGTTTATCACGGTGCCCAGATCCTCTGGGTTGTCGGCGAAGTTTATCTCTTCTACGTCGAGGATCATCAGCTTGCTGCGGTTGTATTCGGCAATCCAGTCTTCATAACGCTGGTTGAGGCTGGTGAGGTAGTCGAGGCGTATGCCGCTCTCATAGTCGCGGCCTCTTTTCTGTATCTGCTTTATCAGCGTCGGCACATCTCCTCTCAGGTATATCAGCAGGTCGGGTGGCTGCACAAACGAGTTGAGCAGTTCGAACAACTGTATGTAGTTGTCGAAGTCGCGGGTGTTGAGCAGTCCCATAGCATGTAGGTTCGGGGCGAAGATGTAGGCATCCTCGTATAAGGTGCGGTCCTGTATGATGTTGGGGTTCTCCTTGCGGATATCCACCAGCTGCTTGAAGCGGGTGTGGAGAAAATAGACGTGCATGTTGAACGCCCATCGGCGCATGTCCTCATAGAAGCTGTTCATGTACGGATTGTTTCCGCTTTCGTATACCGGTCGGTATCCATAGTGTTTTGCCAAAAGTTTGGTCAATGTGGTCTTGCCCGATCCGATGTTTCCCGCAATAGCAATGTGCATATATTTGTACTTTATATATTTATTACAATCACAACTTGCTGTCACACAGACGAGTGTTGTGCGCACGCAAGATTAAACTTAAACGCAAATATAATAAAAAAATAATTATCAACAATTCTCCGTGCGAAAAAACGTATCCAATGTTCTCTGTGTGCTTATGAAAAATGCTATTTTTGCACTCTCGAAAATCAATAAACACGATTATGAGCCTTATTAAATCCATATCCGGCATACGTGGCACCATAGGTGGCCGTCCGGGAGAGGGCTTGAGCCCTATAGATGTTGTAAAATTCACCTCTGCTTTCGCCACATTCCTGCTTCGTGGAAAAGAGGGTGGTGGTAAGTTGAAAATGGTCGTTGGTCGTGATGCTCGCCTTTCGGGCGAGATGGTCGACCGTCTCGTCGTCGGGGCTCTGGTGGGTATGGGCGTCGATGTGATTGAGACTGGCCTCTCCACCACTCCCACCACCGAGATGGCCGTGATAAACCACCACGCCGACGGCGGCATCATCATCACCGCCTCGCACAACCCTATCCAGTGGAACGCTCTGAAGCTCCTCAACAGTCGTGGTGAGTTCATCAATGCCGACGAGGGTGCTGAGGTGTTGCGTCTGGCCGAGCTGGACGATTACAACTATGCCGAGGTGCACGACCTTGGCTCGGTCACCGTCGACGACTCCACCATCGACCGTCATATCGAGCAGGTCCTTGCTCTCAAATTGGTTGACCGCGACGCTATTGCCGCATCTCACTTCAAGGTGGCTGTCGACGCCGTCAACTCGACGGGTGGCATCGCCATCCCTCGTCTGCTGAGAAAACTCGGCGTGGACGATATTGTGGAGCTCAACTGCGACCCTACTGGCCGTTTCTCTCATAACCCTGAACCCATCCCGCAAAACCTGACCGACATATCGGCTACCGTTGCTGAAAACCATTGCGATCTGGGTATCGTCGTCGACCCCGATGTCGACCGTCTGGCGCTAGTATGTGAGACCGGCGAGATGTTCGGCGAGGAGTACACTCTCGTCAGCGTGGCCGACTACGTGCTTTCCCATACTCCAGGCAACACCGTCTCCAACCTATCCTCATCACGTGCTCTGCGTGACGTGACGGCTCGCTATGCTGGCTCTCAGTACAACGCCGCCGCCGTGGGCGAGGTCAACGTCACCACCCTCATGCGTAACACCAACGCCGTCATCGGCGGCGAGGGCAACGGTGGCGTCATATATCCCGAACTCCACTATGGCCGCGATGCTCTCGTGGGTGTAGCACTCTTCCTCACCCTCTTGGCTAAGAAGAAGATGAAGGTAAGTGAACTTAGGAAAACCTATCCTGAGTATATCATATCCAAAAACCGCATCGACCTCACTCCCGATATCGACGTGGACGCTCTCCTCGCTCGTCTCGCCGCCAAGTATAAGGCTATGCCTGAATGTGTGGTGACCACCATCGACGGCGTGAAGATCGACTTCCCCGACGGCTGGGTGCATCTCCGCAAGAGCAACACCGAGCCTATCATCCGCGTCTACAGCGAAGCCAAAGACGAATCCCGCGCCAACGAACTCGCCCAGCAAGTAATAAAAGAAGTGTAACACCACGCTTCTCCAAATAACTGTTTCAAAATCTTTAACCTTTAACCCTTAACCTTTAACCCTTTTACCATAATGGAAGAAAACACCTATCGTCGTCTGACCCGCAGCACCACCGACCGTCGTATTGCCGGCGTCTGTGGTGGTCTTGCCAAATATCTAAACATCGACCCCACCGTAGTGCGCATCTGTTTTCTGGTCGCGCTCCTCTGTGGTAGCTTAGGCTTCTGGGCTTACCTCATTGTATGGATAGCTGCCCCCGAAGAAGGCCGCAACTAATAATAAACTAACCTACCACTCTCGTCATTCAGAATCCAAAATTCAGAATGGCTTGGGTGAGGTTCAAAACTCCGCCGTCATCAGGCTCTTGTGCTTGCGCAGTCTTGACGGCAACGTTTTCCCTTTCTCGAATTCTTTCACCTTCACCGTTATCGTCTCTGCCTTGCATCCGGCTTTCACCAGCGCCTCTTTCACGGCTTCTGCTCGCTGACGGTCGAGGTTTGTCGTCTTGCCCAACTCCTCTGCGTCGGTGTATACGGTGATGGCTACTGTCCGCTGTCCGCTGCCAGCCACCTGCTTCACCGTCTTCGCAAGACGTTTTACGGCATATTTCGACTGTGGGGTCAGGCTGCTTTTCGAGTTGCTGAAATACATCCCCTCTACAGGCAGTCCGCTGCATCCTTGTGTCATCTGGTCGGCGTTTGCGGTAACCAGAACCGTATGCTCTTTCTTGGCGAGCGAGGTGGTGCGCAGGTCTATGCTGCCCGAGGTGGGGTAGTAGCCTTCGTTGGCGATGTAGTATTCATATTGTTTTCCCAGCGGCAGGGTGATATAGAAGCTGCCGTTCGTCGGGTCGGTTTTGTAGATGCCGCAGAGCTTGCCTGTCTGAAGGTCTATCCAGCGCAGCTCCACTCCTTGCGGGGTGCCGTTCACGTCGTTCACCTTGCCTGTGAGGGTCGCCACCTTGCTGGGTCTCATATCTTCCGGAAGGTCTATGGTGCATATCTCCTGCGATTCGCCTATCTTGGTCGACATGTAGGCTTTCGTTCCGTCCACGTTCACCGAAAACCAGCAGTCATCGCCTACGGTGTTTATCTCCTTGCCCAGGTTGACTGGCTCGCTCCATTCGGTCCAACTCTCGTCCGAGAGTCGCTCGCTCTTGAAGACATCGAGTTTCCCTATGTTCGAGTGGCGGTTCGAGCTGAAGTAGAGTGTCTTCATGTCGGCATGTAGGAATGGGGCTCTGTCGTTTCCGAAGGTGTTTATCGTGGGACCGAGGCTAACCGGTTCGCTCCAGCTGCCGTCGTTTTTGAGGGTTGTGACATATATGTTCATCGAGGGGGCCACCTCGTGCTCGGTCTTGGTGCGGGCGGTGAAGAGTATCGCGCGTCCGTCGGGCGTTATCATCGCGTCCGACTGCCACGTGCCTGTCTGCAGCTGTTTGGGAAGCGGCTTGGGCATCGTCCATCCCAGGTCGTCCCTATGCGATATCATAAGCTTGCCGTTCTGGAAGATGATGATGGTCTGTCCGTCGCGCGATATCGACGAGGGCGACTCGTTGTGGCCTGTGGTGTTCAACCCGGGGACAGGGTAGGCTCGTCTCCATTGCCCCGACGCGTTCTTCGTTGACATGAAGATATCCTCGCCTCCGATGTTGCCTTTGCGGTTCTTTCCGGCAAAGTATATGGTTTGCTCGTCTGCACTCACTACCGGCGAGTATTCGTCGCCCGTGGGGGTGTTGATGTTAGCGTCGAGGGCTTGTCGGTTGAGCTTCCTCTCTGGTGCCGACACGGTCGCTTTCAGCGCCGCATACTCGTCGTTACCGGCGAAAAGTTCTTCAAACTCGAACACGTTCTTCTTCACATATTCCCATTTCCCGCGGCTGGCGTCGAGTTCTATCATGTAGAGCAGCAGGTCGTAAGCAATGCGGTATGGTGCTATCGCTTTTATCGCTTTCACCACGCTCGAGCGGTCGTTGGTCTGCACGTCCAGTATGGCGTCCAGCGCCTCCTGGTCTTTCTTCTTCAGGTCTGATGGCACGATACGTCCGTATACGGCTTCGAATTCGGCTATCCTGTCGCTGTTCACATACAGGTCGTGCATGGCGCGCACTATCGTGTCCCGCAGGCTGGAGTCGCACTTGTGCAGGCTCCACTCCAGTCCGTCGGCGTTCTTGTTCTCTATCGAGATGTCCACGATTATACGTTTTGCTTCCTCCACTCGTCTGGTCTCATCTGGATGTCTCTCGATATACCGTTTGAAGCTCTCCCAGTCGTTCGGGTCGGTATCTTTGGCGAAATGCATCGCGCTCGCCTTGCGTCTGGCTTGCGCTGCGTAGGGGCTGTCTGGATAGTCTTGTGCGTAGCGGCGGAACGCCTCCTCGGTGTTCTGAGCCATCGCCTTGTAGTACATCATGCTGTATACTTGCTGTTCTGCCTCTTCCGCTTCTTCCGAGTCGGGATATTCGTCTACAAACCGCTCGTAGGCTTTCAGCGTGTTCAGGCTTTTGGCTTTAGCGTAGGCCATCGCGTGTATCCTCTGTTCCGCAACCTCCGCTTTCGACGATTCGGGATGCATCGACACGAAATGCTCGTAACCTTCGATGCTGTTCTCCCTCTCGGCTATGTCGAAGTCGATACCGCTTATGCCTTCCCTCGCGGCATAGTCTTGCTCTTTCGTTATTGTGGCCGCATAGTAGTCGCGGTAGTGGTTGTAGGCCTCCTTGGTGTTTATTGCGCTGGCGTCTGCCAACCCTTGTGCCGTCACCTCTTCCAGGCTCTTCTCTATGGCTTCGAGGCTCACTCCGTCGCGTTTGAGCAGGCTCTTGCTCAGGTTGTTAAGGTTGCCCATCAGCTCTCGGCCTCGCAACAGCGCCTGGTATGCTCGCTCGTTGTTGCGTCGTGGGTTCTTCGTGTTACCGTAAAGCAACCCCATAAGGTAGCAGTTCGTCACATTCGACGAGTCCGACTTGTAGGCTTTCACTATCTTCCGTTCCGCCTTCGCGAAATGTCCTTCCTTCAGCTCTTTCATGCCTGGCAGGTTCGACGTCTGTGCCGAAAGCATGCATGCAAAGGCTGCAAGTATAATAAATAAGCTTATTTTCTTCATTGTGACTGATATCCGATGCCGGCAAACGTCGTCGACAAAAGCTCTGCAAAAGTACAAAGATTTTTCAAAATTCGAATGAATGTTCTGTATTGCAAAGTGAATTGACCAGTTGACCGTTGACCAAGTCCGACTCAACCGCACTAACATATTCACACATTAAAGCATTCTATCATGACTCCCATCTAACTCCCACCTTTCTCCCACTAACACATTACCATATTCACACATTTACACATTCACGCATTCCCTAACTTTTTGCTATCTTTGCACCTTGTTTATTGTCAAATGCTTTTAATTAGAATTGACTATGTTTCAGCAGATTAATATCGTAGAGATCTTCAGCGCCTTCCTTGTTATGTTCGCCATCATCGACATCACAGGCTCCATTCCTATCTTCGTCTCGATGCGCAATCAGGGCAAGGCCATCAAGCCTTTCCAAGCTACCCTCGTGGCTCTTATCCTCTTCGTGGCGTTCTATTTCGTGGGCGATGCACTCCTCCACCTCTTCAGTATCGACTCGGCTTCCTTCGCTGTCGCCGGCGCTTTGGTGCTCTTCATCCTCGCCCTCGAGATGGTGCTGGGTCGCGAGATAATAAAGAACGAGGCCACAACCAGTGGCGCTAGCGTGGTGCCGGTAGCGTTCCCCCTCATCGCTGGACCTGGTGCCATCACTGCCCTCATATCCCTGCGGGCTGAGTATGCCTCTGTGAACATCCTCATCGGTCTTTTCCTGAATATCGTACTCGACTATTTTGTCATCCGCTACCTCGACAAGATCGCCAACAAACTGGGTACGGACGTGATCTATGTGTTGCGCAAATTCTTTGGTGTCATCCTGCTCGCCATGTCCGTTAAACTCTTTGCTGGCGGCATCACCGGCGTCTTCGGAATCAATTGATATGAATGTCCTTTTTTGCATAAAGATGATGTTATTCAAAAAAAAATATTACCTTTGCCTCTCTAATTCAAAATGATTGTAATATGAAAAAGACAAACATTTTTAAAACGTTAGTGCTCGGAGCAGCTTTCTGCTTCGCCGGCTTTACAGCTAACGCACAGTTCGAATTCGGCCTCTCTCTCACTGGCGGTCTCGCCACGGGTGCTATGAAGACTGAAATACCGGTTTCCGCTGGCGGAATCATGGGTAACTCTCAGGGTCTGATGGGTACTCAGTATATTATGAACAACTCTTCTAATATGCTCGGTTTCGCTTTCCGTTTCGGCTACCGTATCCCCATCAACAACAGCGAGTATGGTGAGGTTCTTCCTTATGTCGAAATCAACGGCTTCTGGAACCGTCCCAACAAGGCTCTCCGCACTCAGTTCGACGAGGCCAACAATACCTATCCTCAGTACATCAACGTGCCTCTCTACATCGGTGCTCAGTACCGTTACCCGGTGACCGACATCATCAAGCCTTATGCTGAATTTGGCATCGGCTACGACCTGCTCTTCATCTCAAGCGAATATGGCAAAGCCCAAGGTGCTGGCGATGACTACCGCTACAATGCCAAAGGTGCCCTCTCTGGCAATGTGGGAGTCGGTTGCTTCTTCTCCGACTGGGTCTCCGTCGGTGTCTACTACTACGGTTTCGGCTCGCACAAGATCATGCTGAAGGAGAACTCCGAAATCGACCTGCTCCCCGCCTCCGACCTTTCAGAACGTGCTTCGCAGTACGATAATGATTTTATAGGGGCGCTTCCTCCGAGCAAGTCGGATTACGACCCCAAGCCCGTCACTCGTGACTACGGCACGGTGGCTCTCCGTCTCAACTTCCACTTCGGCCCTCGCAAATAAGATAGTTCTTCTCAAACTATAGATAATAAGGGGCGTCCCGACGGGACGCCCCTTAAGTTTTTCGTTATCGTTATCGTTTTCGTTAATTTTAATTTATCTTCTCGAATCCCAAATAGGGGCGCAGCACTTCGGGCATCACTATGCCGTCTGCCGTCTGGTTGTTCTCCAGCAGGGCTGCCATGATGCGTGGTAGCGCCAATGCCGATCCGTTCAGCGTATGGGCGAGCTTCATCTTGCCGTCGGCATCTTTGAAACGCAGCTTCATACGGTTGGCTTGGAAGGTCTCGAAGTTCGATACCGACGACACCTCCAGCCAGCGTTTCTGAGCCGCACTCCATACCTCGAAGTCGAAGGTCATAGCCGAGGTGAAGCTTATGTCGCCGCCGCAGAGTTTCAGTATGTGGTAGGGGAGGCCCAGCTTCTCGAGCAGTCCTCCAACGTGTTTCTTCATCTCTTCCAGCTGGTCGTATGAGCGGTCGGGGTGTTCGATGACCACTATCTCCACCTTCGAGAACTCGTGCAGGCGGTTCAATCCGCGCACGTCCTTGCCGTAGCTGCCGGCTTCGCGACGGAAGCACTCCGAATAGCCCACATGCTTGATGGGGAACTGGTCGGCGCTGACGATCTCGCCTCTGTATATGTTCGTGATAGGCACTTCGGCGGTGGGTATCATGTAGAATCCGTCGAGCGGGATGGCGTACATCTGTCCCTCTTTGTCGGGCAGCTGACCTGTGCCGAGTCCTGAGGCTTCGTTCACCATCAGCGGTGGCTGTATCTCTATGAATCCAGCGTCAGCGGCTTCGTTCAGGAAGAAGTTTATCAAGGCTCTTTGAAGGCGGGCACCCTTGCCTTTATAGACGGGGAATCCTGCTCCCGTGATCTTGTTACCGAGCTCGAAGTCTACGATGTCGTATTTTGCGCAGAGGTCCCAGTGGGGCAGAGCGTCGGCTGGCAGGTCAGGCTTGGTGCCGAATTCGCCAACCACCACGTTGTCGGCTTCGCTCTTTCCTACAGGAACGGTTATATGCGGAGCGTTGGGCAGCGAGATAAGTTCTTCGTCCAACTGACGGCTGACTGCCGACTGCTGTTCGCTCAGTTCTTTCTCTTCTGCTTTCAATGTGGCTGTCTGCGCTTTGGCGGCCTCTGCCTCTTCGCGTTTACCCTGTTTCATGAGGGCACCGATCTCTTTGGCTATGCGGTTCTGGTCGGCTTTCACCGCGTCGGCTTTAGCCTGGAGTGTGCGACGTTGCTCGTCGAGTCGGATGATGCTGTCTATACGGTTTTCAACATCTTGTACGTTCTTGATTTTCAGACGGGTGATAACCTCGTCGCGATGATCTTTGATATATTGTAGTTGAAGCATTTGTAAAGTATGTTAAAAAAACTTACGTGAAAATAACGAATATGTAGGGAAAATATTGTTATGGACAGAGGGTTACCAATAGGGCTATCTGCAGGGTGAGGATCAGCGGGATTCCGATGGTGAACTTGCGGTGTTTGGTCTTGTGGCGGAATGCCAGCATCCCCAGTAGGGCTCCGATGCTGCCTCCTATTATCGCAAGTATGAAAAGGGTGCTTTCGGGAACGCGCCATTGTTCCTTGCGTGCTTTCCTCTTGTCTATGCCGAAAACGACGAAGGCGATGAGGTTGATGAGGATGATATATATTGAAACGGCTGGTATCATGGCTATTTACCGACGCAGAAACGTGAAAAGATGGTGCCGAGTATTTCGTCGGTGGTCACCTCTCCGGTGATGGTGCCTATCTGGTGGATAGCATCGCGGAGGTCGATGGCTACGAGGTCGGAGGGAGTCTCCGATTGGAGTCCTTGCTTGACAAGTCGGATGGCGTCGAGCAACCGTTTCATTGCCTCGTAGTGGCGCAGATTGGTGAGCATGGCGCTGTCGCCCACCTCCTTGAACGGTGCGACGATAGCTTTTTTTAATTCCTCAAGTCCCATCCCGGTCTTGGCGGAAATGTTGAGTGCTTGAATGCTTGAATGACTACCTGCTGCCTGCTGCCCGCTGCCTGCTTCAATCAAATCGCACTTGTTGAGGGCGGCTATTATCGTCGCTTGGGTGTCTGGAATGTTCGGGGTGCTTTGACAATCTGTCGCATCCTGCACATATATCACCACGTCGGCTTCCTTCGCCGCCTTTCGGCTTCGGTCGATGCCAGCCTGCTCTATTGGGTTGTCGCTCTGTCTGATGCCGGCGGTGTCGATAAAGCGGATGAGGTGACCGTCGATGGTGAGCGTGTCCTCGATGGTGTCTCGGGTGGTGCCCGGGATATTGCTCACGATGGCCCGGTCGTCGTCGAGGAGAGCGTTAAGTAGCGAACTCTTGCCCACGTTGGGATTCCCAACTATGGCAACCCGTATTCCGTTCTTCACGGCGTTGCCAGTGCGGAAGCTCTCTACCAGACGGCTGGCTTCGCTTTCGATGGATTCGGTAAGGGTCAGCAGGCGGCTTCGGTCGGCAAACTCCACATCCTCCTGACTGAAGTCGAGCTCGAGTTCGAGCAGGGCGGTGAGGTCGAGCAGCTCTTGCCGCATTGTCTTCAACTTCTGCTGATAGCCCCCTCGCAGCTGGCTTATGGCGAGCTTGTTTGATGCCTCCGATGTGGAGTTGATGAGGTCGGCTACGGCTTCGGCTTGGGAGAGGTTGAGTCGTCCGTTGATGAACGCACGTCTGGTGAACTCGCCTGGTTCGGCCATTCTGGCGCCTGCTTGTAGCAGCTGTTGCAGTATGGCCTGTTGTATGTAGAGAGAGCCGTGACAGGCTATCTCTACGGTGTCGTCGCCGGTGTAGGAGTGAGGTGCTTGTAGGTATGTGGCCATCACCTCGTCTAACGTCTCACCGTCGACTACGAAAGGCGAGTAGACGACTCGATGGTCGGTCAGCGGCTTGACGAAGCGTTCGGCGATGGATTTGGCCTCGTCACCCGAAAGTCGGATGACGGCGATGCCGCCTATGCCCGTCGGCGTTGATATGGCTGCAATGGTCACTGGTTCTCTTCGTTTTCTGAGTCGTCTTTCTTTTCGCAGATATACTTGTCTCCGAAAAGGTTTTTCATCGTCTCGTCGTCAAGTCCGAGGTCGACCTTTATCTTGTACATGTTAGGGTAGGCGAGGAAGAGCATCATGACCAGCAGGAGTGTCACCATGATGAGGATGGTGTTGCCAGAGAGGATGACGAAAAGAGATTCGATGGCGACGGTGGCGAGGACGGTGTAGTAGAGTCGGGCTGTGTTGCCGGCATAGAGTCGCAGTTTCTGCTCTACGTCATCGAGACGGCGTATCTTGGGGGTGAATCGGCGTATGGTGAGTATGGCTACCGCTGTGACGAGGACGGCCAGCACGGTGCCAGCTATGAGCATAGCGCGACCCATCGGCAGGCTTATGCCGGTGATACGCCATTTGGAAAAATAGTTTATCGCCACAACGATGGCAACCAGCGCCATCGAACAGTAGAGTCCGATGAGAGATGAACGGTGTATGGTTTTCAGGTATTTGTTCATTGTTGGATGTTAATGGGGTGTAGGGGTGTAATGGTGTATGGGTGTAACGGTGTAATGGTGTATGGGTGTAGGGGTTGATATGGTTACTGTCTGCTATTTGCTGCCCACTTTGTCTTTTATCGCTTTGGCGGTGTAGGACTGCTTGCATTTTGCCAGATCTTCAGGGGTGCCGGCGAAGACGAGAGTGCCGCCTTGGTCACCTCCTTCCGGTCCGAGGTCGATGACCCAGTCTGCAGACTTGATGATGTCGGGGTGGTGCTCGATGACGACTATGCTGTGTCCGTTGGCTATGAGGTCGTCGAAAGACTTGAGCAGCTTCTTTATATCGTGGAAATGAAGTCCGGTGGAGGGTTCGTCGAAGATGAAGAGTTTGTGGTTGGCGTCCCTGCCTTTGGTGAGGTATGACGCGAGCTTCACACGTTGGGCTTCTCCGCCCGAGAGCGAGCTGCTGCCCTGTCCGAGTTTGAGATAACCGAGTCCCACGTCCTGCAGAGGCTGCAGACGGCTGCAGATGGCAGAGAGCGACTGCTTGACTGCATTTGAAGTCTGACTAGTCTGACCCGTCTGACCCGTCTGACTGCTATCGTCTTCTGTGAAGAACTCGATAGCCTGGTCGACGGTCATGTCGAGGATATCGCTCACACTCTTCCCGTTGTATTTGACCTCCAGGGTCTCCTCCTTGAACCGCGTACCGTGACACTCGTCGCACACCAGATGGAGGTCCGACATGAACTGCATGCCGATGGTGACGTAACCCTCACCCTCGCAACGTTCACAGCGACCGCCTTCGGTGTTGAACGAGAAGAAGCCAGGCTTGTAGCCTCGTGATTTGGCGAGAGGCTGCATGGCGAAGAGCTGGCGTATCTCGTCGTAGGCTTTCATGTAGGTGGCGGGGTTGCTGCGTGTCGACCGTCCGATGGGGTTCTGGTCGACCAGCTCGACTCCGGTGATAGACTGCAGGTCGCCTGAGAGCGAGACACACTGCCCTGTGTAGTCGGGAGCGCTGTCGAAGCGGTGTTTTAGCACATCGTAGAGCACCTGCTTCACCAGGCTTGTCTTGCCCGACCCGCTGACGCCGGTGACCACAGTCATGGTGTTGAGCGGAATGTCGACGGTGAGGTCTTTGAGGTTGTTGCAGTAGGCCCCTTCGATATGTATACGGTCGCGCCAGCGCCGGCGGCTCGGTGGTACGGGAATGTCTATCGAGCCGTTGAGGTACTGCAGCGTGAGAGATTTCTTTATGTCCGAGGCTGTTACTTTCTTCTTGGTGAGACCCTGCTTCCAGACACCCTCGTCACAATGGCCAGCGAAGACCACCTCGCCGCCGAGACGGCCAGCCAGCGGTCCGATGTCGATGATGTAGTCGGCGGCGCGGATTATCTCCTCGTCGTGCTCCACCACGATGACGGTGTTGCCTATGTCGCGCAGGTGTTTCAGCACACCAATGAGCTGGTCTGTGTCGCGACTGTGAAGTCCGATGGAAGGTTCGTCGAGGATGTACATCGAGCCCACCAGCGAGCTGCCGAGCGAGGTCGAGAGGTTGATGCGCTGCGACTCGCCGCCCGAGAGGGTGTTCGAAAGGCGGCTCAGGGTGAGGTAGCCGAGACCGACTTCCATAAGGTAGCCGATGCGGTTGCGCAACTCGACGAGAATGCGGCTTGTGATTTTCTGTTCGTGGTCGGTGAGCTGCAGGTCGTTGAACCATCGCTGCAGGTCGTTCACCTGCATGTTGGCGAGCTCGGTGATGCTCTTGCCACCCACCTTGACGTAGTCGGCGTCTTTCCTCAGCCGACTCCCGTGACAGTCGGGACAGACGGTCTTGCCACGATAGCGGGCCATGAGCACCCGGTATTGTATCTTGTAGCTCTGGCTCTCGACCCACTTGAAGAAGCCGTCGATACCCTCCCAGTTGCCTTTGCCGTGCCAGAGGATGTCTTTCTCCTCTTGCGTGAGCTCGCGGTATGGTGTATGTATGGGAAATCCGATCTTGGTCGACTGCTTTATCAGGAAGGTGCGCCACTCCTGCATCTTCTCACCCCGCCAGCATACGACGGCGTTGTCGTAGATGGAGAGCGAAGGGTTGGGGATGACTATGTGCTCGTCGATGCCGATGACGCTGCCGTAACCCTGGCAGGTGGGACAGGCCCCGTAGGGGTTGTTGAAGCTGAAGAAGTTGGGGTTGGGCTTTTCGAAGGAGATACCATCGGCTTCGAAACGGTTGGAGAAGCGAGCTTCGGAGGAGTTGCTGCACACCACGCACTCGCCTCTGCCCTCGAAGAAGGCAGTCTGCACCGATTCGGCCACACGTGCAGCCAGGCCGTCATCGTCATGATGCACCTCGATGCGATCAACCAGCAGCATTACGTCGCTGTCCGCAGTCTTTTGGCTGGTGCCCGCTTGCAGGTAGTCTTCAATCTTCACTATCGTGCCGGCGATGGAGACACGCATGAAGCCTTCCTGATGGAGTATTTCGAGCTGAGATTTCAGCGGCCGCTCTTTGGTCACCTGCAACGGGGCGTAGATCATCGCCCGGTCGCCGTCAGGCAGCTGGCAGATGTAGTCGGTGACGTCGCTCACCGAGTGCCGCTTCACCTCCACTCCCGAGATGGGGGAGAAGGTGCGACCGATGCGGGCAAAGAGCAGCTTGAGATACTCGTATATCTCGGTGCTGGTGCCCACCGTCGAGCGAGGGTTGCTGCTGTTCACCCGCTGCTCTATGGCGATGGCCGGCGAGATGTTTTTGATGTAGTCCACCTCCGGTTTGGCCATCCTGCCCATAAACTGGCGCGCGTAGCTGCTGAGGCTCTCTACATAGCGGCGCTGACCTTCGGCATACAGAGTGTCGAAGGCCAGGCTCGATTTGCCGCTGCCGCTCAAACCTGTGATGACGACGAGCTTACCAGTCGGTATGTCGACGTCGATGTTCTTCAGGTTGTTGCAGCGAGCGCCGCGTATTTCTATGCAGTCGTCGTTCAAAGTTGTAACAGTTTGCCGTCCGAACCGAGCACGTCGGTGATCTTGTGCTTGTAGAGGTCCTTCATCCTGTCGCGAGCTGGGCCCAGATATTTGCGCGGGTCAAACTCGGCGGGCTTCTCAGCCAGCGTCTTTCTTATGGCGGCGGTCATGGCGAGACGGCTGTCGCTGTCGATATTGATCTTGCAGACAGCGCTCTTCGAAGCCTGACGCAGCTGCTCTTCGGGAATGCCGACAGCCTGCTTCAGGGCGCCACCGTTGGCGTTGATGATGTCAACATCCTCCTGCGGCACCGAGCTGGAGCCGTGGAGCACGATGGGGAATCCGGGGAGCTTCTCCTCGATGGCTTTCAGTACGTCGAAAGCCAGCGGAGGAGGCAGCAGACGGCCCGTCTTCGGGTCGACGGTGCACTGCTCGGGGGTGAACTTGTAGGCACCGTGGCTCGTTCCGATGGAGATAGCCAGCGAGTCCACGCCGGTCTTCGTGACGAAGTCGATCACCTCTTCGGGTTTGGTGTAGTGGCTCTCGGCGGCCGACACCTCGTCTTCGACACCTGCCAGCACTCCCAGTTCGCCTTCGACGGTCACGTCGTACTGGTGGGCGAATTCAACCACCTTGCGGGTCAAGGCCACGTTCTCGTCGTAGGGGAGGGCAGAGCCGTCGATCATCACCGAGCTGAATCCGGTCTCGATGCAGTTCTTGCAGAGCTCGAAGCTGTCGCCGTGGTCGAGGTGGAGCACTATCTCAGGATGAGCGCAACCCAGCTCTTTGGCATACTCCACAGCACCTTCGGCCATATAGCGCAGAAGGGTCTGGTTAGCGTAGTTGCGGGCACCTTTGGACACCTGCAGTATCACGGGCGATTTGGTCTCCACGGCTGCCATGATGATAGCCTGGAGCTGCTCCATGTTGTTGAAGTTGAATGCCGGGATGGCATAGCCGCCGTCCACGGCTTTGGCGAACATAGCACGAGTGTTCACCAGTCCTATTTCTTTGTAGTTTGTCATGACTTTATTTTATCTTGTTATTTTGTTAACTTGTTATTTTGTTAGTGCTTTACTAACGCATTCACGCATTCAAGCATTAACGCATTCATCAAAGCAACCCTCTGTCTTTGAGCAGCGGCTGGACGCTGGGTTCTTTGCCGCGGAATTCGATGTACATCTTCATCGGCTCGACGGTGTTGCCGCTCTCGAGGATCTTGCGGAACTTCTTGGCCAGCTCGGGGTTGAAGAGGTCGCCGCTCTCGGTGAAGGCCGCGAAGGCGTCGTGGTCGAGGATGGCGGTCCAGGTGTAGCTGTAGTAGCCAGCATCGTAGCCGGTGGTGAAGATATGCTGGAAGTAGGGGCTTTTGTAGCGGCTTATGATCTCAGGGATGAGGCCGATCTTGTCCATGTGCTCCTGCTCGAACTTGTTGGCGTCGATAGGCTGCTTCTCGGTGATCGAGTGGTAGTCCATGTCGAGCAGCGAGGCGGCGAGCAGCTCGGTGTTGATGAAACCCTGGCCGTAGGTCTGGGCGGCGGCTATCTTGGCAATCAGCTCGTCGGGGATGACCTCGCCCGTCTCATAGTGTTTGGCGTAGTCTTTCATCACCTGCGGGTTGCGGCACCAGTTCTCCATGATCTGCGAAGGCAGCTCGACGAAGTCGCGGGGCACGTTGGTGCCAGCCAGCGACGGATAGTGGCACTTGCTCAGCAGGCCGTGGAGGGCGTGTCCGAACTCGTGGAAGAGCGTCTCGCTCTCGTCGAAGTTGAGCAGAGAGGGTTTCTTGCCGTCGGGTTTGGTGAAGTTGCAGACGACCTGTATGATGGGGATGACGTTGTTGCCGTTGCGGTCAACTTTCTGGCCGCGGAACTCGGTCATCCAGGCGCCGCTGCGTTTGCTCTCGCGCGGGAAGAAGTCCATGTAGAGGATGCCGATCACGTTGCCAGCGTCTTTCACGAGGAAGCAGCGAGCCTCCTTGTCGTAGTTAGGCAGGGTGTCGGTCTGCTCGAAGCTGAGGCCATAGAGGCGGCCAGCCACGTTGAAGGCGCCGCTCAGCACGTTGTCGAGTGCGAAGTAAGGACGCACGACGGCATCTTCGAGGTTGTATTTCTCAACACGCAGCTTCTCGCTGTAGTAGCGCCAATCCCAAGGCTGCAGCTTGGCGCCGGGCTCGTCTTTGGCGAGCATCTTCTGGTATTCGGCGCACTCCTCTTTGGCTTTCTTCAGAGCGGGAGTCCATATCTGCATCAGGCAGTCATAGACGGCCTTGGGGGTCTTGGCCAGGCAGTTGTCCAGCACATAGTCGGCGTGGGTGGGGAATCCCAGTATGTTGGCGCGTTCGAGACGCAGGTTGGTCAGCGTGTCGATAATCTTGGTGTTGTCAAACTCGCCGCCGTTGCAGCGGTCGGTATAGGCGTGCCACACCTCCTCGCGCAGTTTGCGGTCGGGGCAGGTCTGCATGAAAGGCTCCCATGAAGGCAGCTGGAGGGTCACCTCGGTGCCGTCGTCCAGTTTCTTCTTGTAGGCGTTGGTGGCCTTCAGCACGTTCTGGGCGAAGCGGAGAGTGAGCGAGGCGATCTTCTCGTTCAGCTCGCGGAAGCGGGGCTGCTGGTCCTCAGGCACGTTGGCGCCGTTGCGGACGAAGCCCTTGTAGGTCTCTTCCAGCAGACGCATCTGCTCGGGGTTCAGATTGAGGTTGTCCTTCTGCTCATATACAGCCTTGATGCGGGCGAAGAGCTTGGCGTTGAGGGCTATGTCGTCGCCGTGGGCCGAAAGCTTGGGAGTGACCTCTTCGGCTATGGCCTCCATCTCAGGCGAGTTCTCGCACTCGGAGAGGTTGAAGAAGACGCTGGCCACGGTGTTGAGCAGCTCGCCGCTGTACTCGTAGGCCTCAATCGTGTTCTCGAAGGTCGGAGCCTCGGTGTTGTTCACAATGGCGTCGATCTCCTCTTTCTGCTGGCGCATGCCTTCCTCGAAGGCGGGCATGTAGTGCTCGGTCTTGATCTTCTCAAAGTCCGGGATGTTGTAAGGGGTGTTGAAACCCGCGATGAATGGGTTCTCCATGACGGTCTGTTTTTTCTCTTTGCAGCCTGCCGCAAGTATCAAAACCGCACAGCTGGCCAATAATAAACTTTTACGCATAATATGATAATTTTAATTTGTTAACTCGTTAATTGCCTCCTTTCGGAGTCATTCTGCTTCGGTTCGGAAAAACAAGCGAGCTTGTTCTTCGCTCACCTTAATCGCAGAATTTGTTATCAAGCACTCAAGCATTCAAGCAATCAAGCATTCACGCAATCACTTCACTTTTTCCAGTTGGTTCTTGATTATCCCCTCGAAGGTCTCGGGGCTGAACTTCTTGGCGATGATCTTACGGTCGCGGTCCAGCAGGAAGATTTTGGGCGTGGTCGTAACGTCGTACACCTCTTTCCAGTCGACGTTGCACTCGCCGCCGTCGAGGTTGAGCCAGTCGAGGTTATGCTGGTGGATGAATTTCTTCCACAGCGGACGAGTGTGGTCGTCGGGCTCGCTCAGTATGGCGAAGGCCGCTATGTCGTAGTCCTTGCTGTATTTCTCATAGATCTCGTGCATCTCCGGAATCGTCACCTTGCAGTGGCCGCAGGTCGGCGACCAGAACATCAGCAGCGTGTACTGGTGACGCTTGCACTCCATGCTCAGGGCGTGAGGGTGGTGCAGCGTGTCGTAGAGAATCAGCTCCGGCGCCTGCTTGCCCACCAGTATCTTCTCCCAGGTGTCGGCGCGCTTCACGTTTTCGTCTATCGAGCTCGGCGACGCCCACACCGCCTCGCCCGTGGCGTAGTAGCGGTGTATCATGTGCACGTAGACCTCGTCGTAGACCATCACGTTGCTCTGCAGGAAGCGCTCGGAGGTGGTGTGCACTAGGTATTTGAACACCTCGGGAGCCGTGCGCGACTTGTCGACCATAGCGTCGATATGGCTTATGATGAAGTCAGGCATGGTGTTTTTCAGCGTCACGTTGAAGTAGTCCTCGATCTTCTTGTAGAAGACGTTCTCCGGAGTGCGCACGATGAAGTCGTCGCCCAGTGGCATGTTGTCGAAGTAGTGGGCGGCGTAGTATTCCCAGCGTTCCGTAGCCGTCAGCGAGTCCCCCTTGTCGTTCACCAGCGGCACCTCGATAGGCTTTGTCGCCTCCATCATCTTGGTGAACATGCAGTCGGGGTACATGCTTATATATTTGAGCATCAGGCTGTCGTTCTTTTTCAGCATCCCGTTGCGGAATTCCTTGAACTCCTCCTCGCTCATGCGTTTCGAAGCCGCCTCCAGCTCGTCGGTCATCGAGCGGCGCTCGTTGTGGAAGGCGTAGAAGATCTCGTTCTCCTTCGATCCCTTCACCTTCACGTGCTTCTTCCAGTCGTCGTCCTTGGTGTTGAACGAGAACTCCGGCTTCTCGTGGTAGACCACGAACTCGAAGAACTTGCCCTTCTGGTTGGTGAAGAAGTAGAGGCCCGGGAAGAGCTCGCGGTCGCGGCTGAAGACATAGTTGCCCTTGCCGTCGTTGAGGGCCGTGTCGATGGCGTAGGTCCCCTTGGCGTAGTAGTTGCCCATATAGACCGTGTCGTCCGACGCGCCGTCCACATGGAGGCTGATGCGGTATGAAGCCTTGCCGTCCTTCTTGTCCTTCTTCTCTTTCGAGAGAGCGAAGTTAGGCAGGCATATCAAAGCCGCCAGAAGCAAGATACGAGTCGAGAAAACCAACTTTTTCATAGAACCACCCTTTTATTATATGCAGAATACTTGTTATAGCCAGATGCAATGTACATAGATTGCAGCTCTTTAGAGTATTAATTGAAACAAGATATTGACTCTAAATTCATGATGCAAAGATACGATATTAATTAATATTATCATAATAAGAAATACAAACCCACCACCAATCAGTAATTCCTGTGCATCTAAGCGGCGTTCTCGCCGCTGCCTCCCCCTCGCTAAACAGAGAGGGGGTCGGGGGGAGAGTCTTATTCCGGAGAATCCGTAACTTCCGGGATCTCCGTAAATCCCACCATCCAATCAGTAATTCCTGTGCATCTCAGCGGCGTTCTCGCCGCTGCCTCCCCCCGCCATACGGAGAGGGGTCGGGGGGAGAGTCTTATTCCGGAGAATCCGTAACCTCCGGGACATCCGTAATCCCAAAATATCAGCAAAACCCCGCCAGCCCCACTCAAGCATTCAAGCACTCAAGCACTCAAGCATTCAAGCACTCAAGCACTCAAGCATTCAAGCATTCACACAATCCTCTATCATTTCCTTAAGACCTCTTTATGGTTTCTCTATACTTTCTCTACACTTTCTCTATGATTTCTTTATAGTTTCTTTATCATTTCTCTATAGTTTCTTTACGTTTTCTTTATGCTTTCCAGCTTGATTCTCTATACTTTATAGCACACAAGTCTATGTTAAGTCTTAGTTAAAGCTAAAATATCTTTATTCTGTATAGCCGTTTTATTTAAT
>CACYJU010000016.1 GCA_902774845.1 uncultured Bacteroidota bacterium
TCTCGCGACGGCAACAACATAGTCGTCCAAGACTTCCACATCGTCAAAATGTTCCACACTACCATAAGACACAGTACATACAGAATTGTTTTTTATGTGGACTATAGCACTTTTATTAAAGTTTTGTACTTTGTGGAGGTAATTCCCAATTAAGAGCACATTTGTGTCCGCCCCATCACAAAAGACACGAATACGTTGCACGCTTGTGATGTAATCAACATCTGCATTATACAGTTTATAGATGCGGATATAATATGGTGGGTTCACTCCGCTTCCTCTTTTGCAAACCCCATAAAAACCATGTGATAAAGAATCCTCCCCACAAAAGTAAATGGTATTACCGACAACGCTGATGTCGTTTACGTTGTAGTTGGTTATAGGTAGCGTTTTAAATGAATATATGTTATTCATATATGTAAAACTAAACATTATTTTCCCGCTATACGGCCCAGTCTTCATGTAATGGACAGGATAAGACCCTGTTGGATTTCGGCTTATCGTTGAGAGGCATACGTCAGAGCCAGTTGAAACATACGTCTGTCCGAAAATTGGCATAAAACTAATAATAAATATGAATAAGAACCAAAGAGATTTGTAAAATATAACTTTCATGTTCAGGTATTTATAAAACGTTTTTTGATTTATTTTATTCTACACCCTGCAACATTCCATGAAAAATCACGTACAATAATGCAAGGTATTTTGTTCTTTCAAGTGCCTCGGGTGATATTGGCAGGGAAATGCGCATTTTGGCCCGACGCAGCGGCACTTTTTTTTCACCATAAGTAAGTTTTTCCTTCGCACCGACCTGCCCAACTGAATTAGAAAAGATTGTGTCAATACGATGGATGTATGGATTACTTGAGCTTGAACAAAGCTTTTAGACCTGCGCTGGCTGTCAGCGGACTTTCTCCCGCCAGCCTACCAGAAAACACGTATCCCATTTTGCCGTATACTCCCAGCGAGACCATGTCTGTGACACCATACATCACGTCAATCCTGCCCGCCACCTCCGGGTTGAGAAAACCAACATACAGAAGCTTGTTGTCGTAAAACGTCTGGTCTATATTGAATCCCACGCCCGTCAACAGCGACAATCCGAGGGTCAGCCGCTCTGTCGGCAGGATCTTTCCGCGCACTCCAGCATACAGTCCCACCGAATGCCCCATCGGAGCTGTGTAGAATATCGAACGTCTGTAGTCATTGCTGTACAGCGTGCCGACAGCCACGTCAAACAGCACGTCCAGATGTTTGCCTATGCCCAGGTTGTACTGCACATCCATCTTCACCCCGTCTTTCGACATCTTGCGCAAGTAGCCCAGCGAGTTGTCCACGCTGTGCGAGAGTTCTACCTTCTGAGCCATCATCTGACCGCTTCCCATCATGGTCAGTACGGCACATAGTGCCATTGTCTTGAGAACATTCTTTCTCATAATTGAGTCTTTTTTTATTGTTAACATTAATTACCTTACAATCTACAGCGTCTGTTTTCTTGACATTGTCAATATTACATTTTCAGGGGTGACTTTTCTGTCTATTAATGGTAGTAAGGTATATGGTACGTATGTTGTATGGGATTATACGGCTGGTCTTCACACGAGAAATAAACAGTATAACTATAATCATGAATATTGAACCGAGTAGTGCTATAGTATGAGCGAATTTTATAGAATAGAGACGTGCCACCATTCGATGTAGCCGCCATGTAAACCAATTGGTTTGTACTTTTAATCCTATAGTAACTGCCCGACTGTACTTGTAGAAATAATTCAGGAGCACCATTTAAATACACTACGGTTCTGCTTATCTTCGAATATATAGAACTGTATATGCCTGCGTTGGAGGCCGATAGCTTCATGGTTATTTTTGTGTTTGGATAATATGTTAGATCTTCCTCACAAGTAAGTTCATCCTCTTTTGTGAGTTTGGAGGATTGTCCCTGCAGGGAGTTCTCAAGTTCTTCTTTAGATATTTTACCGTTAATGTAGTCCAAGAAGTTGTCCTCTGTTGACATATAAAACGGGCTGACATTCCCCGACAGATCTTCCACATACAAGTTATGCTCAATAAGGTTTATTGTCAACAGATATTCTCCGATTTGTATCTTACCTTCCGGATTCAACAATGCGGCCAATACCTCATCAAAAACCCTTAAAGAATCTCGTTGTTCTTCAGTAAGTGTATTACGCATAGACTGATAAGACAACGCATCTTCAAAATCGGCTATATCGCTATATCTCTCATCCAACAACACAATATTTTCGACTGCACTGCAATAATCCTCAGCGTTTTGAAAATATAGCCACGGATAATTATGACCTTTAGATTGACCTTTAGCATCCGAGAGGCCGACTTTGAAATTGATAGCATGACGCATTGTGGTGATTGTGTTGTCACTTTCTTTACTGCAAGAAGTAATAAAACAAATCATCGTTAACATTAACGTGACAAAATAAATTCTATGTTTCATATCTATTTGATATTTATTTTTTTATTAAACAATAATTGTACTATGGCCTACATTACAAAGCACGATATGGCGTTACTTATGTAAGCATTGTTTTCAGTGCTTGAGGTGCTATCGGCAGGGAATTGCTCGTTTGGGGATATTTAGGTTTTTCATAAAGCATCCCCTGCCGCTCACCCTTCTTTCTGTTATTTATCCACCCACTTTTACAACCAAACACCTGTTGGTTACTGTTTTATCATTTTATGTGTATATGATACACCTTCGATTGTGACTTTGACAACATATATACCATTTGGCAAACGCGAAACATTGTGTTTCTCAGAGTTGAATCCTTTGCGCATCTCTCCCTGACTCAGGGTCTGTCTCACCACACCGCTCATGTCATAGACGGAGACATCTACATGACTGTCTTCTTCCAAATTATACTCAACCGTAAGCAATCCATCTGTTGGATTAGGATAAACTTTTAATTTAATCCCATGGTCTAAGGCCACTGATTTGTATCCAGCACTTGGAGTTTCCGTTTCATCCCAATCGCCTTTCGTATTGTGTGTTGACTTGCTCCGTTGTTCATTCTCACATATTGCGCAGGGATCAATGCTTACGGTGAAGTCCGAGCCATGCTCTGCATGGAAACCTGGAACAAGCGTAACACTACGATGCGCTTCGTATGATGCAGTCACACCTGATGGTATTGTACGCCATGATGAACTATATTGTTCAGGCACGCTTATCAGATGCGCGATGTTCGATGGAACATTGTAGTAAGGAGGTGGGAAATCATGTTGACCCAGGTCATAATAAGAATGATAAAGGTGATATAGTGAAAAAGAATCGTCACAATAATCGTACAAGTAATTAGCTGGATAAACATTAAAAATACCTGCCTGTGATTGGTAAGGGTTTAATCCATTCGGCCCAGAAGGATCTAAATAATCTAGCGTTAGCCAATTATTGTCATAATCCCCATTCCACCCCCAATTAAAAGAAAAACGATTATCTGACAAATAACCATCACATACAAAAATATGCCCTCCTAGTGTATTGAATCCTATGTATAACACTGGCCATCCATTGTCAAGATTGGTTTTCAAGAAAGATATCCACTCATTATTATTTTGGTAGTTCGCTCTTGTCCTAAAAACAATATCACCACTGTATCCAAAATCACTTAACAATACATCGTCAACCACACCTGCTTGGACTCCTGACTCATCACAAGAGTTATCCATACAATAATTCATATCTACAGCCTCTCCACACCGTAATAAAAGATATGAAATCATATTTCTCTCGTTTACATAGTTGGATGATGATGTATACAAGGCATCTGGTATGTAACACCAATCAAAATCTAAATCAAGTGAATAAAAATATGGATAGTTCCAATACTTCATAATTTGACCCATGGCAACAGCGGCGCACCCCGCTGGGCAATGACTACCAGTAGAGCAAACCCCTTGTGGCATATAATAATTATACGCCATCGGGTCGTTACCATCATTTGACACTGTCTGTCCCCAATGTGTTGTCAGCAATTTGTGCACAATAGTATCCAAAACCGGCCTATCCCCTCTTGTTAATTCAGACCACTCCGGGTTAGTGATAAAGGATTCTCCATTTGCATCAAACATATAGTCAATTTGATCACAATAACTATCAATCAGGAATTTTAACCCCTCGGGAATATGGTCCATGCTATGCAATATGGGTGTACCATAGTTCTCGCACACCCCTAATATTGGTTTACTTTTCTTGTTTCCTGAGACAAAAACCGAAAAGTTTTCATCTGTAGTCACCTCATACAAAAGAGTGTCTCCATTGACATTTGTCTTGACACAAACTGATTCTATTCCATTGTTTCTATTTGTGTTCAAAACCGACAATGCCGCCATTATCGCCTCTTGCCTTTGTGTTTGCTGAGCGTAACAATTATAGGTTAAAATAACCCCTAATATTAACAATAAAGTCTTTTTCATTTTCATTAATTTTACGGAATTTCAAGATTTACAACATTTAATCCAACGGAACAATCTGGAAGGGCATAGCAATTCCACCACCGATGAGCGTATGTCTGTTTCACTTTGAGTGTCCCGCTCATCAGAAGAGCTTTGTCTGGATTTGACAAGACTCGTTCAATATTACTGCCTCTTATAAATGCATGAATAGTGTCCGTTAATGGTGTATTATTGTCAGCGACAACCGTATTCTCACTCACTACCACTATTGCTGTGTCGTTTAAATAGTAGTAGTCGTTATTGGGGTCGACGGCATTACCGTAACGCTCATATCTTAGCTGCCTAGGAGACAACGCTATCAGAAGGATAGAGTCACCAAATACTGAATCATAATACGGCTTATCGCTGTATTTGCCGACAAAACGGAATCCCCAAACCTTTATGCTCATGCCATCAAACCTATGCAACGACGCCGAATCACGATTGTTCAGGTAATACCCACGTATATCTTTTGTGCTGTTGTATATACCAGGTACGATATTGCCTTGAATCAGCCATGTATTTCTTGCCGCATCGGAACAATCGCCCACAATCATTCTTGACGATTCATCCTTAACACAGCCAGTTAATACGGACACCAATATGATCAATATTATCTTGTTTTTCATCATTCTGTAATTGTTAGGTTTGTAATATTCAATCCAACGGAGCAATCAGGTAGATGGTTGCAATAGTACCACCAAATACAACGTGTCTGGATGGCATCGATAGTTCCTTCCATCAACAACTTCTTGTCGGGATTTTCAAGCACCTTCCTTATCATTTCTTCGCCACGGACAAACGCATGTATAGTGTCAGTCAACGGTCTAATATTGTCGTCAAAAATCAGATCGCCGCTATACACGACAGTTGAATCGGGGTGCACATAATAGAACCTCGAGTCCGGGTCGCCCTCCTCGCTATAACGTCCATATCTTAACGGCCGTGGTGCCAGCGCTATGATTATGACGGGCTCTCCAGTTACGGAATCGTAATATGGTTCTTCATTGTAACGTCCCACAAACCGGTAGCCCCATACTTTTATATTCGCCCCATCATATCTGTGCCACGAAACAGAGTCTCTATTGTGAAGGTAATAGCTTCTGACATCTGCGGTGGAATTATAATCCTTTGTTGATATGTCTCCACTTATCATCCATAGGTTCCTTATCCAATCCGGGCAACTGGTACCCCCTGGGATTGCACCGCCCCTGTCCGTTCTTGTTGAATCATAAGGCGATTCGGGGTCGTAATAGGCATAATACCTATTGTCTTTAGTGCACCCCGTCAAAAGGAATAGCACTACTAATAATACGGCAATGGTTCCAGATTTAATAGTTTTTGTTTTCATGACTATTTGTTTTTAAGTTCGTCTATCTGTTTCTGCAGCTCTATCACATGCAGTGTCAGTTCTTCAACCTTCTGCATCAGGCGGGCGTTCATCTCTCCGAGCGACAACCCATCTTCCTCAACCTCTTGCGCCGAGGGCACGCCTGGCAGGTGACCGTTTTCATTTATAAACTTTTCTGTCTCGTCAAGACTCATCAGCTTATAGCCTTCACCGAACACATAATCCGGCCAACCGCTGAGTGTAACCTTTACCTCTTTGGCTTGTAACTGTCCGTCATTATAGAGGACAAGGTTGATATTGTTGTTCATATTACTTGATGTCACCTGTTGCGTCGATGTCCCTGTACTGGCTATATTGGAAAAATAAATATTGCCAAGCACATCTCCCCAAATAAGAGAGCCTCCATTGTTGGAACCGTTTCCATTTAAATACCATGTCGTACCATTACGGCGTACATTAAAACCAAGATATGAGGTACATGAGGATGCCGAAGCTGCGGCATACGAACCGATAAACATGGTGGCGTGGTTGCCTCCGTTGACAATACCTATGGTTCCTTCTGGATAAATCGTCATACCCTTGCCAGAAGCCCCATAGATATTTAGATTGTCATTTTCATATTGGCGCAAGGTTATCTTGTTGTTCTCTTGTATTATTGAGAATCCATCGGTGCCATTTGACCCTGTGTGTGTGTTCGTCATATTGAGCGTATTTTGGTAAGGAAGGTCAAAATCCCTTCCAATCGGATCAATGCCCGGAAGCGGATCGTATGTATAGGTTGAATGTATGTGCAGGTTTGCAACCGGGGTACCTATACCTATGCCTGTTCTGTTTTGGTCGACAAACATACGCAGGCTGTTGTTGGTCTTTATCTTAAAAGGCACATTATTTGTGGTGCCTATAAAGTTGCTGCTTGTTGCGCTGTTGCCGCTCATCGACCAGTAGGACTGGGCTTGTGTTGTTACGCAGAATATTACTGCTGCGATAAAAATTGAGATTTTTGTTAAGATTTTCATGATATTGCTGTTTGTTTAGTTGTTTTTTTTCAACCTTGCAACATTCCATGAAAAATCACGTACAATAATGCAAGGTATTTTGTTCTTTCAAGTGCCTCGGTGCTGTAGGCAGGGAAATGCGCGATGCTTGAACCGTCAAATTCTTGTTCGCGCATCCCCTGCGATGCACCTTTTTTCGTTTTACGCCCAGTCACAGCGGCACTTTTTTACTCTGTACAGGGCTTCATCAGATATCTTTCATTCGTTTGGGTTAGAGTTTTATTTTCGCCTTTCATGTGCAGCGATCCTTTTTTCAAATAAAAACCAGTCGCAGACATGAAAATTAACATTTCTACAATGCGTTCAGTCTTTTACCGCAGTACAAGTGTAGATTTTTGTAATGGGGTCATACTCCATGGAGACTTCGTACCCATCCTTGGCTTTTTGGTCGCACCAATTTTGGGCATCGGACTGGCTAGGGGTTGTATAAGTAAGTTTTTCCTTAGCACCGACCTGTCTAACTGAATTAGAGCCAATACGGAATTTTACGGAATGCCCATTTTCCGCCAAACAAACCATCTGCTTCAAAAAAGACTGCCATGCGGCTTCACTCGTGACCACCATACTCATATCCTTACCGTCTATGGTATAGAATAACAGTTTCTTTTCTGACATCTGGTCTGTTTTAAACTCGTTGACATTAATCGTCTCCTTCTGACAACTTGGAGTGAGAAGGACCAGTGGCAATGCCACTGCAAGTGTTCTAAATACTTTACTCATGTTTTTTTTATTTTGTGTTTATACTCGTTTTGCTATACATATGTTGGAATAATAAATCAACTATCGCCTTCTGGGTCTCTTCGTCATTATAATGGAATATACATAATGTACTGTCCGTGTAATTTATGGCAACGCAATCATTATTGAGAATGTTGGTTGTATCTGTCCCCTTTGTGTAATCTTTTTTCGGGACATATTTGTATGAAATATTTTTACCCATTCTCTTGCTGGTTTCTTTTTGGATACCTGATAATTTGAAATCAGTTCTCAACTCCTGCCAACCTACTGAGTCCGTTGCTTCCAGCACCGTCACATCTACCGTCACACTGTCGTTAACGCGGTAGTCCTTAATGAACGTGGCTCCTATACCTTCCACTTTTGCATACTTCTCATATAGCTCACTGCATTGTGCGTCAGGGATGGTGCGTGGCCATAGCCTCACGCCAATCGCAACTCCTGCGATAACGAGGAACAAAAGGGTTGGGTATATGATTTTTTTCTTGTTCATTGCATCTGTGTCAAAACAAGCGTTACATTATTAACAACAGCGGCACGCTGCGCAAAGGTAGCACCCGACATCGCTCGTCCGTTGGGGACGGGCACAATAAGAAAAATCAGAAGTATCGACAAAGAGGCCACAACTGCTGCCCGGGAAAGCGTATAACGCAACGATACGGGGTTCTTGAGATATCGCTGTTCCAACGGATACGACTGCAAGGTAAGACGGACAACCTGCGTGACACTGTGCACCACCGCAATGATGAGCGGTAAAGAAAGCAAAACGATTAGGATAAAGTCGAAAATATCGACGATATAATAGCGTCGCAATATCACCATCGCGGCAAGCGCTGAGAGGCACAACACTGCCGTCATGACCGAAGTGACCACCTGCTGCTTACGTGACGAGAGCACCAACACTCGTGGGACAAGCCTGATCTTGGAGACGTCGTGTTGCGCAGCTATCTGGTCTATCCGCTTGCTGTGCTCCTGCCAGACGGTCTTCATCTCCTCCAGTATGTCTTCTTTATCATTCATCTGTCTCTTTATTTAAAGTTATCAATTTGTCTTTTATTCGCCCTATGCGATGCTTGACTGCCGCTTCCGTGAGGCCAAGGGTCGCTCCAATCTCACGCGCCGTAAGTCGATCGATGTAAAGGAGGACTATCCTCTTCTCCTCGTCTGTGAGCCGGTCAATCAACTCATACAGCCGTTCTATCAACTCGTTCCTGCTTTCTTCGGCCAGATTGCTATAGGTCTCATCGTCGAGGGTGGTGAACATGGGTGAGATGGAACGACGGCGCACTTGTGAAACGGCGATATTGAACGCAACACGATAAACCCAAGTGTTCTCCTTACATTCTCCCCGAAACCGGGGCCAGTTCTCCCACAACGAACACACGATATCCTGATACATATCCCTAACGTTTTCAGGGTTTCGGTTGGTAAAAACAAGGCATACTCTGAATATGGTGCTGTCGCATCGACGCAGCATCTCCCTAAACTCCTTATGTTCCCTCTCTCCTATTCCCATCCAAACTCTACCATTTTTTTACCACTTATCTTTCTTTTTTTGTCATTCAAGCTTTAACTCTTTTGCACCACCCTCATATATATTAGTCGCAAAAATGGCAAAAAAGTACCATGAAGAAGAAACTTTTTTTGAACTTTTTCAAACAATAATTGATTTTCAACATCTTATATAAACAATATTTTCTCACTCCGATATTCGAAACTGAAACAGCATGTCAAACTTATGTGAGAATTTCACCGAAGGATCACCGAAGGGTCGCCGAAGGATGGGGTGATGTGGTTTCCATTCCGACGAAAAAAAATATTTTTCTTCATACAATATGCAATAAAATGTCTCGTTACTTAACTAAAAAGATAGTTACGGAACATATATTATAATTATGGAAAACAAGGAGACAAAAGAGCTGACCAAGGCCGAAGAGCAGGTGATGCAGGCGATATGGCGCGTGGGGCAGGGATTCGCAAACGAGATTGTAGCAGCCGTGAACGAGACATCTGGCGGCGAGGTGGCCTACAACACGGTGCTCACCGTGGTGCGCATACTGGAGCAGAAGGGGTTCGTGGGACACGAGACCTTCAACCGAGCAAACCGATACTACCCGCTCATCACACGCGAGGAATATATGCGTCAGATGCTCGGCGGCATAGCGCACCGCTGGTTCGGTTCGTCACCAAGGGCGCTGGTGTCGTTCCTGGTCGACAAGAAAGATGTGTCGCTCGAAGACCTTGAAGCAATAACCAAAACACTTGAATCATGATACGCTGGGTACTCTTTTCCACATTGGCAACGGGCCTTTTCCTCGGCCTCTACCTGTTGCTTTTCCGCCGCGACCGCTGGCTTCAGCTCTCGCGTGTCTATCTTCTTTTCACGCTGGCTTTCAGCCTGGCCTACCCGCTTGTGACGCTGCCACGACTGTCGATGCCCGCTTTCGTCGCACCCGCCCCAGGCGATAGCAACGAGCCGGAAAGTCTGATCCTGTCGCAGCTGCAACCTATAGAGGTGATGCCGTCGGCAGACGGTTCCCCTTCAGGTATGGGAGTCTGGAGCATCGTCTATCTGAGCGGGCTGGCGCTGACGCTCGCGCTACTGCTGGTGCGCGTCATACGGACGCAGATGGCGCTGGCGCGACTTACAGGCTCGCCGAAACGTAGTATGAAAGCCGAACGGAGCGTAGAGGCACGACTGCACCTCGTAGATGACAACACGCCACCCTGCTCGTTCTTCAACCACATAATAATAGGCACGCGCGACCTGGACGACGAGCAGCTGCAGTGTATCCTCGCCCACGAAGAGCTGCATGTGCGGCAGCGGCACACCCTCGACGTGCTCGCGATGCGGGTGATGTGCTGCATCGCCTGGTTTAACCCTTTTGCCTGGCTTATGCTCAAAGAGCTGCGAGCGGTACATGAATACCTGGCCGACGGGGCGGTGGTCGCAAGCCACGGACGCGAGGGTTATCTTGGCCTCCTCTACCGCGAGGCCACTGGAATCGGATATGGCCATATCACCAATAATTTCCACAGTATTAACATCAAAAAACGTATTGCCATGATGAACAAACAGAAAACGCGCTTCGGCGCATGGAAACTGCTGGCGGTGCTCCCGGTGGCGGCACTGCTGCTGACTGTGGGCTGCAAGCCTGCAACAACCGACAAGACCGTCGAGGATGAAAACAACCAGGAGCTTGTGGCACAAGAGGCCAACGAGCCGCAGGGCGAAGTGTTCAACGAAGTTGACGAAATGCCCGAATACCCAGGCGGCACCGAAGAACTCTACAAATACCTCGGCTCCAACATCACCTATCCCGAGCAGGCTAAGAATGACGGCATACAGGGAAGGGTGTTCGTAACCTTCGTGGTGGAACGCGACGGCAGCATCACCAACGCCCAGGTGCTGCGTGGCATTGGAGGAGGCTGTGACGAAGAGGCGCTGCGCGTGGTGAACGCCATGCCCAAGTGGACGCCCGGCAAAAAAGAAGGCGAGGTTGTACGCGTACAATACAACCTGCCTGTTATCTTCAAACTTCAATAAGACTCTATGATTCAAGGGGCAGGTACCGTCGGAGAGCGGGTACCTGCCCCCTACTCTATTTCTTCGGTTTCACGAGGTAGCTTTTCAGCGCCTTCACGTAGTCCTCGAAGGCTTTGCGGCCCTCGGGAGTGATGCGGCAGAGGGTGCAGGGGCGTTTGCCCTTGAAACCCTTGTCAACGGTGATGTAGCCCGCCGAAGAGAGTTTTTCGATCTGCACGCTGAGGTTGCCAGCCGTAGCGCCCGTCTGCTCCTTGATGTATGGAAACTCCGCCTCCTCCATACCTATGAGCAGCGAGACCACCGCAAGCCTCAACTCAGAGTGCAACAATGGGTCTAACGTCGGGAACATCATAGGTTGCGTTTTTTAAGAATCAAACCAGGCAGCATAACGCCAAACAATACAAAGAGGAAGATGGTCAGGCAGGGAAGCGCCATATTGATTCGCACAATAAAGTCAACCGACTGGGTACACGATGCCATAATCATCGAGCCAATACCGAACTGTTCCCACACAAAGGCAGCGATACCAGCCACAATGCCGAGCCATACCAACTTATTACTACGCAACAGATGACCAGTTATTGCAACCGCCATACCCATCAGCAGCATGATGGTCGCCGTTGGGTCAACTATCGCAAACGCATGGTCGCCAACGGGCAAAAGCCTACTAACGAATAAAATATTCCACACCAGGACGATGACAAAAAAGACCACGACAAATATCGAGTAGGTCCACCAAGTCTTGCCGACAAGCGAGCCTACGAGGCTGTCGGGAGTATAGCCCTTGCCGCTGTGGATCTTTTTCATCGCCACCCATATAATCAAAGGCAGAATGAACCAGAGGAGGTGTCCGAAGGTCGTCTTGGTGGAGAAGTTTACGATTCCTATCACGACCGCCATAATCATGGTGCTGAGACCCGAAACGAAAAGCGACTGACCAGTGGTTTTAGACACCTTACGACGGCTCTGATCCAACTGTTCCGTGATTATTTCAAGACTGCGCTCGGCAGTCAATTTCTCTTGATTTTCCATTATATTTCTGTTTTTTGATGATGACAAAAAAGTTAGAGGTACTGTTTTACTTATATTGATGTTTGACAATCAAACCTGTGATGACCAGCACCAGGCCGGCGAAGGCGAAGATAAACATCTGCTCCTTTTCGGCACCCGTGATGTAATACAGCGCCAAGCCGCCGATACCAGTCACGAAACCGGCAATCTTTATAACCCAGTTTTTCAGCGTAAAACCACTGATACATTCGGCCAGACCGAAAAGCAGGGCAATCTCGGGTGTCAGATTGAAGGCGACGGCGAGGTTTGTGATAATGCCATCGTTCAGCTCATAAAAGAGCAGTGTGAAAGCGGACACCGCGCAAGCGAAGAACCCGAAGGCAGCCCAGATGCCACCGTTGATGCGGCTCACGTCGTTCTGCACGCGCTCCGACTCTTTTCTGCGGCGCATAAACCGCTCTAGTGGAATTCCTACGGCAGGCATTGCGAACCAAAGACAGTTCCATGCCGGATTGCCCGTAATTGTCCAAAGTAGGTAAACCAAGAGTGAGAAGAAAGTGAGCAGGGCTCCCCAGAAAAGGAAATACTTACCGCTACGGCGTGTTATGTCCCTACGACTATTGTTGAGGGTTTCGCTGATGAGCGACAGGCTCTCCTGAGCCGTCATCTCTTTGTTTTCATGTTCTTCCATTGTTACATTGTTTTTATGAAGCCACCGGGCTTCGATGTTTAACAAGATGTTTTTTTACTTCGGTCTCGGTTCAGGCTCCTGCAGAAAGTCCGACTCCGACCTTTTGTGTTCGAATCACGCTGCAAAGATAAATAAGTTTACGATATAAACCAAATAATTTTTTAAACACACTACTCATAGCACTCTATTTCAGTGAAATAAATTTTATACTCACTCCAAAAAGAGGCTACGATTTTTGTATTTTTTTCAATTCACAAGGGTAAAAAAAACGATTTTGGGGCAAAAATAAGAAAAGCCGCCCCGAATGGAGCGGCTTTCTTTTCGATTATTTCGCGACTGTGATTAGCAGATGCCCTGGGCGAGCATAGCTTTGGCAACGCGCATGAAACCGGCGATGTTAGCACCCTTGACGTAGTCGATGCTACCATCTTTCTGTTTGCCGTATTCGACGCACATGTCATAGATGTCGTTCATAATCTTGTGGAGTTTCACGTCAACTTCCTCAGCGGTCCAGTTGATGTGACCAGCGTTCTGGCAGATCTCGAGGCCAGAGGTGGCAACACCACCGGCGTTGACAGCCTTACCAGGAGCGAAAGGAACCTTAGCTTTCTGGATGGCAGCGATAGCCTTGGGCTGGCAACCCATGTTGGAAACCTCAGCAACGTATTTCACACCGTTCTTGAGAAGTTCCTTAGCGTCTTTCTCGTCCATTTCGTTCTGGAAAGCGCAGGGGCAAGCGATGTCGCACTTGATGCTCCAAGCCTTCTTGCCAGCGATGAACTTAGCGGCTTTGGGGAACTTGGTGGCCATATCCTCAACCTTGTTGCGGTTGGAGGCACGCATAACGAGCATATAGTCGATCATCTCTTTGGTGATGCCGTTCTTGATTTCGCAAACACCGTCGGGACCAGAGAGGGCGACAACCTTAGCACCAAGCTCGGTAGCCTTGATGGCAGCACCCCAAGCGACGTTACCGAAGCCAGAGAGAGCAATCTTCTTGCCTTTCATGGTGTCCTTCTGCTGTTTTACCATGCGCTCGACATAGTAGATAGCGCCGAAACCGGTAGCCTCGGGACGGATGAGAGAACCACCCCAGCCATAGCTCTTACCAGTGAGGGCACCAGTGCTGTGCTCGCGAGCGAGTTTCTTGTACATACCGTACATGTAACCGATTTCGCGGCCACCAACTCCCACGTCACCAGCGGGGCTGTCCTGATCGGGACCGATGTTGCGCCAGAGTTCGGTGATGAAAGCCTGGCAGAAACGCATGATTTCAGCGTCGCTCTTTCCTGTAGGATCGAAGTCGGCACCACCCTTACCACCGCCGAGAGGCAGGTTGGTGAGGCTGTTCTTGAAGATCTGCTCGAAGCCTAAGAATTTAAGCATGGAGACATTGACCTTCGGGTGGAAGCGGAGACCGCCTTTGTATGCGCCGAGAGCGGCATTGTACTGAACACGGTAGCCGATGTTGGTGCAAACTTCACCTTTATCGTTTACCCAGGTCACGCGGAAAGTGAAGATACGGTCGGGCTCAACAAGACGCTCAACGATCTTAGCTTTCTCGAACTCGGGGTGTTCGTTGTAGACTTTTTCGATAGAGGTAAGAACCTCTTCAACTGCCTGCAAATACTCGCTCTCACCTGGATGCTTAGCTTCCAGATTGGCCATAATTTGTTTTACTTTCATGATATTGAATAATTTGAGTTAAACTGTTATTTAGTTTTCGTGACAGCAAATATACAACTAAAATAATACAGTGCAAGCGTTTTAGAATAAATATTTTAAACACTTTTTAAACACTGCACCTCTTGATGAAGAAAACAGTCAAAAATATAGCACCCCAAACTACTGCAAGCGGAATCTCACAGAAACCGATGTACGGTCACCCGATTTCCCCTCGAGATTGCCACGTCCGATGGCGGAGACACGCTCTACGCCGACCCCTGCAACAAGCATTCTCTGCTTGATTTGATTTGCCTTGTCGAGAGAGCGCGAATAGCACTTCGAGGCGTCAGAGCCAGGACTATCGACAACGATATCCACAGCAAGAGATGCGTTCTTGACAAGGAAAAGCGAGAGCTGCTCGATTTCTGCTTCGGCAATCGGTGTGAGCTCGTCAGCGGGATTTACGGAGGAGAGGTGAGGCAGCCGTACAACACGGCCAGCCAGTTCGTCGGGAGCATATCCACCCATAGGGACATTTGTCTTTGCGCCGCCTTCGATGTCAAACAGAGGCTGCCAACGTGATTTCTGCATCAGAGAGACGACGTAGGTCCTTCCAATGGAAAGACGAGCGGTATAGGACTCGCCATCGTTGTCTATACGCACCTCGGATCCAGTCTGACTATCGAAAAGAAGACAGGCAACCAAATCGCCCTGAAAGTCGGATATCTTGAAAACAGCATAACCCCCGCCAACAGAAGATGCAAGATTAGCCGCAAAGACTTTTGTATGGACACCATCGCGAGGCGAGGAGTAATACAACACACGCCCATCAGCCTTAATGGAGAGAGCGCCCTCAGAGAAAGCGGAGTTGACCTCCTTGCCAAGGTTATGGGGTTGTGACCACGAGCTCCAGTCGTCAGCGGAAGTGCGGTGCGACACAAAAATATCACCATAACCTAATGCACCCCCTCGGTCGGAGACAAAATAGAGTGTCTTGAAGTCGCCCGAAAGGACCGGATAGCGCTCACTGTAGCAACTATTGACACGGAATCCCAGATTGACAGGATTGCCCCATCCACGGGAAGTGAAGGGAACAAAGTAGATATCGGTGGCGAGGGCAGTATCGCCATGATAGGCCATACCCGAAGGTTGCACATTATATCCCGACGGACGATCAGACGCAAGGATCATGCCACTCCCGTCAGGAAGCATGAAACCATCAGTCTCGATATAGTCGGTATTAACCGGGTATGACGGTATTTCGGCAACACGCCATTGTTTGTCTTTCAGCACAGCTATCAGCAAATCGCCGTCGGCGCCAAGAATCATCTTCTTTCCTGCATCGAATATCGAAAAGACCTTGAACGACGCAGGCGCCCCCTCAACAGTCATCCGAGACACCGCCGTCATCCTACTACCTTTAATGGTGGCGGTATAGAGCCCCGTGCTGTCTGAACTCAGGGTATAATAAGCAGTGGTGCCTGACGGACTCACAGCAAAAGAAGAGACATTGCCATCAAGAGCCACAGCGGCAGGCATCTTAGCATTATCATACGGAGCGTTAAGCAGCGACACAAGCGTAGTGTATGACTCCTTATTATAACCCTGGAATCGGCCTTCAAACTTCTGGCAGGCTTCCACTGCGGCAGTCCAGTCGTTTGAAACAATTGAAGGTTGCAAAAGCCGCTGCAAAGCGACATACGCAATACGATTGCCATGGAAGGTCTTTATGAGCTCCTTATAGTTCCACGACCGCGACTCATCGTAACGTTCCATCAGGTTGACAGCCTCGATGTCGGCAGCTTCGTTCAGATCGTCAGACACTGCCGACCGGAACGGATAATCAGGATTATTCTGCGAAAACAGTTCAATCAACTGATAAGAACCCTCCTGGGCATAAAATCCGTAGTAATGCTTATAGACATCAGCGTAGCGCGGATCGTGATCAAAATGTTTTATAAAAAGACGGGCCGCCTGGACGTCGTTCTCCTGCACAACCATTCGGTAGAGTTCATCTACAGCACGGTCGGCCAATTCGCAATCGCTGTTATTCAAGGCGAATTCTACATACTCATTAGCAGTATGCAGCTTTTCGTAAACGGCTGTTCGCAGAGAGTCTATACGCTGCACCACAACGACCGACCGAGGGCTGGACGGGTAGGTCTCGACAAATTGCCGATAGGCCTCTATAGTGTTCGTCTGGCACGCCTGACGATAAGCAGACTCGGACTGCCGACGTTCGACAGCACGCAAGACCTCTGGATTACCACGATAGTCCTTTAGATAGTCTCCAACATTGCCAGCATCCTGGTGAGCATCGAAAAGCGAGTCAACCAGTATGGAGATATGCTTCTCGGCGTTCTGAGCCTCATCTGTGCCGGGATACTGCTTGATGAAGGAAACATAGGACTCGATAGTATTCTGACGCAGAGCCGAACGGTAAGCAGCCTTGACACGCTGGATGCCCGCCAGACGCACCACCGTCTTGTCGTCAGGAAAAAAGGTTAGAAACTGATCGACCTCCACGATAGACAGCTCCCCTCCTTCCAACCGTTTTACGGCAAGGTTGGAGATACGTTTCTTTTGCTCAGCCAACGATTGAAGGGTAACACCTTTGGTAATAAGGCGACGGAGTTCTTTGTCGTGGTCGTTGCCGGAGAGCATCAACCGGAAACGGCTGTCAGCTCGGTCAATATATTGCTTTGCAAACGGGAGGCTACTCATAGGGTTGCCCTCATCAGAATAAAATTGCGACAAACGCACCAGCACGTCGACATCGTTGGTATCCTTCAAGTATGCCTTGTGGAGTTTCACATACTGAGACCGGTAATAGTCATTACCAGTGGCCGATGTCTGCGAAAAAATGTCAGAACAACAGAATACGGTCAACAGAAAAACAACGAACCTGATGACTGCCGACCAACCGTATTTCATTGTCTCAAAGAAGTGTTACTGTACCTTACCCCTCACACGAACGACAAAGCATCAATTTGCCGTGATGCTCTGCATTATATCAGTAAACTCTTTTTCGAATTGCGGATATGTGTCTTTAGATGTCTCAAGACGGAACTCAAAGACGGTGTTCTTCACCTTGAAATACATCATCTGGAACATATAGTCCTTGTGGTCGTCAAGGTTATTGTATGCACCCACGTATGCGATTCCACCCGAACCAGGCAAGCCTTCAACGCTTTCGGTAAGCGACTGGAACGGCTGGTTAAGATAACGGAGGTAAGCCATATCAAAAGCCGAGCCCTCAAAATTACGCTTAACATAGATGCGGAGGTGCGGCAGGATGGTGTCACCCTTCTCATCGATGACGAACTTACCACAATAAGAATAAAGATAGGCCACGGTATTCTTGTCGACGGTCAGCGTCTGAAGATACTTCCATCCACCATTGGGGAAAGAGAACCTAACGTTGGTGTTGGGAACAGTAATCTGCGCACGACCGCAAAAAACCATCGCTATGACAAAAAACAAAAGGAGAAATGATTTACGCATGACTATTGGTTATTAATGGTTATCACTGGATTATCTTATTATAAAACGACATTATTCTCTCTGTTTGCTTCTGGATATTATACTCCGACTCAATCAGCATCCTCGCAGACGAACCAACCTTAGAAGCAAAGTCGGCATTGTCTATGCATTGCCTTATTTTTTCAACAAACGCCTGCGGTGAGTCGGCAATCAATATATTTTCACCGTCGGAATACTTTATACCCCGAGCCGCCACAGTTGTTGCCACCACCGGCTTGCCCATAGACATAGCCTCAAGTATTTTCACACGTATGCCGCTACCTGAAAGCAGCGGGACCACATTGACAGCCCTGGACTCCATAAAAAGCGCGGCATCGTCAACCTCGCCGACAATGGTCACCCCGTCAATTTGGGCATTCAACAAACGCTTTGGCATACGACGGCCTGCCAGGAACAGTCGCACCTGGGGCATACTTTTATGAAGTAGCGGCCAAACCTTGTCAAGAAACCAGTCGATGGCTTCAATATTGGGTTTCCAGTCCATTGAGCCGATATGGAAAAGCGAAAACTTATCAACCACAATATTATCTGCCTTATCATGCGGTTCGATAGCAAACGATACCGTAGTTATCGGCTTGCGGCAACCCATCTCACGGAACACCGCAGCATCCTCATCAGTAATGGATATTACACCGTCATAGTCGTTGACATGTTCACGCTCATAGACATCCAGTGCCAACGAAAGGTGCTTAAGATACCACTTACGGAATGGATTTCGCTCGCCGCTGGAGAGCTGACGCCAAATACGATTTTCGACGTTGTGGGCTCGAAGGATGATCTTTGCAGAACTATACTTTCTTACCGTCTCAACGTACGGAGTCAAAAAAACACTTTCAACATGGACCACGTCGAACTCTTCGCTCTTCAGGATCTCGACAAGCTTGTCGTTGAACGCCTGACTGATATAACGTTTAACGTGGTAAGACTGCCCACAAAGGAGCGACACAAACGCTGAAAGGGGTTTGATGCGAGTATCGACATAAACCGCTTCGATAGCGGTCTTATCAATATATGATCGCGGTATCCTTGACGCATCGTACGGGTGCTTGTCGGTACTCACAGTCAACACCTTCACTTCACATCCCGCGAGGAGCAAACCCCGAGTGACGCTGTCTATGGCCAAAGTGCCACCGTCGACAGGCGGATAGGGCGGTTTGTAACACAGCTGGAGTATTCGCATCAGTGAAGGTTAGTTATTATTACTCTATCTAATAATTAACAAATAATTGCCCATTTTATTGCGTCATTCACCCTCCTTGGGGAGCGCCTTGAAACCAAGACCCATGATTTCAGAACTCTCTATGACATTGACGAAAGCATTGGGGTCAAGATAACGCATATTCGACTTGAGCTTGACAAGGCCAGTACGGTCGAGCGTAACATAAATCATGCGACGTTCCTGTCCCTTGTAGAGTCCCATTCCCGAGAAGCATGTACCACCACGTTCAAGATCGTTGATGATAAAGTTCTTCACCTCTTCTATCTTGTCAGTCACGATAAACACGGTCTTATAGGTGGTGAAGCCCTCCACTATAAGGTCGATTATCTTGCTCTCAATATAGATAAGCACTATCGAATATATAGGAAGGCGGATATTTCCAATCACCAAAGTCGTGAGGGAAATACAGCTGTCCACAATCAAAACCAGAACTCCAAGCGAAATCTTGGTGTACTTATGGACGATCATCGAAATAATGTCACTACCACCAGATGTGGCCCCAGCTCTGAATATAACGCCAATAGCAACACCATAGATTATACCCGAAACAACAGTGTTCAAGAAGAAATCGGGCATGAAATATCTTTCCACATCCCCGACCTTGAACGAAAGTGCGGTGTGAGCCTCGTCGATAACATCCATAAATTGCCCATCGTAGATAACAGGCTTGTAGCCCCATGTACTTTCGAGCAGGAACGTGAATATCGGAATGAGTATAACCGACAAAATAGTCTTCACCCCAAAACGCGGGCCAAGAATAATGGTACCGATAATAAGCAACGGGATATCCATACAGATACCAGCCAAAGATATCTTCCACCCCCACAATGCATTAAAAACGTTGGCAAGACCATAAACGCCACCCGGCGCAAGATGGTAGGGGTTGACAAACATCACATCGCCTACAGCGAAGAGCATACTTCCTAGTATAACCAGGCTGTATGACAACACCTCTTTTTTAATCTTCTCTATCTTCATATTGGTGAGCCTCTTTTCAATTAACACATCACAAGACCGTTCCGCATCACAGCTTTATCTCCTGAGCGATTTTGCCAGCCAGCTCTGACAACTCTTCCGGAGTCATTTCTACATGTTTCGAAAAATTCAGGTCGGCAGGCGTATTCAACGGGATAAGGTGCACGTGAGCATGGGGCACGTCGATACCGACAACAGCCATCCCCACCTTGATGCAAGGACAAACTTTCTTCAATCCGACGGCAACCGTTTTGCTAAAAAACATAAGTTTGGAATAGAGCTCGTCCTCAATATCGAATATGTAATCTACCTCTTTTTTCGGAATACAAAGCACATGTCCCTTGGCGACTGGATTAATATCCAAGAAAGCGAGGCAATCCTCATTTTCCGCCACCTTGTAGCAAGGGATCTCGCCTGCAACTATTTTTGAAAATATAGAAGCCATATCTATTGTTTTTTTATGTTTTTGTCTCTACACATTCGACACTACCTCTCAATCGAGAGTATTTCGAAATTCATCGTTCCAGCCGGAACTTTCACTTCCACAACATCACCTTTCTTCTTACCCAAAAACGATTGAGCAAATGGAGATGTGACCGAAATCTTGCTTTCCTTAAGGTTTGCTTCGCTTTCTGGCACAATAGTGTAAGACTGCTTTGCCTTGGTTTTCACATTCATGATGTTGATCTTTGAAAGCAGAAGCACTTTGGATGTATCAATCTTCGATTCGTCCAGCAAACGTGCGTTTGCTACCAAATCCTGAAGTTTTGAGATACGTGCCTCCAGATGGCCCTGAGCCTCTTTTGCAGCGTCATATTCGGCATTTTCCGAAAGGTCACCCTTGTCGCGAGCCTCTGCTATTGCAGCAGAAGCAGCAGGACGCTCGACAGCGATAAGATGATGGAGTTCATCTTTCAATTTCTGTAAGCCTTCTTCACTATAGTATTTAATCTCAGACATAATAATTATTTAGTTTTTGAGGTGTTTTTATTGTTTTTAGTATTCTTCTAATAACCCTGGATATACCTTTTGATGAAAGGTATCTAAAAATTAGGAAAGGCTTTTTAAGGCCTTTCCTAATCAAAGGGGATATAAATACGATGTCCTTAGAACTTTATCGTTGCACCTATCGAATGCGAACCTTTCAAAGGCGCTGCTGCACGATACGCATACTCAAGTGCGAGAGTAGGACGCATGGCACCATCAGCCTTTTTCTTTGTCAGCGGGATGTCTACCGAAGCACCTGCACAGAGTCCCGTATTAGCGGTCGTGCGGGCAGCCTTGGTCATCTTCTCAAAGGTGAAGATGTAGCCGGCACGCAACTGCATAATGTTGAACAGCGAATACTCAAGACCAACAGTAATGTTGTCCTTCAAGAATGCATTCGATGTGAAACTTGCAGCCATTGTGATACGCTGTTCACCAGCCGGGATAAGGAAATCGTACGATGCACCGATATTCAGGCAGGTGGGAAGCTCCATACTAGCCTGACGATATTCAACAGTCTGGTCGTTTCCTGCATCGTTTTCGATAGATAAAGAATGTCCAACACCCTTATAGCTATAAGCTGGACCCCAGTTCTTAAGAGACATACCGAACTTCAACTGGTCGTTTTCACCTGTCACATACTGTATACCAGCGTCGACAGCAAAACCCGTTCCGCGGATGTCTGCAGTCTGCTCGGTGACGAGCTTCAAATTAAATCCAGCATGAATACTCTTGGTAAACGAATGAGCGTAAGCCAAATTGATATTCATAAATGACGGGCTGAACGTACCATTAGCACCTGCGTCTGGACTTTCCACTGTCGTAACCTCGATATCACCGAAACTCATAGCTGTCACAGATGCAGCCACAACACCGCGGTCAAAAAGCCTAACAGCTATACCGAACGAGTTGATGCCGGCACCACTGCGAAGGCCTGATTTACCTCCGAGGTAGATAGTGTTAGTATAGGCGAACTCCATCTTGTTGATAAAGGCAATACCCGCCACATTCGAATAGAATGCGTCAAGACCTCGAACATTGGAAACGCTCACATTACCCCAACCTGCACTATGAGCCCAGGGATTGATAAGCAACTGAGTGGCTCCTGCCGTACCGCGACGCTTGTCGTTGCCGGCATAGACGTTGCCAACAGCAACCGCCAGCAACAAAACCACAACTACCGATATTCTATATATATTCTTCATTTCTGTAGATGTTTTTTGCGTTTTCATTCATTTGCCTTAGAAACCGAAAGAGTTCAAATCGACCGGACGCATGGTACCGAACCACTTGATAACACGGTATCCTATATTCGGCACTTCGACATGTATCAGATACATACCTCCTGCGATAGGTATACCCTCATGGTTGTGCAAATCCCAATCTATAACATACTTGTACGTTGGATCACTGTCACCAGCCGTAGGTCCAAGTTTTCTAACCAATGTACCATCCAATGTGTAGATTGATATAGTCGTGCCACCAGGAACATTGACAAAGCGGACCTTGGTCTCCAACTGGCTTGCCGTCTCGTAAGCACTGGAACTGTAATACGGATTCGGCACAACATTGATAAGACTCAAAATCGAATCCTTGTAGTCCTTCGTGACATCATTGGCAAGAGCCTGACCAGTAAGTGTTGCTATATCCTCTGAGAGCTCGAACATATACATAGGACGGTTGCTGTTTTGTGATTCAGACAACGGACGACGTGTTGCGTTAGGTCCATAGTACAAACCATACTGTGTGGGAACATCTATGTCAATAGTCACATCACACGGGATGTCCTTTGGATTGTAAAACTCATAACGTCTATCAACCAAAGGCATATTAACCCATGCCACCGATGAGAACAGCAACGACATAGCGTCACGTACCTCATTCACTGAGGCTTTTTCAATCTCATCCTTCAGCAAACCATGGTCATAGGCAAGGTTCTGCTGCTGACTCGGAGTGGGATCCTTGGTTGTCATGACCTTCTCTGATATACGTAACATCTGCAGTGCATAGCGGCCAGCATCGTATGACGGTGTGGTGTAACTATATGTTTCGACAGAAGTACCTGCACCAAAGATCTTGTAGAACGGCTGCTCTATTGCGTTCATCACATAGATGAAGTGACGACCACCCATCACATAGTTCTGTGTACCGTCCATCATTGTGTTGACGGGATTCCAGAGCATATCTCTACCGTTATACTGCACATAACGTGAATCCTCTCCGAACATAATATTCAAACGCTCACCAGTAGTGGTGTTAATCGCATAACCCGGGAACCATCCCATACCCATATCAGATATGTAGTTTGGACTATTGGGATCCTCCGAAGCCATGCGGACACTCGAAGTGTCTCCGTTCTTATCCACCGAAGCATGACGACGGATCTGGAACTTACGTGCATTACCCTCAGACTGCTGATAGTCGTCGCACATTTCCAATACCGGACATCTCGTCCACTTGGATGTATCCGATGTCAAAACGATACGCACACTCGGCAGCGACTTAATATCGTTAAAGATCAAAGCCTTGTTGCACGCATGCGACATCAGCTTACGCATGGTTCTCCAATACGACAAATAAACGTTTGTGTAACGAGGTATTGCATGCAAACTATCAAGAAAACGCTGAGGAGCGATGTAGTATTTCATGCAGAATCCCGGATGGAAGTCGCGGGTCGACACAAGCTTGTAAGGTGACCACAAACCTCCAACAACATCTTCAAACACCTGATACTTGTCAAACGGATCGGCCTGGACACTCGAACCACGAGAGGCAGTAACCATATAGTAATCCTCGTCGAGGTACTCTTCATAATCCGAAATAGCCTCATCCGAATTCTTGAATGTACCGAGGCTACCAGCAGCATACTGCGCACCCGAACGGATCCAGTTGTAGCTCGGGTCACCATCATAGTCAGGAATACCCGACAGCCACTGTTTTTCGTTGTCAGCGAATTTCATCGACGACGAAAGCAGCGATCCATCATTTACATATCCACCAGCCACAAACGTTCCAAGGTTGGTAGGCATCGTACTGATTGTGTAAGAATCTCCAACTGCCTTGGGGTTGGTTATTGCAACGGACACTCCCAAATCAAGGAACAGCTGCTCGTTGTAACGTCCAATGGCGTAGTCAGCTGTGTCGCTGTAGACTGGAACTGAATCTGCTGTGTAATAAAGCGGCTCAGTCGGATTCTCCTTGGTAATAACCCACTTCGAATTATCGTTAACACCCATGAACTTGACAACGAACTTGCCAGGTTTGATATTCAACGGGTCTATCACAGTGACATTCACCGGACCGTAATTCTCCTTATACACAGGGTTGTTTATCAAGCAAGCATCTGTCAAAGTCATCTTACCAGTAACCGTATCGAGCAAGGAATATCCCGGAGCCTTGCCAGGAACGCCTTTGGGTCCCATAAGTTCCTCTATCGACTCATCTGTCAGACGTAAAACTGATCCTCCATTACCATAACCTTCGACACGGGTAATAAGCGGTTTCATGCCAAACTCGGCCTGAACCAATGTACCGCCGTTTTCATTCGTGGGATCGTGCGGGATAACAGTGATCGGGGTGATAGTACGTCCCCATTCGTCGGTACGACCGGCGAGATAGGGCTCCTTCTGACCATCAAGCATATCAGGCGAAGTCTGCGAATACTCTTTGAATCTGTTGTGTGCATAAGCAATGCAAACGTAGTAATACTCCTTGTTGTTCACCAACGCACGGTTCGTTCCAGTAGAGAACTGGTCTGTAGTGATACGGAACACATGCTGCAAGCCGTTGTTGGCGCCGTTCACCATAATATTAGCCGAAAGAAGGCCTGTCGTAGAGTTGGTCGTATAGTTAACCAGCGTTCCGATGGGCACCGTCGGCGAATCAAGAGTATCGTCATAGTAGTTTTCAAGGTCACACTGGGCAACCAAACGGGCCTTGGTGATATCGCTTATGTCGGCGATGGATGTTTTCGCATCTTTCAGCTGATAGATCTGATATCCCTCAAACTTGTAACTTCTTTCTTCATCAGAATATCTGCGGCGGTTGCCGTTAGCATCTGTGTAGTACGTCGGTATGGCGGGGTCAAGTTCGACATAATCCTCTCCCATCGAAGCATCGTTCTGATAGGTGATATAAAGGATGACCTCGTTCTTCATCTCCTGTGCGATAAGCGTAGGAGCGTCAGGACCATTCAGAACCTTGAAGCAGTTCTCGAAAAGAGCCTGGCACACATCGTCTATCTGACGAAGCAGCTCAACCGACTGCCAAGCACCACCATTCGAAGCCTGAGCAAAAGGTATACCGACCGTGATGTAGTTCAATGCACCTGGTTCAAGTGTGAACGGACCTGCCGACTGCATGAAACGACGGTCTCCGATGGGGTTACCAGCCTGAACCTCTGTCCATTCAATCAGAGGATCAACACCGTCTGTGCCCCAGTGCAACGGGTCACTGTCTCCGGGGAACATGAAGTCACACTCATATTCAGTAGTACCGGTCGACAGACCGTCACCTCCGAATTTCATACGCTGACGGTTCTTCCAATATCCACGCAGATACAGGTAGTAGTCAGTTGCTTTAGAAGGCTCCGAGTTGTAACCGCTGGCTTTATTCTCGTAGTACACGAAACGACGCATACCGAAACGCTCATCGTCAACGATGTTGTTACCGAAGTTCACACCATTGATAGCGCAGTTTCCAACAGCATCACCTGGCTGGAAATACCATGCCAGAGGATAGTAAAGGTCAGCGTCGTCGGTCAATTTGATTGTGTCATATCCAACACCGCCAGGCAGCTTGTAACGCTCCAAGTCTGAAGCATAATACAAACGCATCTTGGCAATATCGATCTTAGGATTATCCTTGCCGTCAGGATCCATGTACGGACCCTGGAAGAAGTCGATACCGATTGCAGGAGGAATACCAGAATAGCTTCCCGATCCGGGACCATCTGCCTCGTCACCGTTATAGCAATATCCCAAACCACGTTTCACATCGCATCCTACATAGTCGTCAAAAGCATATCCCAAATCCGGGTCAACCCACTGGCTGAAATAGGTATTCTTCAAAGTATAGGTCGAACGGTTGATAATTTCATACGAGTAGAAAGTCATGTTGTTGATTTCGTCATTTGTCGAGAAACCGAACGCCTGTGCTCTGATTTCAAGTCCGATAGGGCTACCCTGTGTCTCCATGTGGGTGTTACCCATATCGTTGAAAATCCACCAAATTGTCTGGTCGCCTTTCAGCACCTGGTCCGAGAGAAGGCCTCCATGCACAACTCCTGCAGAGTCTTCCATCGTGCGACGCGGCGAATAGTTCTCGCCGGGTGCCAACGCTGCCTTCAATGAGGACGGGCAAAGCTCATTGTCAAAATCATAGTAAGGATAATCTCCAGCAAGAGGATCATAATGACCATCGTGGTTTGCATCATAGAACGGGGCCAGGTAAGGCGAGAGTCCAGCTTCACCTCCCTCTGCGGGCCAGTTCATGATAACCTCTGGTATTGCAGCCTGGTCAAACACTCCCTCACGCGGACTCGGCGGATTGGTCGTGTAGTCGAACATGGCCATCAACGCCATAACGTCTGCCTTGGTGATGATGTAATGTTTGTCATACTTGGTGCAACGATCCAGGTCTGTCGATGCAGCACCGTCGATAGTCAGCGGGCCTGGCCAGAAATCGTCACCTTCCGAACCGAAACGCAGAGCGGCAAGACGCAACTGCTCGTTGACGTCAGTACCACCAATCCACAATGCTGCGCAGAACATCGGGCAGGTATTACTGTTCTTCGGTATATGATACTGTGCCACACTGCCGTCGTACCACATATTGCCATAGCCATTGATCATGGCTCTGACATTATTGACACTAAGCTCAGCAGTACTTTGCGCTCTCTTGCACGCTGATGCCTTTGCCTGTGCGGCAGACCGCTTGCCGGCAGTCCGTTTGCACTCCGTGCACTCGCGAGCATAGGCGGTCCCTGCTCCTAATCCAAACAGGAATGCCACCAATACAATTTTGCTAAATATATTCTTCATGTCTGTAGTTTTTTTCTTATTGTTGGATTAGAAGTTATACGACAAGGAAACCTTCCACGTACGCGGCGAAGAATAGTTCCATGTATTGTTGTTCTGATACACAGCATAGAGGTCTCTATACGACTGCGGATCGAGATAGGAGTTGATGATTGCCTGGGTACCCGGGTCGGTAAGATAACCGTTATCGGTCGGGTTACCGGTTACTGCAAATACTCCGGTCACGTTACGGATGTCAAACAGGTTGTGAACCGTGAGGGCCAGGTTAAGATAGGTATCTTTCTTACCAGCCTTGATCGGCCAGGTCTTGTCGATAACAATGTCAAAGTAGAATCCCCAGGGGAGACGAGCTCCACGATAACTACCTACGATAGTGTACTGGGTGTTGCTGAGTGCGCGGGTGTAAGGACGTCCCGACTGGGCAACTGCCATCAGGTTTACACCGAAGTTTTCGAGAACCTTGACCTCTTTCACACGGAGTTCACCGGTCTCTTTATCCTTGACTTTGCGTTTGATAACGGGTCCATTGTACTTGGCTCCACCGGCATAACGGAAGTCGATGTTCGCCTTGAACTCATGGCGACGGTCGTCATCGATAGGATTGAGCATCTTAAGGGTCGTGTAACCCTCCTTGATCAACTCGGTCATGGTTGTCGACGAAAGACCGGTTCCGTCAGCATACTGCAACGTGTAGTTGGCGTTCACACGGAAGTTCTTGGTCTGACGCAGGTCGTAAGCGATTGTGACTCCCTTGATGGTTTTGAAGTCTATATTGTCATATGAGTAGTAGTTCGGGTTCGGGTCAGCTCCGACATACTGGACCAGCTGGATAAGGTCGCGGGTCTCTTTATAGTAAGCCGAGATGCTGATGGCTGAGTTCTTGTTCTTTCCTTTACCAAGCGCCTGCTGGAAACCGATTTCATAGTTGGTGATCCTCTCAGGTTTCAGGTTAGGATTGCTGATTGTGGCAATCTGAGTCATATACATGTAACCCAGATAGTTTGCCTGCCATCCGCTCGACGGACGACGTGCGATAATGTCATAACTGGCTTTGAACTGCGAGTTGTCTCCAACGGGGAACGAGAATGCGATACGAGGCATCGGCACCCATTGTGGTTCATACTCCTTGAAAGCTCCCGATCCAACCTTGTTGTTTGCGAAAGCCTCCTGGCCACCACCGGTACCTTTCGTACGGAACGGTGTCGGTTTACTCGACACACCGGCGATGTCACTCGGAGTGTTCACGCCCTCACCGCTGGCGTTATACCAGTTTGTCGTACCGCTCGATGTGGTTGAACGGTAACCGCGGATTGTAGGCTTGCTGGCCGATGCATCGTCAACATACACCACCCAGTCGTCCTCAACGTTGTTGGCAAGGGTTCCGCTATATTCAACTTTACCCTCTTTAAGATCTTTAACTGTGTAAGCCTCATACAGCAGGTAAGGATCTTTCAGCACCATCTGGTTTCCATTGAAGTAGTCCACACGGAGACCAACATTGAAGATAAGGTCTTGGAAATAGAAACGGTCCTGGATATAACCTGCCATATAGGTCGGTGAGAAAGCGGGGAGATAGCGGTATTTCTCATGTCCCTTTACTGCAGGATCAAAGAAATCCTCGAAACTCCACTTTCCGTTGTATTTTTCTCCATTGTGCTTGTAACCGTAGTAGCTCACGTAGGCGTTACCACTGTTGAAGAGCTCGTCTGACGAGAACATGTCAACACCACCGGCCGCTGCATACTGCTCTGGGGTGTAGCTGTTCACATCCAACCAATCGGTTGCTCCCACATTATAATAATTACGCATTGCAGCATCAAATGCCGATTGGTTCTCAACATTATTCAAACGGTCGTAGGTGACGCGCAGGGTTGAACCCTCATATTCAAGTCGCGGATTCGTATAATCCAACTGCGAGATATGACGGTTTGCATTCTGGTACATCAAAGTCCAAAGGTCAGCGGCACCCAACGAATATGACGACGATGAATAACGGTCATACTGGAATCCGATTTCAAGGTCGTGTCCCTTGATAAGGGCCGATGCCTTAGCCTGCACATAGATGTAGTCTGTCTGGGACATACCAAACGATGTGCTCTGGTAACCGGTGTTGTAGAACATGCCATACACAGTCGACGGGGCATCTCCGTTGAAAAGGCCCTTCAACTCGCGGATGTTGTCGCGATTGGTCATGTACGGACGGTACTCTTCGTTCTCATAGAGCTGCATAGTATATCTTGCCAAACGGGCATTGGCAGGATCGATACCGTTTTTATACGACTCCATATCCACGGTCTCCAACCAACTGTCGTGAACCAATGCGTATGTCTCAACTCCGTTGTTATCATATAACATTCTTGTGTAGTGGGGAGTCATTGTGGTGTTGAATGTGGAGATATGTCCATATTTGAACACATCGTCCAGCGACTTGCCGAAGTTGCTGTTATAGGTCTGCGATGTGGAGCGGCTCACCATAGCTGTGATATTGTACATCACGTTCGAAACGGCAGCCGTCGACTTTGTCTCAGGAAGGGTCGACTCTTCGCTCTGATGTTTGGCGTCTTTGAAACGCTGGGTGAAGTCGATCGTGAGTCCATAGCTCTGGTCAACCTCAACTCCGCCGCTTCCCTGGTTCATATTCAATGCCCAGTAGCTCGAACCGGTCAAAGGATACATTCCGCGAGAATATTCTCCAGTAAGTGTCAAAGTTGCATAGTCGGTAAATCTGAAGTCAATTGCTCCTTCCATCGCAACGCTGTAATAGCTGGTGTGAGGTTTCTGAGTAACCGTATGGAAATCATCGGCATGCAACTGCTCTTCTGCGGTATAGTTGATAGTATGTTCAACCATGTCAAACGACAACGGATTATCCTGTATATACTGCGCTTTATCCTCATTTACAACCTTATAACGTCCTGACTTTGCACGATAATATCCATCTTTTGCATAAGCTCCCTGTCCTGTCAGACGGAAACCGATCATTGTACGCTCCGTAACGCCGCCATCCGGCTGGGTCTTCTTCTGTTTGTAGATAGGACCAGTCAAATACAGCATCAACGAGTTGAGCAGGCGATAGTCAATGTATGTCTCATACTTGATAACGCCCTTGAACTGGCTTGAAGGCGGTTTCAGCGTAATAATCTGAGTACCTCCGATAGCCTCACCGATGCTGGCCGGGGTACCACCAAGGATAACCTGAATCTCTGCGATAGCCTCTTTCGGGGCGCTGATTCCGGTACGTTTACGGACACCGCCCTGCATCGTCACCATACCACCCTCACCACGGGCCGATCCCGAACCACCGTCATCATATCCGATACCTCCCACGGCTGCCACAATAGCGTCAACCGAGTTACCAGGCATCTTCGCGATATCATCGCTGGTGATACGCTGTCCCGACTCCGGTGTTCCCACCTCGAATATCGGGGCTCTGTCTGCCACAACTTCGAGCTCGGTCATCACCGTTGCCGACGGCTTCAGTTTAAAATCTGCGATCGTGAATCCCGATGCCTTCACATTGACGCCGGTTTTCAGCTGTCCGTCATAGCCAACGCTGGTCACCTTGATGTCGTAGGTTCCGACCTGAAGTCCCTTGATGGTATAGACTCCGTCAAAGTCGGTTTGTCCTGCACCAATTCGCTCGCCGTTCTGCATCACAATGACGTTGATGAACGACATTGGCTCGCCTGACTTCGCATCGGTCACGGTACCTTTCAAAATACCCTGTGCCTGCATCAACCCGTGGGCAAGCATCAGCAGACCGATTGTCATTAGTACTTTCTTGAACATACTCAATATTATTACGTTATACGATTATTTATTTTCTCTCAATTAGAATTTCTCTTCGATATATTTGTTCTCGAGGATAGTGTTGTAGATTACAGCTTGACGGAGGTCGAAATCCACACCCTGTACCTGGCTATCAGCTTCTTGCATCTTTGGAGCACTCTGTCTCTCTCTCTTCGGCTTTGCTGCCTCTTCGGTGAAGCAGCTGTTACCGGGCATATTTTCGTACGTGAAATACTCCTCTCTCTCCTTTCTCTTCTCCTGATGAGTGCTTCTCTGATTTCTCCCTCCCACTCTTCCGGTTTGGGATGTGTTCGACACCGGGAATGCTTTCCTGACAGCCTTTATGACTTTCAGGGTCACAATCGCAGAGATTGCCAAACACACTATAACCGTGAAGAACTCCATAACTTACTGTTTCCTACTTCTATTATCTTTATTTAGCTTCTACAGCTTTAGTTTTGTTCTCTCTGCGTTTAGAGATCTCATAGACCACCGGGCAGGCGATGCAAACCGATGAGAACATACCGCAAACCACACCGACCAACAACGCGAAGATAAATCCGCGGATAACCTCACCTCCGAAGATGAACATCATGAGCAGCGTCACGAAGGTGGTGCCGCTGGTGTTGATCGTACGGGCAAGGGTCGAGTTGATAGCGTCGTTCATGTGTGTCATGAGGTCACGCTTCGGATAGAGTTTCTTGTACTCACGCACACGGTCGAAGATAACCACCGTAGCGTTGATTGAGTAACCTATTACCGTCAGCACAGCCGAGATGAAGTACTGGTCAACCTCCAGATTGAACGGCAGCAAGCCGTACAGCAGCGAGAACATACCGATGACCAGAATTGTGTCGTGGGTAAGGGCTGCCACCGATCCGAGACCGAACCTCCAACTGCGGAAACGAAGTCCGATATAGACGAAGATGATAAGCAGACCTCCGATGATTGCCCATATCGAATGCACCAGGTTGTCATGTGCGATAGTACCGCCCACCTGTTCTGCCTGGATGATACCGAGCGGGTTGGTCTCCGTCGACTTGAACTCGTCGAGGGTGATAGGCTTTGCATAATAGCCCTTCGCTCCTTCATAGAGTTTTGCCATTATCTCGTTCTTCACCTCATCGCCGTCTTCTTTAATCTTATATTTAGTGGTAATCTTCAACTGGGTCGAAGGTCCATAGGTTTTCACCTCGGGTGCCTCGTCAAACTGCTTGTTCATGCTGCTGCGCACCTCAACGGCGTTGACCGGCTGGTCGAAACGCACGACGTAAGTACGTCCTCCGCTGAAGTCGATACCGAAACTCAATCCGCGTGTGGCAAATCCAACAGCGCAAATCAGGATAGCGCAAGCCATGATGATGTAGAACACTTTGCGCTTCCCGATGAAGTTGATATGCACATTGCGCATGAAATCAGCGCTGAACGGGAACGAGAAGTTGATCTTCTTGTGTGCTCTCAGCAGGTTGTCGATAACCAAGCGGGTGATGAAGATACTGGTGAACAGAGAGGTCACAATACCGATACACAGCGTGACTGCGAATCCGCGGACAGGACCCGAACCAAACATGATAAGCACCAATCCCAGCAGGAAGGTGGTAACCTGTCCGTCGATGATGGCCGAGTAAGCATTCTTGAATCCGGTATCGACCGAATTTGCCACGCTCGAGCCGTTTCTCAGTTCTTCCTTGATACGCTCGTATATGATCACGTTTCCGTCAACAGCCATTGCCATTGTAAGCACTATACCTGCTATACCGGGCAGCGTGAGCACCGAACCTATCGAGGCCAAGATTCCAATCAATAGGAATACATTCGTAATAAGGGCTATCACCGACACCCAACCTGCACGGTTGTAGAACACCACCATGTAGATGAGTACCACGATGAAAGCAAGGATGAACGATATCAAACCGCGGGTGATTGACTCCTGTCCGAGTGAAGGTCCTACGACAGCTTCCTGAACGATGATTGCCGGAGCCTCCAATTTACCTGATTTCAAAATATTTGCAAGGTCTTTTGCCTCATCCAGCGTGAAGTCACCGGTAATCGACGAACGTCCGCCGGCAATCTCTCCGTTCACCACAGGGGCCGAATAGACAACGTTATCCATCACGATGGCGATGCACTTTCCAACGTTGGCTCCCGTTATCTGTTTCCAGTCGCGGGCTCCTTCGGTGTTCATCGTCATCGAGATCTCATTGCCGCCCACCTGGCTGAAGTCCTGACGTGCGTCGGTGATGACCTCTCCGCCAAGAACCGGGTTACCGTCGTTCTCAACGGCGATAGCGTACAGCTGGTAGATATCCTGATTGTCTTTCAAAGGTTTTGCACTCCAGAGGTATTTCACTCGACGGGTGTCATACCATTTCTTCTCAGCGGCGAGAGCCAGCATCTCGTTGATGGCGTCTCTGTCGCTTCTGCGGGCCATACCCACAACCGGTCCTGCAACCAACTGTCCGTTGGGAGTCACGTTCGGATAGAGTTTGGCAAACAGCGGGTTGTCCTTCATCTGATCCGGCTGACCCTGATCTGCAACTTTCTCGTTACCGTTCACAGCCAACTGGTCAACCAGCGAAGTGTCCTCGCTCTCTTCCTCTGCCTCTGCCACCTCTTCAGCGGCGGTAGTGTCGACCTCTTCGGTGCCGGCACCCATCACAGCAAGACTCGAGTTGATCTTGTCGAGGGTTTTGAAACCATACTCATCCATATTGTCGTGAGTTCTCCAGAACTCCAACTGTGCGGTGCTCTGCAAGAGTTTGCGGACACGCTCGGGCTCCTTCACTCCGGGCAGCTCCACAAGTATTCTCTCCGATGCCTCCAGCTTCTGGATTGAAGGCTGGGCAACTCCGAATTTGTCGATACGCTGGCACAGACGCTCATAGGTCATCTCGTATGCCGACTTGGTGGCCGACTGTAGTTCGCTCTTCACTTTGGCGTTATTGTCGGTTGCCTTGATGTTCGGCAGTTTCGGGCCGATGAAATACGATGCAAGACGGAGTTCCTTTTCTCCGTTCATCTCGCGGTTGATGCGCTCGATCTCGTCACAGAAAAGCGACACGAAATCCTTGTTCGTGGTCACCTTCTGGCGAGCGAGAGCGGCTTCCATTGCCTTCTCAAACAGTCCGTTATCGGGAAGATCCTTGTGAGCGAGAGATCTCACGACGTCTGCCGTCGAAACCTCCAGCATCACGTTCATACCGCCCTTCAGGTCAAGTCCAAGGTTGATTTCCTTTCCTTGGCATTGACGGTATGTTGAACCCAGATACACCTTCTCATTTGCCATAGAATCAAGGTAATGAGCCTCGTAAGCAGTCTGTAGTGAGTCGAGTTTCACCTGCTTGGCAAGCTCGTCGCCGTTAGCCAACAGCGCGGCTTTGGTTTGGGTAGTTTCGCTCGCAGCGTAAGCCTCTGCAGCCTTTTTTGCCTTACGATTGACGCTACTCGTCACAAACGTATAGGACAATTGGTACAGACACACCAATACAAAAGCCCACGCTAAAAACCTTATAAGTCCTTTGTTCTGCATATTTTAAGATTTAATTTTTGTTTCTATTGCGCACTATTAGAGTATGCAAAGATAGTAAATTTTACACATTGCACAACTCTTTTCCGAAAAAAAATAAATATTTTTTAATTACATTATAGCAGATGGCTCATTTTCAAACTCTACCGAAAGCCCTTTCAAACTCTGCCAAACCTCTCTTCCAAGCAACATCGACTCCTCTCTTCTCTCACCTCCCTCAAAGGTCCCATCCAGGTTCCATTTTCCTTCCTCAAAACCTCCTCGTTCCCTCCTGCTGTACAGCATCAGAACAGCACTAAAACCGCAGTTTTTATCAGGGAAATGTCAGGAAAATGTCAGGAAAATGTCAGAGAACTTTTGGCGATTAAATGGTGAAAACTTTGTCATTCCACCAAAATGTCTATTTTTGCAAAACCAACACAATTCCTCCCCCACTCTCCTATAATCTCTAAGAATCAGTCGCATACCACCAAATTCAAAAACATCCACCCTCTTAAAACATCGAAAATACGCACATCATGCAACATAACAAACTTACAATCAAATGCTGGGACAACGCCGACAAACCTCGTGAGAGGATGATGTCTAAAGGTCCAAAAGAGTTGAGCAACGCCGAACTCATCGGCATTCTCATCGGAAGCGGAACCCCCGGAACCACAGCCGTCGATTTGGCAAAAGAGATCCTGAAACACTCTTCCGACGAACTTACGCCATTAATTCAGATGGAAATATCTGATTTCAAGAAGTTTCACGGCATAGGTGACGCAAAAGCCATCACCCTCATCGCCGCCTTCGAACTGGGTCGTCGTCTCTCTTCCGAAAAATCCAACCGAAAAGATTTTCTGGTAAAAAACAGTTTTGACCTTTACGAATACATCCACACTCAGATCGACAACCTCCCTCGTGAGAAATTCCTGGCGGTCTACCTTAATAGTCGTGGCAAGGTAATCGACACTCAATGTATCTCTTACGGTGGCATATCCGGCACTCTCGTCGACCTGAGGACTCTCTTCAAGTTCGCCGTCGAGACAAATGCCGTAAGCATCGCGATGGCCCACAACCACCCTTCGGGCAACCTTCGCCCTAGCGCCGAAGACAAAAAACTGACAACCAGAATCGTCGACGCAGCCAAACTGCTCGACATCCGCGTACTCGACCACCTGATAGTCGGCATCGACACCCAAACCAACGAGAAATACTACAGCTTCCGCGACAACGGGCTGATCTAATCAGCCTCATCCTCGCCCCATCACACTCTCCTCACACCCAAAGAGGATTCCAAGAACCCCAACAAAGGTTCCATCAAGCCCCCCACACAGACAAAAAAAAGAAAAATCACCTGCGTCCGAACAACGTAACCGAAGCCGCATACAACTGCCCACCCAAAGGAGGATTCAGCTTCGACACCTTAACCGAAACCCACCTGACCGATTCAAACCTTCCCATCAACGACTTCGTTATCCTACCCGCCACATGCTCAAGCAGATGCGACGGCTTAGCCATCTCTTCTGCCACACAGTTGTATACCTCCTGATAGTTTACCGTCGTAGCAATATCGTCGCCCTCCTGAGCCTCTCTGGTATCCACATTGAGTTTCAGATCGACAACAAAATCCGTCCCAATCGTCCGTTCTTCATCGAAACATCCATGATTGGCGCGCAAGCGCATCCCTTCCAAAGCGATTATTCCCATCAGACGATATTTGAGAATTGCTGCAAGAAACGAATGTCGTTTTCAAAATACAGACGCAAGTCTCTTATCTGGTACTTCAGCATAGCCATCCTCTCCACACCCATACCGAGTGCGAATCCGCTAAACTTCTTACTATCAATACCGCAGGCATCCAAAACATTGGGGTCAACCATACCGCAGCCAAGTATCTCAAGCCATCCTGTACCCTTGCAGATATTACATCCTTCCCCATGACAGATGTTACACGAGATGTCCATCTCTGCCGAAGGCTCTGTAAACGGGAAATACGATGGACGAAGCCTTATCTGAGTCTCCTCGCCGAACATCTCCTTTGCAAAATAGAGAAGCGTCTGCTTCAAATCAGCAAACGTGACCTTCTTATCCACATAAAGTGCCTCCACCTGATGGAAAATACAATGTGCCCTTGCCGATATCGCCTCGTTACGGAACACCCTTCCTGGTGCGATGATACGGATAGGCGGCGTCGAGTGCTCCATCACCCTCACTTGAACCGACGAGGTATGCGTACGCAATGCCACATCCGACGAGCCGTTATCCTTCTCCACGAAGAAGGTGTCCTGCATATCGCGTGCCGGATGGTCGGGCGGGAAATTCAAAGCCGAGAAAAGATGCCAGTCGTCCTCTATCTCGCCTGATTCGGCAACGGTGAACCCTATACGACCAAAGATGTCTATAATCTCGTTCATCACCACCGACAACACATGACGTCCCCCAACACTCGAAAAATCAGCCGGTAACGACAGATCTACGTCATCCTTTGCCGTAGAGTTCTCCTCGACAAACGACTTGAACTCTTCAAGTTTAGCTATTGCTGCGTTTTTCAACTGGTTAAGCAACGCTCCCGTTTCCTTTTTCTGATCTCCGGGCAAAGTCTTAAACTGGTCAAACAGGGCACTTATCGCACCCTTCTTGCCCAAGTACTTTATACGGAAGAGCTCCACCTCTTCCGCTTTGTTCTTAAACTCCTCGATTTTGGTCGCCTGTATCTCCTTGAGATAGGCCTCTATTTCTGCTCTCATAGTCGTTTAGAAACAGTTTCTTATTTCTGTATTACTTTCATTTTCATTTTGACATCCTTGACAGGACGGTCGAACTGGCCACATTGTACCGCAGCAATTTTATCCACAACATCGAGTCCTTCTACCACTTCGCCAAAAACGGTATAGTCACCGTCAAGATGCGGAGTACCGCCAATAGTTGTATAGGCTTCAATCTGCTCCTGAGAGAAATGTTTCTGCATCTGATACTCCATCATCTTCAACTGGTTGGGATTCCACACGTTACCCTGCACTATATAGAACTGGCACGACGACGATTCCTTGTTTGGATTGACATTGTCTCCCTGACGAGCGGCCGCAAGGGCACCTTTCTTATGGAAAAGGCCTTTCACAAACTCCGCAGGTACCGTATAAGGCAACCCTCCGTCGCCAAGCATCTGGCCTGGCTGGGCATCCTTCGATTTGGGATCGCCTCCTTGTATCATGAAGTTCTTGATCACTCTATGGAAAAGCAATCCATCATAGAATCCCTCATTCACAAGTTTTAGAAAATTATCTCTGTGACGCGGCGTTTCATTGTACAACTTTACCACAATATTACCCAAATCGGTCTCGATGAGGACATAGTTTACCGCCTCTTCAGCAACAGCCTCTACCGTGCTTTCTTCTACGTGATTATCAGCATTCTTGACAGGTTTCTGCGAACATGCGACAAAAAATAAAGCACTAAAAATTATTAAAAAAGCAACTTTTTTGTTTTTCATAGCGTAAAAATGATTACCTTTGCAGTCCATAAACAGGTGCAAAATTAGCAGAATTTATCCATATAGATTTCAAAATTATGAAGAAAAAAAACTTTTTCACAGTATTAACATTGTTAGTCAGCGTATTAGGTATCGCAACTCTTGCATCCTGCGATAAGGATACCCTGTGTTATGTGAAAGTAAAAGTCGTGGACGAAGCGAATAACAACCTTCCTGTTAAGGGTGCCTATGTGAAAATCGACAACAACGGCAGCTCCATCTACAAAGAAGGCTACACCAACGACAACGGTATCTACCAGACCGACTTCGCCGCCCCCGCTATCTTCGACGTGAACGTTGTCGACTCCGTGCTCTGGGACACCAACTACTACAAGTTCATGGGCTACCGCACCGGCAACGCCACCTTCAAGCTGAAAACAGCCGAAACCGTGGAGGTGACTGTGGTTCTGGACGACAAAGTCAACTACATAAATTAATCACCGCAACTATATGCTGACATCCCGCCATGCGAGTGTCAACATTATAGCGGATTTACCATCTATCCCCCCTCTCGGGGGATTTTTCTGTTTACAAACAAGTCATCTTCCTCAACCGCTATATCATGAACAAGACATTGAACGACGGGGACTTAAAGCAGATTGAGAGCCTCGGACTCACAGCCTCTGACATCGAAAAGCAAATCGAGAACTTCCGCAATGGTTTTTCCAAGAGCCGCATCGTAGCTCCCGCCACCGTCGAGAACGGTGGCATAATGCGTCTATCCGACTCCGACGTGGCCGCCTACGAGAAAGCCTACCAGAAGCTTTCCGTCGGCAAGAAGATGCTTAAGTTCGTGCCTGCGTCTGGCGCCGCCACTCGCATGTTCAACGACCTTTACGCCTTCACCTCTACCTATTTCGGTGTGGCCCACAACTTTGAGGCCGAATTCCCACAGGTAAAACTCTTTCTGGAAAACCTACGCAGCTTCGCCTTCTTCGACGACCTAAACAACAGCATGTCCGCCGCCGGACTCGACCTGAACGACTACATGAGCCGTGGCGATTATACCGCCATAATAAACTTCCTCCTCAAGGAACAGTATCTCGGCTACGGCAAACTGCCAAAGGCCCTTATCAAGTTCCATAAATACGGCAACATCCAGCGCACCTCTTTCGAGGAGCATATCGTTGAAGGAGCCCAATATGCACAGAGCTCCGACGGGAAAACACGCCTGCACTTCACCATTTCACCAGAACACAGACCGCTCTTCCGCAAGAAAATCGCAGAAGTAAAAAAATACTACGAGAGTGCATTCAACACCGAGATCGAAATAAAATTCTCCGAGCAGAAACACTACACCGACCGCATTATCGTCGACGAATACAACGAACCCGTTAGGGACGATGACGGAAAGCTCATCTTCCGTCCCGGCGGTCATGGTGCCCTGATAGAGAACCTCAACGAATGTCGAGCCGACGTGATATTCATTAAGAATATAGACAATGTGGCACCCGATTGGATGAAACACACCACCATCATCTATAAAAAGGTTCTGGCTGGCATGCTACTCTCTCTCCAAAAGGAGATCTTCAGTTTCCTGGAGGAGCTAGAAGACAAATCCAACATGGAACAGCTGCCCAAGTGCCAGGCTTTCATCGAGAAAAAACTGCACACAAGTCTACCCGAAGGATTTGATTCCATGACAGATAAAGCAAAAAACAGAACCCTCTGTGACATATTGAACCGACCGCTACGCATCTGCGGAATGGTTCGTAACCAGGGAGAGCCTGGTGGAGGCCCCTTCTACACCATCGACCAGCGTGGCACCAAAAGTCTGCAGATAGTTGAGCCTGGCCAGGTGAACCGCAAAGAGCCCGAACAGGACGAGATATTCAAAAGCGGTACCCACTTCAACCCAGTGGACATCGTCTGCTCCACTCGCGACAGGAAGGGTCGCTATTACGATCTACGTAAATACGTTGACCACAACACGGGCTTCATCAGCAAGAAGAACAAAGGCAGCAGCATCGTTAAGACTCAAGAGCTTCCTGGTCTCTGGAACGGCTCTATGGCCTTCTGGAACACCGTCTTCGTAGAAGTGCCTCTTGCCACCTTCAACCCCGTCAAAACCGTGAACGACCTGCTGCGGAAAGAACACCAGGGCTGAATCTAAATTATTAAGCGACAACATAGCAATCCTTTATATGAAATGTTCAATACCTAAAGGCACACGCGACTTTCTCCCGTTGGAGATGGAACGTCGCAACTATATATTCAACACAATACGCGAAGTCTACAAGACCTTCTCTTTCGAACAGATAGAGACTCCCTCCATGGAGAATCTCGACACCCTAATGGGCAAATATGGCGAGGAAGGCGACAAACTGCTTTTCAAGATACTCAACTCCGGCGACTTCCTGAAAGATGTGGAACTCAATAGCGACAGCCGCATCGCTGGCAAGCAGATATGTGAAAAAGGCCTTCGCTACGACCTCACAGTTCCCTTCGCAAGATATGTTGTGCAACACAGAGAGGACATAACACTCCCATTCCGCCGCTACCAGATACAACCCGTATGGCGTGCCGACAAGCCTCAGAAAGGCCGCTACAGAGAGTTCTACCAGTGCGATGCCGACATGATTGGTTCCACCTCCCTCTTGAACGAGCTGGAACTGGTGCAGATGATCGACTGCGTCTTCAAGAAGTTCGGCATCAGCGTGACTCTTAAGATCAACAACCGCAAGATTCTGGCTGGAATTGCCGAAATCATCAACGCACCCGACAAGCTTATCGACATCACCACCGCCATCGACAAACTCGACAAGATCGGCATAGATAAAGTGCGGGAAGAGCTGGCTGGGCGTGGCCTCTCCTCCGAACAGATTGTGCAACTCAACCCTGTATTCGAGCTTTCTGGATCGGTAAACGAGAAGCTGGATATACTAAAAAAGATGTTTAGCAATAGCGAGATAGGACTCAAAGGAGTTGACGAGATGACCGAACTGTTCGGCTTAATCGACTCCGTGAAGCCCGAATGCGCCATCGAGCTGGACCTCACCCTCGCACGCGGACTCAACTACTACACCGGAGCCATATTCGAAGTCAAAGCCAACAACGTGACGATAGGCAGCATCTGCGGCGGCGGACGCTACGACAACCTGACTGGCATCTTCGGCCTACCCAACGTCTCTGGTGTGGGTATCTCTTTCGGTGCCGACCGCATCTACGACGTACTCACCGAACTCGACCGCTTCCCAAAAGAGATAGGACAGACAGCAAAGGCCATGTTCGTGAACTTCGGTGGCGACGGCTTGGGCTACATCCTGAAATGCGCCTCCACGATGCGCTCTGCCGGCATCAGCACTCTCATCTATCCCGACGCGGCCAAGATGAAGAAGCAGATGGAGTTTGCCAACAAGAAGCACATCCCTTATGTTCTATTCGTCGGCGAAACCGAGATTCAAGGCAACTGTGTGACGGTTAAAGACATGACCTCTGGTCAACAAGAAACCCTCCCCATAAGCGAAGCCATCAGGAAACTGAATTCCAAATAACAAAGGTAATAGGCTTATTCTATTTCAGCCATCACGTCGTGCTCGAAAGCCTGCGTGATACGTACCTTACAGAAGTCTCCGATTAACGGAACCGTCTTCTTTCCAACCTTTATGATGACCTCATCGTCTACCTCGGGCGAGTCTGCCTCTGTACGTCCTATGTAGTACTCCCCTTCCTTTCGGTCCACCAACACCCTCACAATCTTGCCTACAAGGGCTTGGTTCTTTTCATACGAGATAGAGTCCTGCAGTTCCATTATCTCGGCCAGACGTCGTTGCTTTTCCTCGTCGTCCAACGGGTCTCCAAGTTTTTCTGCCGGCGTGCCCTCTTCCTGCGAGTAAGTGAAAGCACCCAGGCGGTCGAATTTTGCCTCGGCAACAAACGATTTCAGTTCCTCGAACATCTCTTCCGTCTCTCCTGGATAACCCACTATAAGAGTGGTCCTCAACGTAATGTCCGGCATCTTCTGACGTATGGTCTCTATAAGCCGCAGCGTCGCCTCTCGGTCGATATTTCGCTGCATCGAGGCAAGAAGTCGTGTGTTGATATGCTGCAACGGGATATCCAGATACTTGCATATATTGTCGTGCTTGGCCATCACGTCGAGCACCTCTACTGGAAACGACGCAGGATAAGTATAATGCAGCCTTATCCACTCGGCGCCGCTATCCGTAGCCAGACGGTCCAACAGCTGAGCCAGACGCCTCTCTCCGTAGAGATCCAACCCATAGAACGTGGTGTCCTGCGCTATTACGAGAAGTTCTTTCACGCCCGATTTCACAAGTCCCTTTGCCTCAGCCACAATCTCCTCCATCGGACGCGATATATGTCTGCCCCTGATGAGCGGAATCGCACAATAGGAGCACGAACGGTTACATCCTTCCGAAATCTTCAGGTAGGCATAATGGCTAGGAGTGCTCTGCAACCGCTTCAACCGACCTCTGACCTCTGACCTCTGACCTCTGACATATTCTGCAATCTCCTTCCATTCATGCACACCAAACCAGGCGTCCACGTCCGGCAGCTCTTTCTGCAGCTCCGCCTTATAGCGTTCCACCAGGCATCCTACCGCTATGAGCAGACGTTTCTTACGCCCACGCTGCTTCACTCCAACTTGCTGCAGGATGGTGTTCACCGACTCCTCCTTGGCATCTCCGATGAAGCCACAGGTATTGACTATCACCACGTCGCAGTCGTTACGCTGACGGTCGAAGAAGACCTCAGCCCCCGCTGTCGAGAGTGCACCGGCAAGGTTCTCCGAATCCACCGTATTCTTCGAGCATCCGAGGGTGATGATATTGACTTTCATATCTCCGCTTAGTTTTTGAAAAGCGAATCAACAAACTCATCGGCGTCAAAGACCTGCAAATCGGTCATCTGCTCACCCAAACCGATATATCTGACCGGAATCTTGAACTGGTCGCAGATACCTATTGCCACACCGCCCTTTGCCGTACCGTCGAGCTTGGTGAGTGCAAGTGCGTTCACTTCCGTCGCAGCCGTAAACTGACGTGCCTGCTCGATGGCGTTCTGCCCAGTGCTGGCATCCAGCACCAAAAGCACCTCGTGCGGCGCCTCGGGTATAAGTTTCTGCATCACCTTGCGTATCTTCGTGAGCTCGTTCATCAGCCCCACCTTGTTGTGCAGCCGTCCCGCCGTGTCTATTATCACCACATCTATGTCTTTTGACAGCGCCGACTGCAGCGTGTCGTACGCCACCGACGCGGGGTCAGCATTCATACCCTGCTGCACGATAGGCACTCCTACCCTCTCCGACCAGATGGTAAGCTGCTCCACAGCAGCCGCACGGAAAGTATCGGAAGCACCCAGCATGACACGCTTTCCTGCCTGCTTGTATTGGTAAGCCAGCTTGCCTATAGTGGTGGTCTTCCCCACTCCGTTCACACCGACCACCAGTATCACGTATGGCTTGCAGGGCAGCGGCTGATCGAAGTCCGACGGAAAATTATTTTCGTCGTGCCTGAGCAATGTGGCTATTTCGGCTCGCAGTATCGAGTTCAGCTCCGAAGTGCTGATATAGCGGTCTCGTTTGATGCGCTGCTGTAGGTGGTCTATGATTTTGAGCGTCGTCTCCACCCCCACGTCCGAACTGATAAGAGTCTCTTCAAGGTCATCTAGCACACTGTCATCGATAGTGGAGCGACCCGCGATGACTTTCGTGAGACGGGTGAGGATATTCTCCTTCGTCTTCCCGAGCCCCTTGTCGAGCGTCTCTTTCTTCTTCTCCTTTCCGAATGAAAACCAGGCCATATTATTGCTTGAATTTTTATTGCTTGAGTTGTTGTTCGTCCACATATCAGATTACGTCATTCTCACTGACGCAATCACGCATTTAAGCATTCACGCATTATTTTACAGCCCCAACGCTTTCTCCATCGAAGGACGTATCTGTACATCGAAGATGGAGGCGTATTTCTCGAAAGGATATTTCTTATAGTCGCCTGATGCAAAATACCACAGTATGACCGTAAAGTCGGCTGCATTGCTGTATCCTGGCACCACCGTCAAGAGGGTCTTGTCTGGACCGAAGATGGCAAACGACGGAAATCCCATCTTGGCTCCCAACACTGCCTGTGCGAATGGATGGGTAGCGCGACGTCCGTTGGCAGACACTCCGCCTCCCTTATACTCCACATCGTTCCACTTGAAGGCAGCGTCGCCCTCTGCGTCAAACTTCGTAGGTATGAAATATTTATTCAGTATCGCCGCCACCACCTTGTCGGTGAAGGTGTCCTTATCCATCTTCTTGCACCATCCGCACCACGAGGTGTAGAAGTCGATGAAATAGAGTTTCTCATTACGCGAATTGGAGACTTTCGAAGACTGCTCTATCGTGTTCCACTTCACCTGCGACATAGCAGGAACCACGGTAAACAGAGCTATCAAAGCCAAAACAATGGATTTCTTCATGGTTCAAAATATTATATTCCAATCTGCAAAGATACAAATAATTGTTGGCTTATTCACAATAAGCCCATAAAATAACATATCCCCACGGAGATAACTCTGTGGGGATTGCCTTTATTCACCTCTTTCCGAATTCTCTCTACTCGCTTATTTGCCGCAGTTTGGTGCCAGCTCCATCGACCAGCCGAAGAACCAGCCGTTGTCGCAAGCCCAGCCATCTTCGATAACCACCGCCCATGTGCCGTTCAGCGGACAGCCTTCCAACTCTCCAAAGTCATAATCGGGTCTATAGTAGTCCGTCTTCGTCTCCTTGTTGCTGGGATGCTTCGTCTGGAAGGTCTGGGTGCCAGCGTTGTAACCTTCGCTGTAGAACGGTTCCCCTATCTCTTCGAAGGTGAAGGTCACATCATCCTTGTAGGCGTTGTCGCCAAGGTGGTGTTCGCCCGAGTTGTTGGTGCTGGCCACATTGCCGTCCACCAGCAGGTAGTCTGCATTGCGGCTGAAGCAGTAGTCCAACCCCACGCCATACATGTTGTAAAGCGGGTCACAAAAATTACTCTCCACGTCGAATGCGCCATGATTGTTTCCTCCATACGGATAGCCTGTCATAATACCACCGCCGCCAGTCGATTTATCCTTCAGATAGGCCGTCTGACCATTGGGGCATATAAGCTTTATGTCGTAATCTCCCATAAAAGAATATTCATAGTTGATGCAAACCGAGGCTATCTCGTCAACACTCTGTATGGTTCTGCCTTGCGGAAATCCCGTTACATCCAGAGTCGCATAGAGCGTCACTCCGCAATACGGGCCGTCCGGAATAAACACTCTCTGTTCGGTCGAAAAAGACTTGGGCGTGCAGTCTTCCACCCCTGTGGTGGTGAACAGCAACGTTATCGTCTCGCCCACCAGCTGGGTCCTGATAACGGAATTGCTATACTCCACCGCGCCATTACTTGTGCTTGAGGCCGTAAACCGCATCATATCGCCCAGAGAGAACGACTTGGTGTCTTTCCTTGCCGAGCGGCTCTGCGCACTAGCTGTCTGCACCGTCTCCACCTTCGAGCTGCCGCCGTTCTGGATATTCACCATCCTCGACACATAGTTCTTCGATGGGGTCACCACCTGCAGATAGTTCATGCCCGTATTCGACAGGTCGATTCCCAGCTTGTAGTCTCCAGCCTCCATGAAATCCGTCTTCTCATACTCAACGGCGCCGTTCATCCTCACCAGCCTCATCGTCACAAGACCCGACTCGTCGAGCCTCAGCACCGACTCCGTGTGGCCCTTGAACGGATTGGGGTAGATGGGTGCCAATCCAGCTTCCACACCTTCCACCTCTTCAATACCCTCTAAGTCGCCGGCACCAAGCGTGATGATGGTGTCAGGATAGGTCAACGTATGCTCCCATCCATGGTTCAGGTCAACAATCTTCACCGTCTGGAAGGCGTGATAGTTGCCTTGCTTGTCAGCCGCCGTAAAACGCAGCTGAACCGGTTGCGCGCTCGCCGTCAAGGCGGCAAGCATCATAATAATGGGTACAATCTTTTTCATAGCCGTATATTTTTATATTGATAATTTCACGATTGCAAAGTTACTGATTTTTTTTATTTACACCAAATCCCATAGCCTTTCTTTTTTCACACCCTCTACATAGTTAGTAACAAAAAAATCCAAAAACCGTCCCCAAAGATGATTTTTTTCTCGTCACACATAAATATTGCACCCCCAAAAAGATAAATCACCCATAAGACAAATCTTATCCATGCAAATCCGCAAGATCCGCAACCCCATACACCATTCCCCCAGCAATAGAAGCAATCCATCCTCCCCCACCCATCCATACCCCCCACCCTTCTGTGCAATTCAACGGCGTTCTCGCCGCTGCCCAATCCTCCCCCCTATAGTAACCACCCAAAAAAAACATAAGTCCATAAACCGCGCAATCACATGAACCACAAATCATTAACCAGATATCCCATCATACCAATATAATCCGGAACATCCGCAAGAAAACAACTCTCCGCAAATCCAGAATTCCAATAATCCGTAATTTCAACAAACCGATTTCCCGTCATCCAGTCATAACCCGGAACATCCGTAAACTCCGGAATTTCCGCAAAAAACAACCCATCCATAAATCCAACAATCCCACCACACTACACACCACTTAGTCCCCACCCAACTCCTTGACAATTAGCATATCTAATATATTCAACTCTAAGTTAAGAATAATATATTAATATGTTAATTCTTTTTGTTGAAGCTTGTAAGTTCGAAATAAATTCCTATCTTTGCCCCGTTGAAAAGCCCCCATCCTCGCCCCACCAAACCACCCGTAACCCCACTGTCCCCCAGTTAAATACCTCATACTTCTTACCTCTTCCTTCTGACCTCTTACCTCTAACCTATAAATCCATGGCCACAACCCTCCACAACCCAGTCACCACCAAGTTCCAAGGACACGTAGGTCCTTACATCTACTACGTCGTCCGCAACCAGCAGCGCATCCGAAGCATGCCATCCAAGGTCCACAATCCCCGTTCTCCAAAGCAGACAGCCCACCGCACTCGCTTCTCCGCTGCCAACTCCCTCGCCGCCACCTTCCGCGACGCCTACCCATTGGGCTATCATAAGAACTCCCAAGGCCTCGACCCCCGCTCCGCCTTCGTAAAGCACATCTACCACGAAGCCCTCAGTCAGGACTCCCTCCTCAATCCCAATAGATTAAAACTCTCGCAAGGCTCCCTCGTCATCTTCCAACCCACACGCACCGACTACGACGGCTCCCGCCTCACCCTCCGCTGGGCACTCGGCAACGGCCAATCCGCCGACCGTCTCTGTGTCTGCGTCTACAACTATACCAGCGGCTTCGCCGAGTTCCGTCAGGACTTCGCCTCCCGTGGCGAAGGCCGCGTATCAATAACCATAAGGGAAGACTGGCGTGAAGACCATCTCTACGTCTACTGCTTTTGGCACAACCTGCAGACCCACAAGGTCTCCACCTCCGTCGTGGCCACCGAGATCAACAATCCCGACACGCAAGAAAAAACTCTCGTTGACCTCACCAAGCACCTCTACAACCTCTCCATCCCCTGGAAATCCTACTTCCAATCCCGCTACCTCCGCAAACTCATCCAATCGCTCCCCAAACCCGACACACCCGACCAAGTCCCCCATCCCCTAAAACCATAACACTAACACATTAGCGCACGCAAAATTAACGCCCTGTGCGGGCACGCACCATTAACCATCTCCCGCATCGTCAAAGTAAATTTAAGTCTAAAAAAAAAAGAACATCTAACACATTCTCAATACATTATAGACTTATCAACAACTTCCGTCAAAAAACCCTCCTCAAAACCTCCGAAAAGACCCCCTTTCCACACCATACAACACCCCTCAACACTCCATTCCCAATACAAAATCAAAAATAATTCCACATCCAATCCACTGTCGGATAGAGTGTTATCGAAAACATACCATTCGGCAGCGAAAAAAAATTTGCCAGAATTAAAAATCGTCGTATCTTTGCATCCGCTTTCGCCCAAAAAACGGGTGTTGAAAAAAAGCGACGAGTACAT
>CACYJU010000017.1 GCA_902774845.1 uncultured Bacteroidota bacterium
ATGCCACAGGTGTTCGTGGTTCTGGCAGTCGGTATATTTATAGGTGTAAACCACGGAGCCCTCACAAGCGGGTAACGGATCTTCGCTGACGAATACAGGTGTAAGGGTGAATCCGCAGGAGTCTTTGATTACCGGCATCAAGCCAACGACGGTGTCAGGCTTCACCACCAGAGCAGGGCAGCTTACAGTCTTGACGCTGTCGGCAGGCATGTCGAAGTCGAGAGGAGTCACGTGTGAGGTGTACTTCCAGTTGTACTTAGTACCGTTGACGATGTAGTGGTAGTAGTATACCGAGTCGCCGCAAGACTGGTTGAAGTAACCCTTGACGCTGTCGAGTTCGACATCCTGAGGTACACCGCAGACCACAACGTTGGGTCTTACGACAGATGTTTCAGGTTTCACGTCGACTTTGCACCATACGGTTGTATCCACGTCGTCGAACGGAGAGAATGTTGTCGGGTTGATGGTGTAGATGTAGCTCCAGATGCTGTCGGTGGTGTTGGTGCAGTCAGTATATCTGTAACGGTGGGTCACGGTACCGGTACCATCGATGTTCATAACAGCGGTGCTGTCGACATAGACGGGCACGATATCCCTGCCGCAGACATCCTGGATGGTGGTAGCGCCAGGCTTGATGGCATCCACAGCGCAAGGCACCTCCCTGCCGTCAGTAGCAGGAACGGCAGCGATGGAGTCAGGCAGAGTGATATGGTAGGTGAACACCCAAGTCTTGCTGTTGTTGCCGGAGCAGTCAGTGTAGGTATAGGTGTAGGTCTTGGTGCCATTGCAGACAATCGGGTTTGGAGTGAACGAAGAGTCGGTGAGTACACCAGTGATAGGCTCATTGCAGGAGCTGGTAGCCGTCGGGATGGTAAAGCCAGTCTTAGCCATGCTGGCGCAGACGACGGTGGAGTCGTTGGTCACGCCCGTACTGTTGATAGTCACCTCACCCTGACGGTCGATAGTGTAGGTGTAGGTCCAGCCAGTGGAGTCGCCAGCGCAGTCGACATACTTGTAGACGAAGGCGACGGTACCCTCGCACTTGGTGGACGGGTCGTTCCAGACGGTGTCGCTTCTCAGGAGTACGCCAGCGATGTCCTCGCCACAAGAGCTGGTAGCGTGAGGCACGTTAGCCGGGGCAAGTTCTGTTGAAGCCGAGAGGCACTCAACGGTCTTGGCGTACTCGAAACCGGTAGCCACGACAGGATCGCCACTGCGGTCGATAGTGTAGCGGAAATGCCACGGATGTTCATGTCCAGCGCAGTCTGTATATTTATAGGTGTAGTTCACTGAGCCAATACATTCAGGTACGGCGTCGGCGCTTACGAACTCAGGAGTCAGTGTAAATCCGCACTTGTCGGTAACCACAGGCATCATGCCAGCCACGGTGTCGGGTCTCTTCACAAGTGCCGGGCAGCTCACAGTCTTGACGCTGTCGTCAGGCATGGTGAAGTCAGCAGGCACAACATGAGAGGTGTAGGTCCAGAGGTAGGTGCGGCCGTTGACCACATAGTGGTAATGGTACACGCTGTCGCCGCAGCTCTGGTTGATTGTGGTCGAAGTGGAGTCGAACACATAAGGTACGGTCTCATTACATACGGTGATGGTAGGTCTCTTAGTGGACTCCATCTCAGCCTTCGAGATAACGTTCACAGGACAAACTACGGTGGTGTCTTTAGGTGCTATCGAGTCGAACGCGTCTGCATGCACGGTGTAGATGTATTTCCAATCGTAGGTGCCATGGCAGTCGGTATATTGGTAGTTGTAGGTCACCGTACCTTCACCGTTCACCACGGTGCTCACGCTGAAGTCGGTGGCGTTGGGGTAAGGTACTGCGGTGTAGTTGTTGCCGCAGAGGGTGATGGTCTCTGGAGTCGGAGGCACAGCATCCACCTCGCACGGTACGGTACGACTTCCGTCTTCAGGTGTCGGGAAGGTCGGGAAGGTGATATGGAGGTTCTGTGTAGCCTCGCTGTAGTTGCCGCAATCGTCGGTAACCCTATATGTGCGGATGATAGTCTTGTCGCAGGTGCCCGAGACGGCGGCGTCGCTGCTTGATACAGTAAGGTGAGCGTCATCAGAGCAGTTGTCGCTGATGGTAAGACCATGCTCACGCAGATACTGCAGAGTGTTAACAGCTGCAGGTCTGCTGTCGCCGTCGCATCCCACCACCGTGGAGTCTCTCAGCGTGCCGCTGATAGTTGGAACAATCTTGTCTTGGATGGTTATGGTCTGAATGGAGTCAGCAGCGTCAGAGATGTTGCCGCACTGGTCAGTCACTCTCCAAGCTCTGCGGACGATGGTTTCGCCATAGCAGGTGCCTGAGGTTGTGTCGTCAGTATGGGTTACAATCAGGTTGCCGACAGTGGTGCAGTTGTCTGCCAAGTTGCTCACGTCACCAGTTTCTGCCACGCTTATGTCATAGGTGCAGGTGGCCGATTTGTAAACAATGATGTCGGCGGGACGTGTGAATGTGGGAACTTCCACATCCTTAACAGTCAAGGTGATGCTGTCAGCGTTGGCCTTACAACCGTAGTTGTCCACAATGTTGACACCAACTTTGTAGGATGTGTCGCAGGAAGTGGTTGGGATTGTAGCAGTCACGCTGTTTGTCACCTCATCGGTTGTTGTGGAGGCTGCTGTCAGCGTCACGCCGCCACCCCAGGTGTAGGTGTAGTTTGCAGTGGAAGGAGTGGTGATGGTGGCTGTTATGGGATTGAAACTACCGCTGTAGGGGCAGATGTCGCTTGTAACAGTTGCAATGCTTATCACCGGAGTCTTATGAACGTGGATAGTCTTTGTCTTAGAGCCGATGCAGTTGGTCTCGTTGTTCTTGATGGTGACGCTCACGGACTTGTCACCTTCCGAGGCCCAGCGCACCACAATCTTGTTGGTGTCGGTACGGCTACTGGTAGCAAAGGTTCCACCGTCGATATCCCAAGTGTAGGTGTATCCAGTCAAGCCTTGCACGCTAATTTCGATGCTGTCGTTGGCAAGCGACGAGGATTCGCACACGTCTGCCGGTGTCGAGAATGCAGGTATCACGGTGTCATTCACCAGTATCGATATAGTCTTCTGCTTCTCTGTACAAACAGGGTTCGTCTGGTTGCTTGTGGCGGTCACTGTGAAGGTGTAGGCCGCTGCGTTGGCAGGGGTGGGCTTACCGCTTATGGTGGCAGTTCCGCTACCTGGTGTCAGTGTTAGACCTATAGCCTCGACAGCACTCGACAGGTCGTTGATGGTGGCGTTGCCGTAGGTTATCACTATTGGGGTTATCTCCTCACCGAGGCAGACGGTCTGGTCATCGTTGGTCACGTTCAGATTCACCGTGTCGTTCACCACGATGGTGGCAGTGGTGCTACCCACGCAGTGCGCCGTGGCGCTGTATTCCTGTGTTACGGTCACGCTGAAGTTATGCGTGCCAGCCGTCCTCGGCACTGTGTCGAAACTCTGCGTTGTTTCGCCGCTGGCCCAAGCATAGCTGCTGTACGTTTCGTTCACAGCCATAGTCACAGAGCCGCCCAGGCAGGTGGTCTTGCTGTCCACCGTCGGAGTCGGGTCTGTGCGGATGGTCAGGTGCAGGTATGTCACGCTGTCGCAGCCGTTATGGTCAGAGAATACACCATACCAGTGGGTACCGCTCTCAGTGTAGGTCGGGTTGCCATCGTGACGCCATATATAATGATCGCACGTATCTATATTATATAGACCCTTCGTGGTGTCCGAGATGGTGATCTTCACCAACGAGTCAATGGTGCCGCAGCCGTAGAGGCTTGTTGCAGTCACGGTGAAGCTCAACACTTGTCCCGAAGTGCCATGCACGTTACCGCTGATGGTGGTAGCCGATGTCGTCGGGGTAGCAGGTGTAGCAGAGAGACCGTCTGGTAAGGAGGTGGTAGTTACAGTGGCGTATTCGGGAGTTGCCGTTATATCGGCAATCGAACCACCGGTGCATATTTCCTGCAGGGTCGGAGTTACCGTCAGTGTTGGCAGCGGGTTGATGACGATGGTCTTCACCTCGCGGGTGCTGTCGCCGCATCCAGCCTGGTCGACAACCTTCACGGTATAGGTGAAGGTGCCTACGGTGGCAGTGCTCGGTGATATGGTGTTGGTGTTTCCGACGGTACTGGTCGTGGTGCCGTTGTCCATCGTCCAAGTGTAGGTGTAGCGGCCGCTTCCGCCAGCAGGAGTTACTGTCAAAGCGTCCACGGGACTTGCGTTCTGGCAGTATGCGTCATGTGAGCCTGGGTTGACGGTGAGAGTCAGTTTCTCCCTCACATTTACTGTGGTGTCCTTATATAATGTACAACCGTTATTGTCGGTTACGGTCATACGGTAGGTGTGGTTGCCTGCAGTAGCCGGGACTACGGTGGCGCTGGCCTGGTCAGCGTTGGTTACGTCGGCAGAGGGAGTCCAGCTGTAGGAGAGGGGAGTGTTGCTGCTGGTGGCGGTAGCCACGAGGTGAGCGGTAGCGCCGAAGCAGATGGTGTCTTCGGCAGCGACAGCCAGCGTCAGGTCGTTCTTAGGTATGGTGTAGGTTACGTCTTTGGTAGTCTCGTTACCGCAGGCGTCGCTTACTGTGACGGTCACTGTGATGGTGCGGTCGACATCTGTCTGGTTGTATTTGCCGCCGGCATCGGGAGCAGGACTTGCCACCTGGCTGACCCAAGAGACGGAAGAACAGTTGTCAGAAGAAACGGCCATAGTGGCGCTTTCAAGACTCGGTATGGAGTATTGGCAGTTGCCAGCATTGACTATTGTAGGCAATGTGATGTTTCCAATGTTGGGCTTGATGGTATCCTTGACTGGCTGTATATAAGTCACATCGACATAGTTGTCGCAGTTGTCGAATACGCGGTACACGGTGGTTCTGGTACCGTTGCAGGTGGTGCCTGAGTAGGAGTTGCTCGCAGTTATCGAATACGCGGTACACGGTGGTTCTGGTACCGTTGCAGGTGGTGCCGGAGTAGGAGTTGCTCACGACCGAGACGTCACTCTTGAGGGAGTTGCAGGTGTCAGTGATGGTGAATCCCAGAGTCTCCAACGCACTTAATGTGCTTACTGCGGCTGTAGTGTCGTTGCTGCATACGACAGTCTGCCGAGTAATGGAAGTCGGTGTGGCGACGGGAGCGATGCTGTCCTTGACCTTCTGGATATAAGTCACATCGACATAGTTGTCGCAGTTGTCGAATACGCGGTACACGGTGGTTCTGGTACCGTTGCAGGTGGTGCCTGAGTAGGAGTTGCTCACGTACCGTTGCAGGTGGTGCCTGAGTAGGAGTTGCTCACGACCGAGACGTCACTCTTGAGAGTGTTGCAGGTGTCGGTGATGGTGAATCCCAGCGTTGTGAGTTCAGAGAGAGTGCTGACTGCGGCTGTGGTGTCGTTGCTGCATACAACAGTCTGCCGAGTAATGGAAGTCGGTGTGGCGACAGGAGCGATGCTGTCCTTGACGGGTTGGATATATGTCACATCGACATGGTTGTCGCAGTTGTCGAATACACGGTAAACGGTGGTGCGGCTGCCGAGGCAAGTGGTACCGCTGTAGGAGTTGCTCACCACGGTGACGGCGTTCTTGAGCGAGTTGCAGTCGGTGAACGAGAAGCCGAGGCCCTCTAGAGCGGAGAGGGTGGAGACGGCGGCAGTGGTGTCGGAGGAACAGGCAACGGTGGTGCGGGTCTTGGAAGTGACGTTAGGCACGGGAGCGATGCTGTCCTTGACAGGTTGTATATAGGTTACATCGACATGGTTGTCGCAGTTGTCGAATACACGGTAAACGGTGGTGCGGCTGCCGAGGCAAGCGGTGCCGCTGTAGGAGTTGCTCACCACGGTGACGGCGCTCTTGAGCGAGTTGCAGTCGGTGAACGAGAAACCGAGGCCCTCGAGAGCGGAAAGGGTTGAGACGGCGGCAGTGGTGTCGGAGGAGCATGCGACGGTGGTGCGGGTCTTGGAGGTGACGTTAGGCACCGGTGCGATGCTGTCCTTGACAGGTTGTATATAAGTTACATCGACATGGTTGTCGCAGTTGTCGAATACACGGTAAACGGTGGTGCGGCTGCCGAGGCAAGAGGTGCCGCTGTAGGAGTTGCTCACCACGGAGACGGCGCTCTTGAGCGAGTTGCAGTCGGTGAACGAGAAGCCGAGAGCCTCGAGAGCGGAGAGAGTGGATACGGCGGCAGTGGTGTCGGAGGAGCAGGCGACGGTGGTGCGAGTCTTTGGGGTGACGTTAGGCACGGGAGCGGACACATCGCCGCCGCTGATGTACTGTTCTTTCTCAATATAATTGCCGCAGGCGTCAGATATCTTATACTTGCGAGTGATTTTCCAGTCGCAGTTGGAGGTCTTGTTTTCGGTGGTGGAAACGATGGTGACGGTCACGTCGCTGCAGTTGTCCTGGTACAGAGCCGCCACTGCGTCGGTAGTGACAAGACGCTTGGCGAGGTTGATGCTGTAGCAGCTATCGACATCGGTTATGTTGCTTGGCCAGGTCTTGCCGGCTTTCAGGGTGGGGGCTTCGTTGTCGAGCACTGTTATGGCGTTGGCAGGGGCGAAGGTGAAGCTGCAGCCGAGACGGTCGGTGACGGTGAGTCCTATCTGGTAGGTGGTGTCGCAGTTGCCGGTGGGGACAATCACGTTGACCGAGGGAGAGGTGGAAGCGGTGTTAGTAATGGTGGCTGAGGAACCAGAGGCTACCGACAGGGAGCCGAGGTTCCAGGTGTAGTTGTAGTTAGTGGTGCCGGGGCGGGTGAGGGTGCCGTTGACGGTGACCGACTGGCCGTTGGGGCAGTGGGTGCCGGCTACGGGAGTGACGCTCACTTCAGGCAGCGGGTTCACCGGGAAGCTGAAGTTCTTGGGTTCGGCACAGGTGGAAGCGGCAGGAGCGAAGCGGAGTACGACAGGGCCGGAGGTGGGGACGGTGTAGGAGGTTCCGGAGATGGAGCCGCCGCCGCTGACCACCGACCATGTGTAGGTGGCGGCCGAGAGGTCGGCACCGTAGGAGGTGGTGGTGGGGAGGGTGACTGTCTGACCACCGCAGATGGGGTCGAAGTTGAACTCCACTATCGGTTCCCAGATGGCGTAGAGGTAGTCGTCTTTCTGGTAGAGGTCGGCGGCCACTTTGGTGACCTCGTTGGTGAAGGTTGACTCCTTATAATATTTATTGTCCTTATAATATAGGAAGTTGGGTGTGCACTGTTCGATGGTGGTGGGGACGGTGCTGCCCTCGGGAGTGCGCTGCTTGTACCAGCCCTTGAAGGTGTAGCCGGTGCGCGAGGGAGCGGCGGGGATGGTAGGCGTTGTGGCGTCGAACTCGGTTACTGTCTGGTTGATGTTCAGAGTGTGGGGAGTGAAGGTCTCCTTGTCGGCGCGGACGATGGCGCCGGTGCCGTCGTTCTTGTACCAGGTGATGAAGGTGTGCTTGGGTTGTTCGATATCCACATACTCGGCGCGGAGCTTGAGGGTGTAGATGGCTTCTTTTATCATTCGGTGCGTGGCATCGGGAGGTTCAAGACTATAAGGATCGAGAGGTACAATCGTGTTGTTTATGTCGTTGGAATCGCACCATAAAAGGTTTACTCGTTCGGCATTGGTCTTGAGGACGAGGAATGGGTCGGCTGGGAAGATGACGGAGCCAGGGATGTCCTCGAAGGAATGGGTCGATAGGTTGTAGCGTTGCATGACCCAGTGGGAGAACTCCTGGGTGGGGGAAGGAGGAGTGCAGGCGGATTGTGCGATGGCGTCAACGTTGTCCTGATACTTATTGACAGCTGTGTCGGAGGCGGGGGTGCCGCCGTTACCGTCGTAAACCACGGTGATGCCGATGGCGCCCGGCAGGGTGGCCTTCCACTTGCCGTAGAGGTCGTACTTGCGTGTGATCCAGAAACGGTTGCGAGGACTGAATGTACCAGTACTGGAGTTATAATTGTACGAATCGCTGTTATATCCAGGACCTGTTGTTCCTTCGGGGAATGGAGTTGTGCTAACAATACTGCCCCAAGCGTCCATTGAGTCGGTAAGGTCGGTTGTTTTGTTGTATGGGGTGGTATTGGCGTCGTTCAGGGTGACTGCTAGTTCGTTGAAGGGGTGGGTGCAAGCCGCATCGGTGTACCAACCCACGAACTTGTATCTGTCGTCTTGGTCAACACCGGTAGGTGCGCTAACGCGCCCTTGGTAAACAATACGGAAGTTCATCGCCTGGTTGGCGGCGCCCCAGGTGAGACGCGGGACGGTGGCCTGATCGATGCCAGGGTGCAGGAAGACACGGTACTGGACCTGACGCCACTTGGCATAGACGGTGATGCCGCCGTTGGGCATCGTGGTGAAGTTGTAGGGTTGCTGACACAGTTTATCGACATACCAACCATCGAAGACAAAGCCGGCATGAGTGTGAGCAGCGTCAGGACGGTAGGAAGCATAGGGAGAGACGTCAGCGCCATAGACGATATTCGGAATGGTTCCTATTTGAGCCTGGACAAGATCATCATCGTTAAGACGTTCTCCGTTGCCGTCATAATAGGCACCATCCATAAAGTTGATAGTGAACAATTGACGGGTGTAGTAGAATTTGATTGTGTAGTTGTTGGAGTTGTTCAATTCGACGCTTCCATTTGAATAAGCAGGGTTCGATGCAAGGTGATCATAACCCATGATGGAGATAAAATCTTCATCTTCCGTGGAAGTTATATTACCGCTTGAGGATATTTGCACATGCAGATGCTCTTCAAAATATCTCCCATTATACTGAATACCGGTTGTGCCAATGGCTTCAGTATAGTAATACATGTGGATAGTGCGCGAAGTTCCATAACGTTTAGCATGAAATATGGTATTCTCCTCGCGCATAGCATCTAAGGCAGGTACATCACCGGTGGTAAATATGCTGCTGCCTTGAGGTTCCCATACATATCCGGCATAGTTGGCGCCATTGGTACCTTGTATCGGAAAGTATGAGGAAATGTCCTGTTGGTATAATGCGGTAATGGTTTTTATATCTGTCCATTCTGTTCGTATGTAGCGTGTACCGTTATAAGGGTTAGAATAATTATATCCTCCCCAACCACTAGTCCTAGTCCTATACCAAGTGCCGTTGTTGTAATAGATTCTCACGTAAGCGCCATTGTAATAACCGTACTGTGTGCCACTTGTACCGGTGGTTTCTATATAAGAGGTTATATTGTCTTGGAAGTGCAATGTGTATTCAGTTCTATTATAATAGATGTTTAAAACGGAGTTGCCTTCGGTTTTGATTACAACGTTCTGGTCGAAGTGGTCAAGATGGAATCCGGTGTATCGCTTGTTGACACCGTTGACACGGGCGTATGCGTTGTTGCCAGTACCTTGCTGGGTTACGGTGTTGATGGTGTCTCCTACTGTGCCATTGTTTATAGATATTACTGTGTCATAGTCGTAAACATTTCCACCTGCTATATTTTGTTTCCAGATGATGACGGTGTACGGTGCGGACGTGCGTGGTCTCCATTTGGCATAGACGTGGGTGTTCTCGTTAAGAGGGCCACCGAAAGGGAACTCTGCTCCAGTGGGATTACCTCCCTCTTCGGCAGGCTCACCCAGAAACCAGCCAACAAAAGTGTAACCGTTTCGAACCATCTCCAAAGTCGGCTCCACAGTGTTTTCTCCAGAGTGGACGAAGTCGGCGGCCTTGTAGGTGGCGCCCTTACCATTTTCGTGGTAGATGAGCCACTTGCCCTGGGTTACGTAAACCTTGAAGACGACATCGCCGTTGATGGTGATGCCGGTGCCGTTGGTGTAGTTGTGGTCGTCGTCGGAATGGCCGGCGATATGAGCTCCGTCGGCGTGGGTGTTGACTTTCCAGCCCTCGAAGTTGTTGTCGTTGTCGTTGGGGGTATAGGCGGCGTTGACCTCGTAGGCGGTGGAGGGTATGTCCTCGTCGGCGCGGTAGGCGATTATGTCGTTGTTGACCACGCCGCCCTCCTCGTCGAGGTAGGAGACGGAGAAGGACTTGAAGAGCATGGTGTAGAAGTGGAGCTCGGCGCCGTCGGTGACGCCGGCGTTCAGGCGGCGGGTGATGCTGTCGCGCACCATGGCGAAGGTCATGGCTGAGGGTATGGTGGCCGCAGTGTAGGCGGCGTTGGTTGTCCAGCCTTTGCAGGCGACACCGTTGGGCACGGTTCCGAAACCGGGGTTGTAAACGATGGTGTTGTAGTCGCCCTGGGTGATGTCGGCTTTCTTGACATAGAGCGAAATGGTGGTGCTGTCGGTGCGGTGGAAGGTGACCTTGAGGCGGGCGTAGTCGCCTGTCTCAGTGACGATATAGACAGAGAAGGAGGGAGCGGGGAAGGAGATTTTGCCGTTCTCGGGGGCCACGGTGGCTATGTATTCGACACCGTCGGTGCCCTCGTGGTAGATGTCGTAGAGCTTGCCGTCGATGAAGGCGGGGTCGGTCATGGAGACGATGGCCGGCTCGTCGGGTTGGGGCTGCCACTCGCGGCCGTCCTTGACGAGGTTGATGTCGTAGGCACCAAGCAGCTGCTCGCCGTTGGGCGAGGTGCGCACCACGGGTGTGGCGCTCACGGAGGCATCCTGAGCTCCGAAGACCTCAAGAAGCACGGACTTGGAGGCCGACGTGGCGCTTGGGACGGTGGCTTTTGACTGACCGAAAGCGGAGGGAGCCGCCAACAGGCAGCAGAGGATTACAGCCGTCGCAATGAAGGCCAGCGGTTTACGTTTCGACTCTTTTCTCATCTTCTCGCTAAAATTACAGTTTTGTATCATGATTTGCGTGTGTTTTATCTGGTTTTGGGTGAGGGGAGAGACCCCTTTTGTGCGAATTTATATATGGGGAATTTTTAAAAAGTGTTAATTGTCTGTATGTTAGACGTGTGTGCTTTTTTAAATTCAAAAGTGCAAATTTAGGAAAAAAACTGGATTATTACGATTCTGTATGAATAAAAACTATAAAAAACGTTAAGAGGTTTATTTGGTATTTGACCCTCAAAATGTTAAAAAATGGGTTTTGGAAAAGGAATCGCTGACGCTATCAGCATCTATTATCTTAAGATAATAGATGTGAGGGAGAGAAAAGGAGGTGTTGCCTGACATTTGTCTGACAATTACCTGACATTTGCCTGACAAAAAGTGCTGTGCGGGTGCTGTGTGAGTCGAGTGTGGAAGCTGTGTGAGAGGGAGGGAGGGTTAATCTTCTGTATTACTTCTGTATTGTTTCTGTATTAGTTCTGTATTACTTCTGTAATACTTTCGTAAGGTTGCTGTATGGTTGGTGCGAGGTGAGGTAGAGGTTGGATGCCAGAGAAAGTTAATGTGGGAGGTTGTTAGAGCGTTAGTAGGTCATCTCTACCTCCTGGAGATCGTTGGGGTCGCTGGAGAAGCCGACGAGGAGGGTGAACTTGGTGCCAGGCGCCGGCATACGCATCTTGCCGAGGGACTCGTCGTAGTAGCGGAAAGCGTCGTAGTTGACAGGGATGCTGAACATCACATCGTGGCGGTAGAAGGTGCCAGAGAAGCGAGCTTCGGAGATCTGATGACGACTTTCGGTGCGTTCGAAGCCGACGAGAGTCTTAATCAAGCCGTCGGAGGCGTGGTCGCCTTTGAGATAGACCTGGATGATCTCTTCGTGAGGATGGCCCTCGACGCTCAGGACCCCAGTGACGCTGCGAGTCAGAGGGTTGTATTTCAGAGCTCTCAGAGAGTGAGACTTGTTGTAGGTGAGGCCGAAGCCGAAGGGGTAGGAGGGAGTTCCCTCGAAATAGCGGTAGGTGCGGCCTTTCATGGAGTATTCTTCGAAATGAGGGAGTTGGGCGGTGGAGGCATAGAAGGTTACAGGCAGGCGACCGAAGAGAGGCCCGTCGGCACAGTCGGCTAGAGCCTCGAGGAGAGCCTGACCCCAGGCTTCGCCACCATACCAGCCGACGAGGATGGCATCGGCATAGGGCTCAATATCGCTGACGGCGATGGCGCTTCCGGTGCAGAGAACCACTATCACAGGACGTTTTGTTCGTTCTTTCAGTTTTTGAATGGTTTTGACCTGAATTGCAGGCAATTCGATGCGGGTGCGGTCGCCTTTAGAGAATCCGGAGTTGATTACATCGAGTTCCTCGCCTTCCAGCTTTGGCGAGATGCCACCGATATAGACAATTGCGTCGAATCCGGAGAGGTATTCAAGGCAAGTCTCCACATGAAGACTGTCTTCGTATTCGGGGAATTCGAGTAGGTCGTTGAGAGGCTCGCTGAAAAGTTCAAAGTTTCCCTTGCCATCATTGCAGGCATAGCGAGTGAAGGCGTCGAGCGGAGTGATAGGATGGATGGGGATGCCGTTGTAGTTGCCCAGAAGGAGAGAGGTGTCGTTGATGTTGGGTCCCACGAGGGCGAGTTTGTGTATATCCTGACGTTGATTTTCACGGTCGAAGTGGCGCTGTTCAACGTTGGGAAGCTTAATAGGCAGCACGCCGTTGTTTTTTAACAGCACGATGCTTTCACGAGCCATGTGGAGCGGGATGTTCCCGATGACGGGAGCGGGAGTTTCAGACACTTTGGGTGTGTTCTTTTTGGCTTGCGACTTGCGACCTTTGGCTTGCGAAGGTTTTTGTATGGGTGCAGGCTTCCAGTTCAACATGTCTTTCGTAACATACCAATCTTCGTCTATGCCGACCATCAGCCTTGTGCGCAGCACACGGTGCAGGTGTTTGTCGATAGTTTTTTCAGACACCCATCCGCTGTCTACAGCCTCTTTGAGAGCGCCGAGACCACTTCCGCATTCGAGGTCCACTTCGCCTCCGAAAGCTGCCGCTGCCGCTGTTGCTGCGCTGGTGTGTGTTTCATGACGAGGAGTTTTCTTGTCGCGTTCCCAGCAATCGTTGAGAGCCCAGCAGTCGGTGACGACAATGCCGTCGTAGCGCCATTGTCGACGCAGTATCTCGTTGAGGAGTCGGTTGTTGGTGCAGCAGGGTTCGCCGTTGAGACGATTGTAGGCGCACATCACCTGCTGTATGTTAGTGTTGCGTATGATATATTCGAAGGCCGGCAGGTAGGTGGTGAAGAGGTCGTGGCTCGATATGCGCGAGTCGAACTCATGACGCACACCCTCAGGGCCGCTGTGTACGGCGAGGTGTTTCAAGCAGGCAGCAGCCAGGAGGCGGTTTTTGCCTATCTTCGTCTGAATACCGTTCACGGCCGCCTGACCCATGCGGGCAGTGAGCCAAGGGTCCTCGCCGAAGGTCTCCATGCCGCGTCCCCATCGAGGATCGCGGAAGATGTTGATGTTAGGGGTGAAGAAAGTGATGCCTTTGTAGTCGCCATGATTGCCACTGTTCTGTTCTTCGTAGAACTTCTGGCGGGCTTCGAAAGCGATGGAGCGGAAAGCCTCCTCGACAAGGTTGTAGTCCCAAGATGCGGCCATAGCGATGGGCATCGGGTAGACGGTAGCCTTTCCGTTGCGTGCGACGCCGTGCAGCGCTTCGTTCCACCAGCTGTAGGGTTTCAGCCCGAGCCGTTCGATGGGAGGATTCTGATGCTCGAGGAACGACAGCTTCTCGTCGAGGGTCATGTTGGAGATGAGGTTGTCGACACGCTGGTCTATCGAGAGATTGGTGTCTTGATATGGATAGCGCTGAGCCGACCCTACGTAGGCCGACATCAGGAAAAGCGCTGCAAATAATGTTGTAAGGTGGTTTTGTTTCATAGGTGCAAAGGTACTAATAATTTGCGAAGTGCACAAAATTTTCGTTCCCGTTTTTTTACTTTCAACTTTTATTGTGTATTTTTGCACTGCTCATTATTGTTGAAAAACCTACGTCATTTATTACATGAAACGCTTTCTAACCCTCATTATACTGGCTTTTATGATGTTTGGCGGCGACATCTATGCCCAGCGTTATATGGGCAATTATGACGCCGACGACCGGCGACGACCGGTCAAACATAAATACCCGCCGTCGGAACGCGGCAAGGGGTTCGCCCTGCGGTTCGGCTTGGAGGGTGGCAATGTGGAGATGGGGACGTTTAACGTTGAATACGAAATCAATCCTATCGTGTCGATTGGTGTGGGGGCTGGTTTTGCCTACCATCTCACCAGCGGCATGGGAGTGCCACTCTATATGGAGACCCGCGCCTATGCGCCTAACTCGCTCTACAGCGGATATGTGAGCCTGCGGCTGGGAGGAGTGCTCGGAGTAGGAGAGGGGAAGCAGGTGTTGACGGCGCAGACCCTTTATGGCAATCCGCTCACGAGAGTCGACAAGTTGGGAGGGTTTCTGGCTTCGATGGGACTCGGCTTTTCGTGGCAACGCCTAGACGTAGGGGTCAACTTTGGGTTGGCTTTCGGTAAGTTCGAGAAGTGCTATAGTTCAGATGGCGAGACGTTCCACCAATGGCTCATATCACGCAAAGCCTACCCGATGGTGTCGTTGCAGGCCTCGTACAGCCTCCGTCTCTGGAAGAAGGAGCCGTATAACAAGGTGGTGAAGAAGAACTGAGGGAGAATGCGTTAATGTGTTAATGTGTGAATGTGTGAGTGAATGACTGTTTGAATGTGTGAATGTTTGAATGCGTTAATGTGTGAGTGAATGACTGTTTGAATGTGTGAGTGATATTTGAAAGTAAAAAAGTTTGCATATATAAAATAATATTGTATCTTTGCAGTCCACATTATAAAAATATAGTATTATTAACAAATTAAAAATTAGAGCATTATGCCAGCAAGAATGAGATTGCAGCGTCATGGAAAGAAGAATCAACCCTTCTACCATATCGTTGTAGCGGATGGTCGAGCACCACGCGATGGAAGATTTATCGAGAAACTGGGAACCTACAATCCCCTCACCAACCCTGCCACCATTGTCCTCAACGAGGAGAAGGCCGTGCAGTGGCTTAAGAACGGAGCACAGCCGTCAGATACGGTTCGTCGCATCCTCTCTTATAAAGGGGTTCTGCTCCGTCGTCACCTCCAGATTGGAGTTGAGAAGGGCGCTATAACTCAGGCTCAGGCCGATGCTAAGTTCAACGAGTGGAAACAGGCTAAGGACGCCAAGATTGCCAATGTGAAGAGCAGCGCTGAAAGCGAGGCCCGCAACACTGCGAAAGCTCGTATGGAAGCCGAGCGCAAGCACAATGAGGCTAAGGCTGAAGCCGTTGCCGCTAAGTTGCGCGCTAAAGCCGAAGCTGAGGCTGCCGCCAAGGCTGAAGCTGCAGAGGCAGCTGCCACCGAAGAGGCTCCTGCAGAGAGCACTGAAGCTCCCGCCGCCGAGTAACTTTTTTATGGATTGGTTAATACGGAAAGCGTGTCCCGTACGGAACACGCTTTTTTAATTAAAAGGTTCGCTACGCTTAAGAGATTAAGTGTTTAAAAGGGATAGGTTTGGGAAGATGTTACTTTGTATATATTAATGTGTTAGTTTGTTAACGTGGGATTGTGTTAACGTGACAGTTGATTATGACAAAAGACGAATGCTATTACTTGGGTCGTGTCACCAAACCCTTTGGTTTTAAGGGAGAGATGGTGCTTTTCCTCGATGTCGACTCGCCAGACGACTATGCCACTCTTGATTCGGTCTTCGTGGAGATGAAGAACGGGTTGGTGCCTTACTTCATCAAATCGCTCCGTATCAACGGTAACAAGGCGGTCGCCATGTTCGAAGACCTCACCGCAGAGCAGGCTGCCGCACTCGCTGGACACGATATGTACCTGCCGTTGGACCTGTTGCCTAAACTGACGGGTAACCAGTTTTATTTCCATGAGGTTAAAGGCTTCCGTGTTGTCGACGACCAGTATGGAGACATCGGTGTGATAGAGTCCATTATCGAGTATCCAGCCCAGCCGCTCTTTCAGATTATGAACGGCACCACCGAAATACTCATCCCTGTTATAGACCAGGTGATAAAAGAGGTGGATCGGGACAACAAGACAATATATATATCAGCACCTAATGGTTTGATAGACTTGTATATGAGTGAAAATAACAACTGATGTTGATAAGTATTGTCGGCTTGTTGTTCAAAAAAGTACTATATTTGCAAACTGATAAATAGTACAACCAATTAATACTGACGGTTATGGCAAAGAAAGCGGCAAAACAGGAGAAGACCTGCTACTCACCAGAGGAACTGCAAGAGTTCAAGGAGTTGATCCTTAAGAAAATAGAGGAGGCTAAACGTAACCTCGAATTGCAGCTCCAGGCTATGGCCGGCAATGAGAACGAGGCCAACGATACCGCCCCCACCTTCAAGACTTTGGAAGAGGGAAGCAACGTGCTCTCCAAAGAGGAAAACGCACGTTTGGCAGCTCGTCAGCAGCGTTTCATACGTGACCTCGAGGCAGCGCTTATCCGAATTGAGAACGGTACATACGGAATCTGCCGCATTACTGGCAAGCTCATACCTAAAGAGCGCCTGATGATTGTGCCACACGCTACCACATCTATTGAAGGCAAGCAGCAGGAGAAGAAAAGATAGAAGGGAGGTTTTATGAATTCGATATTATGATATTCAACCACCTTTCACAATATATTGCCCATTTGTATTCAGTTACAATACACCGCATTGCGCCATCATCCAAATGACCAATCTACCGCAAAATGCAATCAAATCCCACAACACCTAATTTATAGAACCTCCCAAAACGCGAAAATCAACTGAAGTAAGCACATATAGAAAAAGAGAGGCAGCTCGAAGGGTTGCCTCTCTTTTTATACTCTCGGTATTGCGCCAATGAGACGCTTGGTGTATTCCTGTTGTGGATTAGAGTAAAGCTCGTCGGCATCAGCCAACTCCACCATCCGGCCTTTCTCCATAACCATGATACGGTCGGAGAAGAATTTTACCACAGAGAGGTCGTGTGTGATGAAAAGATATGTGTAGCCGTATTTCCGTTTCAGGTCGTTGAGTAGGTTCAGTACTTGAGCCTGCACCGACACATCTAGAGCCGACACGCTCTCGTCGCATATCACCAACTCAGGTTTCAGTATCAGGGCTCTTGCTATGCAGATGCGCTGTCTCTGTCCTCCGCTGAACTCGTGAGGGTAGCGGTTGAATACAGACCGATCCAATCCTACCTCCTCTAAAAGTTGTTCAACTGTTTCGCGACGTTCTTTTTCGTTGGAGTACATCCGATGGTTGCGTAGAGGTTCGGCTATTGCCTCACCCACGGTGATACGAGGGTTTAATGACGAGTAGGGGTCTTGAAATACTATCTGCATCTTGGTTCGCAGATGACGCAGTTCCGCGCTTGAGAGTTTGTCAAGAGGTTTCCCGTTGTATTCCACAGTTCCCGAAGAGTGCTCTATAAGCTGCAGGAGTGAACGTCCCAGGGTGGTTTTACCGCACCCCGATTCACCAACCAGACCCAAGGTTTCACCACGGTAGATGTCGAAAGAGACGTTGTCCACGGCTTTCAGTTCCTGCTTGACTTTCCCGAAGAGGGTTTTCTTTAAAGGGAACCGCACATTCCAGTCACGAACCCGTAGTAGGGGTGTGCTTGAATGTTCGGGTGACTGTGAGTTCGAAAGGTCGGAGGACTCATGTTGCTTGATGCCTGTCGCCTGCTCTAAAAAATCTTTTACTGTTGGTAGGCGTTCTGGTCTGCTGTCAAGCGGAGGACGGCATGCCAAGAGGCCTTTGGTGTAGGGGTGTTGTGGATTGTGCAGTATCTGTTGGGCTTCGCCGTGTTCCACTATCTCGCCTTTGTACATCACCGCAACCTCGTCGGCTATCTGAGCTATAACACCCAGGTCGTGAGAGATGAAGATGATGGCGAGGTTGTGTTTCTGTTGCAGGTCGCGCAACAGCTCTATTATGGTTTTCTGTACCGTCACATCAAGGGCGGTGGTGGGCTCGTCAGCTATGAGTATTGAAGGGTTGCATACTAACGCCATCGCTATCATCACACGCTGCTTCTGTCCACCGCTTATCTCGTGGGGGTAGCTGTCGAATATTTTTTCCGGACGAGGCAGCAGAACTTCTTTGAACAACTCAATCACACGTTCTCGGGCTTCCTTGGTGCTTACTTTCTCGTGCTGTTGGAGCATCTCCACGACTTGCGCCCCACATTTGTGAACAGGGTTCAAGCTGGTCATCGGCTCTTGGAAAATCATAGCGATATGGTTGCCGCGATAGTGGCGTAGTTCATCCTCGGAAAGCGAAAGCAAGTCTACCCTCTTGTCAGACTTGTCAGACGGGTCGGACTTGTCAGACAACAAAGCCTTTCCTGTAACTCTTGCTGTTTTCGGCAGAAGCCCCATAAGAGCCAGCGAACTTACAGACTTGCCTGAGCCTGATTCTCCCACTATGCCTAATGTCTTGCCCCTATAGAGGGTATAACTCACGTTCTTCACCACATGGCGATAGTCATCTTTCTGCTTGAAATCAACGCAGAGGTCAGAGAGCTCGAGAAGTTTGCTGCTTTCCATCATAATAAAATAACTCGTTTGAATGAAAAATAATGTGTACATTTGCAAAAAATTTCAAACATCAAAACTTAAAACAATATGACAAAGTCAGAAGAATTCATGGAAATGGAAGCCAAATACGGCGCCCATAACTATCATCCGCTACCAGTAGTGCTTGCCAAGGGCGAAGGTGCCTTTGTTTGGGACTGCGAAGGAAAGAAATATTTCGATTTCCTGTCAGCTTATTCGGCTGTCAACCAGGGTCACTGCCACCCCAAGATCGTCAAGGCTATGTGCGATCAGGCTCACCTGCTCACCCTCAGCAGCCGTGCTTTCTATAACAACTGTCTCGGCGAATGGGAAAAATACGTCACCGAGTATTTCGGCTATGAGAAAGTGCTGCCGATGAACAGCGGTGCCGAGGCTGACGAGACCGCCCTGAAGCTTGCCCGCCGTTGGGGTGTTGTGAAAAAAGGTATCAAGAACGACGAGGTGAAGATCGTCTGCTGTGAGGGCAACTTCCACGGACGTACCATCACCATCATCACCATGAGCAACGATCCTGAGAGCTACGCCAACTACGGCCCCATGACTCCTGGTTTCGTCCGCATTCCTTATAACGACCCCGCAGCTCTCGAGAAGGTTCTTGCTGCTGAAGGCGACAAGATTGCCGGCTTCCTCCTTGAGCCTATTCAGGGTGAGGCAGGCGTCTATGTTCCGGACGATGGTTACCTGAAGAAATGCTATGACATCTGCAAGAAATACAACGTCCTCTTCATGGCTGACGAGGTGCAGTGCGGTATTGCCCGTACGGGTAAGATGCTCGCTTGCGACCACGAAGGTGTGCGTCCCGATATCCTTATCCTTGGTAAGGCCCTCGGTGGTGGTGTGATGCCCGTGTCTGCAGTTCTCGCTGACGACGACATCATGCTCAACATCAAGCCCGGTGAGCACGGTTCAACCTTCGGCGGCAACCCCATCGCAGCCAAGGTCTCCATCGCAGCCCTCCAGGTTATCAAGGAAGAGCACCTCATGGAGAACGCTGACCGCCTCGGAAAGATTTTCCGCGAGGAGATGAGCAACTTCAAGAGCCCGATGATTGAGAAAGTCCGCGGTAAGGGTCTTCTCAACGCTATCATCATCAAGCCGCGTAACGGAAAAGAGGCTTGGGATGTCTGCTTGAAGATGCGCGATCTCGGTGTTCTGGCTAAGCCGACTCACCAGCACATCATCCGCTTTGCGCCTCCTCTGGTTATCACCGAAGAGCAGTTGCGTGAGGCTATGGAGCTCATCAAGAAGGCTATCGCCTCCTTCGAATGATTCCATTTCGAATAGATTGTTTAGTGAGAGCGCCCATATACTCGGTATGTGGGCGTTCTCTTTGTGGATATTTTTAATACTAATTTTCGACTCTCTGCGTTAATACCATAGTCAAAACCGTTTTTCTTTTGATGCGTATACAGCCCATAGAGACTTTTGTTGCCCCTCCGGGAGGGACGGTATGCACAGTTGGAATGTTTGACGGAGTCCATCTTGGACATTCTCACATACTTCGTACCCTTGCCAGCGTTGCTTCAGAGCGACGGCTTGCTCCCGTAGTGGTTACTTTCGATCGTCACCCTCGTGAGGTGTTGGGGCTCATCGACAACGGTTTTAAACTTCTTTCTACAACCGAGGAGCGTTTTGCGATGCTTCAGTCATATGGGGTGAAGGATGTGGCACTTGTACGTTTTACTCCTGAAGTGGCGAGGCTCTCGGCCTGCGAGTTTTTCGATTCCTGTTTGAAATCATCTCTTAACGTGAAGTCATTGCTTGTCGGCTATGATAATATGTTCGGCAACAAGCAACGCAATGATTTCGATAATCTGCTCGGTTTAGATTCGCTCGAGGTGGTTCATGCCGACGCTGTCAGTTGTGGAGATGTTGAGATTAGTTCCACCCAGATTCGTCGAACGCTGCAGAATGGCGAAATCTCCCAAGCCAACGCAATGCTCGGTTATCACTATTCTGTCAGCGGATCGGTGGTTCACGGCAACGCTGTGGGGCGCACCATTGATTTTCCTACGGCAAACATACACCTCGACGACCCAATGAAAGCCATGCCCAAGGAGGGCGTATATGCAGTTTGGGTGGATCTCGACGGAGTTCGATACAGGGCGATGGCCAACTGGGGCGCGCGACCCACCCTCGGCGACGACTCTTCTTCGCTTGAGGTTCATCTGCTTGACTTTTCTGGTGACCTATATGGCAGGTCGGTGCGAATCTCCTTTGTCTCCAGAATCCGCAATATAGTTTACTTCTCCAGTCTTGACGATCTATCAAATCAGCTTCAGGTTGACCGTAAGGCGGCTTTAGACGAATTGAAATAAAAAGTTTAAATTGAAAAGACATCTTCTTATAATCGTTTTTCTCCTTTGTTGTTTCTCTATCTCGGCCCAACCGGATAGGGTGTACAAGTCACTCAAGGATGTTAAGCATGCTGAGGATGTCTATATACTGAAGCTAACCTACAAGCGGATGAAGTCTATCCCTCCAGAGATATTCACCTTCACCAACCTGCGCGAACTTAACTTGGGCTGCAACTTCATAGACTCAGTCCCACCAGAGATAGCCAATCTCACACATCTTGAAGTGCTTAACCTGGAGCGGAACTGGCTTCATCACCTCCCTGAAGAAATAGGATCCCTTCACAACCTTGTCAGGCTCGATCTCAACCGCAACCCACTACAGTCTTTGCCAGAGACGATGTCACAGCTATCTTCGCTCGAGCGTCTCATCATCTGGTCCACTGGTATAACCGAGGTACCCCTTACCTTCGTTGCTCTCGACGCTACACTCAAGCTTTTAGATATGAGGGAATGTTACCTCACAGAAGAACAGATGGCAGCCATCTGTGAACTGTTGCCAAACGTGAAGAAATATTGGAACCTATCCTGCCGTTGCCAGAATTAAGTGCATGATGAAAAGCGAATTGACCATAGCCCTATACCAGCAGAATATAGTTTGGAACGACCGTGAGGCGAACTACGATCGTATTCGTGAACGGCTCTCGGGTGTGACGGAGAAGGTGGATATTATAATCTTGCCTGAGACCTTCTCTTGTGGTTTCGGAGACAATATGCCAGTGATGGCAGAGCCACAAGACGGACCGTCTCTTTCTTTCGCTGCTGAGATGGCTGCCCGCTATGACGCCCTCTTTGTCGCTACTTGGCCTGTGCGTGAAGATGACGGACGTGTATTCAATCGTCTTCACTGGGTATTCCCAGATGGGACCTTTGGTACCTATGACAAGGCTCACACCTTTCGTGTCAGCGGTGAGGCTGACATCATAGCCAGTGGCAATAAAAGGGAGATCTTCGAATGGCGGGGGTGGCACATCAAACCAGCTGTCTGCTATGACCTCCGTTTTCCTAAATGGTTGCGTAATGAACCCATATACTCTGTAGAATCTACTCAAGCAATCGAATATTCCACCATTCCAGCATTATCATATGACATCTTGATGGTCTGTGCTAACTGGCCTGGTACCCGTGCAGAAGCCTGGAAGACATTGCTTAAAGCTAGAGCGATAGAGAATCTCTCTTATGTTGTTGGGGTCAACCGTGTTGGTACCGATGGCGCCGATATTGCTTATAGTGGAGACTCCCTGGGGTCCGACTTCAAAGGTTTGCCTATAGCCGAGTGTATTCCAGGGGAAGAGCAGATTGTGCTTGCAAAACTCAGCGCATCAGCACTTGACACCTTTCGCCACCACTGGCCTTTTCATCTTGACTTTGACTGAATAATAGATACTAAAAAACATACGCTTTTTAAATAGTTAATCATTTGAGTTCTTTCGAACATAAGCTCGGTTTTGACCGCATTAAGGACATGGTTGCGTCTCTTTGCACCAATGCATTAGCCATACGCATGGCACAGGAGATGTCTTTTGACACACGCTACGACCATGTTGTCCGAGACCTACGTCAGGTAGATGAATTCCGAGTGATTCTCCTCCTCGATAACGGATTCCCTTCACAGGACTTCACAGACATGACAGCCGTGCTTGAAAGTCTCCGTGTCGGCAACACCGTTATGGAACTCAAAGAACTTTTCGATCTGCGTTGTTCGTTGCGCACTATCGGTAACTGCCTTCGTTTCTTATCCCGTGACGAGGCAAAGGAGAAATACCCTCATCTTGTTGAGTTGGCATCGCATATCGATTACGACCCAACGTTGCTCAGAGTACTCGACAAGACATTAGACGACCATGGGGAGATGTACGACAATGCGTCGGAGACTCTGCTCGACATCCGTCGTCAGATGTTTCGAAAACGAGGTGAGGTTGATGCTCAGCTCAGCAGATCACTCTCTCGTGCCAAACGTGAAGGGTGGGCTCCGGAGAATGCTGAGATCACAATACGTAATGGACGCATGGTAATCCCCATGCTTGATACTCACCGTCGCAAGATACGAGGTCTTATCCACGATGAGTCTGCCACTCGTCAGACTGCTTACCTTGAGCCATCCGAGGTGGTGGAGTTGAATAACGATCTCCGTGAGCTTGAGTTTGCTGAGAGGCACGAGATACAGAAGATAATAATGCGTATCTGTGATCAGATACGTCCTCGTATCGACTCAATGGTCAACGATTACTGGGTGTTGGCTCGATTAGATTTCATTAGAGCCAAAGCGCTCTTTGCTCTGCGTCTCAACGCAGCGATACCACGTGTCTTGGATGCTCCGATGCTTGACTGGCTCGACGCCCGTCACCCACTTCTCTACCTTCAGAGGATGGAACAAATAGCAACTGGCGGTCGAATTGTCCCGAATATCCAGAATGTGCAGACCAGGCAATCAAGTAACCTGTCAACTGACTCCGTCGTCCCTTTCGATATAAAACTAGACTCCTCCCATCGTATCCTCATTATATCAGGCCCTAATGCTGGTGGCAAGTCTGTTTGTCTCAAGGCTGTAGGTCTAATACAATATATGCTGCAGTGCGGACTTGCTGTTCCATGTAAGGACACCTCTGAGTTTGGAATTTTCGACAGGCTTTTTATTGACATAGGTGATGATCAGTCTATAGAGTCCGACCTTAGCACCTATACGTCCCATCTGCAGAACCTTAAATCTTTGCTCGATATTGCAGACAACCGCACTCTTTTCCTTCTCGACGAACTCGGTGGAGGGACTGAACCTCGATCGGGTTGCGCCATAGCAGAAGCCTTGCTTGAAGAACTCAACGAACGAGGCTCATTCGGTGTGGTCACAACCCATTTTGCAGAACTCAAACTTCTAGCAGATCGTTATGACTCTTTTGTAAATGGTGCTATGCTTTTCGACACTGAAAACATGCGTCCTCTATACCGACTTGCTATAGGCCATCCTGGCTCTTCTTTCGCTTTCGAGATAGCATCCAATATAGGCTTTCCACAGTCCATTCTCGATGCTGCAGGGCATAAAGTCGGATATGAAATGCTCAATTTTGAACATCAACTTCAGCAAATAGAACTTGATAAGCGTAACGTTGCTCGTAAGCAGGCTGAACTTGACTCTGCTGACCGCTTTCTTAATGAGGTGATAAACAAATACCAGTCTTTGAGTGATGACTTGGAGTCTCGCAGACGTGAGATTATCGCTCAGGCGCGTTCCGAAGCTAAGGATATCCTTGCTTGTGCCAATCGAATTATAGAACAGACTGTTAGTGATATAAAACAAGCCCAGGCCGAGAAGCAGAAAACTATTGAAGCCCGCGAACGCCTGAAAAAGAAAACCGAAGAAATAGAAAAGGCGGCTAGTAGTCAGCCGTCATGCATCATACATCATGGCTCTCCGATTACTCTAAAAGGAATGAATATTCAAGCAGTCAAACAATCAGTCAATCAGTCAATCACAATAGGTGATATAGTGAAAATCTCTGATCTTGATTCATATGCGCAGGTTGTCGAAATCAAAGGCAAGAAAGTTGTCGTTGAAAGTAACTCCGTGCGTATGTCTATTCCCTTGGACCGGCTTGAAAAGACCGAGAAAAAGAACATACCTATCGATAGGTCCGCACAAAAGGGAGCGAGATTTCAGTCTATCTATGACGATATCAACGAAAAACGTAAATATTTCAACCCAACCATAGACTTACGTGGACAACGTGCAGAAGAGGCTCTTTCTGAACTGCAACGATTTCTCGACGAGGCGCAGCTGCTAGGTGAGCGTGAACTGCGTATACTACATGGAAAAGGTTATGGCATCTTAAAGAGTCTAATTCGAGAGCATCTGCAAGCTAATCGCGATGTTCAGTCTTTCCATTCGGAGCGGCTTGAGCTTGGCGGTGATGGAATAACCGTGGTCCATCTACGCTGATGCTGTCAAGCTAGTCTTTGATTTGGGATATCTCGTCGCAGCCAAACCATTCCCTCATTTTTTCTCGGGCTTGATTTTTTACGGTTGGGGTAATATGTATTGCAACTGTTCCTATGGCGGCAAGCAAGACTCCTAAGTCGTCAGTGAAACCTGCTACTGGCAATAGGTCTGGCACAAGGTCGATGGGTAGGATAAAATAGCCCAGTGCTCCAACAATGACGCTTTTGGCCCATGCTGGAGTCTTATCGTTCCTGAGTGCGTAATAGAGCTTCAGTGAGGTATAGACAACTCTCGCTCCTGCTTTTTTTGCAAAGGTCTTGGTCTTGGTCCAGAAACTATCTTCGTTGAAGTATTCTTCGTATTTTTTATAATCTACGTTCTCGTCCATAGGAATTCTTTGTAAAAAAGTCTGCCGTAATACACGGCAGACTTTTATTTACTTACGCATTAATACACATAAGTTTATTTTTTCTTGCCTTTCTTTTTGTCGGCTTCTTTCTTGTCGGCAGCTCTCTTGTTAGCCGAGCTGTTATCTTGCAGTCCCAGTTTTTCACGGATAGCCTCAGGTATGGCGTCTTTATGGACTACGATATTCATGGTCTTATAGCGAACGAAAGCTTTTGATGCAAAGAAAACGCCGTGATACTCGCCATAGTCGCCCCATGAATTCTTTACCATGTAGTATTCGTTACCTGTCTGGTCTTTTGCTTTGCCATATATAAGCATTCCATGGTCGTCGGTGGTTTCCCAGTTGTCGAATGCCTGCTGGCGCTCTTCCTGTGTAACCCAACGCTGCGGTGTGGGGTGTTTTGCAGCTTCGTCGGCGATTTCGCTGGCTTTCATGCCACTCCAGCGAGATTGGTCGCTGCCAACACTGGCTTTCTTGCCATCGGTTTCAGGCAGTACGCAGAATCCCTTGCGTACACCCATGCGGAATCCCTGCTCGCTTACGTCGCTCCCCCATGCTACGGTGTATCCGTTGTCGATGGCGTAGTCGAAGATGTCCATCATCTCGTCGATGGGTACGTTGTAGCTTAATCCCCAGCGCCAGTTGTCCTGAATTTCAAGCACAAACTGCTGATAGAAAGGATGATGGGTGAAAGAAGTGATGCTGACATAGTCATCGGGGTTGAGACCGAGGCTCTCATAGAAGCTCTGTGGAGTGTACTCTTTGCCGTTATATTTGAATTTTTCTGGAGCTTTTCCAAGGTATATTTCGTGAACGGCTCGGATGGCTTTCTTCCACATGGCTTCACCGTCGAGTCCGCTCTGCAGTTTTTTCAGTTTTTCGTTTTTGGCTATAGCGTTCACGATAGCGTCTGTGATGGCACTGAGCTCAGTGTGGTTCGACAATGTGTCACCATACATTGCACCAGGACGCATCACCTCTTCAGGCACTAATCCATAGTTTTTCATTCCGTAGAGGACGTCATTGAAGGCTCCGCCTTGGCTGAAGCTCACGTCACCGTGGGTACGTACTGCAGCTGCTGCGCGGTCGTTGTAGGTGTTGGCTACAATATACATCTCGCTGAAGTCATACTCGCCTTTCTCCATGCGAAGCAGTTCGCTCTCAAGGAATGCAAGTCCGCTGTAGCACCAGCATGTACCAGCGTTGTTCTGGTTTTTAATCGAGGTGATAGGAAGCACCTTAATGGTGTCGAATTTGTAGCCTTCCTCTTCGTCTGTTTTCTCCTGTTCGGGTTTCTGGGCAAATGCTGTTGCGCATAACATTGCCGCAGCCATTAATGCAAATACTTTTTTCATCTTAATATTGTGTTTTTGTTATTTATATCATTCTTCTGGTGCAAACATAGGGTCCCAGGCAGGAAGCATGATTGGCTTCTGGTTAAGCTCGGCTTTCAGGTTGGATGGAATGTATTTGTCCTCCACGACAACTCGGAACATATACTCGTTGAACCACTCGTTGGTCATTATCAGGAATCCGTCGTGGCCGTATTTGCTACCCCATGAATTCTCAACCATCCACTTCAAAGGTTTCCCATCTTTGTCCAGGTCTACTGCGCAGAGCGTCATGGCGTGGCTACTGCCACTGGCAAAGGTGCGAACCCTCTGTTCTTTGTTCATGCCGAAGGTGGTGCCCATAAGTGAGGCGTAGTCGAAGTTGTTCACATCCATGAATCCCTTGTCCCGGTCGAGGAACTTGCCTACATCGCAACTGAAATACATCATCGTGCTGTCTTTGATCGAAGCTATGCATATGGGGGCTATCTCCTCCATTGGCAGATTGAGGTAGCGCCAGTTCTGGCCGTCATACACGTGACGGTCATATTCGATTTCGTACACTTTGTGGTACTCGCGCGTTGGATCGTTCATGATCATGTAGTAGGTCGAGAAATCCTGCTTTGCGAATTTCTCGTAGAAGGACATTGGGGTATACTCAGCTGTCTCTACGATGTTGCCCTTGGCGTCTCTCTGAGTCCATGTGAATGTTGCGGGAGGTTCTCCAAAAGAAAGCGTCAGCATCCTGTAGATAGTGGTCAGCATCTCAGTCTTCTTCTCTTGCAGCTTCTGTGGTGTACATCCTTTGCTGGCTGCCATCTCGCGCAGCTGCAGCCCATCCTCTCTCAACTTCAGTTGTATCAAGTTGCTGATCGACGAGGTGTTGTTGGTGTTGTAGGTCTCTGGCATAACATCAGATGGCACCAGACCGTACTTGTCGATCAGGTTGGCTACACCGGTGAACTGGCCGCCATCTGACAATGGGTTCTTAAAGAGCCATTCCACTTCCTTGTCGTCGAATGGTTTCTTATAGGTGTCAATGACTGCCTGTAGGAACAGGTTGGACTTCTCCAATTGGTCGTAAAAGAAGGTGTAGGCTTGCGAGAACTGAAAATCAGCGGGCAGGTTGTGCTTGCGTATGGCTTTATTGCGAAGCACGTTCATGCCAGTAAACATCCAGCAACGGCCTGATGACTTTTGGTCTGTGATGGCCTTGCTCTCAACTTTGTTTGAGAAATGGGCATCGAACTTGGTGCTGTTGTCGTAATTCAGCGCCAGTTTGTTTGGACTGTTGGTCACCATGATGTTTCGCAGGGCTTTGTCGGAGGCGTTGCCGCCATACGACTTTTTCATCTGCTGCATCATCTCTGTTGTGATGCCCCCGGTCACGACTGGTGAACCTTTCTTTTGGGCATAAGCCGGCACTACTCCAAGCAGCACCGCCAAGCCCAGAACTATTGCTTTGTTCATATTAGTTGTTTGCTTTGAGTTTTAAAGCCTTCACGGCTGCGGGGTCCAACACACACACCTTGAACTGCATGTTGCCGTATTTGGCTATGCTGGAGGCATTGTCAAAGTCCGAGGCTTCGAACTTGAAGGTTATGATGCCTTGCTCCACGTCATAGGTAAAGGTGTCGGAATAATACAGTATGTTGCCGTTTTCTTCATACGAACAGTAAATCTCATAAGGCATAGGGTTGTCTCTTCCGTCAGCATCAACGAAATATGCAATCACGCAGCCGTTCTCAATCACCGAAGCATTGATGTCCACATCTTCGTATGCTGCATACATGTAGTCCAGATCGTTGTTGCTTACCCATTTGTCTGGTGTGACGGTGTAATAATGGGTTTTCATTTGAACACCGCCTTGGTTGATGATTGTCGTTGTTGAAGGCTGTGAAGGGGTTATGGGTTCTTCTTTGCGGCAGCTTGAGACGGTGCACAGAAAACCTATAAGGAAAAGTGAAATTAGAATTTGTTTCATGGTGGGTTATCTATTTTGTTGTATAAGCGTTAATGACAATAGTATGTATCAGTTTTCGAATACGCAGACTTTGAACACCACATTTCCCAAAGTGCTGACGCTTTGGTTGGTGCTGAAGTCCGAAGATTGAAACTTGAAGGTGATGACTCCCGGCTCGACATCGTAAGAGAAATTGTCGGAATAGTAGTTTGTTGTGCCGTTGTTATCCCAAGAGCGGAATATCTCGCAAGGTAGAGGATTGTCGCGTCCATCGGCATCTACCAGATAGACCGAAACACATCCATTTTCCATTACGCGCTTGGTAATGTCAATATTTTCATATGCTGCATAATAGTAGTCCAGATTGTTGGATGTAAGCCATTTATTCTGCTCCACGGTGTAGTAGCTGACGCTCATGTGGACATCCTTTTTGCACCCGGAGACCGCAAACATGACTATCGCCATGCAAATTGTGAAAAGTATCTTCTTCATAGTGGTGATTTTTTGTTTTTTTGATTCGATTTATATTTTACAAAAGTACGAAATTATTTTTGATTTCCAATTTTAAGGTCGTTGAGGCATTTCAATTTCACTTTTATATTCCTCAAATCAGTCTTTTTGTCCAAAGGTATAAAGCGTGTTGTGACACTTTCTCCTGCATTTAAGTCGAAATAGTTTCTCTCAAAATGACCGTCTATATGAGGTTCTGTCTGTAGCATAACGTCTCGCATATATTGTTTGCTGCTCAACGTCACCGTAAGGTGTCCGTCCTGTATGCTCTGTATCAATTGATAGTCAGGTTTTGCCAGTTTTAAGTCCTTTGGGTAAATGGAATAGTAGTCGTTCCAATAGTTTAAGTCCACTGAATCGGAGAAAAGATCTTTCGCCCTGTAGTGCAGAGCTTTCCAGTTCCCGTAGAAGTCGATACTGCTCCACGAGGCTACAGGCCAACTGTCGTTCAATTGCCAATAGAGCGTCCCCATGCAGTGTGGCTGTGCTATCAGATGTTGCAGGATCCCATATCCAGTTCCCCAAGCCTGCAGTAGTTGCGACACATAGCAATAGTCCTCAAGCGTGAGAGCGTGACTGTCTACTCCGTAGTACTTCATCATCGCTTTATCTATTATCTCGCGTCCGCGTCCATGTTTTTGGTGGCTGCGTAGGGTAGGGGAGTCTATATTCCTTTCGCTTTCTATGCAGAACCTGCAAATGGTGCTCCACTCGGGATAACTCTGAAATCCGTATTCGCTCATGAAGCGACCTGTCTTTTCTTTGTACATCTCAAAGGGCTCTTCTCCCCACCATACTCCCCAGTAGTGCGAATCGCCGTGGGTGATGCACTCTGGATGACCCCAACCGTAGAGTGGCGACGTGGCAATATACGGCCTATGCATTGGGTCGCAATCCCTCACTGCCTGCGCTAGTATGCCGTTTCTACCAAAGATGGTGTCTATTCCGTGCTGCAGGCGTGTCCGCTGTTCTGGCGTCCAATTGTACACTCCTTGCCACCCCCAGTCTTCCCAGCCGTTCTTAACTTCGTTGTTTCCACACCATACAACCACACACGGATGTTTGGCAATCCTTGCCACATTCTGCCGAGCCTCCTCCCTTATGCTCTCCAGCGTTTCGGGAGTGTCGGGATAAAGCATCGTCGAGAAGTTGAAGTCCATCCACACCATAAGACCCAGCGAGTCGCACAGGTCGAAGAAGTAGTCATGTTCATATATTCCGCCTCCCCAAACTCTTATCATGTTGAAGTTCGCCTCTTTAGCAGAGCACAGCAGGTATCGATATCGACCCTTAGTCGTGCTGTCTAAAATTGGAAACGTGTGTGCCGGAATCCAGTTGGCTCCCTTGATGAAAAATGGCTTCCCGTCTCTGTAGAAAGTGAACGACTGCCCAATAGAGTCTTCCTCCTGCCGCAATTCGACATTCCAGTCCTTCGGACCGGTCGGACTAGTCTGACAAGTCTGTCGCTGCCCACAAACATACACCCTCTTCCATATCCCGCAAGTTAACAGTTTCGGCCCCCAGTCCCAGCCTTGCTGGTAGGGCGCTATGCGTGTGAACGCCCTGCGGTCTGGCAGCATGATACCGTATTCTTGCTCCAGCACTGAGTCGTACAGTGGGTAGAACTGCACCATTATGTCGTTGCAGAATTCTGGCAGCGCATACTCGTAGCGTACAAACATATTGTCCGTTCCGTGCGACTCCACTAGTTTCGCATCATGTATGTTGTCATAGAAAACCACGTCGGCTCTGCCTGCCAATCCTTCAAACACAATCCAGAGTGTGTCGCCTTTTGGCAGCTCGCTCCTGTCTATGTGACAAGTGTATGTCCACTTGCATCCCGACACCCACTGCACTGAGTCTTCATAAGTCCCCATATACGGGTCTTCAATCAGGCCGTTCGCTATCAGGTCTGTATGTATAAAACCCGGCACAGACGCTGCATACTCCACACCGCCGTAGTCAAATCGCCAGTTCGTAAGCTCAACACAATCCGACGCTTGTTGTTTTTGTTTGCATCCAACGACTGTGAGAGTCAACAGTAGCGGTATAAGGAATTTCTTCATTGACTAAGGATTTTGTGTATGGGTCTGCTTATTCAGACATTTATGCAATCATTTATCTCCAGGGCAGATATATAACCTTCTTCGTCTCAAACCATTCGCCCTCGAACCAGTCCGAGATCTCCCAGGTCTGCACCTTTTTCTTGAAGGGTGCCAGCTCCTCTGTTAGGTCGCCGCCTTTCAGGTACAGTATTCCGTTCCTCAGTTTGTGGTAGTGTGTCGGTGATATCTTACCGTGCACCCAGCCTGTGAATTCGCTCAGCGTAGTCACCGCTCTAGATACAACAAAGTCGTATTCGCCCCGTATCTGCTCTGCTCGTATCTGTTCTGCTCGACAGTTCTGCAGGTCGAGCTTCTCTATAACGTCTTGCACCACCTTTATCTTCTTGCCGATAGAGTCTACTAGATGGAACTGTGCTTCGGGGAACATTATCGCTAATGGTACCCCAGGAAAACCTCCTCCAGTTCCAACATCCAGAATCTCGCACATGGACTTGAACGGTTGCACTTTTGCTATGGCCAACGAGTGTAGGACATGGTGCTCGTAGAAATTCTCCATGTCCTTCCTCGATATGAGGTTTATCTTTGAGTTCCAGTCCTCGTACAGCGGACCCATGGCCTCAAACTGCTCACGTTGACGTTTCGTCAGTTCTGGAAAATATTTTACGATTAAATCCACTATAACGAATGCTTGATTGTTTGAATGTGCCCGCTATTTACACATTCAAGCGTTAACATAATATTCCCTTATTCTCCGCTCTTGGTTATCTTGTACATCAATTGTAAATCCTGATAGTCATATAGCTTCAAATAATATATTCCTAGAGGGAAAGGTTCCATGTCGAGGTGATACTCTACGGTATTCCAAGTGCCCCGTGCAATCGGTTTCTCGTCGCGATTACGTAGTTCGTAGTATATTACGTCGGCACTCTGTTCTCGGCGTAGCCTTATGTAATCTTTCTTTGAATTAGGGCGTATGACGATATGTTCGTTTAATGACGGCATGTCTCGTACCATCACTTGTTCCACAGCGTAGGTCACCGTGTTCTTCTTGGTTCCTTCTTCTGTCTTATTCTGAGCCGAGGCACATCCTGTGACCATTATGGCACAGATGACTGCAACAAAAAGGGATATCCGTTTCATTTATGTTTTTTTTAGTTTCTCAATCCTTTGATTTTGACTTTTGCTTATTCAATTACGGTGCAAATGTACAAATTTAGTACAATAAAGTGGGCCTATTCTTGCAAAAAAAATAGAAGGTTGACCGACTTGGCCAACCTTCTATGATTCATTCGGACATTCAAGTGCTCAAGCACTCTCTACAGATAAGACATCAGATGTTTGCTCTTTGAGCTATTCTTAAGTCTCTTCAGACCTTTCTCTTTTATTTGGCGCACACGTTCTCTTGTGAGGTTGAACTTCATCGCAATCTCGTCCAGGCTGAGTTGGTGTGGTATGCCGATTCCGAAATACATCTTGATTACTTCCCGCTCATATTCTGTAAGTGTGGCGAGCGAACGCTCTATCTCCAGTGAGAGCGACTCTTTCATCAGCGCATCATCTGTCGGAGGTGTGTCTTCGTTGGGGAGTACGTCCACAAAGTTTGTGTCCTCGTCAGCCACCAACGGTGCATCGATGGAGATATGACGTCCAGAAATACTCAGTATACTCTTGATCTTCTCTTCTGGCAAATCCACTCTCTCTGCCAACTCTTCCTCTGATGGTGGACGCTCCAGTTCCTGCTCCAGCTTTGACATCTCTTTCTTCAACTTGTTCAGCGCTCCCAGCTGGTTGGCAGGCAGTCTTACTATCCTCGAGTTTTCGGCAATGGCTTGCAGTATCGACTGACGAATCCACCACACGGCATAGGAGATGAATTTAAATCCTCGCGTTTCGTCAAATCTTTTGGCTGCTTTAATAAGACCCACGTTTCCTTCATTAATCAGGTCAGGAAGACTCAACCCTTGGTTCTGGTACTGTTTGGCCACAGACACCACAAATCTCAGGTTGGCTCTTGTCAGCTTGTCTAGCGCTGCTTGGTCTCCGTTCTTGATGCGCTGAGCCAGCTGCACCTCTTCCTCGGGCGTAAGCAACTCTTCGCTGCAGATATCCTGAAGGTATTTGTCCAACGACTTGATGTCGCGGTTTGTAATCGAATGGGTAATTTTTAATTGTCTCATCGTGCGGTTTTAATGAACTCTCCAATATATCTGCTAAAACGTTAAAAAATGAAAAATGTTACATGCGAAGTGTTAAAGTTGTCCTTTTTTGACTAGATAATGCATCGTATAATCAGAGTTTGTATTGTCGGAAATGAGGTAACTGATGCAATAAAAGCACTTTGAATGCGTTTCATCAATATGATTTTTGCCGAAATGCTGCGGCATATCGACTATGACTCGTTGTGCATTAGCGATTACAGCCGCAATTATATCAAGCGAATGTTGCCCGTTTTGGACTATTACACGGACATCTATAATAGATGCCTTGATGATATGCTGCATAGGGTGGGAAAACCGGCTTCTGAGGTGTGTATCGTAGACTATGGGGGTGGTCATGGCTTTTTCAGTATTTTGGCCAAGCAGCGCGGTGTCGGGTCTGTGGTGTACATTGATTACAATCCAAAGGCATCGGAAACGGTGTCGGCAGTGGCTAATAAAGTGGGAATCGGACCTGACGTAGTGCTTACGGGCGACAGTGCAACATTGCGCGGTTGGTGTAAATGTAACGGTGTCAGTCCCGATGCACTTATGGGTATGGATGTAATAGAGCATATTTATAGGCTTGACTCCTTTTTCGCAGATGTTTATGACATAAATCCTAAAATTAGAATGTTATTCACCACGGGTTCAACTCCATATAATCCTATAGTAGTCCATCGGCTACATCGTTTTATGAAAATGGACGAATATGGAGATGGTGACTTTGTCGGTTTTCGGGAACTTAGGCGTCAATTTATTGCTAATAGATTTCCAGATATGCATGACGGCACTCTGGACCGATGGGCCAAATGTACTCGAGGCCTTAAATATGATGATATAGAGGCTGCGGTGTCAAACGGCAGTCCTTTCGACGTTGGCGATGCCTACAACACCTGCGACCCCGTCACTGGAAGCTGGACAGAGCGTATCTTGCCGATACGTACATATCGTAACTATGCTAAATGTCATGGTGTCTTGGTTAAGGTTGGTAAGGGGTTTTATAATGCACATCGTAACGGAATCAAAGGATTGTTGTCACGGAGTCTCAATGCCTTGCTGCATTTGCCTGGCACGTTGTTTATAGCACCGTTTATTATTCTGACCTTCGAATAAGAATAGTTGTTTTTCGTTGAAATATATGGCGATATTAGTGGTATTGCCAAAATCTTTCGTAATTTTGCACCTTGAAACCGTTCATTGGTTAATCATTTGTCTAATCACTAGTCACTAATTACTAATCACAGAATCCCGATGTTCGAAGGCATAAGTACCAAGATAGAGAAAGCTCTACAAACCTTACGTGGCAAAGGTCGTATTACCGATATTAACGTAGCTGAGACTGTCAAGGAAATCCGCAAGGCTCTCCTCGATGCTGACGTCAGCTACCCCATCGCCAAGGAATTCACCGACCGCGTTAAGTCGGAAGCTATGGGTCGCAATGTCATCCAGAGCGTTGAGCCTGGCCAGATGATGGTAAAGATTGTCCACGAGGAACTCACCAAACTCATGGGTGGCGACACCGTCGACATCAATATCAAAGGCCAGCCTTCTATTATACTTATCGCTGGTCTGCAGGGTTCTGGTAAGACCACCTTTTCTGCTAAACTCGCCAACTATCTTAAAACTCGTCGTGGCAAGAATGTGATGCTTGTGGCTGGCGACGTCTACCGCCCGGCTGCCATAAGTCAGCTCCAGACCCTCGGCTCTCAGATAAACGTCCCTGTTTATGCCGAGCTCGAGAACAAAAATCCGGTTGCCATAGCCGAGAGCGCCATAAAAGAGGCAAAACTCAAACATGTGGATGTCCTCATCGTTGATACTGCTGGACGCCTCGCTGTCGACGAGGAGATGATGGATGAGATAGCTGCTTTGAAAAAGCACCTCCAGCCCCAGGAAACTCTCTTTGTTGTCGATTCCATGACTGGTCAAGATGCTGTCAATACAGCTAAGGCTTTTAACGACCGCATCGATTTCGATGGTGTCGTACTTACCAAACTTGATGGTGATACCCGTGGTGGTGCTGCTTTGACCATACGTTACACCGTCGAGAAACCTATCAAGTTTGTCGGTGTCGGTGAAAAGATGGATGCTCTTGATGTCTTCCATCCTGACCGTATGGCCAGCCGAATACTTGGCATGGGCGATGTGGTGTCTCTTGTTGAGAGGGCTCAGCAGCAATATGACGAGGAGGAGGCACGCCGCCTGCAGAAGAAAATAATAAAGAACGAATATAACTTCGAGGATTTCCTCAAGCAGATGTCTCAGATCAAGAAGATGGGTAGCATCAAGGATCTTATGGGCATGATTCCTGGTATGGATAAGGCTATGAAGAATGTCGAAATAGGGGATGATGCATTTGTGCCTATTGAATCCATCATTGGCTCTATGACCCCGTATGAGCGTCGTAATCCTTCTTGTCTCAACGGTAGCCGTAAGCAACGTATTGCAGCTGGTAGTGGCCGCTCCATTCAGGAGGTAAACCGCTTTCTCAAGCAGTTTGAGGACACTCGCAAGGTGATGAAGATGGTCTCTGCCAACAAAGGGAAACTTCCCAAGATGCATAGACACTAAAAACATTTTTAAGCGAAGAGAACCTTTTTTAACTATCAATATATCAACTAATCATGACAAATATTCTTGACGGTAAAGCTCTTTCATTGCAGATTAAAGACGAAATAGCCAATGAAGTGCGCGCACTCACGGCAGCAGGACATCGTACCCCTCATCTGGCCGCCATCCTCGTTGGTGATGACGGCGCAAGCCAGACTTACGTTGCAAACAAAGAAAAATCCAGCGCTGAGGTTGGTTTTCTCTCGTCGGTTTACCGTCTTGCTGAGAATATCGATGAGGCAGAGCTTCTTAAGGTTATAGATTTCCTCAACCACGACGACGAGGTCGATGGCTTCATTGTCCAGCTTCCGCTTCCAAAGCATATCGATGAGCAAAAGATCATCAACGCCATCTCGCCTGACAAAGATGTTGACGGATTCACTCCGATAAACATCGGACGTATGGTGCTTGGTCAGGAAGCGTTCATTCCTGCTACACCTAAGGGTATCTGCACACTCCTCCAGCGCAATAATATCGAGACTGAAGGCAAACACTGTGTTGTAATAGGTCGCAGCAATATTGTGGGTACTCCAGCCGCCAACCTTATGTCGCGAAAGACTTTCAACTGCACGGTTACTATGTGTCATAGTCGCACTCGTAATCTCCCGGAGATAACACGTCAGGCTGATATTCTTATTGTTGCTATTGGAAAGCCTGAGTTCGTTACTGCCGACATGGTGAAAGACGATGCAGTGCTTGTTGATGTGGGAATCCATCGCATTCCAGACTCTTCAAAGAAGAGTGGGTATCATCTCTGCGGCGATGTCAAACACTCTGAAGTCGATTCTAAATGTAGCTGGGTTACTCCAGTTCCAGGCGGTGTCGGTCCTTTGACGATAGTCTCCCTTCTTCAGAATACCTTACAAGCCTACAAGAAGAAATACAATCTGTAGTTTGGGAAACCAGTCCGACCAGTCTGACGGGTCCGACTAGTCTGACCAGTCCGACATGTTATAAAAAAACAGCTCATCCACAGAGCTGTTTTTTATTCTTCAAGCAATCACTCACTTATACATTCACCAATTTACCCAATCTCACAATCAAGCATTCACGCAATCACACTAGGTATCGCACATCGTATCTGTGCTGCTTTGTTGAGAATGTCAACTGTGTCGAAGGCATCCATCATGTCGCTTCCTACTGCTATCACTCCGTGCTTTTCCCAAAGCACGGCATCGTGTTGCTCGATTAGCTTTAGAGTGCCTGCTGCCAACTCTATGCTGCCGGGCTCGGCATAGGGCAGGAAACCAACTCCTTTCGGACAGAATAGTCGTGTCTCGGGTATCATCGCCCACAGCGTCTTGTTCATCTGCTCTGTGTTGCAGAGATTTTCCACATGGCTTAGCGCTACCAACTCGGTGGGGTGGGTGTGGAGTGAGGCTTTCATCTCTGGTCGGTTGGCGGCCAGATGGTTGTGTATTGCAAGGTGCGAAGGCAATTCCGAAGTAGGTTGGATGGGTTTGCAGGCTATTATCTCGTAGCTGCTGCCATCGGCGCCGATACGTATGATGCATCCGTTGTCCATCGGCTTCCGCGCCAGGTCTCTCATCCGGCATCCGCTCCCCTTACAGTAGAAATACATTCCGGATATGTTTTCCAGCTTTGTGTCGAGAACTGTTGGGGTAGTCAAGGGTGGCAGCCGCCGTATGTTCTCGTCTACATCCTCGGTGATGTTCACCACCAGATTCCCCCCGTTGCGCTCCGCCCATCCTCGTTGCCAAAGCATCCCCGCTACCTCGGCGCACATGTTTATGGTGTCTGTAAAAAGCATCTTGCTAATTCTTTCTGTCTCTTCCGAACATCTGTCCTATCCACTCACGGTTTAGCCTTGCTATGTTCTGTCGCTTTATCTGTTTCGGGCATTCGGCTTCGCAGGCGTAGGTGTTTGTGCAGCCGCCAAAGCCTAGTTCGTCCATCTTGACTATCATGTTGCGCACTCGGTCGAGATGTTCCACCTGTCCTTGTGGCAGCAATCCGAGGTGCGACACCTTCGCTCCTACGAACAGCATGGCGCTGGCGTTCTTGCAGGCCGCCACGCAGGCTCCGCAGCCTATGCACTCGGCAGCGTCCATCGCCTGGTCGGCCACATATTTCGGTATCGGTATTGTATTGGCGTCGGGCACTCCTCCTGTCGTCACACTGATATATCCGCCTGCCTGTATTATCTTGTCGAAGGCGCTGCGGTCCACCACTAGGTCTTTCACTACGGGGAAGGCTTTGGCTCTCCACGGCTCCACCCATATCTCATCACCGTCGTTGAACTTGCGCATGTGCAGTTGGCACGTCGTCACCCCGTCGTCGTTGCCGTGAGGCCGTCCGTTAATATACAATCCGCACATGCCGCAGATTCCCTCGCGGCAGTCGTTGTCGAAACACACGGGGTGCGCTATCTTGTCGTTCACTAACTGCTCGTTCAGCTGGTCAAGCATCTCCAAAAACGAACAGTCGGATGAGATGTTGTCAATATGGTAGGTCTCAAAATGTCCTTTGGCTTTGGAGTTCTCCTGCCGCCATATATGTAATGTGAAATGCATAATAACGAATTGAAAGTTGTGATTGAAAGTTGAATTTTTGTTGGCTGTAAACGAAAACCCCTATCGGGTCTCTAATCATTAATTACTAATCACAGGTCACAAATCACAGGTCACTTACTTATAATTTCTCTTCACTATCTGTATGTGTTCGTATTCAAGTGGTTCCTTGTGCAGCTCTTCCGGTGTGTCGGCTCCGTGATACTCCCATGCTCCTACAAACATAAAGTGTTCGTCGTCGCGCTGTGTCTCACCGTCTTCGGTCTGGTGTTCCACTCTGAAGTGTCCGCCACATGATTCTTCTCTCTGTGTGGCGTCAGCCACTATCAGTTGTGCCAGTTCGAAGTAGTCGGCCAGGCGGCAGGCTTTCTCCAGCTCCGTGTTCATCTCTTCGGCTTTGCCCGGGATGTTCACCTCTTTATAAAACTCATCTTTCAGTTCTGCGATAGCTTTTGAGGCTTTTTCGAGCGACTCCTTGCTTCTCGCCATTCCGCAGTCTTCCCACATGATGCGTCCCAGCGCTTTGTGATAGTAGTCCACGCTGTGGTTGCCTTTGATGGCGAGCAGTCGCGCGATGCGTTCTCTCACCGCTTTCTCGGCTTTCTCGAAGGCTTCGCTCTCCGTCGAGACGGCTCCTTCATATATTTTGTCGGCCAGGTAGTTCTGCAAGGTGTAAGGCAGCACGAAGTATCCGTCGGCCAAACCCTGCATCAGGGCCGATGCTCCCAGTCGGTTGGCTCCGTGGTCGCTGAAGTTGGCTTCGCCTGCTGCGAACAGACCCGGTATTGTGGTCTGCAACTCATAGTCTACCCACAGTCCGCCCATCGTGTAGTGCACTGCCGGGTATATCATCATAGGCACCTCGTAGGGGTTCTGGTCGGTGATTTTCTGATACATCTGGAACAGGTTGCCATATCTCTGCTCTATGACATCCTTGCCAAGTCTCTCTATCGCTGACGCGAAGTCGAGATACACGGCCAATCCGGTCGCCCCAACGCCATATCCGGCATCACATCTCTCTTTAGCAGCCCTCGACGCCACATCTCGCGGCACCAGGTTACCGAAGGCGGGGTAGCGTCTTTCGAGGTAGTAGTCGCGGTCCTCTTCGGCTATGTCGAGCGGTCCTTTCTCGCCTTTCCTTATGGCTTCTGCGTCCTCTTTCTTCTTTGGCACCCAGATACGTCCGTCGTTGCGCAGGCTCTCGCTCATCAGCGTCAGCTTCGACTGGTAGTCGCCGTGTACTGGTATGCATGTGGGGTGTATCTGCACATAGCAGGGGTTGGCAAAAAAGGCTCCCTTGCGGTGGCAGGCCCATGCCGCTGACACGTTCGAGTTCATCGCGTTGGTTGAGAGGTAATAGACATTGCCGTATCCGCCAGACGCCACCACCACAGCGTGTGCTGCATAGCGTTCCAACTCACCTGTTACGAGATCGCGTGCTATGATGCCTTTGGCGACACCTCCTTCCACAACCAGCTCCATCATCTCATGGCGGCTGTGGAGTTTTACGCTGCCTCTGTTTATTTCACGGCTCAGAGCACCGTAAGCGCCCAGGAGCAGCTGCTGTCCCGTTTGGCCGCGGGCATAGAAGGTGCGGCTCACCTGTGCGCCTCCGAACGAGCGGTTGTCCAGCAGTCCGCCGTAGTCTCTTGCAAACGGCACTCCCTGTGCCACGCACTGGTCTATGATGTCGCCACTCACCTCGGCCAGGCGGTACACGTTGGCCTCTCTGGCACGGTAGTCGCCTCCTTTGATGGTGTCTTTGAATAGCCGCTCAACGCTGTCACCATCGTTCTGGTAGTTCTTGGCAGCGTTGATGCCGCCCTGCGCCGCTATCGAGTGTGCGCGACGGGGAGAATCCTGTAGACAGAAGATGTCCACGTTGAACCCCAGTGCACCAAGCGATGCCGCTGCCGACGCTCCGGCAAGTCCGGTGCCCACCACTATGATGTTCAGCTTGCGCTTGTTCGCAGGGTTCACCAGCTTCTGTGAGGTTTTATAACGGGTCCATTTTTCTGCCAACGGCCCTTCCGGTATATGAGAGTCAAGTATCATCAGAATTGAAAATTGAAAATTTCTATTGTCTATTCACTATTCACTAATCACTATTCACTCAAAAATATCACTATTGGTATTACGGCGAATCCTAGACATACCACCCATGTGTATATCTTGCCGCATATCTCAATGGCGCGGTTGTACTTGTAGTTGTTCAGCCCCAAAGTCTGGAATGCCGACGGGAACGCGTGTGTCAGGTGTACGAACAGCACCGCGAAAAACACTAGATAGCCCAGCACTATATGCCATATCTTGAATTTTTTGCGTGCCATGTAGTAGAAGTCGGGCTCCACTTTGCTGTCAGGAAACGCCTCTTTTATCACCGACTTCTCCTCGGCGTTCAGACGGTGAATCCATTTCTTGTCAGCCGAGACGTTGCCGTTGGTGTAGGCGTTATTCACTATGTCCATCACCTTGATTTTAGCTGTGATGGATTCTATATAATTGTTGGCCTCCTCGTCGTCTCCTCCCATCGTCGCCATCTCTTCTTGCATGGCTGCTAACAAGTCTGATGGTGTCATCTGCATCTGGTTGGCCAGCTGCATGATGCCGCTCATCTCATCGTCCTGCAGTTTTTCCGTCTTGACCATATATTCGCCTTTCACAAGACCTATCTTCACCATATAGAAGTCGTAGAAGTGTATTCCGAGACATACGATGATGAGCACTCCGGTCCATATCATCAGTTTCGATGTGGTGTGGGTCTTGGTTTTCTGAGGCTGGTGGTATCTCTCAGGGCGTGCCATCCTGTTCGTCACGGCGAGCCACAGTGTCAGCAGTATATGCAGGGCGAACACTCCTAGCAGCACGATCTCGAAGAGCTTCACTATGATGTTCGAACCCATGAAATGGCAGAAGGCGCCGTAAGCCGCACCCCCGTCATCTTTCAGGATCATCAGGTTGGCGCAGGCATGGAACAGCAGGAAGATAAGCATAAACCCTCCCAGCAACGCCACAAAAATCTTCTTTGTGATAGAATGTAATTTCGGTAAAGTCATATTGTGAATTATTTTGTTTCTTTATCAATTCACTGGCGCTTACACCTGAATCATCCGAAATGGATGGAAGTGCCGGCTGTTGAAAATGTCGTACGTAGTACTGAGTACTTATATTCCGCTCCAATGTTCTCACACTCCACATCTCTCGTGATGCAGTTTCCAGATACCAGCGAATTGCAGTCTCGTCACCGACGCGAAGAGTGCGGAACACATGTGTCCATAGAAGATTTGGAAATCGCGATTTCCAAATCTCAAAATTAGGCACGACTAAATAGAACTGACGGAAAGCACGCAGGTATCTTGCAGAAAAACCGTTCCCATATTCATGTGTCAATTCAGCAGCAAGAATGTCAATTAGATTCTTGCCGTATTCCGCTCGCTCATGACCGCCTTGCTCTTCTTCCACAATGCGCCGCCCGATGTTCCAATAGGTAGCAATCATTGTGGCGTTCACTGTTTTGTACGCGGAAGCGCGTCCTTCGTTGATGATGTTTTTTATATCGTCAACAACATTTGTGTTTGGACTCACTATGTCTTGGCTATTCATATTTTCTCTTCCGTGTTCTATTATTTCTCAAACTGCAGGGCCATCGCGTTCTTCTTTCCTGTCAGCTTGCCTCCTTCGGACACCAGCTCGCCATTAATAAAGACTTTCGCTATCCTCGTGTGGAGGGTTTCGCCTTCGAGGGGGCTCCAGCCGCATTTGTATTTCAGCTCGTCTTTGGTGATGGGGTGGGGGAGTGGCTCTTCTTTCAGAAGCACCAGGTCGCCCCAGTAGCCCTCGCGGATAAAACCTCGGCTTTCGATGCCGAACAGCGTTGCGGGGTTGTGACACATCTTCGCCACCATCAGTGGCATCCAGGTCTTTATCGCCTCTTCGTCATCCTTGCTTTCGGGATTGAAGAAAGGCTCCATCATCATCTGCAGCGAGTGCTGTATGCTCGGTATACCGCTGGGTGCGTCGAAGTATGGCTTTTTTTTTGCCTCCTTTGGGTGTGGTGCGTGGTCGGTGCCTATGGTGTCAATCAGTCCGTCGTAGAGAGCCGCCCACAGTGCCAGCCTGTCGTCGTTGCTTTTGATGGAGGGGTTGCATTTTATCTTGTTGCCCAGCTTCTCGTAGTCTCTGTCGTCAAACCACAGGTGGTTCGGTGTCACCTCTGCGGTGATATGCTTCTCCTCGAGAGCTTTGTTGCTCAGCAGGTTCAGCTCCGTTGCGGTGCTCAGGTGTGCCACATGCAGCCTCGTGCCCAGCCGGCGTGCTCTCTCTATGGCTTTGTAGGTTGAGAGGTAGCAGGCTTCGGTATTGCGAATCTGAGGATGCAGGGCTGCTGTCTCTTTTTCCGTCCCCTGATACTCCATCTTGAAGTTTTTCAGGTTGGCTTGCACCACCGCCTCCTCCTCGCAGTGTGCCACAATCAGCTTGTGTGCTTCCTTGAAGAGTTTTTCAAGTTTTTCTTCGTCGTTCACCAGCATGTTGCCTGTCGACGAACCGAGGAACAGCTTTATCGCGGCGTAGCGTCTGTGGTCCATCTGCAGCAGCCATTCGATGTTCTCGTTAGTGGCCCCTATCATGAATCCGTAGTTCACCGCCGACTTCTCCGCTGCCATCTTCTCTTTCTGCTCCAACGCCTCCTGGGTTGTTGTCTGCGGTACGGTGTTGGGCATGTCCACCACCGAGGTGGTGCCGCCTACTGCCGCTGCCGCCGACTCAGTCGCAAAGTCGCCTGCGGGGTTGCTCCCGTCGCCTCCGTCTCTGAAGTGCACGTGGGTGTCTATCACTCCGGGTATCAGGTAGCACCCCGTCGCGTCTATCACCTCCGCACCCTCACAGCCTTCCACGTCAAACGTAATCCGCCCCTCTTTAAGCAGCAACGGGAACTCTGTAATAGAGCCCTCGTTGACTATCTTTGCGTTTTTGATTATGTAGTTCATTCTTTAGTAACTCTGTCTTACCGTTGTTTCTTTGTAGGCGTTGAACTTGGACTTCGAGGCCCATTCGCGGCAGGCTTTGTAGGCATCGGCCGAGGTTTCGTAGATGTTTTGTATCACGAATTGCCCGGTGTGGTCTATGCCGCCCCACTTGCCTTCTTTCTTCGCGGGTGCTACACGGTTGTTCCAGGTCTCTATGAAAGTGCGGGCATCCTGAAAGTGCGGTATTATCGACCACTCGCCTTTGTAGTTTACATAGCCCCAGTAGCCGGTCTGCGTGTTCTTTATAGGATACTGCCAGTGGCCCAGCTCCTGGTGGGTGTCCCACTCCTGTCCAGCTTTCGTGGCTTCGCTTGCCAGCGTGAACACATGCTTCGTTATCAGCGTTCCATCTGTTCCTACCACTCCCCAGAAGTCGTTGTATTTGGCTGCTGCGAAGTCGCCGGTGTCGTTCGGGAAGTTGCACACCTCTTGGTATTTCGGCTGTATGGCCCACTCGCCCGAGTAGTCCACCCAGCCCCACAGTCCCGTGGCTGGTTCGGTCACCGGAAGGCGCCATCCTTTGATGTCGCGTCCGTCCACCTTTTGCTTCAGGGCGTAGGCGGCCTCCTCTTTCGAGAAGAAGATGCAGAAGCTCACCTCCTCGCCTTTGCGGTCAATGTTACCCCAGCGGCCGGAGCGCTTCACTTGTGCGTATTCGAACATGTTGTCCTCGCCAAAGTGTCCGCAGTCCTGGTATTTGGGGTCCACAACCCAGCGACCCAGATAGTCCACATAGCCCCAGCGTCCACGCTCGTTCTGTGTGGGATAGACCCAGGTGGTGTAGTGCAGGCCGTGAATCCACTGCATGCCCGCTTCGGTGGCGTGTTCTTTCTCGAGGAACACAGGTGCTATCACCATTGTCCCTCTGCGGTCGATGCAGCCCCAGCGGTTGTTCTTCTTGACCGGTGCGAAACTCTTGGGTTCCACACCGACGAACATGCCGGCATCCTCATATTCGGGTTCGAACTTCCAGTTGCCATAGTAGTTCACGAAGCCCCACTTCCTGTCGGTGGGGTTCTTTAGGGGGTAGAGCCATTTGCCTGGCTCGTCGCCGGTCTGCCACTGCCGTCCGCACTCAAGTGCTTCTTCTTTCGTGGGGAAGATGCTGCGTACTATCATCTCGCCGCGGTTGTCTATGCAGCCATACCGCTGGTCCAGCCGCACTACGGCGAATATCTTGCGTCCTTTCTCGAAGGGATAGGCATACTGGTACTGAGGTGCCACAAGCCATGAGCCGTCGCTGTTCTTGTAGCCATATAGCTTCGAGACTTCGTCCTGGAAGAGAGTCTGTGCCTGACATAAGCCTATTCCGGCTAGGAGGCAGATTGTTGTTAGAATCTTTTTCATTTATATAAGTTGTTTGTTTTCAATTATTAAAGCGGTTAGTGTTTAGCGATCTCAATTTTCAATTAACCAATTCAAGCACTTACACATTTACACGTTTACACATTTACACGTTTACACATTTACACATTTACACATTAACGCATTCAAGCATTCAAGCATTCACGCATTCACGCATTCAAGCATTCCCACATTACCTCTTCACTATCCTTCTCACCGTGTTGCCCAAGGTGGTTTCGATATGCAGCGTGTAGGTGCCGGCCGGCAGTTCGTGGATGTCAATCTGGTTGGTGCCGTCAAAGGTCATCACCGCACGACCCACCTGGTCCATCACGGTGATCTTCCTTATCTCAGCGCCGTCGATGTTCACCGGTCCCATGGTGGGGTTCGGGTATATCGTCAGGTTTATCGCATCGTTGTTGTCGATGCCGAGGAGCACCACCAGGTGCAGCACCTCTGTCGAGTCGCATCCGAAGCGGTTGTATCCGCAGAAGAGGCTGTAGTCGCCGCTGGCCGAGTACTCTTCGTCGTGCCA
>CACYJU010000018.1 GCA_902774845.1 uncultured Bacteroidota bacterium
GCCGACCTGATAGATCTTGCCGAAGATGGCGGCTATGGAGTTGGCTGTGGCGAAGCGGGCGCGGTGGGCTACCTGACCGGGGGTGCGGGGGTTGTAGACATGGGAGGGCATGCTGCGGATGCGCTGCTGGTTGTGGACGACGTAGTAGATGCAGGGGCCTACGTGTCCGTAGAACTTGGAGGTGACGGGGTTGTGGGGGGTGGTGGCCATATTGGTGAATGTGTTAATTTGTTAATGTGTTAGTGGTGTATGGGTGTATGGGTGTATGGGTGTAGAGGTGTATGGGTGATACAATGTATAGGAATCGTAGAGGGGTTATAGGGGAAGTGTAGAGGATATATAGAGGAATCGTATAGGAATCATAGAGAAAGGGTAAAGGATTGGTAAAAATGACTCGGCAAAGATACGAAGAAATATTAAATAAAACGGCTATACAGAATAAAGTTATTTTAGCATTAACTAAGACTTAACATAGACTTGAGTGCTATAAAGTATAGAGAATCAAGCTGGAAAGTGTAAAGAAAACGTAAAGAAACCATAGAGAAGTCATAGAGAAATAATAGAGAAATGATAGAGAAATGATAAGGAAACCATAGAGGAAGTACATAATTTCTATTCAGAAGTGCATCTCAAGGTTAAGAACGACATTCGTACAGAACAAAATAAACGCCCGACCAAGAAAACACTCAAACTCCAATCTCCATGAAAACAATTTTTTCTTATATTTGCAATGACGAGTTGCATTCAGATGTTGAACCTAAGGCGGACGATTTTGTGCTTTTAATTGTGAAACTATCAATTAATATCGTATCTTTGCAGTCCTATAGCGGGATGCTGTAGGATATAATTAACTGAAAAATAACTTATTGCATATCTAAAAAGATGAGAAAACTTGCGGTAGTAGCCTTCGGCGGCAACGCTCTTCTGCGCAGCGGACAGAAAGGCACCTATCAGGAACAGCTCTCGAACGTGGAGCAGACTTGCGAAAGTCTATACAACCTTCTGAAACGTAACTACAACATAGTCATCGGACACGGCAACGGCCCGCAGGTGGGCAACGTGATGCTGCAACACGAGGAGGGCAAACGTGCCGGCATAGAGGCTATGCCTATGGACTTCTGCGTGGCCGAGACTCAGGGCTCGATAGCCTACATGATTGAGATGGGGCTGCGCAACGTGATGGCTCGCCACGACATACAACGCGACGTGGTGACACTGGTGACACAGGTGGCCGTGAACAAGCTCGACCCGATGTTCCAGAACCCCACCAAGCCTGTGGGACCTTACTACACCAAAGAACAGGCCGAAGAGCTGGCCAAGACGACGGGCGCTGTATATAAGGAAGACCCGAAAGGTCGCGGCTGGCGCAAGGTGGTGGCTTCGCCCAAACCGACCCGCATCAACAACATTAAGATTGTGAAACAGCTGGCTACAGCCGGAAACATCGTGGTAACCGTTGGTGGCGGCGGAATTCCGGTGGTGGAAGAGAGCGACTACGTGAAGGGCGTGGAGGCTGTGATAGACAAGGACCTGGCATCGGCATTGTGCGCTGTGCAGATTGGCGCCGACGAGTTCTACATCCTGACGGACGTGCCAAAGGTGTATATCAACTTCCGCAAGGAGAACGAGAAAGCGCTGGACACGATAAACATAGCCCAGGCGAAGAAATACCTCGAAGAGGGACAGTTTGCCGAAGGGTCGATGGCGCCGAAGGTGAGGGCCGCCATCATGTTCGTGGAGAACGGCGGCAAAGAGTGCATCATCACGGAAGCTGGCCAGCTGGACAACCCCAACTGCGGCACAAGAATCGTTCGTTAGCGAACGATTCTTGTGCCAAACGTGTTAATGCTTTAATGTGTTAATGCGTGAGTAATTTGAAAACTAAAAAAACAAAATAACAATTTACAAAATCAAAAATCATGGCTTACAATTTAAGAAACCGTAACTTCCTGAAGATTTTAGACTTCAGCCCGAAGGAGTTGAACTATCTGCTCGACCTGGCCCGCGACCTTAAACGCGCCAAATATGCTGGCTGCGAGCAGCCCACGATGACCGGCAAGAACATTGCCCTTATATTCGAGAAGACCTCGACCCGCACACGCTGCGCCTTCGAGGTGGCCGCTAAAGACCAGGGTGCCCACGTGACCTATCTCGGTCCTACCGGCAGCCAGATTGGTGTGAAAGAGAGTATGAAGGACACCGCCCGCGTGCTCGGCCGCATGTATGACGGCATCGAATACCGTGGTTTCAAACAGGAGACCGTCGAAGAGCTCGCCGCTTACGCTGGCGTACCGGTGTGGAACGGTCTCACCAACGAAGCTCACCCCACACAGATCCTCGCCGACTTCCTCACCATGCAGGAGCATGCCGGCAAGCCCCTCAACGAGGTGACCTTCGCTTACGTAGGCGACGCCCGCTTCAACATGGGTAACAGCCTCATGGTCGGCGGCGCAAAGATGGGTATGGATGTGCGCATCATCGCCCCGAAGAAACTGCAGCCTGCTAAAGACCTCATCAAGAAATGCCAGGAGATAGCCAAAGAGACGGGCGCCAAGGTGACCGTGACCGACGACCCCGTGAAGGGCGTGAAAGGCTGCGACTTCATCTACACCGACGTTTGGGTGTCGATGGGTGAGCCCGAGAAGGTATGGAAAGAGCGTATAGCCCTGCTGAAACCTTACCAGGTGAACGCCAAGATGATGAAGAACACCGGCAACAAGAACTGCAAGTTCATGCACTGCCTGCCGGCATACCACAACCTGGAGACCCAGGTGGGACGCGACGTGCACGAGAAATTCGGTCTCGACGGCATCGAGGTGACCGAGGAGGTGTTCGAGAGCGAGAACAGCATCGTATTCGACGAAGCTGAGAACCGCATGCACACCATCAAGGCCGTCATGGTTGCAACACTGGGCGACTAAGACTAATGTGTGATTGCTTGAATGCTTGAATGCTTATGTGTTTGAGTGTTTGTTGCAATCCGGTTGACCGAAGGGGCATTTCTGAGAAGGGTGCCCCTTTGCTATGGAGTAAATCCAATAAATTTTCAATCAACGATTATGGAATGGGTAACTAATCTTTTTGCTGGAGAGGGGCTTGCTCCTACTATTCTCTATCTGGCTGTGGCGGTCTTTGCTGGCTTGCTGCTGGGAAAGATAAAGGTTAAAGGTATCACTTTGGGCATCACCTGGGTGCTGTTTGTCGGTATCGCAGTCAGCGCCCTCGGCGTGACATTAAACCACGACATGCTACATATAGTAAAAGAGTTCGGTTTGATACTCTTTGTAACCGCCGTAGGACTGCAGGTTGGACCTGGATTCTTCAAGTCGTTCAAAAGCGGCGGTCTTGCAATGAACCTCATGGCACTTATAGGTGTGGCACTGGGGGTGGTGATAACCATTATCATAGCTAAACTCTCGGGCGAAAGCCTCGCTGATATGGCAGGCGTATATACCGGAGCTATAACGAACACACCAGGACTCTCGGCAGCTCAGCAGGCGGTGGGCGACCTCGGCATCGAAGGTGCTTCCGACCGACTGGCAGCGGGCTACGCTGTGGCCTATCCGCTGGCGGTGGTGGGCATGATACTGAGCTGCATCATCCTGCGTCCGCTCTGCCGCATCGACCTGAAGAAAGAGCCGGTCAGCAGCCAGCAGCCAGCAGCCGGCGAGCAGAAGTCAACGGGTAGCGGCCAGAATTCGACCATAAAGCTCATCCCTATCTTTGTCATCATCGCACTCGGAATAGTTCTTGGCTCCATACCCATTCCCGTCGGCATGAAAGCTCCCGTGAAGCTCGGCTTGGCTGGAGGACCGCTGGTGGTTGCCATCATAGCCGGATGGCTCGGAGTGAAAAAAGGATGGTATGACACCGACTTCACCGACGGGCAGGGCGTACACATGCTGCGCGAAGTGGGCATAGCACTCTTCCTTGCCGGAGTGGGACTTGGTGCAGGCGGCAAATTCATCGAGACGGTACAGGTTCACTACATGTGGGTGGTCTATGGTGTCATCATAACGATGGTACCGCCACTGATTGTCGCCACCTTCGGACGTCTTGTACTGAAACTGAACTACTACACCCTGATGGGATATATCGGCGGCAGCCACACAGACCCTCCGACGCTGGCTTTCGCCAACACTGTGGCACCCGAAGGCTGTAAACTGCCAAACATGGGCTACGCTACAGTATATCCACTCACTATGTTCCTCCGCATATTCACAGCCCAACTGCTGGTACTTCTGGCTGTATAACAAAATTGCGAACCACAAGACTCATAGTGTTGCTACTTGTCGGACTCCTGCCTTTGGCGGGAAGCGCACAAGAGACTCCAGACAACGACTTCGGCATCTGGGGTTCGGTGGATATGTCCTATACTTTCAAGAAGAAGGCAGCAGTGGACTCACATACACAATCAGACAATCAAGCAATCAAGCAATCCACAAAACCGTCACGATGGTCAATCGGTACCCGGTTTGAATACCGCAGCCGCGACCTCTCGAGGCAGACGAACCTGTGGTTTGTGAGACCATACGTGGGTTTCAAAGCCACAAACTGGCTGAAGATGAACCTCTATTACGACTACTTCAAGAACCATTACAAAGGCTACTACCAGCACCGCATCCTCTTCGACGCCACCGAGAGCCTCTCGAAGAACGGCCTGACTGTGAGCCTGAGAGAGCGCTTCATCGTGGCTTACGCGCCGGAGAGCGACAAATGGAGCTGGCTGCTGCGTCCCAAGCTGACGGCAAAATACCACATAGCCAATACGCGATTCTCACCATACGTGGCTTGCGAGCTATATACGAACAAACACTGGACGATGATGCACAACTTCGCCGGATTGAACGTCAACCTGAGTAAAGGGTCGTCGCTGGATCTGTTCTATATGTTCGGCTTGAACAACGGGACAAACCGTCAAGACCACATCTTGGGTGTGGGGTACGGATTGAAATTGTGATTAGAGATTAGTGACCGGTGACTAGTGACCAGAGCTGATCACTTAAAACTTGAAACTTCACTCCGGCATCTGCTGAGAGAGGCAGTGGAAGCTGCCCAAACCCCAGATGATGTCGGTTGAGTCGATGCCGATAATCTCCCTGTCGGGAAAACAATCCTCAAGTATATAGGCGGCACGGGTGTCGGTGACACACTTGTAGGTCGGGAAGATGACCTTGCCGTTGGCGATATAGAAGTTAGCGTAGGAAGCAGGCAGACGCTGGTCCTCGTAGGTGACCACATCGGGCATGGGGAGTTCGACGACAGTAGGTTGCTTGCCGTTTGCAAGTCTGCAGGCGTTGAGCATCTTGAGGTTGTCCTGAAGGGGCTGGTAGTTCTCGTCCCACTTGTCCTCTTCTACGGCGGTGACGATGGTGTCCTCGGAGACAAATCGCGAGAGATCGTCCACATGGCCGTCGGTGTCGTCGCCCATGATTCCATCGCCCAGCCATATCACATTCTGCACGCCGTAATACTTGCACAGATACTGCTCAATCTGGCTTTGGTTCAGCTGAGGATTGCGGTTCGGGTTGAGGAGACACGAAGTGGTGGTAAGCAGGTCGCCAACCCCGTTGACGTCGATGCTGCCACCCTCCATGACGATATCGGCATCGAGAAGCTGCAACTCAGGATAGACCGAGTGTATCAAGCGCGGGATCTCGTTGTCCAACTCAGCTGGATACTTGCCACCCCAAGCGTTATAGCGCCAGTTGACCATAGCAGCACATTTTCCGCTCTCGTCGACGAGGAAAGCAGGACCGTGGTCACGGCACCAGGCGTCGTTGGTCTTGAACTGATGGAGGAATACATTCTTCATGTCGGCACCGATACCCCTCAGTACTGCCGACACCTCGTCGGCCATCTTCTGGTCAAGGACTGAGATATGGACCTCCTCGTCCTCGGCGAGGGTTTTTATGAAGAGATTATAGGAGGGGAAGATGGTCTCGATCTTACCCGGCCAAGAGTTCTCATTGTGGGGATAGCTGAGCCATGTGGCTCTGTGGGTAGCCCATTCAGCGGGCATATGGAATTGGTTCATACTCAATCTATATAACGCTTCGTTATGGGCTGATAGCTGTCGATGCGGCGGTCGCGGAGGTAAGGCCAGTGGCGACGGTAGTGGTCGCTCTCGTCGAGGTCTAATTCTTCGATATGCAGAGCCTCTTCGAGGTGGGGTGCCTGATAGAGCACACGACCGAAGGCATTGGTGATGAAGCTTCCGCCCCAGAACTGCATACCTCCCTCTTTTCCGGTACGGTTAACCGAGATGACGGGCACCCCGTTGGCGACGGAATGTGCTCGCTGGATGGTCTGCCAGGCCTCATACTGCTCGCGGTTGTCGTGCTCGTCCTGCCGTTCGTCCCAACCTATAGCAGTCGGAAAGAAGAGCATCTCGGCACCCATCAGCGAGGTGATACGGGCGGCTTCGGGATACCACTGATCCCAACAGATGAGCACACCCAAGCGACCAAACTGGGTGTCAAAGACTTTATAGCCAAGGTCGCCGGGAGTAAAGTAGAATTTCTCATAATAGCCCGGATCGTCGGGGATATGCATCTTGCGGTATTTGCCAAGATAGGAGCCGTCGGCATCGATGACGGCTGTGGTGTTGTGGTAGAGTCCCTCTGCGCGTTTCTCGAACATCGAAAGGATAAGCACCACGCCCAACTCTTTAGCAAGTTCGATGAAATGCTGCGATGTAGGGCCGTCTGGGATAGGCTCAGCCAGCTGGAAGTTCTGGTAGCGTTCCTCGTCGCAGAAATAAAGCGAGGCAAAGAGTTCCTGAAGGCAGATGATCTGAGCGCCGTCATCAGCGAGGCGGCGCACCAACTCGGTGTAGCGGGCTATGTTAGCCGATTTATCGGCCACACAGCTCATCTGGGCTATACCAACTTTGACTTTTCTCATAGTACTGATGCTAACATTTGAGATTGCAAAAATACACAAAACAAGTGGATATGAGAGAATTTTCGTATTTTTGCAAAAATAAAACAGACAATCCCTGTTGATGAAAACACGGCTTCTTCTTTTTTTGTTCCTCCTCTGCGGCCTTTCCGCCGCTGCCCACAAGCACTCGGACACGCTGGGTGTTGGCGGTGGAGTGATGTTTGTGGAGAACATGGGACAGGAGACGGAATCGGTGCTATTCGAGGCGCAGATGGGACGGGCAGCCCTATTTCTGGAACGCGGATGTTTCACAATAGCACTAAGGGAGGTGGTGCCGCAGGAAGCCACCAAACCATTCCACCACAGCATCTACGGCAGGAAAGGACACGCCTATAAGATTAGATTCAAAGGATGCAACAACCAACCTTCGATAGAAGGGCTGGGGCGCTCGACTTCATACAACAACTTCTTCAGGGGGCGAGACCGCAGCAAGTGGAGAAGCCGTGTGCCGGAATGGGCCAGTGTAGTCTATCATGAGCTGTGGGATGGTGTGGACATGCAGGTGTACGGTGCCAAGGGGGCGTTGAAATACGACTTCATAGTGGAGCCTCACGCATCGGTGTCGCAGATAGTGATGGAATATGATGGCCCGGACGGGATGAAACTCGAAAACGGCGACCTTGTAATAAAAACCTGTGTGGGCAACATAGTGGAGGTGGCACCATACGTGTACCAATTAGTCAACGGCGACACGGTGAAGATAGAAGCCCGCTATGTGTTGACAGACTCTGGGCGCAAGGGGAAAAGCAAGAACCACGGGGCGCTGGTGAGCTTCGAAATAGGCAGTTACGACCACAGCAAGCCCCTGGTGATAGACCCTCAACTGTATTTCTCCACCTACACGGGCTCAACGGCTGACAACTGGGGGACGACTGCCACCTACGACTCGCACAAGAACACCTACACCGGTGGCATCGTCTTTGGCATTGGTTATCCGACATCGGTGGGTGCCTACGACACAATGTATCACGGCAATGTGGACGTGGCGATATTCAAATTCGACACCACGGGTGGCGAGCGTATGTTCGCCACCTACTTGGGCGGCTCGTATGCAGACATGCCGCACAGCATGTTTGTGAACACCTTCGACGAACTGATAGTGTTCGGCACGACTGGCTCGGCTGACTTCCCCGTGAGCGAAGGTGCCTATATGCCCAACTTCTTAGGCGGCTCGGAGCTGTCCTATCTGGACTACTACTACACCTATCCCGACGCGTCGTACAACCACCACATGTGGTACCCGACGGGGTCGGACATCTTCGTGAGCCGATTCAGCAGCGATGGTTCCGAACTGAAAGCTTCGACCTACGTGGGAGGAAGCGGCAACGACGGATTGAACTTCCGCAACCGGTACAACAACAGCTACGTGGTGATGATGCAGGGCAACGACTCGCTCTATTTCAACTATGGCGACGGTGTGAGAGGCGAGCTGATAACCGACGACCTAAACAATGTGTATGTCGGAACAACTACGATGTCAAGCGATTTTCCTACGACAGATGGTGCACTCCAGTCAATGCGGTTCGGCGAGCAAGACGGTGTGGTGTTTAAACTTGACTACAACCTCCAGAACATGTTGTGGAGCACCTATCTCGGAGGGTCGGGCGACGATGCAGTCTATTCGATAGACGTAGATTCGGCCTACAATGTGATTGTTTGTGGAGGCACCACATCACACGACTTTGAAACAACACCCAACGCATACCAACGCTATTACGGCGGTGGCTCGACCGACGGCTTCATCTCGAAAATATCCTACAATGGCGACCTGCTGATGCACTCGACCTACTATGGATCGAGCGAATACGACCAGTGCTATTTCGTGAGGACAGGCAAAAGGGACGAAGTGTTCATCTTCGGACAGACGAAAGCACCGGGCACGACGATGATATACAACGCGACCTACAACGTACCGGGAAGCGGAATGTTGCTGGCAAGATTCGCCCCAGACCTCTCGTACAGGGTGTGGAGTACGGTATTCGGCACACCACTGGGACGCCCAAATCTCTCCCCAACCGCCTTTGCATGCGATATCTGCGACCGTGTATATGCTGCGGGATGGGGACGCGACTTTGTGGGCTATAACGGAGTACAATGGTATTCAGCAGGCACCTACGGAATGGAGGTAACCTCGAATGCCTTCCAACATCAGACCGACGGACAGGATTTCTACATTATAAGCATGGACGAAAATGCCGACCTAGTGGACTATGCCACCTTCTTCGGTGAATACCACGCCACAGACGCGGACAGGGGCAGCGACCATGTGGATGGTGGAACAAGCCGATTCGACAAGCTATCTACGATCTACCAGTCGGTGTGCGGCAGCTGTGGGCACACTCAGAACTTCCCCATAACACCCGGGGCATGGAGCTCGACAAACAACAGCTCGAACTGCAACAACGCTATATTCCGCATGAATATCCACACAGATTTCCCTGTGGCTGAGTTTGTAGCTCCTCCCGCAATATGCTATCCTCAGATATGTGAATTCCAGAACACCGGACGCGGAACGTCATACCGATGGGATTTTGGCGACGGAACCTACAGCACTCTGGAAAACCCGACCCATCAATATACCACTCCTGGCACCTACACCGTGACGCTGGTTGCCTATATGGAAGGCGGCTGCCGGGGAACGGACACTGCAAGGAGGGAGGTGGCAGTGCTACAAAACGGCTCTCGGATGATGGAAACCACCTACTCATGCACTCATGTCCCCGTGCATATAGGGGTGACACCCATGCTGGGTTGCACCTACAGCTGGATTATGGGCAATGTGTCTGACCCGTCAGTGGCAAACCCCTACGTTACGGAGGATGGTATGTATGTGCTGAAGATTGACGGCGGCGTGTGCGTGGAGCTGGACACCTTCAAAGTCTACTATGTTGACCTGATTGACTCGGTGCTGACGGTCGATCCCAACTGTCCAGCTGGTAACGACGGAAGAGCAACGGTGATACTCGACCCCAACGCCACCAGCCCTGTAACATACGTATGGAACGGAACAGCCAGTGGCAGCAACACAACAAACGGGCTGGCAGCCGGCACCTACACCTTGATTGTGACAGACGCCCACTGTATGGCGGCAGCTCGGTTCACCATAAACGACCCTCCAAAGATGAGACTTCACAAAGAGGCCAAGAACGAGCTCTGCAACGACAGCTGCAAGGGTTGGATCCATGTCTGGTGCGAGACGGGCGACACTCTGCTGCACGACCTGTGTCCCAACACCTACGTAGTGGAGATGGATGACTCGCACGGTTGCCCTTACTACGACACCACAACGGTAATCCGGGTGCAGTCGTTCGAAAACATGCATGTATGGGCCGACGATACAACCATCTTCATCACAGAGAGTACTCACCTGCATGTGACCACTGTCCCAGGAAGCGAGTATGTATGGGTGCCTTCGGAGTCGCTCAACAACCCTCATATTGACTCACCCAAGGCAACTCCAGACGACACCACCACCTACACCATTACGGTGATAGACAGTGCGGGATGTTCCTGGACCGACTCGGTGACGATAAACTGCATATACGTCAACTGCGGAAAGCCAAACGTCTTTATACCAAACGTCTTCACCCCCAACGACGACGGCAAGAACGACCGTCTCTGTATCACGGGAGAATATATAGTGGAGTTTCACATAGCCATCTTCACCCGATGGGGAGAGCTGGTCTATGAAAGCGACGACATCAACGAATGCTGGGACGGACGCTACAAGGACAACTACTGCCTGCCTGGTGTCTACGCCTACCACTGCCGCATCACATGCGAAGCAGGATTTACAGGAGAATTCAAAGGCGATGTGACGATAATAAGATGATTGCGTTAGTATGTTAATGTGTTAATTTGTCTGTAATGACTAAGACGAAGAAAGATCAGTTTGTTATTGCCTACCTATCCGACCTTGAGGATTGCGGGCGGGTGTTGGACTATGCTCGTACGCTGTCTGCTTTCCTGAAGAAAGGTCTGATTCTTCTCTTCATCTGCGACAAGAAATACACGAAAGTCACGACAGACCTCGCTCAAGCACGCCTCATGGAGATAAAGAGCAGGTACCCACAAGAGGATATAAACTTCTGTGTCCTCAGCGGACACACCCGCAACGTGATAAGCATGCTCCCCATCGCACTGAACGCCGTGGTGGTGGTTGCTGGGGTGGACAGGAAAGCTTCACTGCTGAAACCCACCCATCCGAGACGCGTGATCTACGATTTCGGACAATGCCGCACAGCCTACATCACCGTGCAGAACGACGCTCCCTCACCCGACGGACTGAAAGATGTGGCACTGAGTATCGACTACAACCGCGAGAGCAAGGAGAAACTGATTTGGGCCAGCTACTTCGCTCGTTTCAACGGCAGCAGATTGCATGTCATGCATGAGGAGTACGGTGACAGCAGGTTGCGGACGAAGTTCGAGAACAACATGCGCTTTCTCGACAAATTCTACACTGGACTGGGAGTGAAATACGAGAGCGAAACTATAAACGGCGTGGCCAACTTCCCGGATCTTAACGCCACACGTCTGGCAGCGGGAAAAGGCTATAACCTTATGGTGTGCCTCACCACCGACACCAGAGAGATGGATTTCCTCGACTGGTTTATCGGTGCACAGGAAACCCGTGTGATAAGGAACAAACAGAAACTCCCAATACTCTTCATCAACCCCAGAGACGACATCTACGTTCTCTGCGACTAAAACCACCGCTCATTAGTTGTGCCTGATATCGGGCACATTATTGGCTTCGACTCAACATAAGCACTAAAACAAAAATAGCAACCTACGTAAGAACCGAAGGTTGCTATTCTAATACTTATATTTCTGCGTTCGATCTCGCTCAATAGTTCATCACCTCGAATGAACCAGTACGCTGGAATCCTCCGGTGTAGCCGCGGGCATTGAAGTAATAGAAATAAGTGCCAGCGGGTGCGCGGTCGGCTGCAGGATCCCAATAGTCCTCGTCGAGTCGCATGTTCTCTTTGGAGTAGACCAACATACCCCATCGGTTATAGATATGCAGACTGTTGTTGGGATAAGCCAACCCGTCGACAAGTCCGTGGATGACAAAACGGTCGTTGATACCGTCACCGTTGGGAGTAATCACGGTCGGGAACTGGATGAAATCCTGTATAAGCATTATCGTTGTCTCGACACTGTCTCTACAGACTATGAGGTTGCCATCCTGATCATAATTATCGGTTCTTGAAACCAGTTTCACCCGGTAGTCACCTGCGGTGAGCGGTGCCGACCATGTGTAAGACGGATTGAGACTGTATGCCTTGCTGTAATTCTCACCCGAAGCATCGGACTGGAAGCTCCATTCATAGATATTATCGCTAATCATCGGGTAAGTCTGATTGACGAACTGCACCATGGGGCTGTTGAACGTTGGATATTCCGGTTCCCAAAGGAACTGAGCATCCGGTGTGTGGAATGCCCATACATACTGAGGCTGCGTGAGGCTGTCGATGCAGCCAAAATCGCTGGTGACAATCTCTGTCACATCGTATCGACCAGCCGAATAGGTATGATAGGGGTTGCGAGAAGTCGAGGTGAACCCATCGCCGAAACGCCATTCATATGTGTAGCCATATTTCGAAGTGTCGACGAACTGTATCTCAAACGGAGAGCAGCCTGCCGCCGGAATAACATTGGTAGAGAACCCTGGAATAGGAACCGGGAAGACATGAACCCTGGTGGTATCGTACCTGGTACAAGCAAGTCCGAACTGCCTGTTGACCACCGTGACTATGTAGCTTGTATCCATACCCAGCCACGGTCGTGTGTTAACCACCGGCGTTGTCTCGCCAAACGGCTGCCATGAGTATGTGAATTCGCCCTCATCATGATGACGGTCGGTGGCGTCTATTACAACAGACTCAGGGTCGCATATCGATGTGTCCGATGGAATGGAAGGCATAGGAGTCCATGTGGTAGTTATGTGGGTGGTGGTGTCCCATACACAGCCGAACTCATCATGGACATGTGCCACTACAGGAAAGACACCTGCAGTGTCTGGAGTGGAGACATAAGCTGAGTCATCATTAACGATACGAGCCACAACTCCTCCAACCGAATAGTCAGCTGACCAACGGATAGAGTCGATGCCGACGATATACTCACAGTCGTCCAACTGTGACACGTCGCATATATCCATCGACCAGGAGAAGACCCAGCCGTTGTCGATTGACCAGCTATCACACACCTCGATGGACCACAAACCATTCAGCGGGCATCCTATAAGCTGAGAGAAATCGTCGGCTGGCATGTAATAGTCGCTCTTATTTTCGTGGTCGCTCGGTTTCTTGGTCGAGAAAGAGGCTGTTCCGACATTGGTTCCAGCGCCATCATACGGAGCTGGTATAGAACCAAAGTTGTAAGTAACAGAGATGGTGTATCCCGAACTGGCAATATAATGCGAACCAGGAGAGGTTGTGTTTGCCGGCATACCGTCGACCAACGTGTAGTCACCATTGCGGCTGAAGCAATAATCCAGACCCACACCATACATATTATATATGGAATCGCAGTTATTGCCGTTACGACCGTCGTAAGGGTCATGGTTATTGCCACCAAAGGGATAGCCTGTAAAGGTACCGCTACCACCGCCAGCGTCGGCGGGTAGACCTGTCGGGGCGTTCTTGTATTTGAGGACCGACTTGGATCCCGTAGGACATACTATGCTCAAGTCATAGTCGCCCATAAAGGAGTGCTCGTAGTTGATACAGACCGAACAGACGTCGGCACCACTGGTTATAGTTCTTCCCGGAGGAAACTCTGTGAACTCGATCTCAGCCGTATAGCAGAGTCCGAGGGCCGGACAGTTCGGGCCATCGGGAATAAAGGTCTTCACATCGTATGACTTGGAAACCGTGGTGCTTGGTGTCGGGTTGATTGTCAATGTAGATGCTATACTGTCGGAACTTGCACTGGTGGTCAGCAGAATACAGGTATCGTTACAGAATACTGCCAGATTGTCGGTTATCGACTCAATGGGGTTGCCGGCCACACGTATTCTGATAACGTCGATCATGTCGGTTCCACATCCTTGGATGTCGGTGATACGCAGACTTAACTGGTAGCAAGCCACAGTTGCAAACTGATCTACGGTAAAGGTGCCCTCGTTGAGCCCCTCAAGATTGTCACCGTTATTCATCTGCCACGAGAAAAGCGATGTTTCATCATACGGTTCGTAGTATCCAGTAAAGTAGCTGTATTCACCATGACCTTTTATTATTATTCCATCACCCGCGCATACATTCATACTGTAGTAGTAATCGCTCGTATCCTGTCCTTCGACTTTCACAATATAGGCCGAGTCATATATTTCACCGTTCCGAGTGCGGTAGAACTTGTCTTCAATCACAGGCACCACGTCCTCACACGGAGTCTGGCAAGATACACGGATAGAGAATCCTGTTCCAACCCGACCGTCGGTATTGGTTTTTATGCGGACAGTGAGGCAGTTGGACGAATTGGTAGGCGAAACGAAATAGCGTCTTCTATACAAACTGCTGAAGCTGTTGTTACCCTTTGCCAAAAGCGGTGAGTAGATGGTGGGACCATCATAGATAAATACCGTGTCAGTCTCATCTACATCAAAGCTTTCGACAGTGAAAAGAAGTCTTTTCGAGCCTTCACAAGGACTATATACCGTATACCAATAGTCGATGCCCTCTGTATATAACCCTTCAACCGTCTCATTAAACAGCTGTATGCCTATAGCCGGAAGGGTGTCTGTCTTGCCACTATTTTCAATAGTCAAGTATGTCGGCAAAAGCTGCTCTTCACCTTGTGAGAAAGCGACTGTGCCGAAACACATCAACATCGCAAATAGAATAACTATACGTTTCATGCTTGGAATATAATTTGGGCGACTCTTCTATATAGTTAGTAACATTTTTTGTCCAAAACCGTCACAAAAGATCTCTTTTTTTTCTATTCTTTGCGTTTCACCGTTGCATTGACACGACGGTGTGTCTCATTGATTGAATACAATCCAAGATACTTGTATGTCGACCCAGGTGTATGGAAATAAATAGTCTTCTCGTAGTTCTGATACTGGAACTCGTTGAAGTTGTATGCGTAGTAGCTCAACTGGGAGAGGTCAACCACAAAACCGTTGGCTATATGGGCACCATTACGTTTGTTCACTACATCGCGGATGTCGTGAACCACCGACCCAGCCGGCACCTCGTTTGTAACAAAGAACGAATTGCGTGAGAAATCGCAATACCACTGAACCTTTTCTTTGGGCATCTGTTCCAGTTTGGCCCTATCATAGTTCACATGAGGCAACACTATCTCGTCGCAGTTCTGTGCACAAAGACTCACCGCAAAAAACGTGAGCAACAATATGGTTGAAACTATCCTTTTCATCTTAGAACAAATTATTTTTTACCATTCCTGATATGGTTGATCAATGCCATCAGAAGACCGAGGCAGAGGAATCCTCCCGGAGGCAGGATGAAAAGCAGCATGCCGTCGGCATCGCCGATAAACTTGTAATTGAATATCGATCCTGATCCAAGAATCTCACGTACCATGCCCACAAGTGTCAGAGCCCAGGTGAAACCAAGACCCATGAACACGCCGTCGAGCAACGAGTGCCACACATTGTTCTTCGATGCAAAAGCCTCAGCACGGCCCAACACTATGCAGTTCACCACAATCAGGGGGATAAACAGACCGAGGGTCTCGTACAAAGCAGGCACGTAAGCCTGCATAACCAACTGCACCACTGTAACGAAAGTGGCTATAACCACGATGAAAGCCGGTATGCGGACTTTATCTGGGATGACACTCTTAAGAAGCGAGATTACGATATTAGACATCAACAGCACAAAGGTTGTTGCCAATCCCATGCTCATGCCGTTGATAGCCGAAGTGGTGGTTGCCAACGTGGGGCACATACCCAGCACAAGTACCCATGTGGGATTTTCTTTTATGAGTCCGTTCTTTATTATCTGTGTTGCTTTCATATCTTGATAGTTTTTACGTCTTAAAGAACCTATGTGTTATTTTTCAATTTGCTGGAAAGTCTCGTAAGCGGCACTCAGTGCTTCGCAGAATGCACGGGAGGTAATGGTAGATCCGCTTATGGCATCCACATCTCCCCCGTCCTTCTTGACGGTGAGGTTGTCCGTTGCAGGATTCTTACCAATCACACATCCTTTCGCACCCTCCTGGAACCACTGTCCAGCCTTTGCTCCAAGTCCTGGTGTTTCACTCATTTCGAGCACACTATAACCAGTGATATTGCCGGTTGCTGCGTCGAATCCATACATGATGCCGAGATGTCCGCCAAAACCATTCTCGCTGGCCGACTCAACTGCGACAGCAGCGAGGTCATCACCTTTGTATGCAAGATGGCATTTCATTCCGTTGACATCCTGATCCTCCAGACGGTCGAACGGTGGCAACACAGCTTTTATGGCATTTTCTGTCTTAGCTCTCTTCGAGGCCTCTATGGGCTCTTTAGTAACCGAACTTATCAACGCCAACACAGCTGCAGCAACGACTGCAATAACAGTCAGCGAGAGGAACATATTCAACAATGTGGACTTTGCTTTCTTTGCCATGATTCTTTTCTTTTAATTGTTTTACTTAGCGAATCTTGCAGGTTTGCACCAACGGTTAATAAGAGGGGTCACCGCATTCATAAGTAGAATAGCGAAGCTAACGCCTTCCGGATATGAACCCCAGTTACGTATGATGATAGTCAGCAGTCCGCAACCGAAACCGAAGATGAGTTGCCCAACCTTAGACATAGGCGATGTGACCATATCGGTAGCCATAAAGCAGGCACCGAGCATGATACCACCGGTAAGAATGGTAGTGACTGGATCAATGAACTGCTCGGGATTACAGAGATAGAGGATTCCGCTGAACACAAACGCCGTTCCGATGAAGGAAACTGGGATATGCCAGCTGATAATCTTGGTGCACAACAGGTATATGGCTCCAATCAGTATCGCCACCGCACATACCTCTCCGAACGAACCGCCAATATGTCCAAGGAACATATCCATCAACGAAGGCATATCGGTGATCTCCGACAGTTTCTTACCACTCTTCAAACCTTCTTTCACCAATCCAAGCGGTGTTGCTCCCGTAGTGGTGTCGAACGCCATGGGGAACCACTTTCCGACGGTGGGCCAGGTGGTCATCTGCACGGGGAAAGAAATAAGCAGGAACACGCGTCCAACCAATGCTGGGTTGAACGGGTTCTTACCCAGTCCTCCGAACGACATCTTACCAAGTCCGATAGCAACCAGCGCTCCTATGGCAACAATCCATATCATATCGGCTGTAGCAGGCACGTTGAATGCCAACAACAGTCCGGTGACAACTGCCGATCCATCGCACAGCGTGGACGGGACCTTCATTATGAATTTCTCGATAAGCCACTGGAACAAGCAGCAACAGGCGACAGAGACCAGACTTACAAGCAAGGCGTTAAGGCCAAAGAATGCAATACCGACAAGGAACATCGGTATGAGCGCCATATTCACGCGCCACATGATACGTTTGGTCGATTCGTCACTGTGTACGTGAGGGGAACCTGATATATTTAGAAGTTTCATATTTGAATTGTTGATATGTTTAATATTGATATGTTAAAACCAACCGATAACTGGATACCCGCTGAATTTATTTCTTGCTACGGGCAGCAAGTATACCGCGATATTTGTTTTTTCCAAGGCGAACCTCGTCAAGCAGAGGCTTGTTGGCCGGACAAGAGAAAAAGCAGCATCCACACTCGATGCAGTCAAGGATATTGTGTGCACCAGCTTCCTCGTAGCGTCCGTTCTTTATCAGAGCTGAGAAGTGGTAAGGTTCCAATCCCATCGGACAGGCATGCATGCACTTGCCACAACGGATGCAGTTCGATTCTTTTGCTCTTACAGCCTCGCTCTCGTCGATAACCAGCACACTCGATGCGCCTTTCACTGTCGGACCGTCGAGGTTGCACATTGCCTTACCCATCATAGGACCTCCGCTGATGACCTTGCCGGTGGTGGCAGGCAATTCACCGATGGAGTGCTTGATGATATCGTTATAAGAGATACCTATACGCACCTGATAGTTGTGCTGCGAAGGCAGTTTCTTACCAGTGACGGTAAGGATGTTCTCTATAAGGGGTTTGTTTTTCTGTATTGCCTCATACACAGCGAAGGTGGTACCCACGTTGCTCACCACGCATCCGACGTCGATAGGCAGCTTGCCACTCGGAACACGACGTCCGGTGATAGCATTGATAAGCTGTTTTTCTGCGCCTTGCGGGTACTTCAGCTTCAATGGTTCTACGATGATGCCTTCGAACTTAGCCGCCATCTCACGCATCACGCGAATAGGCTCGGGTTTGTTGTTCTCGATGCCGATATATGCATTCGGAACACCAAGGGCTTTTCTCAAGATGCTGATACCGATGCAGATTTCCTCGGCATGCTCCAACATCACCCTGTGGTCGGAGGTGAGGTATGGCTCACACTCTACCGCATTGATGATAAGGTACTCGGCTTTTTTACCCTCGGGTACACTGTATTTGATGTGTGCAGGGAACGTAGCACCGCCAAGTCCAACAATACCCATCTCTTTCAGTTTGTCTACTATCTGCTTAGGCTCGAGGTTGCATTCTCTTTTGATGTCTGGTGTACGGTCGATGGTCTCCATCCACTCGTCGCCTTCAACGTCGATATAGATGGCAGGCTTTGCCATACCGAACGGATCTTTGCAGATGTCAATCTTGCTTACCGTTCCCGAAACCGGCGAGTGTACATTGGCACACATAAATGCCTGTGCTTCTCCGATAAGCTGACCCACTTTAACCTTGTCACCCTTTGCCACTATCGGAGTGGCAGGTGCACCAAGATGCTGATTCATTAAAACCACAACCTGCGACGGAACTGGGAACTGTTCTATCGCGGCTTCAGTCGAAATTTTATTGTCATTCGGGTGAACACCACCCATCGCAAAAGTTTTCATTCGAATTGAAAATTGAAAGTTGAAAAATGAAATCTTACTAACTCAATCACTCATTTGTTTTCTTCACTTCAACCGGTTCTGGCTGAGGAATGTTAATTTCCACCTTTTCCTGTGTAGCAGGCTTCGGTGCCTCTTCTGCAGGCTTTGGCTTCACGGGTGTAAAATTCACCGCTATCAAAGCTCCCGTAGGACACTCGTTCACACACTTACCACATGCTATGCAGAGACGATAGTCAACGTATGCCAGATTGTTCTCAACCTTGATGGCCTCTTTGGGGCAGACCTTGGTGCACTTGCCACATCCGATACATGCGTTGTCGCAAGTCTTGCGAGCCACTGCGCCTTTCTCCTTATTGACGCAATTGACAAATACACGACGATTCTTGCGACCCTTGTTGCGTAACTCGATAATACCACGCGGGCAAGCTTTCACACAAGCGCCACAAGCGGTGCACTTCTCCTCGTCAATCTTTGGGGCACCCGTCTCCGGATCCATCACCAATGCGTCAAACTGACAAGCAGCAGCACAATTGCCAAGTCCGAGACATCCAAACTGACATCCGTTCTCTCCCATGAAGAGACTGTTGGCAAACGAGCAGTCGCGCAATCCGTCGTAATGGACCTTCGAACGCTCTCCCGTGAAGCATGCGTTGCAACGCACCACGGCGACCTGAGGTTCAGATGCCTCTGCTGTGCATCCCATAAGGGCTGCCACCTTCTGCATCACCGCATCGCCACCAGCCGGGCACTTCAGTCCTTCCATACTTCCCTGCTTCACAAACGCTTCAGCCAATGCACGGCATCCAGCCTTGCCGCAGCCTCCGCAGTTGGCGCCAGGCAACACCTCGGCGATTTCATCAATTAGAGGATCTTCGATAACTTTGAATTTCTGTGCCACAAAATAAAGCACTACCGCAAAAATAATACCCAGTGCGCCTAAGACAATCACTGCAAGCATAATTTGATGGGCCATAGTTCTGTCGTTATTATTAATTTCTTCTTATAAATGCAATTTGTCAAATTGCAAAGATACAACAAAATAACAAAACAAACAAAGTTTTAAATGCACTATTCTCACACCCCGCCAACAACATCCTGTATACCAATAGATAAGCACACAAATAGCATAAAAGAAGCAGGCCTGGATTTCAGGCCTGCTTCTAACCTTTAATATCTGTTCTACGCTTATTTCTTCACAAAGACCTTCTTCGTTGCTACTCCGTCAGCGTGGACAAGATAGATACCCTCGGCGGGAACATCAATATCGAAGGTGTCATAGAGGCACTGTTCTGCACGATAGATAACACGACCCATCATGTCGGTGATAATCACATCATGATTTTCAACACCTTTGACAAAGAGTCTTCCATCCTCACACCATGCTATTATGTGTCCGTTGGGGACATTCGACACCGCACCGGAATATTGGAAGATAGCGGTATATGTACGGTCTCCCTCCACAACGATGGTACGCGGATTGTCCACATTACCGTCTTCACGCCAACGTGAGAATGCATAGTTTGCATTGGGGATAGCTTGGATTTCTATGGTATCCCCAGCTCTGTAAAGACCACCGCCGGTTGCCGTACCCATTGCCTCATTACTGGTGCTCACGGTAATTGTGTAGTATATCACCTCATCTTCGGCAAACACTGCCATAAGATTGATATTTCCGTTTACGGTAAGCGCCAGCGTGTCGTTCATCGACTTGCTATTAAGAATACCCTCTGCGCCGTCCCATCTCACGAAATGGTAACCTTCATTAGGTATTGCTATAGCATTAATCTGTGTCATATAAGGATATACTCCGCCTCCCATCACGCTACCCATAGCCGGGTCGTTGACGGTGAGGGTTACTGCAAATTCATCTTCTTCAAAACTTGCAATGAAACTCATATCCGAGTTAATAGCAAACGTGCGAGGGTTGGTGGTAACACCGTCCTGCCACTGGACAAATCTGTAGCCGAAATTGGGAAGTGCCTCTACCGAAACAGTAGATCCTGCTGGATAACTGCCAGCTCCGCTCACTCCACCCATCTCCGTGTTTTCCGAAGACACAGTAACCGTGTAGAACTGAACCTCATCGGACACAAACTCTGCGTTAAGGGTCAGGCTTTCGGTAGCTGCAAACGTATACGGATTGTCGGTAACACCGTTACTCCACTGTACGAAACGGAATCCCTGGTTAGCCGTTGCTTGGGCAGTAACCATTTCTCCATAGTAATACGTACCCGATCCAGAAGTTGTGCCGTAAGCGGCGTTGCTGACGGTTATGTTGATCTGGTACTCTTCCTGAACGAAGTTGGCTGTGTAGGTAGTGTTGCCTGCCACAGTCACCTGACGGCTGGCGGTCAGTATGCCGTCATTCCATCCTGTGAACGCATAACCAAGGTTAGCTGTAGCCGTAAGTGTTGCAGTCGCACCATACTGATACGAACCGCCGCCGGTCACCACACCGCCCTCTGCGGGGTTGGCGACCACCGTCAATTCATAGTTGATTGCCTGGAATGTGGCAACATACTCAACGTCCGAGGTCACAGTGAAGCTGCGCGGGTTGGTGGTAACATGGTCGTTCCATTCAACAAACTCATAACCATTTGCCGGAACTGCCTCTATCGTGGCTGTGGTGTTCTCTTCATACACACCGCCTCCGGTAACGCTACCCGTCGTCGGGTTAGCTGCCGAAACCGTTACAGTATAGTAGTTTATCACCACGCCGTCTTCCTCGAAGATAGCGGTGATGTTCTTGTTCTCAAAGATATTGAACTGATATGGGTTGGCGGTCGTGCCGTCGCTCCACTGAACGAAATGGTATCCATCTTCTGCCGTTGCCGTCAGAGTTACTGCTGCACCATAGTTATACACGCCCGAGCCGCTAACCGTGCCAAACTGGGCATTGTTGGCTGTCGCGGTCACGGTGTAGGTTATCTGCTCAAACGATGCGGTATACGTAGCGTCGCCGGTCACCGACACCTCGCGTGGGTTCTGTGTGGTGTGGTCGTCCCACTCCACGAAGCGGTATCCCGTCTCTGGCACAGCCGTCAGCGTAGCCGTTGTGGCGTAGTTATACTGACCACCTCCCTCAACTGTTCCCATTGCGTTATCAGCCGAGAGGGCGGTGATGGTATATGTATTCGGGGCAAACGAGGCCGTGTAAGTCACGTTTCCATTCACCGTGATAGTGCGTGGGTTGTCGGTATTGCCGTCCTGCCACTGGGTGAAGTGATATCCGGTGTTTGCCGTAGCCGAAATCTGCGTAGTGCGGCCTTCTCTGACGCTTCCCGTACCCGTAACGGTTCCCATCGCGGGGTTGGCCGAATTCACGGTAACGGTATAGTACGTAATCTCGTCCATCTCGAAGTAAGCTATAAGGCTCTTCGGCTCGGTCACAGTGAAGGTATACGGATTTGTCGGGGTGCCGTCGCTCCAACTCAGGAAGTGGTAGTCTTCTGCGGGGTAGGCCTGAACCGTAGCCTCTGTGCCGTGAATGTAGCTTCCTCCGCCAGATACCGTTCCGTGCGACGGATCGTCCACATTCACCGTAACTGCGTGACTCTGCAGCTGGAATGTGGCCGTATAAGTCACATTCTCCGTAACTGTCTCAATGCGTGTCGAGCTGGTGTTGTGGTCGTTCCACTCCACAAACTCATATCCCGCATTTGGAGTAGCCACTAACGTGGCAGTAGAACCATAGTTGTATGGGCCACCTCCCGTAACACTTCCGCCTTCTGCGGGCGTCACGTTGGTCGTCACCGTAAACTGCTGCAAAGCAAACTGCGCCTCATAGCTGGCATCGGCGTTGACTGTCACCGTGCGGGTATTCGTCGTCACTCCGTCGCTCCACTGCGTGAAGTTATATCCTGTGTTGGCGGTAGCGGTAAGCTGAACCGACGAACCTTCGATATAAGTACCACCTGCGGGACTCATCGTCACCGAGCCGCCAGCCGTAGGACTGGCGGTAGCAGTAAGAGTATAGTAACTCGGATCATCGTTGATAGCGTAAATAATCACATAGTAGTCCTTGTACGTCACCTGGTCTTCTGCCAGAATATGTATCTTGGCGCGACGTGCAGGACGTCCGTTGTAAGTAAAACCGTTTTCTTCAACGAAAGTGATAGTCTTGGTCACATCGCTCACCTCGGTTGTGACATTGAAGTCGCTCGGCGAGAGGTTATCAAGGTCGCTCACATAATCCACACTCATAACATAGTCACCAAAGTTCCCCTTGCTGAATCCAGGAACATTATTTCCCTGAAAAGCAATATTGGTCGCCCACGCGCTATAGATAAAGACTATGTCATCGATAGCCAGAGCGTCATTTTCATCACCACTTGCTGCGACCTCATTGCTCGCCAGCGAAACCAACACGTAGCGTGGGGCAGCCGAACCATGCTCAAACGCCAACTTCTTCTGAGTCCACGAGTATGTGCCTTGTGTTGACACCGTGCGTGTTAAACTACACTTAGCTCTACGGTTGTATTTTTCGGAAGCATTCATATCCACATTCACATGGTCAACAAAGTCCAAATCTCCGTGTATGTAAACACGCACACTGGCTTTAGAGCTTGACGATGCAGCATAGAAAGAATACCAAAAATAGACAGAGTCCGGTGTTGCAGTAAACGCTTGATCATAGGACCCTCTTACTGTTTTGTTGTTGTTGGCGGTTGAGCTTGCGGTCGAAGATCCAATCTGGATTTGACCAGTTGTCATGTTTCCATTTGCCTTAACCGTCAAAACTTTTTTTGTATAAAGCTCAAGGAAGGAACTTCCATTACCACCGGGAGCACCACTACGATGATAGTGGTGATTTGTTTTTGCGGTACCGCACCCTATAAGTAGAGAGCAGTTTGCCTCATTAAAAGTATGCCAACCCGTTGGTACATCATAAGTACCACCTGACCAGCTTTCAAAATTGTAATTTTGCAGTTGATATGACTGCGCATTCGTGTTAGTCGCAAAGGCGACCAACAACATGGTTATCAATAAGAAAAAACATTTTTTCATAGGCATGAAATTTTACTTTTAACATACAAAGGTACGCATTTTTCCAAAATTACAACTTTTGTTGATAACTTCCCGACTTATCAACAACCTTTTCTCCCTTAAAACAAACCTTCTCCCCATTATCTAACAAGCATCTAACTATCTCTTACCCAGCATTTACCCTTCTTCAACAAAACATCCTCGCAGCACCTGCCTCCCATCTGCACAGCATCAGTACTACTGTTTTTGTCAGAGAAATGTCAGAAAAATGTCAGGCAAATGTCAGATATCTGCCATTTCTTTGTATCTTTGCAAACTCAAATCTTAAAACAATCCTCTCCAATGAACCTCAGTAAAATCATCATACTCTCCATCGCTCTCTCCGCCTGCATCTGCGCCTCTGCACAGAAACCGTCCATCCACAAGGGCGCTCACGAAATCACAGGCGACATCAAAGTCGAGCAGATGGTCGAGAAGCACATCGAGTTCAACGAGCGCGTGCAAACCATCCCTGGCTATCGCGTCTGCATCGCCAAACTCTCGGGTGCCAACTCCCGCTCGCAGGCTTTCTCCATGAAAAACAAGTTCAGCGGCGAACATCCTGGCACAGGCGTCTATGTCGTCTTCGACGAACCCAACTTCGTCGTCAAAGTGGGCGACTTCCGTTCTCGCCTCGAAGCTTACGCCTTCCTCCAGAAAATCAAAGACTCCTATAGCGGCACCATCATCAAGGACAACGTCTTCTCCTCTGCCATCGAACCCGAGGAGCTTGTCCCCGAAACCGACGACGACGCCAACGAGTGAGATTTAGCGATAGGACCTATAAGTCCAATAAGACACATATGTCCTATAAGTCATATTAAACCTAGTTTTTAACTTTTATCTTTCAAGTTATGCCTACTGACCAGTCTTTTCTTCCACAGAGAGGACACTATAGGTCGCTTATCGTTTACCAAAAGACCGAATGTATATACGACATAACGTTCTTCTTCGCCCACAAATTTCTAGATAAGGGTGATCGAACAATCGATCAAATGGTACAAGCAGCACGGTCGGGCAAGCAAAATATAGCAGAAGGAAGTGCAGCCAGCACAACATCCCGAGAGACAGAACTAAAACTGATGAATGTTGCCAAAGCAAGCCTACAAGAACTACTTATCGACTACGAGGATTATCTTCGCGTCAGAAATTTAGATCAGTGGAACACCGATGATCCAAAATCGGTACAAACACGCAAAGTATCGGCTCTACACAACGACTCTCAATTTTACCGCAATGCTATACAGGACCGCAGCGACGAAACAATAGCGAACATTGCAATAACCCTCATCCACCAAGCCGACTCTATGCTTACGAGACTATTAGAAAGCCTCAAGAAACAATTTATTAAGCAAGGAGGAATCCGAGAAGAAATGTCCCGAGCAAGAAAAAACTATCAAAACAACCGAGAGGAAAAACAATAATTACCGATTAAACCCACAACATCCCCTAGACCTATAGTTCCTATTACGACCTATAAGACCTATGGGACCTATTTTCTTTAAAGCAGCGCATCCCCCAGCAGCTGATCTGCTGCCGCGTATGCGCTGATTTTGTTGTTCAGTATATCCTCGCCTGCCTTCTCTATCCGCTCTTCCATTCCCGGCTGGCTGTAGAATCTGTCCATCAACGTCCTTTCTATCGACTCTGTCAATATCCGCAGGTTCTGCTGCCTACGTTTCTCATAGAAATAGCCGTTCGCCTTCGTGAACGCCACATAATCCATCACCTCGTTCCACAACTCTTGTATCCCCACTTCGGTATAGGCGGAGCAAAGCACCACCTTCACGGGCCATTGTGATTCGGGCATCGGAAACAGATGCAACGCATTCCTGAATTGCGCCGCCGCCAGCTCCGACCTCTGCTGGTCGATGTCGGCTTTGTTTATCGCTATCATGTCGCTCATCTCCATGATGCCTCTCTTTATGCCTTGCAGCTCGTCGCCTGTGTTCGCCAACTGCAGCAGCAGGAAGAAATCCACCATCGAGTGCGCCGCCACCTCCGACTGCCCAACTCCCACCGTCTCCACGATGATGACGTCAAATCCGGCTGCCTCGCATAGCAGTATTATCTCTCGCGTCTTGCGCGCCACTCCGCCCAGCGAACCCGCCGACGGGGAAGGCCGTATGAATGCGTTGGGGTCAACCGAGAGCTTCTCCATCCTCGTCTTGTCGCCCAGTATGCTGCCTTTCGACCTCTCGCTCGACGGATCTATCGCCAGCACAGCCACCTTGTGGTTATGTGCCGTCAGCATCGAGCCGAGCGACTCTATCGTTGTACTCTTCCCAGCACCGGGAACTCCCGTAATTCCCAACCTTATCGACTTGCCGCTATACGGCAGACATCGTTCAATCACCTGCTGCGCCTTCTGCTGATGCTCATGCAGCGAACTCTCTACCAACGTTATGGCCCTACTCAGCATCGTCCTGTCGCCATGCAGTATCCCCGACACCAGCTCCTCCACCGAACTCGCCTTCCGTCGCGCCGCACGCGCCCTCTCCACGTAACTGTTGCTCACCTGTTCGGGTTGTTTCACTCCGTCCATGACGTTCAAAGCCGTCTCGTATTCAAAATTGCTGTAAAGATGATGGTCGTCGGTAGGCATAAGCATCAGTGATTATAGTTCACAATTATAACGTTGACCTCCGATAAATAGTACGTCCCGAAACCAAAATAAAACTTTTTTCACCCAAAATCTTGCAGAAACGGAAAATATGTGTACTTTTGCACCCGCTTTCGAGCGACGGAAACGTACAATTTAATCTTTCCTTACTTGGCTCGAAGGTCCGATGGCGGGGTAGCTCAGTTGGTTAGAGCGTCGGATTCATAACCCGGAGGTCACGAGTTCAATTCTCGTCCCCGCTACCAAAATCAGTTAGGCAGGTTGCTATCGGCAACCTGTTTTGTTTTTCTGGCCTCCTAGACAAGCTCGCTTGCAAATAGGAGGACGGGAAAACAAAGCAACGTCCGCCCAGCGGATCGCCTGACTGATTTTGGTAAAGCCTCCATCCCAGAATCGCGGGCTTCACGCCCGCAATTCTCATCCTCGTTTCTCAAAACATTAGTATCTTTGCATTTGTCTAATCACCAATAAACCGCCTCCCACCACATTTGTCTATTCACTAATCACCAATCACTAATCACGAATCACGAATCACCAACATGCTCTACCTCCACATACCTTTCTGCTCGCGCAAATGCAGCTACTGCGGCTTCTACTCGCGGGTGGGCGGCGATGTGCAGACGTATGTCGATGCGCTCTGCCGCGAGATAGAACTGCGAGCCGACGAGGTGTGGCCGAATCCGCACAAGGTGCGCACCGTCTATTTCGGCGGTGGCACCCCTACCCTACTCTCCGTCAGCCAGCTCGAGCGCATAGTGGAACAGCTGAACCGCTCGTTCAACCTCTCGGAGATTGAAGAATGCACCATCGAAGCCAACCCCGAATGTCTCACCAAACAGTATGTGGCCGACCTGCGTGCAATGGGGTTCTTCAACCGCGTGAGCGTGGGTGTGCAGTCGTTCTCCGACGCCGACCTGCGTCTGCTCAACCGCCGACACAACGGGGAGGATGCGTTGCGAGCGGTGGCGAACCTCAAAGAACGCGGCTACCGCAACGTGTCGATTGACCTCATCTACGGAATCCCTGGGCAAAGCGCCGAGCAATGGCAAGCGAACCTCGACGCTGTGGCAAGCCTCGACATACAGCACCTCTCCTGCTACGCCCTGACGGTGGAGCACGGCACCATACTTGACCATCAAACAAGGAGCGGTCGTGTGAGGATGCCCGACGAGGATGAAGTGTTGGCGAGGTACGAGACACTTCTCGAATGGTGTGACAGCAACGGATTTACGCAATACGAGATTTCCAACTTCTGCCGCGAGCCTTACCGCTCGCGCCACAACAGCCGCTACTGGGACCACACTCCCTATATGGGTTTCGGGGCTTCCGCCCATTCCTTCGACGGCTCCCACCGCCGCTGGAACATATCCGACACAACGCAATATATCAATGGAATAAACAATAACAACACCTATTTTGAAATGGAAAAAATATCTGAAATCGACGCCTTCAACGAGTACATCATGACCGCGCTCAGAACCACCGAGGGAATCGACATCTCCAAACTCGACCCCGTTTTCGCCGACGGTCTGAAAGACAACATCCTAAAATACATCATGGAAGGATACATCTACATCCAAGACGGACATTACCGTCCCACCGAGAAAGGACTGCTCCATGCCGACGGTATAGCTGCCGACTTGATTATCGCGTAGGCAATAAAACTAACGGTTTCAGCGTTTTTTTAGGGATTTCGTCCCTAAAAACTGAACACCTATGCTGAACCTCAAGTCTTTTGCCGCCGTTTTGCTTTGTGCCGTAACGTTCGGCGCCGTCGCACAGACGCGCACCGACACCGTCGAATACCGTCCGCCCTACAGCGACCTTCTGCCCATCAAATGCATCCGCACCATCCCTTACAAGACTATCGACGGCGAACGCAAGGTGGACGGCACTCTCACCATCGTGGGCAAAGGCGGATGGGATGCCGGACAGCACAACGACAACCAGCAGTACAGCGAGAGCCGCACCTACGTGCGCGGCATGCTCAACGGCCACTATCGCCAGAGCTACCGCCACAACGGCTCCGGCGTCGCTGGCGGACGCTACAAGATCAACCGCGGATGGACAGCCGAAGGCGACTTCCGCGACGGACTGCCCGTCGGCATCTGGTCCTTCTCCCTCGACTCAAAATACAACAGCCCCGACGACCACAGCAACACTCTGCTGAAAGAGCGGGTTACCTTTGTCGATGGACTTGCCGTCTCCATCACCGACCAGGACGGCAACAGCATCACCATCGACAGCAAAGGACTCTTCGACGGAAAAGGTAATATAAAAGGGGGCGACCATGTGACTTTGAAGAAAAGCATCATCACCAACCTCTACACCGACGCCACTGGCGAGACTCGCCCCACCTCTACGAAAGAACGCCAGCTGATCGACCGCATCATCTCCGGCGAGGAATCCCTCTTCACCTTAGCCGACAAAGGCTACACCATCGACTACCAGGAGGTGTTTCTGGCTCAGTGGGCACGCTTCGCCGAACATTGCGACCGCTACGCTCAGATGGGCTCTTTCGCCACTCGCTTCCGTGTTCCCAAATACTCCGCCCGCATCGGACGCCTCACCGAAATCAATACAGTCAGCGACGAGAAAGCCGTAGAGTACTACCACCAGCGCAACAAAGAGTACGACAACCTCAAAACCCAAGCTCATTACAACACTCGCTACGGCAAACGCTACCTCAGCTCTAACGCCGAACGCGAGATCGACCGCTGCTGGCGCATCGACCAGGAGCGTATGCTGAGCCACACTCTCGCGACCCTCTCGCAGATGCAGCACAACAAAGACCTCTCAGGTTGCAGCAGCGAAGAGGGGTCCATCTACGAGCTCATCGACTTCAACGACATCAAGACCTCGTCCAACGAACGCTGCAAAGCCGTCCTCTCGCTTCTCGACGCGACTATAGGAAGCCTCTACCCTATCGCCGGATGCAAGATAGAATCCATCGACTGGCACCCCTATCAGGGATATATCGCCCAATGCCGCATCAACCAGACGCGACGCGACTCTATCGGCTACAACTCCTACCGCGCACAGCTCGAAGTTGACTACAACGGACATCTGATGATTGAGCTGATGAAAGGGCAGTCGTACCCGAAGGTCGCCAACATCTGGGACACCGTCGATGCTCGCGAAGCCACCCTCAGCCGCCAGCACTCGGCCCTGCTCTCTAAATGCGGCGGCATAAAGACTTGGCGCGACGATTATATCCTTGCATACGAAAACATGCTGTCCGACCGCACCACGAAAGCCGAAGTGCGGCTGAAAGACCTCGCCGCGATGGACTCGCTACAACGGCAGTTTGAAAGCAACATCGACCTCTTCGCCGCCATCGATGCCGGCGACCGCGAGGCTCACAAATACTTCAACTTCCGTACGCTCACAGCCCTCTACGATGCCATGATGAAGGAAGCCGACATCGAATGGAGCGACGACACCAGCCACCTGAAAAAAGTAACCGCCCTGCAACGCCAATACCTCGACCTACTGAAAACCAACCCACCCGCCGAACTGGAACGGACAGCCAACATGGAACGGATAAGGACAGCCAAAGAGCTGATAGAACTGGTAAACGACAACCAATTCTAACAAAACCAACCATTCTAAAAAATGAACAAAGAAAATCAAAATAATCCGAATTCTCAGAATAATCAGAATCCTCAGAACAATCTGAACAATCAGCCCCATCAACCCCTCCAACCCTCCCCCACCCCATTCCTCCCCAACCACGGCCATTACCGCAACCTCCGCGTTTACAAACTCACCGAAATCATCTACGACACCACCTTTTATTTCACACAACGCTACCTGCAAAAAGGAGACCGCACAGTTGACCAGATGATTCAAGCTGCACGTAGCGGCAAACAGAACATCGCCGAAGGCAACCAAGCCGCAACCACCTCAAGCGAAACTGAGATAAAACTCACCAACGTTGCAAAAGCCAGCCTCGAAGAACTACTGATTGACTACGAGGACTACCTGCGTGTACACGGCTTGGAGCAATGGCAGCAGAATAATCCCCGAATGGAGAAACTGCGTCAATACACACGCACCAAGCGATTCCTTGAAGAATACCCGACACTCTTCGACAAAATGAACGAAGAAGAAATCTGCAATCTTTCTATAACCCTAATACATCAAGCAATGTACATGTTACACCGCCTTTTAGAGACAATGCAGCGTCGCTTTGTCTCCGAAGGTGGAATAAAAGAGCAGATGCTCTCAGCAAGGCTCAACTACAGAAACCAACAAAAAAGAAAAAACAACAACCAATAACAAAACAATCAGAATCTTCAGAATTCTCCGAATCCTCAGAATCCTCAGAATCCACAGAATCCTCCGACCTCGCCAACTTCCTTCACACCAACCCCGACAAGTTGCCTCCCACGTTGTCGTGTGAGGCTCCTGTTACGCTTTTTAGGCAGTTCACCTGCTTATTCAGCCGCAGATAACCCAACAAGGCAAATATTATGGCTTCCTTGTAGTCGATGATGTCCTCCGACGGAACCGTCACCTCACACTTCGGCGCCAGCCGCCTCAGCAGCTCTATCAGAAAGCTGTTTTTTGCACCACCTCCAGTCACCAACAACGACCTTATATTATTATCATTCACCACAGTGGCAATCTGCTGCGCTATATGTTCAGCAACAGTACGCAGCACGTCTTTAACATCGTATTCATTTCCGCCGACAATCGGCCTAAACTCCGACACAAACCACTCCTTGCCAAGCGACTTGGGCGACGGCTGTGCATAGTAGCCTAACGAGTTCATCCTACTCAACAACGCCTCCACGACCTCTCCCGACCTGGCCACCTCGCCTCCTTTGTCGTACGGCAGGCCGACCTTCTGTGCCAACATATTGAGCGCCATGTTGCAAGGGCAGATGTCAAAGGCGATGCGCGAATCCGAACCGTATGATATGTTCGCTATGCCGCCGAGGTTAAGGCAGGCGTCGCTGTCGCCAAAAAGCAGGCGATCGCCTATCGGCACCAGCGGTGCTCCCTGACCGCCCAACGCCACATCGAGGGTGCGGAAGTTGAACACCACCGGCAATCCACATTCGGCGGCAATCGAGTCGCCGTCACCAATCTGGGTGGTGAGGCCAAGGTGTGGCTGGTGGAAGATGGTGTGGCCGTGCGAGGCGACAAAATCGACCTTTAGATTATGCTTGACCACGAACTCACGCACCAACCGGCCCAGATAATGCCCCAACTCCACATTGGCAAGCGCATACTCGTATGCCGATGTGTTTTCAAGCTCCGAAAGCCTCTTGCGCCACCCCTCGTCGTAGGGTATCGTCTCCGCCGCCAGCAACGTCCAATCCAATACGCCGTCAGCCTCTACAAATCGGCAGCACGCCAAGTCCACGCCGTCGAGCGAAGTGCCTGACATAAGGCCTATGATAGTTAAGTCTTCAAGTCTTTGCATAGGTGCAAAATTACATATTTTTGTTGTTCTATGTAAAAATGCCATAATTTTTTACTATCTTTGCAACTCCGTTTCTTGTATTTAAATCAAAAAACAATACACACATGAAGAACACTAAACAAGTCATCAACACACCCAAGGCTCCCGCAGCCATCGGACCTTACAGCCAGGCCATCTTGGTCGGCAACACCCTCTACATCAGCGGTCAGGTACCCATCGACCCCGCAACGGGCAAAATCGTCGAAGGCGGCATCACCGAGCAGACCGAGCAGGTTTTCAAGAACATCAAGGCCATCCTCGACGAGGCCGGATTCACCTTCGACGACGTGGTGAAGAGCACCTGCCTGCTGGCCGACATGGAGTATTTCAAACCCATGAACGAGGTCTATGCCAAATACTACAGCCACGACTGCCCCGCCCGCGCCGCTTTCGCCGTGAAGGGCCTGCCTATGGGTGCGCTCGTCGAAATCGAGACCATCGCCATCAACCACACATACGTTTACAACAAGCTCGACAAACTGGGCAATTAATGTCAAGTGAACCGTAAGTCCAAGTGAGCCATACGGCCACGAAAGTCAACTTACAACTTATCGCAGCTTAAAACTTAAAACTAAAAACTAAAAACTTTAAGAATACATGGATTTCAGTTTCACAAAACAAGAAGAGCTCTTCCTGCAGATGATTCGCGAATTTGCAGAGAAAGAGGTGAAACCCCTCGCCGCCGAGGTTGACGAGGAGGAGCGTTTCCCGATGGAGACGGTTGAGAAGATGGCCAAGATCGGCCTCATGGGTATTCCTATCCCGAAGCAGTACGGCGGAGCCGGCGGCACCAACATCATGTACGGCATGGCCGTCGAGGAGCTGAGCCGCGTCTGCGCCACCACCGGCGTCATCCTCTCGGCCCACACCAGCCTCTGCGCCGCCCCCATACTCGAGAGCGGCACCGAGGAGCAGAAGATGAAATACCTGCCCAAGCTCGCCTCCGGCGAGTGGATCGGTGCCTTCGGCCTCACCGAACCAAACGCCGGCACCGACGCAGCCGGACAGCAGACCATCGCAGTTCTTGATGGCGACGAATGGGTGCTCAACGGCAGCAAGATTTTCATCACCAACGGCTCCTACGCCAACGTGTTCATCATCATCGCCATGACCGACAAGAGCCTCGGCACCAAGGGCTGGGCATCCGCGGAAGCGCCACCACCGAACTCATATTCGAAGACTGCCGCATCCCGAAGGACCGTCAGATCGGTCAGCTCGGCAAGGGATTCAACCTCGCCATGAAGACCCTCGACGGCGGTCGTATCGGTATCGCCTGCCAGGCACTCGGCATCGCCCAGGGCGCCATGGACGAGACGGTGAAATACACCAAGGAGCGCAAACAGTTCGGCAAGAGCATCAGCCAGTTCCAGAACACCCAGTTCCAGATGGCCGACCTCGAGACAAAGGTCCAGGCCGCCCGTCTGCTCTGCCGCAAGGCTCACTACAACAAAGACCACGGCCTGCCCTACAGCGCCGAGGCAGCCATGGCCAAGCTCTTCGCAGCCGAGACCGCCATGGAGGTAACCACCAAGGCCGTCCAGTTCCACGGCGGCTACGGCTACACCCGCGAATATCCCGTCGAGCGCATGATGCGCGACGCCAAGATTACCGAAATCTACGAAGGCACCTCCGAAGTGCAGCGCATGGTTATCGCCGGAAAACTTTTCAAATAATTTAGTGAATCGTGATGAGTGATGAGTGAATAGACATTACATTTGTCGAATCATTATTTACCATTCATAAAACAATTGTCAAATCACTATTCACCATTCACTAATCACTAAAAAAAAAGAACAATGAACATAGTAGTTTGCATAAAACAAGTGCCGGACACCACCGAGGTGAAGATCAACCCCGTCACCGGTACTCTCATCCGCGAGGGCGTTCCCAGCATCATGAACCCCGACGACAAGGGCGGCCTTGAGTTCGCCCTCCAACTGAAAGACCAGTACGGCGCCCACGTGACCGTCATCACCATGGGTCTTCCCCAGGCCGAAGCCATCCTCCGCGAAGCCCTCGCCATGGGTGTTGACCGCGCCATCCTGCTCACCGACCGCAAGCTCGGCGGCGCCGACACCCTCGCCACTTCGAGTGCCCTGGCCGGCGCTCTCCGCACCATGGACTTCGACCTCGTCATCACCGGCCGCCAGGCCATCGACGGCGACACCGCCCAGGTCGGCCCGCAGATTGCCGAGCATCTCGACCTCCCGCAGGTCAGCTACATGGAAGACCTCAAATACGACGAGAAGACCAAGACCTTCACCATCCGCAAGCAGATGGAGGACGGCTACCAGATCCTCGAGATGCAGGCCCCCTGCGTCGTCACCGCTCTGGCCAGCGCCGTGAAACCTCGCTACATGACCGTCAGCGGCATCGTCACCGCCTGGGACAAGGAAGTCGAGGTATGGGGTGCCGACCGCATCAACGTGCCCGATGACCGCATCGGCAAGGCTGGCTCGCCCACCAGCGTGTTCAAAGCCTTCCCAAAGCAGCTCAAACCCGCCGGCGAAACCTTCGAACTCACACCCGAAGAGTCGGTCGAGCTCATCATCAACAAACTCAAAGAAAAACACATTATTTAGTGAATAGTGAAAAGTGAATTGTGAATAGACAATACACATTTGTCGAATCACTAATCACCAATCACGAATCACCCAAAATCAAAGATTATGAATTTATCAGATTATAAAGACGTTTACGTATTTGCCGAGCAACGCGACGGCAAGATACAGAATGTGGCTCTTGAGCTGCTCGGCAAAGCCCGCGAGCTGGCCGACGCCAACAAGGAGAAGGTAGTCGCCATCCTCCTCGGCAAGAACATCAAGGACAAAGCCGCCGAGCTTATAGCCGCCGGCGCCGACAAGGTGCTCGTCGTCGATCACGACCTGCTCGAGACCTACCTCACCGAGCCCTACACCGAGGCCATCACACAGATTATCAAAGAGCAGAAACCCAGCATCCTGCTCATCGGCGCCACCACCATCGGCCGCGACCTCGGCCCCCGCGTGTCGGCCCGCAACGTGACCGGCCTCACCGCCGACGCCACCAAGCTCGAAATCTCCGACGACGAGGCCCACGAGTTCCGTATGACCCGTCCCGCCTTCGGCGGCAACCTCATGGCCACCATCCTCTGCAAGGACAACCGTCCGCAGATGTCCACCGTGCGCCCCGGCGTCATGCAGAAACTCCCCGCCGACCCCAGCCGCAAAGGCGAGGTGGTTGACTACAAAATCGCCTTCGACGAGAAGAAAATCAGCCGCGTCAAGATCGTCAAGACCGTCAAAGAGAAGAAGACCGTCACCGACATCGCCGCCGCCAAGATACTCGTCTCCGGCGGACGCGGCGTGGGCAACACCGAAGGCTTCGCCAAACTCGAGGCCCTCGCCAAGGAACTCGGCGGCGAAGTGTCGAGCAGCCGTGCCATGGTTGACGCAGGCGTCATGCCAGCCGACCGCCAGGTGGGACAGACCGGCAAGACCGTCCGCCCAGCCCTCTACATGGCATGCGGCATCAGCGGCGCCATCCAGCACCTCGCCGGCATGGAGGAGAGCGAATACATCATCGCCATCAACAAGGACAAGTTCGCCCCCATCTTCAGCGTTGCCGACCTCGGCATCGTAGGCGACCTCCACAAGATAGTCCCCATGCTCACCGAGCGCCTAAAAGCCATGCAGAAGTAACCGTCCAGCGGTACTGCAATAGAAAGAAGCATCCCAAGATTCCACATTGGGATGCTTTTTTTTCGTTATTTCAAATATTATTCGTACCTTTGCAATGTACATAACACATAACATTTGATGTTTTAAAGACTAAAACAAAGAATAGCGCATAATATATTATGTATAATAAATACACATTCGACCCCTATCCGCTACAAGTGACAATGCAGCGGATGGCGGAGAACCTGAAGGCCCGTCGGCTGGAAAGGAAGCTCTCCACCAAGAGCTTGTCGACAATGAGTGGAGTGCCCGCCTCGACCATACAGCATTTCGAGCTGAAACACAGCATCTCTCTCGAGTCTTACGTCAAGCTGGCCAAAGCTTTAGGCTATTCCGAAGAGATAATGCAACTACTGGCCGAGCCGAAATACGACACAATGGAGGAGCTGTTGGAGATAAACAAGAACAAAAACCGAAAGCGCGGAGTATGATTAAGAATGTATTAAGCGTCAGCGTGATTTATCACGGTCTCAAGGTAGGCACCTTGTCGATGGGCAACCAAGGGTGTTGTCAGTTTGAGTACGACCGTTCATGGCTGCGCGATGGTTTTTCCATCTCCCCACTGCAGCTGCCGCTCAAGGCCGGTCTTTTTTCAGCCAAGTGGCAGCCATTCAATGGCAACTTCGGCGTATTCGAAGACAGCCTTCCCGGTGGCTATGGAGAATATTTGCTTCGAAAGGTGTTGCATCGTGAGGGAATCGACTATGGCAGCCTCACCCCCGTCCAGCGACTGAGCATCGTGGGCAACTCAGGTATGGGAGCCCTGTGCTACATCCCGGAAAGCAAGATTGGCGAACCACAGTCAAACCTCACTCTCGACGAGATGCAAGCCCTTGCCCTCAATGTACTTTCCGAACGCACCGACGAAGGGTCAGAACTGCTACTGGTCGGCAGCGGCAATTCCGGAGGTGTGCGTCCCAAGTGCCTTTACAGCGACGAGAGTGGACACTGGCTCGTGAAGTTCCGCCACACCTTCGACCCCATGGATATCGGCCAGCAGGAATATCACTACAACGAACTGGCGCAACGTGCCGGCATCGACGTGCCGGAGTTCCGGTTGATGGAGGGCAAATATTTCGCCACACGGCGATTCGACATCGACGACGAGGGCAACCGACTCCACATGGCCACCGCCAGCGGACTGCTCAACGAGCCCCTCTCACCTCCCAAGATGGACTACCACAGCCTTCTGCAGCTCACCGGATTCCTCACGCAGTCGCCCGACGCCGTCGAGCAGCAGTTCCGCCGCATGGTCTTCAACCACTATGCCCGCAACTTCGACGACCATGCCCGCAATTTCAGCTTCCTCTGCTGCGACGGACGGTGGGAACTCGCACCAGCCTACGACCTCACCAACGACCAGACCCTCGGCGAGCACGCAACCACCGTCAACTTCAAAGGCAACCCCACCGATGAAGACATGATCGCCGTAGGCATGAACACCAGGATGTCACGCGAACGATGCCGACAGGTCATTGATGAAGTAAAGGCTGTCATCAAAGATATATAGGTTCTTTTTTATGATTTAAAAAAAAACTTTGCAAAATCAGCCGAAAACAATAACAACACACTGCCTTTCAACCAATCGTCCAACAACCCCGCAATAGCAAAAAGCATCCCAACATTCTCTTTGGGATGCTTTTTTGTCACCAGCGCAATGATCATCACTATTATCTATTCCCCTTCGCCCTATTGTGTGTCTTGCAGAGCATCTGGCAGTTCTCTATCGAGGTCTCGCCGCCCTTACTCCAAGCCGTCACATGGTCGGCATCCATCTCCTCCAACTTCCAAATGCGACGTGCGTTTTGGTCGTGACCGATAGCGCAATAGGGGCAGTTTGATTTGCTCTCAGATTTGGCCTGGGCGGTTTGTTTCTCATAAACCTTACGCATAGTGGGTTTGTCAAACAGTCGCACATTCAACAGTCGGGTATCTTTACAGCCACCTAAAACATACGCAAAGATACCCTTGTGATCCGATACGAAGTCGTCTTGGTAAAGCTCTGCCACCTTTGCCGACACCTCGCTGTGGTTGTATGCATTCGAGTGGAAACGTTCGTAAAGGTCGCCCCAGTTCAGTCCCTGCATTTCGGGGTAGATGTCGTCGAAAAGGTTATCGGCCCAGTCGATAACCGTATTGAAGTAAGTCTTGATTTCCTTTATGTTCGTATCTCTACGATGGGCACTCATATATGTGCTCACAGGATCTTTGGCTGAAGCCGTCTGTGGTGAAACAGATTTGCTTCTTGCCACCCATTCAAGAGCAGTTGCCAGAAACTGCTGACGGTTAGCTGGCCCCTTCACAAAACTCTCCCATCGCTGAATTTTGGCATTCTGCGAGTTCGAAAACTCCGCCTTGCACAACGTCACGAATGGTCCCGAAAAGACGGCATTTAACTCCTCTTGATCGTTAAGGGGGATACCCGCAATGTTGATAGTAGTGAACCAATCTTTGATTTCCTCTTCGGCATTCTCACCCTCTCCCTTGCAAACATAGACAAGCAGTTTCGTATTGAGAATCTTTTTCTGTTTGCTTTCATCCAATCCGTCAAAAATCTGCTCCATCTCGTTAACCCTTACCGCAAACTTGTTTTTAATAAACCGTCCAAGCGAAGTAATACGCTGCTGTCCGTCAAGCACCTCAAAACGGTTTTCATCCACCTTATTGAAGTATATAAGTCCAAGCGGATATCCCTTCAATACCGATTCAATCACCGCAACATCCTTCTTGCCGTCGGCATAGATGTAGTTTCGCTGATATTCAGGCTGGATGGTCAACTTACCAGATAGGCCATACAGACCCTTGCCTTCCAACTCGTTGTATTCAAACCCGTCGCATATCTCCTCGACGGTGTACGTTTTCAGTTCCGTTTTCATTATGATTGTTTTTTGCGGATTAATATTCGTGCGAAGGGCTTAATTGGGTAGCCGTCAAGTAAATAATAAAGTTGCCCGTCTCTAAGGCTTGGGTTAACTTTCTTCAATTCACGTGGGAATGGTTTCAATCCCAATTCTTTGCCAGAATCACCCTCGGCAATGCCAATTATTTCAAATTGTTCTGGACAATACTTTTCCAAAAAAGACTTCGGTAAACCCATTGCACCATTGTAATCTGACGGAATGGCATCAACAAAAGGAACTTCTATTGCATCATAATTCTCGTAATGAATGTATTCCTTTTTACCACGTATTTCTTTGTGTTTACTATGCTTGAAGTTCTCAGCCATAGTCATTAATCGAAGAGGCTGATGTCGTCTTCCGTGGTCAATATTCGTGTACCAACAAGTATTCCCCATCTTCATAAATCCACCTTCAGGTTTGATATACTCTCTCGCACCACTCGAAACGCCCATCCACATCACATTGTCTTTCAGCAGGGGGAAAACCTCTTTATATGAGACGGCATTCATATTTCCAATGATTATAAACTGTTTGTTGGCCTCCATCAACCATGCCACAAACTCCCGGAACAACGAGAACGGCGGATTGGTAATGATGATGTCGGCCTCGTCGCGAAGGGCTTTCACCTCGTCGCTGCGGAAGTCGCCGTCGCCTTCGAGATAAGTCCAATGCAAGTCGTTGATATTGAATCGCCCGTCATTGTTGATATCCTCATCCAGAATAAAAATCTTGCCGTTGGTTCGACTTTTGTCTGCATCATAGTAGGGGCTTTCCGTCTCAAAGATTGTCGGTTTCCACTCCTGTATCTTTTTCGACTCAACGGCATAGCTTGTAGAAATGAGTTTTTTCAATCCCAACAGCTCGAAATTCTGCGCAAAAAATTTGGTGAAATTGCTCCACTCTGGATCATCACAGGGCAGCAGCACCGTCTTACCTCTAAACACATCCGCATCATACTCCAGATAGGCGTTTATTTCCTTCTGAATATCGGGATATTGAGTGTAAAACTCGTCGTTCTTTGCATTTTTGGCATTTGCCAAGTTCGTGTTCGCCATAGTTCAATTGATAGCTTCGTTTTGCGCATTGCTATCAATCGACGCGACGCAATAAAAAAAGGTGCGGTTTTCTTACTGCGTTTAGCGAGGCGGCCTCGGATGGATACCTCTTGCAAGAATAAGAGCCTACACCTAAGTGTAGCACACCTTATTTCCTTGCACAGCATCCAATCATGAGTGCCATACTGATTATTTCAGTGGTTTATATCCAATAAGTTTCCGAGGCTCTTGGCTAAACGCGAAATAATAGTAATGCTTCGTTATATTTCAGCAGCTCACCAACTCTCGGTGAGCCTATATCTTTCAAGGCGCAAAGTTACAAAGAATATTCAGAATGACAAAATAGCTTTGCGGATATTATACACTCCTCCCACCTCTCAACAATTCTTCGTAACTTTGCAGTCTGGAAAATAATTAAGCACACTCATACATTATGAGCAAATTAGTTTTTAATAGCATCTCCGTCGAAAGACGAAACAATTTCAAGGCATTTGAACTATTCGCTGGATGTGACAGCTTAACCGAGGAGGCTGAGAATACGTGGAAGTATGCGACCATCCGTATATCGAAAGAATCATACGAAAATCTCTGGAATGATAATCCATGCCTAAGTGAGTTGTCGGAGGTTTTCCTTGTTACATGGGAGGAAGAACTCTACGATATTCCAAGGGGCGAACAATTCTCGGTCAATGCTGATTTGAACCAGTTATGTCGTATCGGCAGATATGAGTTGACTCAAAAGATTGTCCGATACTTTAGAGGACTAGGATTTCCTGTATGTCGTGATTTTATTGGAAGAATTGAAATTTGGGTTCCCAAAGATGAAGGGGACTCCATACTGTACAGCAAATACACCCTCAGGCCTTATTTCCAAGAAATAACAGATGGATGGCAAATCGACGTCAGTCATAGTGGAGAAACACGATGCTCTAAGAAAACCTTGTACGAAGTCGATCTTGATGACCACGGATATGATGTCGTCGTTGGTACTGAGGTTCTGTTCAGAAAGAAAGTAAAACAACGACATTTTCAAAAAAATGGTGGAGGCTGTCCCGTAATAAACAAGTATACTGGGCGGGTGCTGAACTTGTCAGAACCTCGTTCCTATGATAGGAACAAATATGCAACAAAGATAAAGAAAATATACGACTTCATCCGTACTTACCTTTTGACTTCTCAATTTCAAGATGCCTTAGACATCAACATACTGGATAATGGTGCGTTGATACAGGTAAAACCCGATAATATACTCATGGTTGACGAGAAGGCAAAGAACCTAATTTATGGCGATGGTTATATTGGGTCTCTGCCCCGTAACGAATTCTCTCTGCATGGGCCGTATTCTCAGCCCCAACCCTTCAAGTATTTCTTCATCAGCTTAAACTCAGATAAAAGTAATGTTGCAAGAAGTCGTCTATACAACATTTTTCAAAATGGAATCGACTCATCTGTAATACGTCCAAACGACAAAGAATATGGCACAAATAAAAAATTCAGGCGTCTTGGTGAATTCTTAAACCAGCCTCTGTCATGGGAATCTAATCTAAGTCTTCGATATTCTTCATATGATACAGCATTATCCGAATTGCGGAATCATTTGGAAAATACTAATCGCTTTATTCCAGGCACTAACTATATAGCTATCATTATTAGCGAGATTTGTAAAGACACTCCAAATTCATCCCTGCATGAACTTTACTACAGGATGAAGGAACTGCTAATGAAATCAAAAATCACTTCGCAAGTAATATATGCTCCGAATATTGACAATATCCATTTCGACTGGTTTCTTCCCAATATTGCCGCGGCCATCACAGGCAAGCAAAACGGTATGGCTTGGGGGTTGGAAAGTCTTTCTCATAAAAATGATATGATTGTCGGTATTGGAGCATCCAAACAGCATGGTAAGAAACCATACCTTGGCACCGCTTTCTGTTTCGACAAAAAAGGTCAATTTCGCGAATTTGATTGCTGTCAGGCAGAAGACACAGAGGCTTTAGGCACAAGTCTGAAGAAAGCGTTATGGCAGTTTTGTAAACAGTATGGCAAGCCTGACCGGCTGATTATTCATTACTACAAAAAACTGAAAAAGTGTGAAAGTGAACAGATTGAAATGATGCTTAAACAGAACAGCCTGCAATGTCCGGTGTACGTAGTCAATATGGTCACGGCTGCGAACGACGACCTGATTGCTTTCGATACCAACAAGAGTGACTTTATGCCCTCAAGCGGTACTTTCGTTCATTTGAGGTACACCCAGTTCCTACTTTATAATAATGAGCGATACACAGAGAACGGCAAATGCGAAGTATTATTTCCCATAAAATTAACTATCACAAGCGCCAACACAAACACAGGTGGGGTTCTTACCAAAGAAGATACGATAGACATCATCACTCAAGTATATCAGTTTTGTCGACTCTACTGGAAGTCTGTCAAAATGCAGAATGTACCGATAACGATTGCCTATCCGGAATTGGTGGCTCATTATGTCCCACATTTCAACGACGAAAACCTACCGGATTTCGGGAAACATAATCTTTGGATGCTATAAACATATCGGTTATGACATTATCTATTATAGACAGTATGTTGAGGGGCGACTTGCGTAGACATATTCTCCCAACCTTGAAGACTGAAAAAGAAATATCTCTGCTTTGGCGTGACCTAAAGAAAGCAACACAAGGCGACAAAAGCCTAATGGCTATTGAACAAGCACTAATTGCTGCTGTAGAAACGAGCGGATTGTTACAGGTGTCAGCTGACTATAAAGACGACCGAGAAATGCGTCAAGGAGCAGAGGAGGCAATGAAACAAGGTATAAACTTTGGATCTGATGATTATACCAGAATATGTGAAAAGATTAGTCTTAATGGGGTTTTTGATCCAATACCGGAGACTAACCCAACCGACAAGTTTCTTCACCTATTGGTTAAAATTGAATGCCGACGAACAATAGAATCTCTTTTAATGCTCGTTGATTCTGTTCGTGATGATGCTGTGGTTCGTACATATATCCGCAAATTATTCTCATCAATAGCTATACTGTGTAAAGAGTCGAAAGACATTTACATTAAAGAGTCGCTTACCCAACTATATTTTGAGATTTACAATACATTTAGAAGGGTTTTGGAAAAAGGTGAAGTACAATCGTACGAAACAGACTTTGAGAATTTCGTTTTCGGTTGGAAAGGCGAATTCCCTGACGATGGAGTCTTGGCAAAATATAATGAAATGACGCAGAAAGTCATTTCATGTGACAACCAGTTTTATTGTTCTAAGAATCCTCTCCCAGAGCAATCAAAGTCCATTAATAGTGCCCCAAAAGACAAGTTCGAACAGTTCCTGGATGAGGCTAACAAATATACATTCTCAGAAATACCGAAGGTCAAGGAACTTGGTACTCCGCAGAAGATTCGTCAACTGGTTGAGTGTATGCTCCAAGAGAAGGAAACGATTGCAGATACGTTTGGTCACACAGCTGCCATGCTTGAATTCTTAGGTTTCTACAAATGGATAGCCAACAACCATATATGTGGGTATAGACTTACCCAATACGACTCATGGTGTACTATGAATATTATGAAAAAAGCATGTGGAACTGCGTTTAAACACTACAGGCTTTCTGTCACGGTGGATTCTTCTGATAAAAACAATACTTCATACAAGTATCTTGGTTGGAAATACAAGGATACTGTCAAAGAAGAATACGACAAGATACTTCAAAGTTAGCAATTAACGAATCACTATGGGTGCCTTTGAATGGTAAAAAAGCTGTTCAAAGGCTTTTTTTATGACCAAAAACTTACAGGGTCTGGAAAAGTCCGAATTCCGTACCCAGGGTCTGAAAAGGTCTCTTTGTTGAATCTTAGGGGCCAAGAGGGTCTTAAGTCCTTTGCATCACGGTTGATTTTGACCGCAACAATTAAAAGCTTTAAATATGAATAAAAAAAGCTTATTGACATCTGGCAGAGGACTGACAAAAAGATATTGCAGGCCTCGCCCCATTGGAGACTTCATCAACGAAATGCTCCAGAGTAACGAACCTCTCGCTGTTGCTTTCCGCAACTGGATAGCCGAACACGAGAAAAACAAAACCGCCGAAGGGCAAACCGTGTCAAGACGATTGCCTCAAGCCCTACATCCCAACACCGAGCTGGGCATCGATCTCAAACTGCTCACCCACAAGCAGGGTCGTTTGAAACTGGGTTCTTCCCTCCCAGGCATCCTCACTCACGACAACGAGGAACACTTTACCTTCCTCGAGACTCAGCCTTCAACCGCCGGCAAACGCAACCCTCATGTATTTGAGGGCAAGTACATAACCATCACCCGTAGGGATGACGGTAGCTTGCGCCCCAACTTCAAGCCGATGCAGGTGGACAAAAGCTTCAGGTCTATTGGATATGCCATCAGCGTGGCCAACGAACTCATCCAGGCTCTCACTTGCCTCCTAGGGAAGTAGCCAAACGCCAGTCTCAAATCTCAGTCTCAGTTGTAAAAAATGTCACAATTTAACTCAACACCCTCTTTCTCCTAACTTATAACTTTTTAATAATAAGATAAATATAAGTACAGTAGAAGTGATGGGAGGTAGCAATAAAAACAACTGAGACTCTGAGACTGAGACTGAAGACTGGGTAAAAAATCATCTATGGTCTATTTAATTTTCAAGACAACAATGGATTATAACATTTTTGACAAAGCGGCTCCTTCGATGCCGCATCCTTCAAAAGGCACAGAATTCTGTAAATTCCTCCTCTCAAAGGCCTCAAAAGATATGCGCGAGCCTCTAGTTCCGATGGCTTTGCCTGCGCTGGCCGCCCACTTGAGTGGCGTGGAATTTCAGTACTCGGATAACAAATACTACGAACTTTGCGGCCAAATGGGGCATCTGATTGGTCCTTCTGGCATAGGCAAGGCTCAGCTGACGCACCTTATCGAGGCTATCATGCGCTCGTTTCGAGACCACGACGAGACGGAGTATCAGCGGCTGGCCGACTGGCAGCGTCAGATGAAGACGCGCAGCGCCAACAAGGAGAAACCCGAACGCCCGGACGTAGCTTTCTGGTTTCCGCCCTCGGACCTGACCAACGCAGCTTTCCTACAGAACGCAATGGCGCTGGAGAAGCAGGGCAACAGGACTCAGTACCTCAACCTGCCGGAGGTGGAGATGGCCGACCGCATGTGCGGCGGGCACCGGCAGGTGAGCCAAACCGTACGCAATATATACGACATGCAACGCGGGGCCGGCGCCTTGAGGGCCACCGAATCGGGCGTAACCGGCAACCCTATCCTACGCGTGAACCTGACATTCAGCTCCACCCCCGATGCGGCACGCACTTTCTACAAAAAAGACCTGACCAACGGTTTCTTTGGCCGCATACCTTTCGCCTACAAGGCGCGCGGCGAGCGCAACGGACGGATTCCACGCCAAGGCACCTATGACGAGGACTTCCTACAAAGGCTCGACGAATACCTGGTGAGGCTGGACAACTGCAAAGGGCGTTTCGTGGTGAAGCCGCTGAACAAGGTGGCCGACCAACTGGCGGAGGAAATGGCACGATTGGCCGACCTGGCCGACGACGACATGCTATTCGAACTCAGCCATCGCAGCATCTTCGCAGCATGGAAGAAAGGCGCCACGCTCTGGGTTCTGAACGATCAGACTTGGTCGCGCTCGATAGGCGATTTTGTGGTGTGGTTCTGCTACTACGACCTATGGTCGAAAGTGAAGGTGTTTGGTGACTTGTTCAAGTGTGGCGACATCCTGACTGACGAGGTGCAGCGGAGCGGCCCAAAGAATATGCTCGACAGCCTTCCCTCGTCCTTCAACGAGGCTCAGCTTGAAGCCCTGCGCACCAGCCTGGACAAGAGCCGTGAGGGCACACGCCATCAGCTCAACGTCTGGAAACACCGGAAATTCATCACCTACTCTGAAGAGACAGGACTGTACACGAAGACCGAGGAGTACCTTGGTTTGGGTTCAAATATAAATATTTAAAGTTATGGAAAAACAAGAATTACAAATACTCCGCGACCTCCCCATCGAGCAGGTCGCCGAACGCCTGGGACTCCATGTCTCTCGCCACAAAGCCCTCTGCCCCTTCCACGACGACCACCACGCCTCCCTCTCCTTCAACACTAAAAAGAACTCCTTCCGCTGCTTCGTCTGCGACCAGCACGGCGGCACCATCGACCTCGTCATGCAAACCCTCAACAAACCCTTCCGCGATGCCTGCCAATGGCTCAACAATGACATTCTTTCCACCCCCCTCTTCTCCAGGAGAGGGGCCGGGGGTGAGGCTTCCTTCGACCCCTCCCGCTACCAAAAGTACTTCGACCGCCCCTATCTATCGCCTGTGGCTCGCCACTTCCTCTTCTCCGAACGCCGTCTTGACCCTCATGTCGTCAGCTGGTGCCGCCTCTCCTCCTGGCGCGACCGCAACGGCGTCCACTGGCTCCAAATCCCCTACTACGACCAAAACGGCCAACTAATCGGCATCCAAAACCGCAATCTAAGCCTCCCCCTTCAGGGGGAGGTTGGAGGGGGCCAGCCCCGTTTCCGCTTCCCTGCCGGCTCTCAATGCGGCATCTACAACCTCCCGGTCCTCAACCGCCTCCACGAAGGCGAAGACCTCTACATCACCGAAGGCGCCTCCGACTGCTGGGCTATGCTCTCCGCCGGCCACAAAGCCATCGCCATCCCCTCCGCCACCCTCCTAAAACCCCAAGATGTGAAGCAACTTGAAACTTTAAACTTGAAACTTGGAACTCAATTCCACATGTACCCCGACCAAGACGAGCCAGGCGAGCGCCTCTTCCTCCAGCTAAAGAAGATTCTCCCGGATCTCCAGCACCACCACCTCCCGCCCAACTGCAAAGACTACTCCGACTACTACCTCCAACTAAAAACCACCCCCCCCCACAGAGTTCTCAGAATCCTCAGAATCCTCCAAACCAAAAACTAAAAACTAAAAACTAAAAACTTGAAACTATGGATAACTTCAACATTCGCGCATACAGCAAGAAAGAGCTGGCTCTGATGTACTTCCCCGACAGCACGCCAGAGACGGCAGTCAAGCACCTGATGGCACTCATCCGCCGCAA
>CACYJU010000019.1 GCA_902774845.1 uncultured Bacteroidota bacterium
CAAGGAATAGGCGGTATCGACCTTGATGGGTTGTCCCGTATAGGTTTCGTAGGGGATGAGATAAAAACCCGACACCCGCAGCGTGTCGCCCTCGATGTGTAGGTTGAGGCTGTATTGTCTGTAGTCGACGAGCGAAGGGTGGAAATAGAAGTCGGGCATATCCATGTGTGGAAGATAATCCTCAATGGGTTCCAAATCCATACTTCTTCGGCGTTCGTTCAGATGCTCGACATCGTCGATTAGGTACATCCCCGTCAAACCGTCACGGGTAAGCCCTTGAGTTCCGTATAGTTGAGGTTTGTCCTGATGGTCAAGGTCACGGTCGGTCATATAAGCAATCCACGAGGGAATGAAGTCGCCACTGTCGGCGGCAGCCTGCGCCTGTTCCAGAAACCAATGCAGGTACTCGGGCGGCGAGTGCTGCGCTATCAGTGCCGCATGGTCGCAGCATTTGTACCCCAATTTGGACAGCGTCGGGAATCCTCGTTCGGCAATAAGTTGTTCAAGTGTCGGCTTGGAACATCGCCTCGATGCGTGAGTAGAACACAGTGTCATAGATGCTCTCCAGCCTGTCGCGTTCGATTAGATAGCCGAGCCATTCAGGGTCATAGTCGCTGCTGTCGGCGGCGGCTTTGGCCTGTTCCAGATACCAATGGAGAAACTCTAGTGGCTGGTACAAAGCTATCGCTGAGGCATATTTGACGCAATAGTAGCCTACCTTGCTGCATGTTGGGAAACCCCGTTCGGCAATCAGCTGCTTCAACTCACTCAGATTAGCAGAATCAACCATACGAATGGCATTCCGCACCGAATCTTGGTTGTTGTTCTGCATCTGCCGTGCTGCATTATTGGCTCTGTTCATCGCCAGCAAGCGATTCTGATAGACGGTGTCCTGATAGCCACGGGGCGCAACGATGGCCACAATGTCGTTCCAGTAATCGAGCGTGTCGGCCTGTTGACTTCTTGCCCAGTCGTCCAGGTAGCGCATATCGCAGCACTTGTTTTGCGCCAGGCGGAACATCAAGGCCTTTTCCGACTCGCTGTCATGCACAAAGTCATGCGACAAGGCATAGTAATAGTAGAGGGCTTCGAAATCACTTATCCCATACAGTGAGTCCATCGTATGGAAAGCCTTATGTGCCCCAGTATAGTCCTGCCCTTTAAGCGAGTTGTAGGCGGTTGCCGACAACTCCTTATATGTAGGGGTCTGTGCCGATGTGGTGACCGCAAAAAGCAGGAACACTGAGCATATAATCAAGGTTTTCTTCATGTTGATATTTCTTTTCGTGTCTATCTTGCTGACGGCAGGCATGCTGCACGGCGGCGCTCGTTGAGGGTTTTCAGTTTGGCAGTACGGATATGCTTGTCGGTTGCGGCAAGGGTGCCGTACCAGTCTTTGCCATAAAGTCGATAATAGGTGTGGTCGTAGAGCGAGGCGTAGTCTTCGGCGTGGAGGTTGCCACGCTCCACTTCGCGCCAGAGGAGGGCAAAGAACTCTTCAAAGTCGCGTTTGGTCAGTTCGTCGGTCATCTTCTGCAACAAGGGATAGGCGTGGTTCCATGTGTCGAGTTCGTAGCGGTGGTAGTTCTTGCCGCTTCGGAGCAGAGCCTCGAAGTCGGCGCGACTGGCGAGGGCGGCAGCGAGCTCGGCGTCGTCCTCGTGGTTGAGGTAGCGCAGATACTCATCGCGCAGGTTGGCGTAATCGGCCCGCAGGGGCACTGAGAGCGTGTCGGGCAGCGAATCGAGCCATGCATCTGGCTCGTAGCCGCAGAGCACCATGCGCTCCAGCACCTCATAATGGCTGATGTAGCAGTACTGGTTCCCTACGCACTCGCTATGCAGAAGGCATTCCAGGTAGTGCTTAAGGTCACGCACAAAGGGATAGTGGTTCGAGAACCGTGAGCAGAAGATGGAAATTGCAGCGCAGTAATCGCCTGTAGCCGTGTACGCCACGGCATCCGTCACCCCCACCTGCTTATCTATGGGCAGAAGCGAGAACTGGTCGCCACGGTAATAGTATCGCACATAGTTGTCACCCATCTCTGTCAGCGGGGTGTCGCTGTCGAGCTGTCCCTCTTCGGTAGAGGTTTTCAGATAGCCCTCGATATAGTCCTCCAGCGGCGGCATAAGCATTTGGCTGCGACGCAGGTTGACATTCTTTATGTCGGCGACGGGGCATTGCCACACCGTCCGGTTGTTCTCGCCGGTGGAAGAGAACTGTGTGCCGTAAATCTGTGGCAAACCGCGCCCTGTACGCAGACGGTCTTCAAGGTAGGCCAGATTTGACGGGTCGGCGTTGGTGTCCGCCACCGCTTTACGCATCTGATTGACGTAGCCGTACTGGAACCATGGGTGCGCATGCTGTGCGATGAGCCATGCTGCGTGTGCGCCGTAGGAACACACCTTATCCCATGAGGGGAAGCCCAGCGTGTCCATCAGCCATACTAGTTTGGCGAGGTTGGCCGAATCCACTTCGTGCATACGTCTCGAAAGAGAATCCTCGACGGACTTCGTATGGGTGTGTTCGGGGTCGTTGAAGGCACGCCGCACAGCCTGGTCTTCATGTTCCATTTGATACAATGTCTCTGCGTAGCTGTAGTCCTTCCGACCGTGGATTGCCTGCTGGATGGAGTCCAGCTCCGGCCACCAGTCGCAGTCTTTCAAAAACTTGTATTGGTCCATGTAGTAGAACACCAGCGGATTCCACCCTTTCCACCTGACCACGCGGAAAGCCAGCCACTTGAATGTCGCCGTGTCGCCACATTGCAGGGCGGCCTCCATGTAGTTCATTTCTTGCTGTCGGACAGGGATATATCCATCAAACAGGGAATCCATTTGCGCATAGAGTTCCATCTTCTCGCAGGGCGTCATGTCATCGCGTAACTGCCCACAGATATTCAGATAAGCCTTCCACTGTTCCGACTGGGCATTTGCGGCGAGAGCGAACATCGCCGCGCATAGCATCAAGGTCTTCTTCATTGTCTTATTGCGCTTGTTTCAGCGGTACGGGCGGTTCGATTCTGCTATTTCGCCTTCTCAAACGATATTCTTCTCATCTCAGCTCTATCGTCAAGGGCAGATACCGACAGACGCTCTTGGGTGAGCGAATCGATATGCCACGTCGGATAGAGTGAATTGTTTTCGAAGCCGAGGAAGATTGTGTCGCTCTGCACACTCCACGACTCGATGAGGTAGAAGGTGCCGTCATCATTTTTCATCCACTCATCCCTGTTATCAATCATTTCCTCATCGCCAGCATTGGACCGAATGTAGAGTGTGTCGTTCTCCATGAAGCAGTATCTCCATGGAAACTCATTGGTGACGATGTCTCCCGAATCCCTGTCAGTCACATGCCACATTCTGACGGGTTGCCATTCGCCGATGAGTGCCTGTTTGGTTTGTTCGTTGGCCAGCTGTGCGCTGTCGACCACGGTGTCGTTTGTCGTTGTTCCGCTCTTGCAGGCGGTCATGGCGGCGAAAGTTAATGTCGCCGCGCATACTAACATTATTTTCTTCATTGTCTCAATGTGTTTATTGTTTAACTTCGGTTTGTTGTTTCATCTTTGCAATTTTGCCTCGCACCATTGCAAAACACATACTTGGGTCAAGCCAATGCCTAGGGGCGTTTCATGATGTAGCGGTAGTCCCAATCGATATTGTGGTGTTCGGGTACCAGCACCAGTTTGTCGCTGGTGAGCTTATCCACCACAAATATTTGTCCGGCATAACAACCGCTATTGCCTTTAATCTCAAGCAACTGCTTTCCTTCTTTCTCCGAGAGAGTATATCTATACCACTCAGCGAGACAGTTCTTCCGAGCGTCGGATATCAACACCTTGTTATCTGTGAACTCCATACAGATACAACTTTCCTGGAGGTACTCCTGTCCCCCGATGGTGATTTCATACGATTGAGCCGTGTTGGACCATTTGCCAATAAGATCCTCATTGTCCTTGTTGTCTTTCCCGCAGCTTGTCAGCAGCATAGTGCCTAAGGTTAGGGCGACGAGTGTGAGTGTCGCCATCATGATGATTCTTTTGTTTGCTTTCATATTGAATAATGTATTAATTATCTTTGTTTGTTGATTTGTCAAGGTTGTGGAAGAGGACGGCGTGTTTCTCACTGTCGTTTGCGATGTGGAAGATGCTTACGCTGCGGGTGGTATATGAATAGGCGAGGACATCGTTTTCAGTCGATGCCGACGGGTTGCTCTTGGGAATGAGTTTGGAGAATACCAGATTCTCACCCCTGTCGATGAGCATCTGGAGCATAGGCGAGAGTTCGTCCATCTCGAAGTCGCGCACGAGGATGGCCCAGCCGCTATCGGTGGTGGCTTCAAGTAGGGTGACGTCGAGGGTGATGGTGTCGTTTACGGGGTAGTTGTGGATATAGCTGGCGGCAATGCCGTCGGCATGCTCGTAGCGGCGGTAGAGGTCACTGACGTGGCGCTCTGGGGCTGTGTACCGCCATACCGCGATGCCGACGGCAAAGATTGCCGACGTGATAAGGAGTGCTATATGCCATTGCTTCATATCTTTACAATCATTTGGTCCACTCTCTGACAGGCATCGTCGGTACAACACTTGAGGTCTCCGCTGACGAAGGTGTCAGTGTTCTGAGGGACAAAGAATGACGCCGTCACCATGGTCGCTGCCATTGCAACGGTGACTATCTGCCACCGCCGCTTACGTCGGGCACACCAGCCGGGGAGGTCGGCGTTGTGCTCGGCTGCGAGACGGATGACTCGATCGTGGTCGGTCTCCGGGCGAGTTATCAGTTGGAGTATTTCTTTCTCGGTCATAGTTTATTGATTGTTTGGTTGCGTGATTGTGTAATTGCGTGAGTGCTGGCGTAGCTTCTCAATTATCTGGCGCTGTTTTTCGCGGACGGTGCGGGGCTTGAGGTGAAGTCGCTCGGCAATTTCCCCATCAGTGAGATCTTGACGCATAAGGGAGAAAAGGAGTTGCTCTTCGGGCGTGAGAATGGTGGCTAACTCATCAAGGGTTTCGGCAACATCCCCGGAATCGCGGACATCATCATCTGCAATATCAACCATCATGCGGTCTCGATGGGTATGTGCGCCCTCATTCCCATGTTTTCTGTCGCGGTGAGAGAAAACGCTACGGCATTGCCAGACTACCCATGCAGCCTCCTGCAGTTTCACTATATCTGGACGCAATGTGCCGTAATGTTCCCACATGGCAAGATAACAGTCCTGCACGAGGTCGTCGCACAGGCTCTCGTCCCCTGATGAACGCCACCAGCAGAGCCTACGTATCAGCCCGCGGTGCCGCCCAACCAGCAGCTCGAAGTTGTTGTATGTCGTCCTGTCATCTGCCATGCAAAAGGCTTTTTGCTCACATAATAACCACAATTGGGAGAATACTGTAGTTGGGATGTTGAAATTTAAGTTTTTTTAACAGTTGGATAAGTGATGGTTTAAATGGCACCGGTAGTTTCTCCACATACAGGAGAAGGGGATGGGGATAATGTGTAATAACTGTATATAACTGAATAACAGGTTGTTGTTGTAATCTAAGCAAATTAATTCGCAATAGACTGGAAATTAGGGAGATGTTGGAATTTCGTCGAAGGATCACCGAAGGATCACCGAAGGATTGCCGAAAGTGTCTTTAAATTGAAAATGAAGGTTGGGGACAATAGTGTGGGAGCTAGAAAAAAGGAGTAAGGGGTATCCTATCCGCATAGAAACAACAAAGGGCGTCCTTTCGGACGCCCTCTTCCTTATTAAAAGGGTGGGATAACCCTTGTCGCCTTACTTGTACTGGGCGATGATGCCAGGCACCTGGTCGGGGGTGAGACGGCCATAGACCTTGCCGCCGATCATGGCGACGGGGGCCAGACCGCAAGCACCGACGCAACGGAGGGTGTTCAGCGAGAACTTGCCGTCGGGGGTGCACTTGCCGACCGAGATGTTCAGCTCGCGGCTGAAAGCGTCGAGAACCTTCTCGGCTCCGCGCACGTAGCAAGCCGTGCCAAGGCAAATGTCGATGGGGTGCTCACCCTTGGGCTCCATGGTGAAGAAGCTGTAGAAGGAGACGATACCATAGACCTTGGCCACCGGCATTTTCAGCTCGTGGGCAATGACTTCCTGTACTTCAGCGGGGAGGTAGCCGAACTTGCCCTGCACTTGGTGCAGCACGTTGATGACCTCGCCCGATTTGTTACCAAAGCTCTTTGCGATGTCTTTGATAGCATTGATTTTATCTTCGGATAATTTGATGTTTGCCATATTATTCTTAGTTATGTCCGACGGGTCGGACGGGTCAGACCCGTCGGACTGGTTACTTTATTTCGTTGCCTCGATTTTGTCGGACTTGTCGAAGTAGTGGGTGTGCAGCTGCTCGTGGCTGAGGTGGCCGCAAGGTTCACCGTAGTACTCTTTGTAAATCGCGATGATGTCGGGGTTCTCGTGGCTCTTGCGGATGGGCTTGCCAGCGTCCTCACGGTAGATAGCGTCCATACGTTTCTTGATGATGTCGCTGTGACCGTGGTGGTAGGGCTGACCGGCGCCGCCGATGCAACCGCCGGGGCATGCCATCACCTCGACGAAGTGGTAGCCGTTGGGGTTTCCGGCACGCACCTCTTCCATGAGCTTGCGAGCATTGCCGAGGCCGTAGCAGATAGCCACCTTGACGGGCAGGCCGGCGAAATCGACGGTAGCCTCACGGATGCTTTCGCCGAAGATGCCGCGGCACTCCTCGAAGTCGATCTTAGGCAGAGTCTTGCCGGTGTGGACCTCGTAGGCGGTACGGAGAGCAGCCTCCATAACACCACCGGTAGCGCCGAAGATGACGGCGGCACCAGTGGACTGGCCGAGCGGGCTGTCGAAGTCTTCCTCTGGCAGGGCGTTGAGGTCGATGTTGCACTGTTTGAGCATGTGAGCGAGCTCGCGAGTGGTGAGCGAGAAGTTCACATCGGGATCGCCGTTGACCTTGAATTCGTCGCGGGCCACCTCGCTCTTCTTAGCCAAGCACGGCATGATGGAGACGCAGACGATGTCTTCGCGTTTCACACCAATCTTGTTGGCGAAGTAGTTCTTGGTGACAGCGCCGAACATCTGCTGAGGCGACTTGGCTGTCGAAGGATATTCGAGCAGGTCGGGGAAGTTCTTCTCGTAGAAGGTAACCCAACCCGGGCAGCAGCTGGTGAACTGAGGCAGCTTGACGTTCTTGTCGCCAGCGAGGAAGGCCTTCACACGGTTGAGGAGCTCGGTGCCCTCTTCCATGATGGTGAGGTCAGCACTCCAGTCGGTGTCGAAGACATAGTCGAAACCAAGACGACGGAGAGCGGCAGCCATCTTGCCAGTTACGATCGAGCCAGGTTCCATGCCAAACTCTTCACCGAGAGCGACGCGGACGGCGGGAGCGGTCTGGACGATGACTTTCTTGGTGGGGTCAGCGAGGGCGTTGAGGACGTCCTTGATATTGTCAACGAGAGTGAGAGCACCCACGGGGCAAACCTGTACGCACTGGCCGCAGTTGACGCAGGAGCTGTCGCCCAGTTTCTGCTCGAAAGCGGGAGAGACGACTGAGGGGAAGCCACGGTTCACGCCGCTGAGGGCTCCAACGCTCTGGAACTTGTTGCACATCTCTTCGCAACGACGGCAGTAAACGCACTTGTCCATGTCGCGATAGACGCTGAGAGTGCTGTCTTTCTTGTAGGTGGATTGAGCGCCTTTGAAAGGAATTTCGCGGATGCCCATGCGAGCAGCGAGAGACTGGAGTTCGCAGTCGCCGCTCTTCTCGCACTGGAGGCAGTCGTTCGGGTGGTCGCTGAGGATAAGCTCAACGACGGTTTTGCGAGCGTTCAAAGCACGCGGAGAGGCGGTGAGAACCTCCATGCCCTCGACGCAGTCGGTAGCGCAAGCGGGGGCGAGGTTGCGGCGCGGCTTGCCGTTGAAGTCTTTTACTACCTCAACCATGCAGACGCGGCATCCGCCAGGTTTGTTTTCAAATTTCATTCCGTCGAGCTCGAAATAGCAGAGCGTCGGGATATCGATACCGGCCATACGGGCAGCTTTCAGAATAGTAGTGCCTTCGGGGACCTGAATCGCTTTATGATCTATTGTTACGTTAATCATTGTTTATTATTGTTTTTATGTCGGACTAGTCGGACTAGTCAGACTGGTCGGACAATTTTATTTAATCGAGATGGCACCGAATTTGCAGTTGTTGATACAAGCACCGCACTTGATGCACTTGGTGCTGTCGATAGCCATCGAAGCGAGTTTGTGGCCGGGAGCGGTGTAGTCGGTACGGCTGATAGCCTCGACCGGGCAGCCCTTGGCGCACTTGCCACAACCGATACAGGTTTCGGGATCGATGACATACTGCATAAGTTTCTTGCAGACACCTGCACGGCACTTCTTATCGACGACGTGCTCGACGTACTCGTCCCAGAAGTTGTCGAGGGTGGAGAGAACGGGATTCGGAGAGGTCTGACCGAGGCCGCAGAGAGCGCTGTCCTTGATGACGGCAGCGAGGTTGCGCAGAGCCTGGAGGTCTTCCATGGTGCCGGTACCGTTGGTAATCTTCTCAAGCAGTTCGCAGAGGCGCTTGTTACCGACGCGGCACGGGGTGCACTTACCGCAGCTCTCCTCGCAGGTGAACTCGAGGTAGAACTTAGCGATGGCGGGCATGCAGGAGGTCTCGTCCATGACGACCATACCGCCGGAACCCATCATCGAGCCAGCAGCGACGAGGCTGTCGTAGTCGATTTCGGTGTCGAGGTGCTTGGCAGTCAAGCAACCACCCGAAGGACCACCGGTCTGAACGGCCTTGAACTGTTTGCCGTCCTTGATACCGCCGCCGATCTCGTAAATAATCTCACGCAGGGTGATACCCATAGGAACCTCGATAAGACCCACATTGTTGATCTGACCAGCCAGAGCGAACACCTTGGTTCCGGGAGATTTCTCAGTACCGATGGTGCGGAACCAGTCGGCACCCTTGGTGATGATGATAGGAATGTTGGCGAAAGTCTCGACGTTGTTCACGTTCGAAGGCATGCCCATGTAACCCTTCACAGCGGGGAACGGAGGTTTCAGAGTGGGTTCGCCACGCATACCCTCCATCGAGTGGATAAGAGCCGTCTCCTCACCGCAGACGAAAGCGCCGGCACCGTAGCGGAGCTCGATGTCGAAGTTGAAGCCGCTGCCGAGGATGTCCTCGCCGAGGAGGCCGTATTCGCGAGCCTGACGGATGGCGATTTTCAGACGCTCGATAGCGAGAGGATATTCAGCACGGATATAGATAAGACCCTTGGTGGCGCCGATAGCGTAACCGCCGATAGCCATAGCCTCGACGATGCTGTTGGGGTCGCCCTCAAGGATTGAACGGTCCATGAATGCGCCGGGGTCACCCTCGTCGGCATTGCAGATGATATATTTCTGTTCGGCTTTGTTCTTGGCGCAGAGGCCCCACTTCACGCCGGTGGGGAAACCAGCACCGCCACGACCGCGGAGGCCCGACTTGGTTATCACGTCGATAACCTGCTCAGGAGTCATCTCGGTCAAGCACTTTGCGAGAGCCTCGTAACCACCGCGAGCGATGCACTCTTCGATGTTTTCGGGATCCACAAAGCCGCAGTTACGCAGAGCGATACGGATCTGCTTGCGGTAGAAATCCATATGTTTGGAGTCGCTCACATGCTCCTTGTTTTCAGGGTTGGTGTAGAGCAGCTCGGGCACCTTACGACCCTTGATGATATGTTCCTCGACGATGCGGAGCACGTTCTCGGGTTTCACCTGGGTGTAGAAGGTGTTGTCGGGCATAATCTTCACGATAGGGCCTTTCTCGCAGAAGCCGAAGCAGCCCGTTTTGATAACCTGCACTTCCTCGGTGAGGTTTTTCTCGGCGAGGATTTTGCGGAACTCTTCAATAATCTCGAGGCTGTTCGAGGATTTGCATCCCGTACCGCCACAGATTAAAACATGCATTTTGTATTTTGCCATAATCTTTTATTTGGGGTAAAGTCGGACGGGTCTGACTTGTCAGACGAGTCGGACAGATTCAACCTTACTTATCTATCGTTTCGTAGTTGACGGGGATGATACCCTCGACGAGTTCGCCGTTCTGGACGTACTTGGTGAGGATTTCGTCGGCACGGTTGTTGTCAACGTGACCAAAGACGATGGGGTCCTTGCCAGGGATGCGCACCTCGAGTGTAGGCTCAGCGTGGCAATAGCCCATGCAACCGGTCTGAGTGAATACTGCAGCAATGCCGAGCTCTTCAGCTTTCTGCATCATGTGTTCCATCACCTGCTTAGCGCCGGCGGCGATACCACAGGTAGCCATAGCAACCTTGATTTGGACAAGGGATTCAGGGTTTTCAGCCTTTTCTCTCACATCGAGATTTGACTGCAGTTTTTCCCTCATGGCTTTCAGGTCTGCCAATGATTTTACTTTTGTCATGTGTAATCTCCTTTTATTTGTGGATTAATATAATTAGTTAATTGTAAATTAATTACGATTTTACCAATGGATATTGGTGGAATGCAAACTTACTAATATTATTATATATAAGCAAGTTGTGGAGGAAAAAAGTTTTCAAGAAAATGGAGATTGAGGCGTAATATGCTGGGAGACAGGGAGGAAGTCGGACGGGTCGGACGGGTCGGACTTGTCGGACTTGTCGGACTTGTCTGACTTGGCGGACTTGGCGGACGGGTTTGGGTTGGGGGTTTTATTGGTTTTGGGCGGTCTCTAAATTGATTACGGCTTCTTCCCAGCTGGAGATTCTTTGTTCGAGGGTGGTTTTTAGGGTTTGGTAGTCTTCGAAGATGGCAGGGTCGGTGGTGCCGTTGGCTAGTTTCGCTTCTATGTCGGCAACTTTCTGCTCGAGGGAGGAAATCTCTTCTTCGAGCTTGGAGACTTCGTTGCGGAGCTTTCTCAGTTCACGCTCGCGGTCCTTGGATTGCTGATAGTCGAGCTTGGATTGCTTGATTGCTTGATTGCCTGATTGCTTGATTGCTTGAGTGCCTGAGTGCTTGATTGCTTGATTGGTTGGGTGGTCGAGCTGCTTGAGGTCTTCGAGGCGGCGCCATTCGAGGAACTCGAAGATGTCGCCCTTGAACTCGTGGACTTCGCCGTTGCGGAACTCGTAGAGGGAGTCGGTGAGGCCTTGGAGGAAGTCGCGGTCGTGGGAGACGAGGATGAGGGTGCCGGTGTATTGAAGGAGCGCGTTCTTGAGTACGTCCTTGGAGTCCATATCGAGGTGGTTGGTGGGCTCGTCGAGGATGAGGAGGTTGGAGGGGGTGAGGAGCAGTTTGGCGAGCGCGAGGCGGGCCTTCTCGCCGCCAGAGAGGACCTTTACTTTTTTGTCAATATCGTCCTCGTCGAAGAGGAAGCTTCCGAGAATATTGCGAATCTTGGGGCGAATGTCGCCGAGGGCGATGTCGTCGATGGTTTGGAAGACGGTCTTCTCGCCGTCGAGCATGGCTGCCTGGTTCTGGGCGTAGTAGCCGATGACGACCTGATGGCCAATCTTGCAAGAGCCGCCGTAGTCGCGGATGTCGCCCACGAGGATCTTCGCCAAAGTGGATTTGCCCTCGCCGTTCTTGCCGACGAAGGCGATCTTGGAGCCAGCGGTGATGAGGAGGTCAACATTGGAGAAGACACAATGGTCGCCATAGTGCTTGGAGAGAGCCTGCGCCTCGACGACGATCTTGCCGCTGTGGGGAGCCGGCGGGAAGCGGAAATGGATGCTCTCGGAGGAGATCTCGTCGATCTGAGTGAGGTCCATCTTTTCGAGCATCTTGATGCGCGACTGGACCTGCTTGGATTTGGTGGCCTTGTAGCGGAAACGCTCGATGAAAGCCTCGATCTGGGCGATCTGGCGCTGCTGGTTGGTGAGGGAGGCCATCTGCGAGGCGCGCCGTTCCTGCATGAGGACGACATAGTCGGAATAGGAGGCCTTGTAGTCGTAGATGCGGCCGGCGGTGATTTCGATGGTACGGGTGGTGATGTGGTCGAGGAAGGTGCGGTCGTGAGAGACGAGGATGACGGCGCCGGCATAGGAGGAGAGGAAGGACTCGAGCCATTGTATGGAGACGATGTCGAGGTGGTTGGTAGGTTCGTCGAGGAGGAGGAAGTCAGGGTGCTGAAGGAGGAGTTTGGCGAGCTGGACACGCATCTGCCAGCCGCCCGAGAACTCGGTCATGGGACGGTGGAAGTCGGAATGGAGGAAACCGAGGCCGAGGAGGATTTTCTCGGCGAGCTCGCCGCGGTTGTTTCCGCCGAGGAGAGAGATGTGGTCGGAGAGGTCGTTGTGGCGCTGGATGAGACGGAGGTAGGAGTCGGATTCGTAGTCGGTGCGGTTGGCGATCTCGTCGGAGAGGGAAGCGAGCTGAGCTTCGAGGTCGTCGATATGAGAGAAGGCCTTGAGGGCGACATCGAGGACGGTGCCCTCGTGGTCGGGAATCATCTCCTGGGGGAGGTAGCCGACGGTCTGGCCCGAGGCGATGACGATGGAGCCGCTCTCCGGTTCCTGCTGCCCACATAGAATTTTTAGTAATGTGGACTTGCCGGCGCCGTTCTTGCCGACGAGGCCGATGCGGTCGTTGTCGGCGATGTTGAAGGTGACGGAGGAGAAGAGGTTCTGTCCGGTGAACTGTACGGAGAGGTTATTGACTGAGAGCATTTTTTTTAGTGCTGGAGTGCCTGATTGCTTGAGTGCTTGAGTGGGGGAATTAAAACAGGCTGCCTGAGTGGTCGGGCAGCCTGTTGGGTTCACGCATTGATTCCTTCGCTATTTGAGGATGAAATTGATGGGCAGGATGAACTGCGAACGGACAGTACGGCCACCGACCTTACCGGGTTTCCACTTGGGCATGCCGCGAACGACGCGCTTTGCTTCTTCGCCGCAACCGCCGCCGATGTCACGCTTGACCTGGATGTTGGTGATGGAGCCGTCCTTCTCGACGACGAACTGGACAAAGACCTTACCGGTGATGCCGCCGTCGCGAGCGAGGTCGGGGTACTTGATATTCTCGGAGAGGTACTCGTAGAGCTTGGCCTCACCGCCGTTGAACTCGGGGTTGACGTCGGGGATGATGACTACTTCCTCTTCGACCTCTTCCTCTTTTTCCTCAACGATAGGAGCTGACACCTCGCCGTTGACGACTTCCTCGGTGAAGGCGTTCATGTCGACTTCGTTCTCGATGACAGCGTCATTCTCGACAACTTCGATTTCGGTGAGAACCTGTTCCTGCTGAGGTTCTGGCTCAGGCGGTTTTTCCTGTTCCTCGGTTTGGATGATGGTTTCCTCAACCTCATCGAGGACGACGCGCTCCATAGCCTCAACCTGCTCACGGTCGTAAGACTTGATGTTGAAGGCGAGGAGGGCGACAGCAAGAATCACCACCAAACCGATTTCCAAATAGAGACCTTTGCGATTTTCAAGGTCAGCCTTGGGTGATTTTTTTGCTTCCATGGTATTGAATTTTAGATTGTTTCTTCGATAAATGAGAGGAAAGAGCTGGTGCTTTTTCCGTTGCTAAGATAGCACTTTATTTTGAATTATCAACAAAAAGGTGTAAAAAAAATTAGTGAGGAGGAGGTAAAGGGTTAGTGCTGTGGAGGTTGGATGAGCTAGGGGAACTAGATTATCTAGGGGAACTAGGAATTTCAGGAGGAGGAGGGGTTTGCGGAGGTCGTTGGAGAGGTGGGGTGACGGAAATGGGAGGTGGGTAGAAGGAGAGTGGGAGGAATATGGGAGGTAGATGCAAGGTAAAACGCAAGTGATACGTGTATGATACGTATCAGATACGCTTTTAATTCGGAAGGAAAACGGAGGTTAAAATTATTTACTGCTGGAGTACAGATGTTTATAAATGATATAAACGGAAATCTGTGCAGTTTGTTTCATGACGGTATTTTGTACTACAAAGAGAGGAAAACTTGCAGATTTTTTTGGATTTTTTTGAGGCCTTACGGAAGCGTCTGAGAGTGAGTGTGAAATGACGTTATATTGGGCGTTTTGGGCTTAGTATGGGGTTGTAAATCATGCACGTTTTTAGGGGTGGTTGAAAAAAGATATCAAGAAACTGTTTAAATTTGATTCAATGTTTTTCTTAAAGCACCTGAGCGGCATCTTTTCATTCTTTTCTCAATTACAATGGACACCCATTGCGCAATCGAAAAGAATAAAAATCTGCTCACTCATGTCCATAACAAAATTCATCAATCAAATTTAAACAGTTTCTATATGGTTTGGACGGAGGGGATTTTTTTCGTATATTTGCAAACTGAATTGTAAAATTTAAAAAGAAATAAGTGGCAGAAATAAGGGCACATATTATGAAAGAGGGCGACCGGATGGACGAGCGGTCGAGATTTATCGTGTGCAAGGCGTCGGCCGGGTCGGGGAAGACGTACCTTCTGGCGTTGACGTACTTGACGCTGGCGTTCGATGTGGAGTCGATGCAGCCAGAAGAGATGAGAGGGAAGGTGGAGATGAGCGACAAGGAGAAACTGGCAGCATTGAAGAGCCGATTCTCACGCATACTGGCTATCACCTTCACCAACGCGGCTGTGAACGAGATGAAAGAGAGGATACTGGAAGAGCTGGCGGCGTTGAGCAACGACGAGCTGAAGGAGCGGCCCAGCATGGAGAAAAGCCTAATGGAGACGACAGGGCTGACGGAAGCCGAAGTGAGATGGAGAGCGAAGGTGGTGTATAACGCGATACTGCACAACTACAGCGACATGTCGGTATGCACGATAGACAGCTTCGCCCACAGGATAGTGAAGACCTTCGCCCACGACCTGAACCTGCCGGAGAACTTTGACCTGACGCTGGATGAAGACGAGGTGAAAGAGAAGGTGACAGACGAGCTGATGGCGCTTATAGGGACAGAAGGGGAGGAAGAGCTCACGACGCTGATGCAGACCTACTGCGAGGAGAAGATGGAAGAGGCGAAAGGATATGACCCCGAAAGAGGGATAAAGGATATGGTGGAGCAGGTGCTGAGCGAAGAGACGACCGAGCAGGTGAAGAAGCTGGGCGAGTGGGACCTGGCGAAATACCGTCACCTGAAAAAGAAATATGCCGAAGAGAACGCGAAATTCGAGGATGCCCTCAAGAAGAAAGCCGACGAAGGAAAAGAGCTGATAAAAGATATCCCAGCAGATATGTTCTATCAAGGATCGAAGTCGGTGGTGAGCTACTTCAAGAAGGTGTCGGAGAAAGACTTTGGGCCGGTTAGCAAGTATGCCTCAGATTTCTTTGAAGGAGACAAGACAGCATCGGGAAGCTGCGACGCAGCCACGAGAGAACGGATAGAGACGCTTAAACCACAGCTTGTGAGGTTGTATGAAGAGATAGAGAAGATGAAAGCGAAGGGGCTTGTGATGTACAACACGAGGAGGAAGCTTATGGCGAACCTCTACGAGATAGGGCTCATAAAGCGGCTGAACGAGCTGGTGGACGACTTCTACGCAGAGAACGGGAAAGTGCACATGTCGGAGATAACCAAGAGGATATCGGAGGTGGTGGGATTGAGCGACGCCCCGTTCATATACGAGAGGATAGGAAACCGATACTGGAACATACTGATAGACGAATTCCAGGACACCTCGAAGATGCAGTTCAGGAACCTCATACCGCTCATCGAGAACTCGCTCGGAGAGGGACACACCTCGCTGGTGGTGGGAGACGCGAAGCAGGCGATATACCGATTCAGAGGCGGCGACGTGAGACAGTTTATAAACCTGCCGAAGGTGGAGGGATACAGCAACCTGAACATGGAGAACCCAGAGATACACACCCCCTTCCCGAAAAACCTGAACAGGAGGTCGAGCGGAGAGGTGGTGAAGTTCAACAACGGATTCTTCTCGGAGACGATGAGAGGCGGATTTGCCGGAAACGAAGAGCTGCGGAAGATATATGTGGGAGAGCGGCTGAACGGAGAAGACGACCTGGTGCAGAGCTGGATTGAGGAAGAAAAACGGCCGAAAGGGTTTGTGAAGCTCGACTTCAAAGAGACGAACGAGGAGATATGGGGAGCGATAGCCGACGAGGTGGAGAGACAGCATGAGATGGGGTTCGACTATGGCGACATCTGCGTTCTGGCGCATAAACACGACCACCTGACGCTGGTATCGAACGAGCTGACACAGAGAGGGATAAAGATCGTGTCGAGCGAGTCGCAGAAGTTGGAGAACAGCCACATAGTGAGGCTTATCCTCGCCACGATGAGGTGCATGCTGAACGAGAAAGACAAGAAGAACACGCTGATAGCGCTGATGGAGCTGGAATATATGGGCAAGACGGACAGGCGGTATGTGGAGACGCTGGTGAAATCGGGGAAAGAGAAGACGCTGGTGGAGTTGGCGAGAGAGAGCGGAGTGGAGCTGGATTTCGGAGAGCTGAAGAAGATGTCGCTCTATGACTGCAGCGAAGAGCTGGTGAGGATATACAACCAAGAAGGCGCCGAGAACAGCTATGTGGTGAAGTTCCTGAACGTGGTGGCCGAATATGCAGGACAGCACAGGCAGGACATGAGAGAGTTTCTGGATTGGATGGACAAACATCTGGGAGAGATGAAGCTGAACTGCGTGGGAGGGAAGGATGCTGTGCCACTGCAGACGATACACACGTCCAAAGGGTTGGAGTGGAAGGTGGTGATAGTGGCGCTTCCGAGCGCGAAAGTGCCCAACAACGCGATATGGGTAGATGTGGAGAATCCTGATTTAGAGCTGAAGGTAGGGCTGGCTATGCCTACGAAGTCAGAAGAGACGCTATTTGCACCACAGTTTGACAAAGAGCGAGAGCTGACGGAGATGGACGAGACGAACAAGATATACGTAGCGCTTACGAGAGCCGGAGAGAAGCTGATAGTGTATGCCACCAGAGCGACAAAAGAGAAGTCGAAGAAGAAAGACGACACGACGATAAGCTACCAGGAGATGTTGTGGCAGTATGCCGAAGGGAAGCTGAAGGAAGGCGAATGTGTCAAGACAGGCAACCAGTATTGCTTCGGCACGGATCACGAGAAAATCGTGAAGCAGAAGACAGAAGAAGAAAAGAAGGAAGAGATAAAACAAGTGGAGTTGGCGAAAGTGAGCACCACATCGTACGCCGATCGCATAATATATGCAAAGCACGCCAACGAAGAGCAGACGATAAGCGAAGAGAGGGAATTCGGCACGATAGTGCACGACACGCTGGCACTGGTGAACGACGCAGACGATGTGGACCGAGCTGTGGAGCGGCAGGCAAGGAAACTGAAGATGGGAGACGACGAGAGAGAGCGAGTGAGGAGGATGGTGCAGACGGCTGTGGAAAGCGAATCGAGCCAACGGTTCTTCCGCAAAGGAGATAGAGCGTTGAAAGAGCAAGCCCTGATACACAACGGAGAAGAGCTCAGGCCCGACAGAGTGGTCTTTTCGAAAGGAGAGACCTGGGTGGTGGACTTCAAGACAGGAGTGGAGAACGACGAACATCACGAGCAAGTCAAGAACTACTGCGGAGCGTTGAGGTCGATGGGATACGAGAAGGTGAAAGGATACCTGCTCTATCTGAGGGAGGAAGGAGCAGAGGTTGTGGAGGTGATGTAGAAGAAAGACAGAGAGGGCAAAGTAGATTGTTTTTTTAATAAGACTTTCAATTTTCAATTAACTTAAGTATCTTTGCAAGACTTACACACACAACAAATAACACATAACATAATGGAAGACAACAAATTGTTCAGCGAGTTTCCACCGGTATCAACCGAAAAATGGGAAGAAGTAATCAACAAAGACCTCAAGGGAGCAGACTATGAGAAGAAACTTGTGTGGCGCACTATAGAGGGTTTCAAGGTGAAGCCCTACTACAGAGCAGAAGACCTTGAGAACCTTGAGTATCTGGATTCGAACCCTGGACAAAAGCCCTATACACGAGGCAAGCACTCGGACAACAACGTGTGGGACATACGTCAGGACATCACCGACAAAGAGCCCGCCAAAGCCAACGCCGTCGCCCTCGACGCCCTAAAGCGCGGAGCCACATCGCTGAACTTCTGCACCAAGCAGATAGCCAGCGAAGCCGACCTGGAGACCATGCTGAAAGGCATCTATGTCGATGCCATAAAGGTGAACTTCAGCTGCTCGGAAGACTATCTTAAGCTGCTGAAGATGTATGTGAACGTAGCCAAGAAGAACGGCTTCAACACAGAGAAGCTGGAAGGCAGCTGCAACTTCGACATGTACAGATATGCGCTGACCCACGGCGACTTTCACCGTGGCGAAGAAGGCGACTACAAGGCAGCAGCCGAACTGCTGGCCTACGCCAAAGAGAACCTGCCGAAATTCAAGGTGTTCACCATCAACGGAAACCTGATACACAACGCAGGCAGCAATATCGTGCAGGAGCTGGGATTCACCCTCTCGGCAGCCAACGACCTGATGGCACACCTGACCGATATGGGCTGCAAGGTGGAAGATGTTGCTAAGAGGATTGTCTTCTCGTTCGCTACCGGAAGCACCTACTTCATGGAGATAGCCAAGATCAGGGCCGCCCGTCTGCTTTGGAGCAAGATTGTGGAGCAATACAAACCAGAGTGCGACTGCGCCTACAAGGTGTTTATACATACAACATCGAGCCGTTGGAACAAGTCGATCTACGACCCGTACGTGAACATGCTGAGAACCACCACCGAGACGATGTCGGCAGCCATAGCCGGAGCCGACTCGATAAGTGTTGCGCCGTTTGACACAGCATACAAAGAAGCCGACGAATTCGGCTACCGCATAGCAAGGAACCAGCAGATACTGCTGAAAGAGGAGTCGTATCTGGACAAGATTGTCGACCCCGCAGCCGGAAGCTACTACATCGAGAACCTGACCAACTCGATAGCACAATACGCCTGGGAGCTATTCCTCACAGTTGAAGAGAAGGGCGGATTCGCACATGCTATAAAAGAAGGATTCGTGCAAGGCGAAGTGGAGAAAATAGCGGCCCAGCGCGATATGGACATAGCCACCAGAAAGACCACCATCCTGGGCACGAACCAGTATCCCAACCTGCTGGAGAGCATGGGAGACAAGATAGTGAAGAAAGAGGGTTGCTGCTGCTGCCACAAAGCCGACGGCCCGATAAAGACTTTGCGCCAGTATCGCGGAGCAGAGGCATTCGAGCACCTGAGGCTCGCCACCGAGCAGTCGGGCAAGAAACCGAAAGTGTTCCTGCTGACCTACGGCAACCTGGCGATGAGGAAAGCTCGTTCGGGATTTGCCACCAACTTCTTCGGAGTGGCCGGCTACCAGATTATCGACAATGCCGGATTCAAATCGGCAGAAGAAGGAGTGAAAGCCGCACTTGAGGCGAAGGCCGACATCGTGGTGATGTGCTCGAGCGACGACGAGTATCCCGAGATAGCAGAAGCCGTCTGCCAAGGGCTGAAAGGCAAGGTGAAGAGCATCGTGCTAGCCGGCTATCCTAAAGAGCAGATCGAGATGTACAAGGGTTATGGCGTCGATGAGTTCATTCACGTCAAAACCAACGTGCTCGAGTCGCTCACGGCATTCCAGAAACTGATGGGAATAATGTGAAAGAATCCTGAATGATGAATTGTGAATGGGGACTCTCCAACGGTTGTGCGAGAGTCCCTGTTTTTGATAAAAAAGAAAGGTAACATTGAGTATCAGAACGAGATATTGGGAACAATACAAGCTGATCGACGGGTATATATTGAAGAAATATCTGAAGACCTTCTTGTTGGCGATGGCGCTGATCATAGTCATCGTCATTACCTTCGACATCTCGGAAAAACTAGATGACTTTCTGCGCAACCACGCACCGCTTAACAAAATCATCTTCCAATATTACCTCAATTTCATTCCAGGATTCATAAACCTCTACAGTCCGCTGTTCATCTTTATCTCGGTAATCTTCTTCACATCGAAGATGGCAGGAAACACAGAGATTATCGCCATCTTGGGCAGTGGATTGAGCTATCGGCGACTATTGCAACCCTACCTTCACGGGTCGATAATAGTGGCGCTGATAGTAATAGTGTTGAGCAATTTTGTCATCCCTTGGAGCAACAAATATCTGATGGACTTTGAAAACACCTATTTCAGGACCATAAAGCGGAGCTATTACAGCGGTATACATTTCAGATATGACGAACACACGCTCGTTTACGCCAGCTCGTATAGTGTGAATGAGAAATGGGTCAGCCAGCTATGTATGGACGAGTTTGACGACAACAGAGCCCTGAAGCGAAGGGTGGTGGCCGACAAGATAGAGTATGACTCGGTGAGCGGGATGTGGAAGTGTCACGATTATTTTGAACGTACTTTTGATAAAGGGAGAGAAACTCTTACCCACCATCAGCATATTGACAAACCATTGCCGGTCTCTCCAGACGATTTCCGACTTTCTTCGAAACAGATACAGGTGATGAACACACCGCAGTTGTACAGTTATATACAACAAGAGAGAATGCGTGGTTCGACGACGGTGGTGCAATCGTCGATAGAGTTGTGGCAGCGCATCCTGAACCCCTTGGCGATAATCGTTATGACCTTCATCGGAGTAGCCGTATCGTCGAGGAAAGTCAGAGGAGGCATAGGCCTGCATTTAGCCATCGGCATCACCATAGCCTTCGCCTTCATAGTCTTCATGAAGATCACCACCGTATTTGCCATCAACGGCAACCTGCCGCCCTTCCTGGCGGTTATGCTGCCACAGTTAGCCTTCGGCATAGCAGCAGCCTACCTCGTTAAGATAGCACCAAAATAACCACATATTCGCACGTATGACAATACAAGAAATAGAACAGCAGATAATAGATGAGTTCGCCAACTTCGACGAATGGATTGACAAATACGCATATATCATAGACCTCGGCAAAGAGTGTCCTGCAATCGACGAAAAAGACAAAACCGAGTCAAACATCATCAAGGGATGTCAGTCGCGAGTGTGGCTGAGCTGTGAGCATCACGACGGGAAAATCTTTTTCAAGGCCGACAGCGACGCCGTCATCACCAAAGGCATCATCTCGCTGCTGATAAGAGTCTATAGCGGACAAACTCCCAAAGACATACTGGAAAACGAACCCGTGTTTATCGACCAGATAGGACTGAAAGAGCACCTCTCCCCCACCCGCTCGAACGGACTCACCTCGATGCTGAAACAGATAAAGATGTATGCGCTGGCATTCTCGATAAAAGGTGACCAGTAGCTAGCGGTTAGCAAAAATCCACTCTCGCATTAACACATTCACACAATCAAGCACTAACGCAATCAAGCATTACCCCCCTATGGAAGAGATAAAGCCCACCAAGGAAACGTTACACAGCGCAGTAGTCAATGCGTTAAAGACCATATATGACCCCGAAATCCCGGTCAATATCTATGACCTGGGGCTGATATACAAGATTGATCTCGACGACGACTTCAACCTCAAGATACTTATGACTATGACAGCCCCCGACTGTCCCGAGGCGGAATATATGTTCTATGAAGTGCGGCAGATGACCGAGTGCATCAGCGGAATCAAGTCGGTGGATGTTGAGCTCACCTTCGACCCGCCGTGGGATTTCAACAACCTCTCCGACGAAGTGAAACTAGAATTGGGATTGATGTAATGCGCCTACAGGACATATTCAGCAAAAAACACAGGAGTTTCGTAAAGAAGCAATCCGAAGGAGCCCCGTTGTCGCCCTCGCGACTGGCGTGGCAGCGGTTCAAGCGCAACAGGTTGGCAGTCGCTAGCTTGGTAGTGATAGGGTTGTTCTTTATGGTTGCTGTGTTGGGCTATCTTATCACCCCCGACCACACACCCGACTGCAACCAGCAGTACCTGGAGCTCGCGACCCAGAAACCTTTTTCAAGGGCCACCTTTGTATGCCTGAGAAATGACGACATCGAGCCGGCAAAGCCGAATATGTTCCGCCGAATGCTTTTTGGTGAGCCGTTGTCCTATATGGCCATGCCTGTCTACAACTACGAGAGCATCGGCGACAGCGTCATAGTGGAGACCTACACGGGCTCGGTGCCCAACGACGGCGAGCGCAAGGCGTATCATAAAGATGAGGTGGTGAAAATAGAGAAACGCACCTTCATCCTCGGTACCGACGCTTACGGCAGAGACCTGCTGAGCCAGATTATGATAGGCAGCAGGGTGAGCCTCTCGGTCGGATTTATAGCCATAGCCATAGCCCTTCTGATAGGCATCACCTTGGGTGCCCTTGCCGCCTATTACGGACGTTGGGTGGACAGCCTTATAATGTGGCTCATCAACGTGGTGTGGTCGATACCCACGGTGCTCTTGGTGATAGCCATCACCTTTGCGCTGGGCAAAGGATTCTGGCAAGTGTTTGTCGCGGTAGGACTCACGATGTGGGTCGACATCGCGCGTGTGGTTCGTGGTCAGGTGTTTTCCATAAAAGAGAAAGAGTATGTCGAAGCCACGCGAGCCCTGGGCTATTCCACCTTCCGCACCATCTTCAGACATATACTGCCCAACATCACCGGCAGCATCATCGTTGTGGCGACATCCAACTTTGCGTCGGCGATACTGCTTGAAGCAGGACTTTCATTTTTGGGCATCGGAGTTCAGCCACCCACACCCTCGTGGGGAGCTATGGTGAAGGAGAATTATGGCTATATTCTGCTTGACAACGCCTATCTCGCCCTGTTGCCAGGAGCCGCCATCATGGTGATAGTATTGGCATTTATGCTGCTTGGCAACGGAATACGCGACGCATTGGACATCAAAAACGGCTAAAAGGAGCTTTTTGCACGAATATAATAAGTATTGATTATCAGCATGCTTAACAAAATTTTAATATTTCTTAACACAAAAATAAAGCGTGAAAATTTGTTAAAACAAAATAAGTAGTACCTTTGCAGTACAAAAGAAACGAATAATTCAAATTTCATTTATTAACTAAAACATTAAAAACAATGAAAAAAATTTTTGCATTTTGCGCTGTCGCTTTTGTCGCTGCTGCAATGTTCACCTCTTGCAACAAACCCGAGGAGAACACGGTAACCGTTAAGTTCAACAAAGATCAGTGGACTGCTGGTGAAGTTCTTGGAAACCAGGTCGACAACAAACTTGGAATGGAAGCTTATGAGACCAATTTCCTTGATGCTACATGTGCATCAGTGGCAGGCACCATGGGAACCGAGCCCGGTACCTACAACAACTATATTTTCTACTATCAAGCAAATGCTGCTGACACCACTGCTGAAGGTGATTATAAATGGGGTGTTGATTCCCACAGCCAGGAAATCACCGCTATCGACTTGGCAGCTCACACCATCGATGCTGAGGTAGCAGAGACCCTGAAGTCGGGTGAAGAAACCGCTGACCTGAAGATCACCATGAACGCAGCTGTGTGGACAGTTGACACAAACGTTTATGTTTATTCCAAAAAATGCAAAGCTAGAAGAAGATAATAATTAAATTCAAATAATTTAAAAAGAAGAAAAAATGAAAACTATCGTAAGAAACATTGCTCTTGCAGTTGCAGTTATGGGTCTGACCGTGGCTTGCCACAACAACAAACCCGCTGAGGAAGTTATCGACAGCACCCCCGTTGAGGAGGTTGTTGAGGAGACCATCGAAGAGGCTCCCGTAGAGGTCGCTGAGGCCGTTGAGGAGACCCCCGCACAGGCAGCTCCTGCTAAGAAAACTCCTAAGGTGGAAGTTAAGACCAACGATGGTGGCGTATCAGTTTCGGCTGGCGAAAACACCGTTGAGGTTAACGCTGGTAAGGTTGAAGTTAAGACCAACGAGGACGGTACTGTTACCGCTAAACCCAGACGTCGCTAATTGACACTGAAAGGTTTTAATAAACGTGCAAAAGCGACTACACTTTTATGTAGTCGCTTTTGTTTTTAAGAATCTGGTTTGAACGTGGTATGAAAATTTCAACATGTTTTTTATGTGCAATACTTCTCTTCTGTGGATGTGCAGGTGAAAAAGCCGCTGAAAAGAAAGAAGTGAAGAACGTGGCGTACGAATATGTTTGGTCTTTGGCAAATTTCGATGTACAGCGCGCAGAGAAATATGCTTCATCGGAAACTAAGAGAGAAACACTTGGTACGGCAAAAACGCTTATGGCTCAAGTCGACCAGAAACTTATAGATCAGGATTTGCCGGCGAAGGTAAGGATTACGGATGTGAAACTGACGAGCGATACAACAGCAACAGCTGTTTGGCATAAGACAACTCCGAGGAAGAAGAACTCAAGGAGAATAGAGTTACGTAAACGTAACGGGGTGTGGCAGGCACACGATTTGCTAAAGCGTAGCAATACAGGCGACACCAAAAAGGCCAATTAATACTCCTCTCGTTTTCCGACCTCTTATGAAAAATATTCTGGTTGCCACTTGGCTCACATCGGCAATTCAGACACTCTATAGCTGGGTGTGGAGTCCAGCGTTGGTGGGGTTGTGTCTGCTGACAGCGCTTTACTTCTCAATACGCACCCGCTTTGTGCAGGTGAGACGTTTCGGCGAGATGTGTCGGCTTCTCTTCAATACCGACAAGAGCCAGAAGACCGGGATATCCTCGTTCCAGGCCTTCGCGATGGCTTTATCGGGCCGTGTTGGTACGGGCAATATCGTGGGAGTCGCCACCGCCATCGGATTTGGCGGACCGGGCGCAATCGTTTGGATGTGGGTGATAGCTTTCTTCGGGGCTGGTAGCGCTTTTGTCGAAGCAACATTGGCTCAGATTTACAAAGAGAACCACCACGGACAGTTCCGTGGCGGGCCTGCTTACTATATTGAGAAAGGCCTGCGCAGCCCGTTGTTCGGCAGCCTCTTCGCCATCATCTCTGCCATCGCATGCGGTTTCTTCATGCCTCCGGTACAATGTAACGGCATCGCGATGTCGATGTCGCGTACTTTCGATATAGCGCCGTGGATTGTGGGCATCGGAGTGGCGCTGCTCATCGCCTTGGTCATCATCGGAGGAGTGAAACGTATAGCCAACGTGGCACAGATAATCGCTCCCTTCATGGCGATTATATACATTATACTTTCTATAGTGGTACTCGCCGTACACTACGACATGGTACCCACCGTCTTCATGGAGATGTTAAGAGGGGCGGTGGGAGCCAGCCAGGTTGGGGCCGCCATCTTGGGCAGCACCATTGCCTGGGGTGTGAAACGCGGCATCTACTCCAACGAAGCGGGACAGGGTACCGGCCCGATAGTGGCGGCGGCAGCCAAGGTGAGCCATCCCGTAAAGCAAGGGTTGGTTCAGGCTTTCTCTGTTTACATAGACACCCTCCTGGTGTGCACAGCCACCGCCTTGATGATACTTGCCTGCAACACGTATAACATCATCGACCAGGTGCAGAATCTCCCATCGGGCGAAACACAAATAACCTATCTCTTGGAAAACTCCTCGGCCCCCGAAGGCGAGCCTGGCGTTTTCTACACCTCTGGCGCCCTCGCAACGGTGATTGGGGCCAAGCCTGCCGATATGGTGATAAGCATAGCTCTCTTCTTCTTTGCCTTCACCACCATCATGGCTTACTACTACTATGCCGAGACAAACCTCGTATACCTCTTCAGCCGCATGCGTCGTCGTCGGCTGCGCCGTAAAGAGGCGCTGATGGATGATGCCGACAAACGCCGTGCTGAGGCGGCTTATCAGCAAGCCGACCTGCACTTTGGCGACGACAAGTCGGAGAAGACTGCCATCTGGGTGCTTCGCCTGCTCACCATCGCGGCCGTCTTCCTGGGCTCCACCACAGGCAGCGGCATAGCGTGGACGCTGGGCGACATCGGAGTCGGTGCGATGGCGTGGATAAACCTCGTTGCCATCCTCCTTCTTTCTCCCAAGGCATTACGCGCCTTGAAAGAATACGAGCTGGCAAAAAAACGTGGAGGAGAACCTGTTTTTGATTCAAACAAACTCAATATAAAAAATGCAGAATTCTGGGAAAAATAAAGAAATCGAAGAGCTCCTGATCGGTCAAGGAGACAGCCAGTATGCCGACTTCTCGGCAAAAATAATACCCAATGTACCGAGAGAACGCATACTCGGAGTACGCGCGTCTGAGTTGAAGAACCTCGCGAAATGCATGATGGATGGTTGCTACGTCTATTTTCCGGATGTGCCTCATCGCTGGCATGAGGAAGATCTGTTGCATGCCTATATGCTATGCAACATCAAGAACTATGGTAAAGCCCTCGTCGAAACCAAACGCTTCCTGCCCTACGTAACCAACTGGGCTGTCTGCGATGCTCTCTCGCCTAAGGTTTTTTCTAAGAACAAAGAAAAGCTGTTGCCCGAGATCAAAAGATGGCTTTCCTCCAAGCACGAATACACCGTGCGTTTCGGAATATCCATGCTTATGCGGCATTTCCTCGACGATGACTTCCGTCCCGAGTACCTGAAATGGGTTGCCGACATCGACCGCGACGAATACTATATCAAGATGATGCAGGCGTGGTTTTTCGCCACTGCCCTCGCCAAGCAATGGAAGCCGGCTTTAGAATGCCTGAAACATGACATCGCCAACGATTGGGTACGTCGCAAAAGCATACAGAAAGCCCTCGAGAGCCTTCGCATCACAGACAAACAAAAAGAAACACTTCGAAAACTCCGCAAATAAAAACTAAAAATAGAAGCCGTGTAAAAATGATTTACACGGCTTCTTTCTTAGTGGAGCTGGAGGGGGTCGAACCCTCGTCCAAACAGTTGACAGAAAAGCTTTCTACATGCTTATCCGGTGATTGGTTTTCGTGTTGGTGATGGACATCGGCACCCAACGCCAACCTTAGCTTCTAAATCTTCACCGTCGGCTCGAAGCTGGCCTTCGGCTATCTCTCTTTTCTGAGCACCTCCTTGTCGGACGCCAGAGAGCGAGGTCTCCGGGAGATGTCTTGTCCCCACAACTGTTGCGGGGATTAAGCTAACCTACTGTGCTTCGGTTAGGCAGCAAGAGCGTAGTTATTTTCGCCAATTATTGTTCTGCATCCGTTTTCAAGGCTTCTGATGCTTGAGCCTGCATGCTTACTGTCCCCTCACGCTGCTGTCAAAACCGGTCAGCCCCAGGATTACATTATCACACAAAAAAAGCCCTCTAATGAGAGCTTCTTGTTTGGCGGTCCGGACGAGACTCGAACTCGCGACCCCATGCGTGACAGGCATGTATTCTAACCAAACTGAACTACCGAACCGTTTTGCTTGACGATGTAAAAGAACTCTCTTTTTCTTGTCATTTGCGGATGCAAAAGTACAAAGTTTTTTTATTCTGACAAAAAAATGTTTACTTATTTATTGCTTTTATATATCATAATACTGTTTATCAGCACACTATACCCCATTCGTTTTCCTCTATCCTATTCACACACTCACCTTTTCTATGTCCTCATCAGTCAAAAATTCTGTCAGCCGAAGCCAAAACGTTGTGATGTTTGTAGCGATATGATACGGGCTCTTTTGTTCGTGTAACATAAGTCCTGTGATATTGCAGTACTCCTGGCGCAGTTGCCTCACCGCAGCGGCATTGCTCAGATTATCTATCGACTGACCGTAATACAACATGAGTGTCTGATACAACCGCGAAAAATCCTCGTTAATCTGCTGGGCCATATGGCGATGGGGATCGTCAAGCGTGATATCTCCTCCACCGAGCAGATGGGCACGCATACCGGCAAGGTTGCGTTTCAGTCGGTGGACCGTCACCCGGTACGATATCTCACTCATATCGAGAACGCTGGCAACCCTATCGTTCGGCAGCGCCTGCTGTTTGTTGAGTAACGTGAGCATCGTCCGCAGGAATATGAACCGCTCGCGTGGTGGCAGTATCTGATGGGCATAGGCAATCACATTCGATGCGATGTCCGCTTTCCGCTCATCAGTCAACGTAGACGACGTGTCTTCCGTATCTACGATATTCTCGTCCTTGAGTCCATCACAAACCATCCTCTTCTCCGCATCGGCACGCATGGCTACGTAGTTGCGGAAGGTGTTAAGCATCCAAGCCTCAAACGCCCCCTTGTCCCTTATCCGTCTGAGCGACGGATATGCCTTCTCGCTCAATCCGGCGCCGCCGTCCCTAAGATAAAGGAAGAAGTCCTCAACGACATCTTCGAAACCATCTCTCATTTGACTTCTAAAGCCCTCAAACCGCACCCTAAGCTGGCGCTCCAACCGCTGGTGCAGCAGGTAGTACATCGCCTCGTCTCCTCGCTCTCCGCCATTAAGGATTATGTCGACAAAATCCGGAATAGGAATCTCTGCTAAAAAAGACGATGTCATATTACTGCTGTATTGCTTCTACTAACGGCATACCCTCCGTATTATTGTAACCTGACCTCACCCCAACCGACTCCACAAAACATATCAACCCATCCCATCCTTTCTTCAACCCAGCGTGGATATGGAACGTTGACCCAAGAACATCAGCAATTAATGATTAATTATACGGCCAATTACACGATAATTAATGTTTAAGCTCAACTCATATCCTATTCCCAAATTCAACGTTCAGCAATTAATGATTAATTATACGGCCAATTAACGATAATTAATGTTTAAGCTCAACTCATATCCTATTCCCAAATTCAACGTTCAGCAATTAATGATTAATTATACGGCTAATTACACGATAATTAATGTTTACCTATATTGTTCCCAATTTAAAGAGTTCCTGAAGCGTTTTCTGCAAACCCAACTGCGTCAGCCCCACTAACGCATTAGCACACTAACGCATTCACAAATTCCTTCTTGCCTATCATCAAGCTATCATTAAGCTATCATCTAACTCCCATCTAACTCCGCATTCTAACTCCCCTCTCTACCCAGAGAGGGAGAGGGGGAGAGTCTTCTCATTTTTGGGGGGTTAAGGTAGCCGATTGGTATCTTGGTGGCTTCCAAATTGCGCCTTTGGAGGGAAAAAGGCATCATAATGCCTCCCATTTAGGAATGGTTCTTTTTGCCAAAACAGGTGGTGAGGGACTCTTTTGGAGAACTAATAAGTGTTAAAAATGGGTGGTTTCTGTCGGATATTGTCCTTATACGGCTGGTGGTCAACATTGTAATCCATTGATGCTGAAGACTTAATCAAAAGTTTGTGACAGATGACAGTTGTGACAGTTATTTTTAAAGGTATCCCAATTTTCCTAATATCTTATATATATTATTAATAATTAAATAGTTATATAGTATTATAAGGGAGTTGGGGTATACCAATTTTCAACTGTCACAACTGTCATCTGTCACAGGAATTGTAGATCGCCTTTCCCTAATGGCATATCATACTATTGATATTTAGCCTTTTAGGTGAATTCAATGCGGTCGGTTATTACAATTACAGTTATTACAGTTGTTTTTTTGACTATTACATTTCTCTTATATATATATTATGTTATTAATTATTAATTAGTTATATATTATATAAGGAATATTGTAATCCATTTTTTTAACTGTAATAACTGTAATTGTAATAGGTTGGTCGGGTTGCTTTTCGACAACTTCCTCTCTACGAGGCGTTAGAGGCATCCAGCTTCGAGTAGATTCTGTTTCAGTTTCAGTTGTTTCAAAGCTTTGCCGCCATTGTAAATATAAGAACAAAGTGTTTCAAATGCAGAATGAAAGCAAAACAAAGATGCACAAACAGAAAGCCGAGACCATTGCTGGCCTCGGCTTTCGTCATTTTAGTGTGTCACTTTGTACCTAATCCAAGCTTATTTAGTCTTGATGTGATGCCACCTTTATTACGTTGAAAGATGTAAGTCATATCCTCTACTGTCCTACCCTCACCATATAGTTCCGCCAAAAGATTGTCATCTTCCTCTCTCCATGGTTTATAGGCATTGGGGTATTTATCCCTCACCATTCTCATATAACTGGAATTCTGCTTGGGTTCTGCCAGTATTATCCGTTGCAGAATCTCATCAGGTGTGCTGACAGGATTCTCTATTAACGTGGATATGTCAAGTGGTTCTGTCAACGATACAAGGTATATGCCGTCAGGATCAGATGGCAAACCTCCGATTCCAAGCAGCATATAAACCTGCATCGCATGGTTCTTGCCGTATTGTTCGAATAAGGTTCTGCGGTCGGCAGAAAGTAGCTCTTTCTCGATGTCTTTAGGCACATGACTACGCCATTTGCACTCTATGGCAAAAGCATGTCCATCGTATTCGAATACAAGGTCGGGATCGCTATTGCTTTCAGGATAAACTCCAGGTAAAGTCTTGTCGCCGCGCCATTCTTTCAGCGTGAGCGTCTTATTGTGGGGCAAGGCGAAGAAGTCAACCACATAATCTTCGAACTGGCGGCCTTTAAGCACCTCATCGTTCATTGACAATGCCTTGATACGGTTGTAAATTGTGCTGTATGGGCGGTTGATGGCGCGATGTATGGCATGAATACCCATGTCCTCGTAGAACATGCGTAGCAGCCGCTTGTCCTCGGCTACCGTCCAGCGGTGCGGCTTGGGTTCCGGCTCTGTCGCCATCAAATCTGTCTTATCAACGATATGTGTCACGTTGTCAAGTCCAGCCAAAAGCCCAAAGATAGTCCCATTGGTATTGATATACCCACATACGACATGTTGGACCTGACCTATTGTCCACTGATTCCGCAGACGGGCCGTGAGTCCCTTGTCAGTCTCTTCACGTTGCAGAACCAATATGAGCAGGCGATTCTCATTCAACGCCTGCTCAATTTGCACATTGTAGTTGTCGTGAAAACTCTTTGTCACCACCAGCACCGTCGGCACTTTGCACACCAGTAACGCCTTCAGCACCTCTTCTTCCAGTTCCGACGTATTAAAACACACCACACATCCACTCTTATCAAAACTCTCCACCCACTGGAACACTTTCCCATAACACCCAATCGGTGCCATCTTCGAAGTCAAGAAAAGCGTCTTATTTCGCTCCCACAATGCTTTGTTTCCGATATTCTGCTTTATGTGCATGGGTATATTTTTCAGTAATTCGGAAAGCAGTTGTTCTATATTAGAAGCTGGGTAGCCCTCTCGAGCTGCCCAGCTTGGTATTGAGTGAAGATTACATCTCGCTCAACTTCTTTCTTATTCTCCGCTCCCGTTGGTCGCTATCGAAAGTCCACTGGACTTTCTTCACCTTCGTAGCTAGGTTATAAGAAAGGTTCTCCATACATTAGAGTTCTGAAAGTTTTTTGTAACCCTCATATCTAATCTTGGCGTTGCGCTCGGTGGCGACGAAGAGCTCTTCGGCTTCCTGGGGGAAGGTCTTCATCAGCGAGTTGTAGCGCACCTCGCCCATGATGGGAGCTGCGGAAGTTGAGTGCAGTGCCAAGCTTGCTTGAGCATTGCCGAAATGTAGCAGCGTAGGCGTAGCCAAGTCGCGGAAC
>CACYJU010000020.1 GCA_902774845.1 uncultured Bacteroidota bacterium
AGCCGCAACAACTGCAATGCTATAATAGAGAGCAGTACAAACACTCTTATTCTGGGTTGTGTGAACACAGTCATCCCCAACTCCGTCACCTCCATCGGCGAATGGGCCTTCGCTGGCTGCAGCGGCCTCACATCCCTCACTATCCCCAACTCCGTCACCTCCATCGGCGAATACGCATTCGCTGGCTGCAGCGGCCTCACATCCGTCACCATCCCCAACTCCGTCACCTACATCAGCGAAGATGCCTTCACTAACTGCACCGGCCTCACATCTATTGTTGTTCAAAGCGGAAACACAGTATATGACAGCCGAAATAATTGCAATGCTATAATAAGAACCAGTTCGAATAGGCTAGTTGTCGGCTGTAAGAATACAATAATCCCCAACTCCGTCACCCACATCGGCTGCTACGCCTTCCAGTACTGCAGCGACCTTACTTCCATTACTATACCCAACTCAGTAACAACGATCGGCGGTACTGATATTGGCTCCGGCGCCGGTGCTTTCTATGGCTGCACCGGCCTCACTTCCGTCACCATCCCCAACTCCGTCACCTCCATCGGTTACACCGCCTTCGCTGAATGCAGCGGACTCACATCCGTCACCATTGGCAACTCCGTCACCTCCATCGGCCACTACGCCTTCTCTGGCTGCAGCGGTATCACCGAAATCCACTCACTCAATCCTGTTCCGCCAACGTTAGGTACAAATGCTTTCTATAGTATCCCAACAAACATACCTGTATATATACCCTGTGGCCGTGTGCCTTACTATACCGCAGCCGATGGTTGGTCAACATTTACTAATTTCATCGAAAGTAGCGCTGCAACATTCTCGGCTGTTTCAAACGACAACTCGATGGGCACCGTGCAGGTCCTTACTATGCCCAGCTGCACCAACCCCCAGGCGGTCATCTATGCCTCCGCCAACAGCGGCTACCGCTTCGACCACTGGAGCGACGGCAACACCGCCAACCCATATTCTCTCACTATCACCGAAGATACAGAGCTGATAGGCTACTTTGTGCCTGACGGCGGATCCAACGGCATAGACGATGCGGAGACAGCTGACAATATCAAGGTCTATACTCGCGGCAACACGATTGTGATAGACTTTAGCGGGCAGCAGGCAGCAGTTAGCAAGCAGGATATCGTCGTTTACGATGTTATGGGAAGGGTGATTAAGCAGTCAGCAGACAGCGGTCAGCAGGCAGCGATTGAGATTCCTGTCACAACGGCGGGGGTTTATATGGTGAAAGTAGGCGACCAGCCGTCCCGCAAAGTGCTGGTGAGACCGTAACTGAACTACCGTATCAACTATAGAAGAGGGAGGCAAATTGCCTCCCTTTTATATTTGAAAACACTTGAAAGTTATGTGTATTTTATATGAATTTGGCGGTTATGTAATGGCATTTACATATTTTGGAATTCTGTTAGAAAAAAAAGAGACTCTTTCGTTTTTATGCAAAAAAGTGTGTTGTATTGCATAAAAAAGTACATTTTTTATGCAGTACGCATTGTAAATTGAGTGGAAAGATGTACCTTTGCAAAGTAGTGGTTACCCTCTAGAACGGAGCAAACTAAGTGAATAAAAGAACCCATTAACCGTTAACCCTTAACCCTTAACCGTTAACCATTAACCTTTAACCGTTAACCAATATGTCCGACTATGCTAATATAATCGCTTTGCAGCTGCAGCTCTCGGTGCAGCAGGTGGCTCGCACCATACAGCTCCTTGAGAGCGGCTGCACCATACCTTTCATAGCCCGCTACCGCAAGGAGGCTACAGGCTCGCTCGACGAGGTGCAGGTGGCTGCCATCCGCGACGCTCTCCTCAAACTCAAAGAGATAGACGCTCGCCGCGAGGCTATAATAGAGAGCATCGACAAACAAGAGAAACTGACGCCTGAACTGCGAGAGCAACTGGAGAAAGCGTCCACGCTGCAGGAGCTCGAAGACCTCTACCTGCCATATAAGCCGAAACGTCGCACCCGCGCTATGATGGCTCGAGAGAAAGGACTTGAGCCGCTGGCCGACTGGCTGATGCGTCAGGTTGACTCGCCTCTCGAGAACGCTGCCCGACCCTATCTCTCTGAGGAGAAAGGGGTGGCCTCTGTCGATGATGCCCTCGCGGGCGCCCGTGACATCATAGCAGAGAGAGTGAACGAGAACGTAGGCTCGCGCAATGTGGTACGCAACATATTCCGCCGCAAGGCGCAACTCTCGTCGTCGGTGGTGAAAGGCAAGGAAGAGGAAGGCCACAAGTTCGAGTCGTGGTTTGACTGGAGCGAGCAGGCCATGAGGGCGCCGTCGCACAGGATACTCGCACTCTTCCGTGGTGAGGACGAAGGCTTCCTTAGAGTCCACGTGCTGCCTTCGGACGCCGAAGAGGCATACGCTGCCCTGGACCGTCATTATGTGCACAACTCGTCGCCAGCCGCCGAGCAGGTGCGGATGGCAGTACACGACGGCTACAAGCGTCTTATGGAGCCTTCCATCGAGAGCGAATACCGTGCGATGCTGAAAGAGAAGGCCGACAGGGAGGCCATAAGGGTCTTCGCCGAGAACCTCAAGCAGCTGCTGCTGGCTCCTCCGTTGGGACAGAAGCGCATACTCGCCATCGACCCAGGATTCCGTACCGGCTGCAAGACCGTCTGCCTCGACGCACAGGGACAGCTACTGCATAACGAAACCATATACCCCTTCACTTCGGTGCGTGAGGAACGAGCCGCCATAGCCAAGCTGGAGGCGCTGGTGGAGGCGTTCCATATAGAGGCCATAGCCATAGGCAACGGCACGGCCGGCCGCGAGACGGAGGAGGTGGTGCAGCGTTGCCACTTCAAGACGAAAGTGGTGGCGGTGGTGGTGAACGAGAGCGGTGCCAGCATATACAGCGCCTCCGACGTGGCGCGGAGGGAGTTTCCCGACTATGACGTAACGGTACGAGGTGCTGTCTCGATAGGCCGTCGTCTGATGGACCCGCTCTCGGAGCTGGTTAAAATTGACCCTAAGGCCATTGGTGTCGGACAGTATCAGCACGATGTGGACCAGAAGATGCTGCAGAGCAGTCTTGACGACGTGGTGATGAGCTGTGTGAACAGCGTGGGTGTGGAGCTCAACACAGCATCCCGCGAGCTGCTTTCATACGTGAGCGGCATAGGTCCGGCGCTGGCCGACAACATAGTGCGCTACCGCAACCGCGAAGGGGCTTTCTCCTGCCGTGAAGAGCTGCTGAAGGTTGAGCGTCTCGGGGCAAAAGCCTACGAGCAGAGTGCAGGATTCTTGCGTGTGCGTGAGTCGAAGAACCCGCTGGATCACAGCGCCGTACACCCAGAACGCTATGCGTTGGTGGAGAAGATGGCAAAGTCGGTGGGATGCGACGTGCAGACCCTTGTGGACAGCAAGGAGGCGAGGGCGAAGGTGGACATCAGACAGTTCGTGTCGGACGACTGCGGCCTGCCTACCTTGAACGACATCATGAAAGAGCTCGACAAGCCCGGCCTCGACCCCAGGGCGAAGTTCGAGGTGTTCGAATTCGACAAGAACGTGTCGAAGATAGAGGACCTGCGCGAGGGGATGGTGCTTCCGGGCATCGTGACCAACATCACAGCCTTCGGCGCTTTCGTGGATGTGGGTGTGCATCAGGACGGACTGGTGCATATCAGCCAGCTCGCCAACAGACGAGTGAACGACCCGTCGGAGGTGGTGCACCTGCACCAGCACGTGAAAGTGAAGGTTATGGAAGTGGACCTCCGCCGCCATAGGATATCGCTCTCGATGAAGTGTGTGCCCGCACAGGGGTCCGTGCCCGGACAGGGCAGTTAATAAGCAGTAAGTATCTGGTCACAGGTCACACATGACATGTCACATTTATGAATATGAAAAGGAACATATTATTTACTATTATTCTTATCGGGGCGACGATGCTGTTCTCGTCGTGCCATCATGAGACGGAGCTGGAGAAGGTAGTACGTCAGGCGAACAAAAAATGTCCTATCATCATCACCGATGGCATGCGCCTCGACAGCATAATAATCAGCAATCAAGCAATCGAGCAATCAGGCAATCAAGCATTAACCTACTACGTCACCATGTTTGGCATCTACGAAGAGGAGTGGATGAAAGAGGTGGTGGAGGCGAACCTCGCGGGGTTGGACGACAGGCAGGTGTCGGCTCTCTTGACACAAGGACTGAAAGACGACCCTCAGTTTGAGAAACTGCTGCAGGAGTCCGACTGCGACCTCTCGTTGGTACTCCAATACTCCGACGGCCGTCAGGCAAAGACCTTCGATATCAGCATTCAGGAATTTGATCAGTCAGGCGAGCAAGAATTAACTATGGATATCATACGTCGCGACGTGCAGAACTCCAACGCCGCCTGCCCGATGGAGATAACCCAGGGAATCACGATGCAATCCGTTACCCTCGATGAACCTGAGTTGTCAGACAATCAAGCACTCAGGCACTCAAGCAATCCCTCCGTTACATACGTGTTCCGTATCGCTGGCGACGGCATTACGCCTGAAAGTGTCGACCGCTCGCTGCTCGAAGATCTGCAGAAGTCTATCGCAGCCGACCTCAACGACAACCCATCTATGCGCATATATCGCGAAAACAACGTGACCATAAAATACATTTTCGAAAACAACAAAGGCGAAAAACTCTATGGATTCGAATTTTAGAAGGTCCGTAATCGGACGTCATTGGTTGATTTTAGTGGCGATTTCACTGGCGATTCTCACCTCATGCCGATCAGCAGCCCAGCATCGCCTGCAGGCTACGATAGACTCCTTCAACAGCACCTGTCCGTTCCGCATGACCGAGGATATCTGGATTGACAGCCTGCACTATGACCGAGTGGGGCAGGAAGTGATCTACTGCTGCACCTATGCTGGCTTGCCTTACGTGGACCGTTCCAATGCCGATATGATGGAAACGCTGGAAAGCTACACCGCCTTAGAGTCGCAACGATCATTTAAGTCTATGAACAGCAACCCCAGCGGCAAGGAGACCCTGCAGCTAATACGCCAAGCTGGCGCTAAACTTGTATTCGCCTACCGTCTGTCAGACGGCAGCGAGCTGACAAGGCACCCTTTCGAGATAGAGAAAGCTACTTTCGACGTAGAGTGATGAACGGTATCATCACCTCTTCCATTGAGATGCCGCCGTGCTGGAAGGTGCCGGTGTAGTACTGCACGTACTGGTTGTAGTTGTTGGGGTAGGCGAAGAAGTCGTTCTCGTGTGCGAAGATATAGGGAGATGTGACATAGAGTTTGGGCATTGCTATCTTGTGCGGGTCGCGCACCTCATACACATCTTTTGGGTTGTAGTCTATCAGGCGGCCTTGCTTGTAGCGCAGGTTGACCGACACCGACGAGTCGCCTTTGATGCGTACCGGACGCTCCACCATGGTGGAACCGTGGTCGGTGGTGATGACCACGTTCACGTCGCGCTCGGCCAGCTCTTTGATAAAGTCAATCAGAGGTGAGTGCTCAAGCCACGAGAGGGTGAGCGAGCGGTAGGAACGCTCGCTACCAGCCAACTCGCGCACGATGTCGCTTTCGGTGCTGGCGTGCGACAGCATGTCGATGAAATTGTACACCACCACGTTGAGCTGGTTCTGCATCATGTCGTTGACGCTGTCCACCAGACGTTTTCCATACTGAGCGTTGAGCACTTTGTGGTAGGAGTGACGCAGGTTGAGTCCGTTGCGCCGCAGGTTCTCGTGGAGTAGCTCGTTCTCATATTGGTTCTTATGTCCCTCCTGGTTCTCGTTGACCCAATACTGTGGGTATTTTTTCTCTATCTCCGCCGGCATCAGGCCTGCAAACATGGCGTTGCGGGCAAACTGGGTGGTGGTAGGTATGATGCTGAAGAAGAGACCGTCGTCGTCGACCCTCAGGTAGTTCTCTATGGTGGGCTGTATGTATTTCCACTGGTCGTAACGGAAGTTGTCTATGACCAGCAGGAAGGTGGGACGATCCTCTTTGAGCAGAGGGAAGAGCTTTTCCCTGAACACCATAGGGGAGAGGCAGGGTTTGTCTGAATTTTGAATTTGGGATTTTGAATTTTGGATTTTCTCAAATCTCGAATTCTGATTTTCAGAACTCGAACCAATCCAGTCCTGATAGTTGCGTTCATACCAGCGGCAGAACTGTTGGTTGGCTTCAGACTTCTGTGAACGGAAGATCTCGTGGATGTTCTCGTCTTCGTTGGAGGCGAGCTCGAGATCCCAGTACACCAGCTTCTTGTACATCTCTATCCACTCTTCGGCGTTGAGACGGCCTCCCAGCTCCATGCCTATCTCGCGGAACTGCTGCTGGTAGGACATCGACGATTTCTCGCTGGTGAGCCTCTTGGCTTCGGTATGTTTTTTGACGGTGAGGAGTATCTGCTTGGGGTTGACCGGCTTGATGAGGTAATCGCTAATCTTGCTTCCTATGGCCTCATCCATGATATGCTCCTCCTCGCTCTTGGTTATCATCACCACCGGAAGGGTGGGGTAGCGGTTCTTTATCAAGGCGAGGGTGTCGATGCCGCTCAGGCCCGGCATATTCTCATCGAGGAAGACGATGTCGATATGATTGGTCGAAGGCTTGCCCGCCTGGTTGTTTGAGCTGTCGAGGGCGTCTATGGCTTCGTTGCCGCTCATGACGGGTATGACGTTATATCCACGTTCTTCGAGGAAGAGGATATGTGGTTTGAGGAGTTCTATCTCGTCGTCGGCCCAGAGGATGGTGATCATGGCTGTTGATTCGTTGATATGTTGATACGTTGATTGTTGACCGCAGGCTTAGGCTGGTCATGAAATAAAAACGTTACGGAGGCTGTCTTATTGTGGAATTATTTGTAGTTTTGCAAAACGGTTTCTTAAAACAGGAAACCGGCTTTTTTCTATGGACTTGATTGAACTATACAAAGACTCTGACGCTATAACCGCCTTGAAGGAGTCGTTGAACGAAAAGGAGGCGAGGGTGCGGCTTACAGGCTCAGCAGGCTCCTACACATCGCTCCTTACGGCTCTGCTTTATAACGACAACCCATACCGCACGCATCTCTATATTGCCACGAACAAAGAGGACGCTTTCTATATGCTCAACGACATCGAGGCGTTGCTGGGCGACACGGAAGCCGACATCGACCACAAGCGGGTACTGCTCTTTCCCACCACTTACCGACGTCCCTATCAGATAGAAGAGGTGGACAACGCCAACGTGCTGCAACGCTCGGAGGTGATAAAGCAGCTCAACGCCGGGCGCAACCTGGTGGTGGTGACCTATCCGGAGGCGCTCTCAGAGAAGGTGGCGTCGTCGAAGACCCTCACCAGCAACACCTTACAGGTGATGCAGGGGGTAGAACTCTCGATGGACTTTATGATAGATGTGCTGCGTGAGTATGAGTTTGAACGGGTCGACTTTGTGGTGGAACCAGGACAGTATGCCGTACGTGGTGGCATAATAGATGTCTTCTCCTACGACAACGAGGTGCCTTACCGTATAGAGTTCTTCGACGATACCGTCGACTCGCTGCGAGCCTTCGACCCCGTGAGCCAGCTTTCGGTGCGACGCTTCGACAAGATAGCTATCGTTCCCAATCTCGGCCGCCGCACTTCTGACGGCGAGCTGAAGGTGGTAGACGAGAAGGTGTCGCTCGTCCGCTATCTGGGTTCCGACGACGTGGTGTGGACCGAAGGACTTCTACATACCGTAGAGACCGTGGGCAAGCAGTTTGCTCAGGCTGGCGAGGTATACAGTCAGATGCGGGAAAACTCTCCCATCGACCATGTCAAGCCTGAGGCGTTATACACCTCCGAGCAGGAGTTTCTTAAAGAGGTGCTGCGCTGCAAGGTGGTGGAATGTGGTGGAAGCGGCTACTTCAGCAAGCCCGTCGAGGTGAGGCTCAACATCGAGCCCCAGCCTTCGATAAACAAACAGTTCGACATGCTGGTGCGGATGCTCGCCGACTATGGTGAGCGGTCCTACCGATGCCTTATATCCATCACCGCCGACTCCCAGCAGCATAGGCTGGAGAAGGTGTTTTCTTCTCTCCAGTCGTCGGTTTCTCTTCCCCTTTTGGTCGAGTATCTTCCGATGCCGCTCCATCGTGGATTTGTCGATCACGACCATAAGATGCTCTGCTTTACCGACCACGAGATATTCGAGCGATACCATAAATACACCGTGCGCGACCTGCGGCAGAACCGCGAGGCGATGACCATCAAAGACCTCTTCGAACTCAAGCCCGGCGACTATGTGACGCATATCGACTATGGTGTGGGAAAGTTCGGTGGATTGGAGAAGATGACTGTGGCAGGCAAGACGCAGGAGGTCATACGGCTCATCTACAAGAACGACGACACGCTCTATATCAGCATCCACAGCCTTCACAAGATAAGCCGTTATGTGGGCAAGGAGGGCACCGAGCCTAAGCTGAACCGCTTGGGTTCGAACAGCTGGCAGACCCTCAAGCAGAAGACCAAGAAGCAGGTCAAGGATATAGCCAAAGACCTCATAGCCCTCTATGCCAAACGCAAGGCGTCGGCGGGCTTCCCCTTCAGTGCCGACAACTACCTGCAGAACGAGCTGGAGGCCTCTTTCATGTTTGAGGATACCCCCGACCAGCTTAAGGCCACCAACGAGGTGAAGAAAGATATGGAGTCCTCCTCGCCGATGGACCGTCTGGTTTGTGGCGATGTGGGATTCGGAAAGACCGAAGTGGCCATACGAGCCGCCTTCAAAGCCTGCTGCGACTCGAAGCAGGTGGCGGTCTTGGTGCCGAACACCATCCTCGCCTTCCAGCACTATAACACCTTCTCCGAGCGTCTCAAAGGACTGCCCGTCCGCGTCGACTACCTCAACCGTTTCCGTTCGGCTAAAGAGAAAAACCAGATCTATGCCGATGTGGCGGCTGGCAAGATAGACATCCTCATCGGAACCCACGCCATCACCAACAAGAACCTCAAGTTCAAAGACCTCGGACTCCTCATCATCGACGAGGAGCAGAAGTTCGGCGTGAGCATGAAAGAGAAGTTGCGTCAGGCGAAAGCCAACGTCGACTGCCTCACCCTCACCGCCACACCCATACCGCGCACCCTGCAGTTCTCGCTTATGGGAGCCCGCGACCTGAGTGTCATACAGACCCCGCCACCCAATCGTCAGCCGGTGGAGACCGAGCTCTGCACCTTCTCCGAAGAGGTGGTGCGCGACGCCATCATGTACGAGATGTCGCGTGGCGGACAGACTTTCTTCGTCAGCAACCGCATCGAAAACCTGCCTGAGATGGCGGGATTGGTGCAACGCCTTGTGCCCGACGCGGTGGTGGCTATAGCCCACGGACAAATGGACGGCAAGCTCACCGAGGACATCCTCATGCGGTTCCTCGCCGGCGAGATAGACGTGCTCGTCGCCACCACTATCGTCGAGAACGGCTTGGATATCCCCAACGCCAATACGATGATTGTCAACAACGCCCAGAACTTCGGATTGAGCGACCTCCACCAGATACGAGGACGTGTGGGACGCTCCAACCGCAAGGCTTTCTGCTACCTTATGATACCTTCGTTCACGGCCCTCACCCCCGACGCACAGAAGCGTCTCAAAGCCATCGAGGAGTTCTCGGCCATAGGCAGCGGGTTCAACCTCGCCATGCGGGACCTCGACATACGAGGTGCAGGTAATATCCTGGGAGCCGAGCAGTCGGGATTCATCAGCGAGATAGGCTACGAGATGTACCATAAGATACTCAACGAAGCCATACAGGAGCTCAAGGAGTCCGACTTCAAGGACCTCTTTGTCCAGGAGGCGGAAGAAGAGGACGAGTATGTGAAAGAGTGCACCATCGAGACCGACCTCGAAGTGCTCCTGCCCGACGAGTATGTCACCAATATAGGCGAGCGGCTTGTACTCTATAAGGAGCTCAGCTCGCTCACCACCGACGAGGAGCTGGAGGCCTACCGGAAACGGCTGGAAGACAGGTTTGGCCCGTTGCCCGAGCCGACGGAAGAGCTTATCGCGACGGTGCGGCTGCGCCGTATGGGTCAGCAGTTCGGTATAGAGAAGCTCATACTCAAGCAGGACAAGATGTTGTGCCATTTCGTCTCCGACCAGAGCAGCGCCTTCTTCAGCTCGGCCAATTTCGCCAAGATGATACGCTTCGCCCAGAGCAACCCCACGACGGTCCATCTGAAAGAGACCACCGAGCGGCTCTCCATGCTCTGCGACAACATAACCAGCATCTCCCAGGCGATAAAGAAATTGCAAGAAATGATAGGGTAAATACTCTGTATATTAGGAGGTTATTATGAGTTTACAATATTGTGGTCCACAAAGTTGTGAACTTTTATAAAAAGAGGTCTATTCGATTGAGACTTAGATATTCCAGTGCGCCTACTGCGACGGTGGTCAGCTGAATTTACGTCTTCAACACAGGATTTAGTATCCGAACCCAACCGCCCATATCGGTAGTTTTTTGCCGATGGCAGTCTCCAGGTCATCAGACAGTATATATGAGTTCGGGATGTCGGCAATCTGCGTGAAATCCTTGTTCTCGCCTCCAACCTCGAAAACATATTTGCCGTCCACAAGAAAGTCTCCGTTCGATTTGCGATACTCCACGGTATGGTTGGCTGCCAACTGGTTGACTACGAAAGTTTCACGTGCGGTGCCAATCTGCACGGGTTCTGTCGCCCACGCATAAAGCAGGTTAGTGTTTTCCATAAATATTTTGTCGGGTTTCTGCATACGTTTCACGCTCTTCACATCAGAGTATAGCAGCTGTATCAGTTTTGCTTTGCCGAGATAACCAAGGTACGACACCACCGTGTCCCGCTTGATACCGCTTATTACAGACAGCTTGCTTATATCCACCTGGAAAGGCACACTTGCAGCAAGCGTGGTCAATAGCGACTTGAGTTTTCGAGTGTTACCAATATCCACTTTGCATATCCGAGGCATCTCGTCATCTATTATATGGTTCACCACCTGTTGTATGGTTGTGTAATAGTCCGTCTCGTTGTTCAGGTAATACGGATAGTAACCATACTTCAGATATTCGTGGAACAGTGCCACCGGCCTGCCCGCCTTGTTCATCTCTTCAATCAATCGCGTTGGATCATGCAGCAACTCTTCCAAACTGTATGTCGGCAACTCTATTCCCTTGTAAAAATGCAAGAATTCACGGAAACTTAATCCTTGCAGGTCGTGATTCACACAGCGCCTCGACAAATCTGCGTTTCCCTCGGTAAGGCTGAGCAGGCTGCTGCCGCTCAGCACCACACGCATTGTGGGGTAGAAATCGTATATCTCTTTTACCTCGCGGCTCCAATCTTCATATTTATGAATCTCGTCGAGGAAAAGATGCTTTCCGCCGGCAAGGTAGAACCGTTCAGCCAATTCGAGCAATGTATGCGAGTTGAAATAGTTGTCATCGCACGAAACATGCAGGACTTGCCTGTCCAGTGGATTGTAGTGCAGTTTTATGTACTGTAGCATCATGGTTGATTTTCCTACGCCTTTTTGTCCTCTGATTGACATCATCCGAGCATCCCAGTTTATGGATTTAGCCCATTGGCGCACAATAGCCGTAGGTGTCAACTCCAGTAGTCTGTCGTGTTTTCTGAATAGAGTCTCCATGTCTAATATTTTGCATTTACAATATTGAATAGCAGCTTATTATAAACAACTGCCCTTTTTATGGGGCATTATTGTGTGCAATGTGCCCTTTGTGGCGGGCAAAATTAATAACAATTTATGAAATAACAATTTATTATTGCTTTTTTTAGGAAAAATCAAATATGTAATACTCGGTTCTACTTGTTTTTCAGAGATTTATATGCCTTTTGGTTATGTGGCCAGTCAACTCCACCAGCGACGCAGTAACAGTTACCAACCATAATTGAATCTTGGTTTGGTGCGATAATGGCGACCTGATAAAGGAATGAAAAAGGAAGCATAAAGGTGAAATAAAGGGATGGGATGCTTGTATGGGTTATGCCTTTTCTATGCAATAACTGGTATGGGTTTCCGTTATAATTTGGGTTTTAAAAACTGTTGATTATGAATGGTTCGATAGTTGATCTTTTCGCTCTGCGGGGCGGGCTCGTGGAGAAGGATGTGACCCCTTGGCAGACTTTCTCCGGCAAGGGGATGAAGTTCCGCCTGCAGTCCTACGACTGGGCAGAATGCGCTTGTCTGGCTCACCTCTCGATGAAGGGATTGTGCGGATTGATGAAGATGGAGTCGGTCATATGCACGCCTTACGGCAAGGATGTGCCGCTTTTCTCGTATGACGGTATCAACGTGTTTGGCCGACGGACGGTCTTCCTGGAGATGTACGACACTCAGGTGGAGCCGATTGACCTGTCGGCTCTGGATGCTGTAAAATCATCATATAAAGATTTGAAAGATAAGGCGATGAAGCCTGCTTGGTATGACGGATTAAAGCTTTCGCCCTCCACCTACAAGGTGGGACGCGGTCAACGTATGTGCGAGCTCGTCAACGAGATGATGACGGCTTACCTCGACCTCTTCACCGAGGCGAAGGTGGTGGACCGTACGACTAAGACGGAGAAGAACAGAACCTACGTGGAGGGACTTATCGGCAACGGCGGTCCTGCCGTGAACGTGGTAAGCGGTATGCTTGGGAAAGAGGCGGCGGAGACGATGTTCCGCAGGTTCCTGTTTGGAACTGTTTGAATGCGTTAATGTGTTAATGCGTAAGTGCGTTAGTGGCTGGCGCGTTCCTTTTATAAATTTAAAAAGGCCTCCAAGTCCCACTCGGGAACAAAAAAAGCAGTCAAACGACTGCTTTTCCTCTTGGTACCCCGGGGGATGAAGAAGCGTCCTGTGGATGCTTCGATTAGGGCAAGGCCGAGAGGCCGCCCGAGAACACTCTTTCAACTAAAATAGCTCCCGCCTCCAAGTCCCACTCGGGAACAAAAAAAAGCAGTCAAACGACTGCTTTTCTTCTTGTTGGTACCCCGGGGGGGACTTGAACCCCCACGCCATTGCTGACAGCAGATTTTGAGTCTACCGCGTCTACCATTCCGCCACCAGGGCCTGATTTTTTGCTTTCAAAATCGAGTGCAAAAGTATACAGATTTTTTCAATTAGCAAAATTTTTTCATCCCGAGACCCTTTTCTAAGCTCCCGATTCCCGATTCGCGGTTTGTGTTTTGTTGTGTATAGATGGCTAACTATCATTAATTTGTGTATAAAAACAAAAATTTATTTTGTCGTAACAAAAAATTGTAGTACTTTTGCAACCGCTTTCGAGAGAAACGAAGCCCAGGTGGTGGAATTGGTAGACACGCTACTTTGAGGGGGTAGTCGCCGTAGGGCGGTGCAAGTTCAAGTCTTGTCCTGGGCACAAAAAAGAGCAACGCAGAGTTGCTTTTTTTTACTACCAAGTCCCAAAAGACAGTGGGACACCAGTTGCCCGGGTGGCGGAATTGGTAGACGCGCACGTTTCAGGTGCGTGTTCCGAAAGGAGTGCAGGTTCAAGTCCTGTTCCGGGCACTGAGAGAATTCTACAAGTGATTCAAATTGAATGAAATGTAGGATTCTTTTTTCTTATATGCCTCATAATTGGTCAAGTTTTAGTTGTATTTTCGGGGAAGTGGATTACCGTATGTGCTTATGGAATGAGATTGAGTTGATACTGGACGACCGTTCTCTCTGTCGAGTAAGAAGTAAGGCAAGTTTGGCTATCAACACATTTCGTAAATTGAGAAGAATATTCTTGATATGAATCTGCTTTTTACAGGCTTTTTACAGAAGGTAGTGAGAATATTCTTCAAGCCATTGATTTACACAATAAATTTGGTCTTTTCTCGTTGTTGCTTAGTGATTTCAAGGAAAGAGACAAGAGACAAATGGCAAAGAAGAAAAATGTTGATATATAGATTGCTGTTAATAATACATAGGTGGCTGCAAAATGTTACCACCTCGAAACTGTGACACAAATCGAAAGAAAGAGCTTTCTGAGCATTTAAATTGATGGTATACAAAATGACTGACAATTATTTGGTTGATTTCAAAATAAATCGTCCTGACATTCAGGTTGAATATTCTGTTGTCCCGACTGATGAGATAGGTCTTTCCACATATAGGTCTATCATACAGAATGGAATTGCAGATATCGACAAAAGATTTGATGACATACAGATTCAGATTGATAAATATAATGAGGAAATCGACAAACTCACTAATCATGCTGACACATTTGACAACCTTGTTGCTATTGGAAGTGGTGTCTTATGCGGATTGATAGACTCTTTTTTTGTCGGGGAGTTTGACTTTTCTGAACTAAAGGCTGATAGCAATAAACATGTTAATAAGTTTATCGAGAAATATGCAAAATCAACAGGATGGGATGGCCAAGGTCGTTTGGATGGAGCTATAAAACATTTAGAAGACAAGTTCCCTGTTGACCAGGATAACATCTGGAAAAAGCCGGGCAGAGGAAACAGTCAGAGTAGTGCTAATCTACATCATTTGGAAGACTTGGCTCATCATCCAACCCCTGTAGGTCTATTCTTTGCTATCGTTGTTTCATTCTTTAGGACAGGCGTTTTTATTGGGAAAGATGGGAAATGGAAGATGGCTACCATCGAGACTACACCTAAAGAAATATTAGGAAAATTTCTTCCATTTGTTATATCTGGCATTCTGCTATGGATTATCTATCAAGCAGAGACAAATCATCCCGAGAAATGGGAGAAATTACCAAGACCTATTAGCAAGTTAATCAAATTAGTTGCTGCAACCCCAGGTATAGTACCGGTTTTAAGGACGGCACATAACTGGTTTGGACATCTTGTAAGTGATATGGGCGGCGCTAAAAGTACTCCTGGTGGTGGAATGGGGATTCCTGGCATATTTCTATCAATGTTAAAGGAGATTTCTTCAATACCCCCAATCAATAAAACAGAACTGCCTCAAATAATTAGCAACTGGTATTCCAAAGAGAAGTTTGAATTACGTTCAGAACTTGCCATCATTGAAGGATTAGGAAAACAAGCGATGCCTGTTCTTTTGAATGAGCTGATTGTTCGCACATTTTACTTTGTCAGAAGATTAGTACAAGAGAAACAGCTTCATGAAAACTGGCAAAATGTCGATTGGCGTAGCACGCTTCCTTTTAACAACCGAACTATTACCCGAATGATAACTATTTCATCAGGGACCTTTATGGCTATGGATATGGCTGATGCGGCTATTCGTTCTGGTATTAAATCGGGAGGAGAACCGGCAACCTTTATGACTAATTTTATTTTGAGAGTCAACTTTGTCGGAGTGGGTAGATTCGCTGTGGCGATTTGGTCAGATTTCAAAATGGGACTAAAAGAGGAGAGAAAAGAGAATGAACGATTTGCGTTATATATGCAGCAACTAAACCTATGCAATGCAAAATTGTTATATAAGCTTGCTGATATGTGGGTTTCTACAGAAGATGCCCAGGAAGCCGTTAATCAAATGCAACTGGTCGCAGACCAAAGCGTCAGCGACTTTAAAAAGACTTTGGAAATAATCAACAATATGCCCACTATCGACCCAATCCAAGTGGAAAAAAACAATCCAACACTGCTTGACCAAATGGCTGATATATTCGATTAATTAACAAAAAAAATGAATACATATAAAACACCAGAAACATCTCAGAGCATGCTACCAGAGGCTATTAATAAGATAAATGAACTTGTTTCTTCTTCGACTAAAATTGAAGATGCTTTGATTGCAGCCCAGAGGGCTAAAGATAAAGCAGAAGAAGCTGCTTCCAAAAAAGCAGACCTTTTACATAGAAAAGAAGCTATTAAGGCTTTACAATCAGCTGAAATAGAACAATCTAATGCTTTGTTCGATGTTGTATGCAACCAAAAGGAGCTATTCGATGCACTCAAAATCAATGCCGATGCTACAAGAAAACTATTCTTTTTGAGTACAGGCAATTTGGCCACCACCCAGGCTGTAATCCAAGCTATACAGTCAAAAGATTTTTCCAGTGAAACTATGAGCGAGAACGCAAAGGAGAACTTGCTTGAAGTGTTAAAACAGCTAAAAGCACAGGAAGACTTGTATTTGAGGCTAGAAGGGCTTAGTAATAAATGCAAAGAACTAAACAAAAAAATTGAAGATATTAAGGGTTTTGACAACGATGATGCAAAGCAAAAGACAATAAATGGTCTATATGCAAGTATTGTACAGTTAGATAACGACCTAGAAAAGGAGTTGAATAAGAATAAACAGGAGTTAATCTCGGAATCCAAGTCTTATACTGATGTCAGAGTCAAACATGAAAAGGAGAGGTCTGATAAGGCTTACGATGCATTAGGTTCGGCAAATCGTGCAGTCGAAATTGCCAAGAAAGAGATTGGTTTATTAGCACAAAAACTACACAAGTACATCAACGAGACCAAGGAGGCCGACAACAAGAGAGATGAGCGTCTAGGAGATATGGACCGATACATCAATGAGACCAAGGAGGCCGACAAAAAGAGAGACGAGCGTCTAGGAGATATGGACCGATACATCAATGAGACCAAGGAGGCCGACAACAGAAGGGACGGACACTTGGGCATTATTGACCAATATATCAGCAATAGCAGAGTCGAATATCAGGAATTACAGTCTTCATATTCAAAAATCAAAAGAAGCAATATGCTGCTTTGGATCGGAATGATAGGACTTATTATGTTTGTATTATTATATAAAATTTTGTTTGGATAATAAGAACTACTCAATAAGTCAGCATCGCAATAAGGTGAGGAAACAGAATTTCTTGGCTACTTTGGGTCATATTTCAGTTATATTACCATGTTCTGTTGTTTAAGTGTAAATGCGGTTGTAATATTCAGTTTTATAGGTGGTTAATTTAGGGGGTGTGGTGTTCCTGTTCCGGGCACTGAGAAAAAGTGGGAGACCTTATCAAGGGTCTCCTTCTTCTTTTTATGCCGTTTAGGTGTATTTAAGTTTTTTTATATTGGAATTCTAAATAAAGTTCGTATCTTTGCAGTCTAATTGCAATTAAAGACTATGAACAGAAAAGGATTTCTCGTATTGGCTCTGGCTGCTGTCGTGGTGCTTCTGACTACGGCATCGTGTGCCAAAGACAAAGTGATTATAGGATTCTGGCAGCAGGCGTCCGACCACCTCACCTATGTCGACTCGACCGGCGTGGAGACGATGAAGAACATCACGGATAGCGCCGTGACGCTCTATTTCATGGACAACGACTCTGTCTACCTGAGCTATGGCGAGCGTAATCCGCTGCTCAGCACTCCGCCTTACCTGTTGACCGACAGCGTCAGGGATGCTATTGCCGAGCTGCGCAACACCCTCACGAGGGACACCCTCCTTTATGTGCTGACCGAGAACACCCTCACCATCGGCACTCAGGAATATCAGCTGGAGAAGCTGAAAGGTCGCTGGCTGGTGCTCTCCACCACCGACTCGCTCAACGGCAAGGAGGCTTCCCGCGAGATTACTTTTTACAAACCGAGAAAATAAGAGCCTGTAATGCTTTCGATCACTACAGACGCATCCCTGCTGAATTACAATACTTTCGGTATTGACTGCAGGGCAAAGACTCTTGCGGTCGTCTCCTCGGAGGGCGACCTCGAGGAGCTGTCGCGTAGTGGGTTGTTGCCTTCGGGCGGATATGTGGTGATTGGGGGCGGAAGCAACCTGGTGTTGGCCGAGAGGTATGAGGGAACGGTGGTGTTGATGGCGAACAAAGGCATTGCTGTAGTGGAAGAGAACGACGACGAGCTCATAGTGGAGGCGGCGGCAGGAGAGGTGTGGGACCACTTCGTGAAAGGATGCGTAGCGAAAGGGTGGTATGGAATAGAGAACCTGGTCGCCATCCCGGGCACGGTGGGTGCGTCGGCGGTGCAGAACATAGGCGCCTACGGCGTGGAGGCGAAAGACCGCATCGTGTCGGTACGGGCCTATGACGTGTGTGAGAAAGCGTGGGTCGACTTCAAGACCGACGAGTGTGGCTATGGATACAGGGAGAGCCGCTTCAAGCACAATGAAGGCAAACGCTATATCGTGACCAGCGTGAGATACCGCATGGATAAGACTTACAAGCCGGTGCTGACCTACAAGGCGCTGGTCGACGAGCTGGGTTCGGCAGCCACCCTGGATGCCGCTACGGTGAGCCGCACGATAGAAGAGATAAGATGGTCGAAGCTGCCCAAACCCGAAGTGAAAGGCAACGCGGGCAGTTTCTTCAAGAACCCCGTGGTGTCGGAAGCAAAATTTGAAGAACTGAAAAAACAATATCCCGACCTCGCGGCACACAAGGTGGATGGCGGTTTCAAGCTCGCTGCCGGATGGCTGATAGACAGGTGTGGATGGAAAGGGCGTACGATGGGAAGTTGTGGCGTCTACGAGAAGCAGGCACTGGTGCTGGTGAACAACGGAGGGTGCAGCGGCCAGGAGGTGAGAGAACTGGCGGGCCGTATTGCCGAAGATGTGAAGGTGAAGTTCGGTGTGACGATAGATTGTGAGGCTGAATTTGTGGGATTCCTTAACTGAAAACAAAAGACACGATGACAGATAAATTTTGGAAATGGTTTTGTGACAACAACGAGCATCTCACGATGCTCGACGACCTCGACGAGAATGTCGCCAACACGCTTCTGGAGGATATGCAGAAGGCGTTGGACGACTACTGCGAGGGGTTGACCTACGAGATAGGCGACCAGACGCCCAACGGCCGCACGGTGACCTTCTCGGCCGAGGGCGACACCGACCTCTTCAAGTATGTCACCGACCTCGTGGAGGCCGCTCCCGACCTCGACTGGTGGGAGTTTGTGGCATTCAAGCAGCCCAAAGGCAAAGGGCTGAAGGTGACCTTCGACAAGTACCGTTTCGACACGAAGAAGATGTATTTCATGGAGCTGGAGAACGAGGAGTCGCCGGATATGGTGGGCTTGAGGGTCGCGTTGGAGAACCCGGTGGAAGATGACGACGACCAGCTGGTGGGAGTGTATGTGACCATAGAGGCGCTGATTGGCGAGTTCGACTGCGCCACCCTGATAGGCTATCTCGATGTGTGCCCCATCCCGGCCGAGCCGCTGAAAGAGGGCTTCAAGAAGATGGACGACCTGCCTGAGTTTATCGAGTGGTTCAAGAACAGATAGTGGTTAGCGGTCATTGGTCAGTTTGATTAAAAAAAATAATAACACAAACATAAAACTTAAAGCAATATCATGAGTAAAGTGGATGTATTGTTAGGCCTCCAGTGGGGCGACGAGGGAAAAGGAAAAGTGGTTGACGTGTTGACGCCGGAGTACGACGTGATAGCACGCTTTCAGGGTGGTCCCAATGCCGGACACACGCTGGAGTTCAACGGCATAAAGCATGTGCTGCATATCATTCCCTCGGGCATATTCCATGAATCTAAAATAAACGTGATCGGCAACGGAGTGCTTATCGAGCCCCGCATTTTCGCACAGGAGGTGCAGGCTCTGAAGGAGAAGGGTGTGGATGCTACGAAGAACCTCTATATCTCGAAGAAGGCACACCTTATCCTCCCCAGCCACCGCATGCTCGACGCCGCCAACGAGAAGGCGAAGGGCAACGCCAAGATCGGATCGACGCTCAAGGGCATCGGACCGGCCTATACCGACAAGATAGCCCGTACTGGAATCAGGGTGGGCGACATCATGGAGTTCGACTTCAAAGAGCACTACGAGCTGCTGAAGGTGCAGCATCTGCAGACGGCCCACACCCTGAAGTTCGACGTCGAGAGCTTCCGTATTGACAACATGAGTCTTGAGGAATACGAGAAAGAGTGGATGGCTTCGTTGGAGGTGCTGAAACAGTTCAAGTTCGTCAACAGTGAATATTTCATCAACAAATGTCTCGACGAAGGCAAGAAGGTGTTGGCCGAAGGTGCCCAGGGCTCTATGCTGGACATCGACTTCGGCTCCTATCCGTTCGTTACCTCGTCGAGCACAATCACCGCTGGTGTCTGCTCGGGATTGGGAGTCGCACCGTCGAGGATTGGTCGTGTTATGGGTATCACAAAGGCCTACTGCACCCGCGTCGGCGCAGGTCCGTTCCCGACAGAACTGTTCGACGAGACCGGCGAGCGCCTCTGCCAGCTGGGTCACGAGTACGGTGCCACCACCGGACGCTCGCGTCGTTGCGGCTGGATCGACATCCCGGCTCTGCGTTATGCCTGCATGCTCAACGGCGTGACCGACCTCTTCGTCACCAAGCCTGACGTGATGAACGACTTCGACGAGATAAAAATGTGCACCCATTATGAGATTGAGGGCGAGAAGACCGACGAGATCCCCTACGAGTTCAACGCCGTGGAGATCAAGCCCGTCTATGTCTCCTATCCCGGCTGGAAGCAGGAGCTGAGCGGAGCAAAGAAATACAACGACCTGCCCGCCCGCCTGCAGGAATACCTCTACGCCATCGAGAAGATAACGGGGGTCAACATCATGGCGGTGTCGATAAGCCCCGACCGCAAAGATGTGTTGTTCAAACAATAAAACTCTCGAATCGACGTTTTAACTGCAAGAAACTTAATTTGAAAAATACTAATACGACAAACATCAACATAGTAAGCGATATGAAGAAACTGCTTTTGATTGTTGCAATGTGTCTGCCGATGTTCCTTTCGGCACAGACCAAGATTAAAGAAACAGACGTGCCTAAATCGGTGCTCCTCTCGTTGGAGAAGACCTATGAGGCCTACAAGGTGAAGACCTGGTATCAGGCACCCGGACAGTATATCGCCGACATCATCGTCGACGGACAGGCTGGACGCAGCTATTTCACCGCCAGCGGCGATTGGCAGTACAGCACCTTCCCGACCGAGCTGAAGGAGTGCCCCACCTTGATGAACACCTATTTCGTGAACAACTATCCCGGCTACCGCGTGAAAAACGTCGATTTCGTCGAGGAGATGAGTGGCGACAACTACTACCGCATGATCGTGGTGCGCAAGGGTGTCGGCGCCGAGGACTGCGAGATGGTCTTCGACACCAAGGGTAAGCTCATGAAGAGCAACGCCCCCGACCCCGACGAGGTGAAGGCCGACTACTACGCACGCAACAATCCTGAGGAGAAAGACCTGAAGAACCGTCCCGCTCCCGAGGAGGATATGGCTTCGTCGCCCCGCGAGGCTCCGTCAAACGGCATCGTGGCCGCTTTCACCAAGAAGGTGCCGCCCGCCCGTATCAGCGTCGGCCCCGACTGGATCAAGCGTGGCTCCGACCAGTTTGTGGCTTACTATTCTAACAACCAGAAGGTGCAGTTCGAGGCCGTCTACGACATCAACACCGAGAAGGCTATCATGACCGGCAAGGTGCTTCCCAAAGAGCGCTACACCAACGCCATCATAAAGTACCTCAACGAGAAGTACAAGAACGAAAAATACAAGGTAGAGAAGATGGTGGTCTATGAGTACGACTCGAAATACCGCGACGACTCCACCGGCAAGAAACCCAAGCCCTACACCTACGTTGTGGTGAGCCAGAAGGTCAAGGGTCAGAAGAAACCCAAGTACACCCGCATGGAGTTCGACAACTCGGCCAAGTTCATGGGTCTCCTGGCAGCTCCGCTCGACGAGAAAGACCTCCAGTAGTGAGCGAAAAGGGGAGGAGAGTGAAGGAAAAAAGCTATCAAACCAAGAAACCGTAAAGTGATCATGAAAAAACAAGGATTTCTGTTGGCGGTTCTCATGCTTCCGGCGCTTCTCTGTGTAGCGCAGAAGAGCGAGACCTCAGCGTCGGTCCTCACCGCCGAGCAGGCTCAGCAGGTGGCCAAGATACTGCGCCAGCACAATGTGATGGCCGAATACTGTGGATGCTGCGAGAAGTCGGCTATATGGTGTGTGAAGATAAACCGCGTCTATGCCGACTCCATAGGAGTTACCGTCTACGGCGAAGACCTGGAGACAGGCGAGCGCTACAAGAAGGTTATAGATGTGGCCGAGACCTGGGTGCCCAAGCTCAATATGGGCCGTATCGAGAAGCTCGAGTGCGTCGGCCAGCTGGCCAAAGTCAACTGCGACCCTTGCACCACCCCTTCGGTGCCGCTCGGCAACGTGGGCAAGAAGATGCTTGAAATGGAGCTCGACGGCCTCATGGAAGCCGGCGAAGGTAAGCTCGCCAAAGACGGCAAGGACAGCAAGGCCGACAAGATAGGCTTGAGCGAGATAAAGCCGCGCAATGCCGAGATGATTGGCAAAGGACAGAAACCCGTCATCAAGCCCGGCATGGAGGCACGCAAGCAGCCGTTGCTGAAGAAAGGCGACCTGCCGCTGAAGAAGATCCAGAAGCCCACTCCCTCCGAGGAGTAAGGAACGAAATGAGGGGGCTGCGTGAAGCGCAGCCCCCTCTTCTTTTTTTTTGTCTATCGAGGTTGATTCCTATCTGATGTCTTTCACCAGACGTACGGCCAGGCCGAAGTGACGTTTGCTGAAGTTCTTGGGGTTGACGGCCTCGTCCCCGAAGAAGAGTATGTTGCAGTTGGGGTTGCTGAGAGCCGTCGACGACCAGTAGAAGCCACATCCCAACTCGTCTCTGAACTTGGTGAACACCGAGTATTCTTCGCGGTATCCGGCGGCAGGCAGGAACACGGCGCCGGCATCCTGCATCTTGCTCCATTTCGAAGCGTTGTAGCGGTTGGTCTTGTAGCCTTTCTCCAAGCCGGGGGTGAACTCCACCCCTTCGGGCAGCGTCCAGTTCTCAGGCAACAGGATGAGGCCTTCGACGTTGTCCACCTTGGCCAACCCGAATTTCTGAGCTGCGCCATGACGCAGGTCGAGCAGGTAGGTCCACTCGTCTTTGGTGAGGGTGCGCCATTGACCCGCTGTGTTGCCGCCGTTCTCTATGGCGTTGAACTGACCCCAGTCGGCGAGGGCGTAGACGCCGCTCAGGTTAGCCGACGAGTCGCCGCCTGGCCAGTAGAGGGTGTCGCGCGTGGCGACGCTGTAGGGCATGTAGGCTTGGGCGCCTGAGTTCCATCCGCTGGTGCCCCAGGCGAAGAGGTCTATCCATCCGGTGTACGACTCGCTGATGTTCTCGTTGTCGCGTCCGAGGGTCTCACGCTGAGTTTCGGCAAAACGCCAGGTGGCCGACGAAGGCTGGTACTGGAGGTTGCCGCGTGCGAAAGCCACGCTGGTCGAGTCGCTCACTGCGAAGGTGCCGCAGAGGCTCCCGTCGTCGTTCAACCCCGCCGAGGTGTCTTCCTTGCAGGCGGTGGTGAGAAGCAGCAGCGAGGCTGCCAGAGCAAGTGATAACAGTTTTTTCATTGCTTTTATGTTTTTACTGATTAAGAAGAATCGTTTTGAGCTCCTCGGGTATGGGAGCGCTGCTATGGGTTGAGCGGCAGTAGCCCGCCATCACCGTGTTGCATACCGCGCAGTCGGCGCCCGTCTCCTGGTTCACGATGTGCTGCTCGACGGCGATGCTTTTGTTGCCTATACGTTTCACGGCGGTGGTCACCGCGATCTTGTCGTGATAGCGAATCTGAGAGGTGAAGTCCACCTCGAAGTGCACTATCATCACCGTGAAGTCGCCCTGCTCAGGAGGGATGCCCGCTTCGGTGAAGAACGCCGATTTGCCCAAGTCGAAATACTCCATGATGACGGCGTTGTTCACATGCCCCATCTGGTCGACATCATTGAAACGTATCTGTATAGGAAGAGTGTGCATGAGGATTGAATGCGTTAATGCGTTAATGTGTGAATGCGTGAGTGTTTGAACCTTTTAACTTTTAACTCTTAACTTTTATCTATTATCTATTAACTTCTTCCATCAAAGGGTCGCTGCGCTCAAAATCAATAAAAAATCTATTTCAAAATAATTAAAGCAAAAATTGGAAGATTTTAATTGAGATTTTCGAATAATTTTGAGGACGAAGTCCGACCATATCGTTATCGTTAAGGTTATCGTTAGTAGCTCAACTCTTAACTCTTAACTTTTATCTATTATCTATTAACTTCTTACTTCTTACTTCTTACTTCTTCTCATCCCAGCATCCCTTTCACTATTTCGGCCACCACTTTGTTGTCGGCGGTGCCGGCGAATTTCTTCGAGGCGGCGCCCATCACACGTCCCATATCTTTCGCGCTGGTGGCGCCCAGCTCGCTTATGAGAGATTTCACGGCAGTCTCTATCTCCTCTTTGGAGAGCTGTTTAGGCAGGTAACGCTCGATGATGGAGGCTTGGAAGAGTTCGGCTTCGGCCAGGTCGGAGCGGTTCTGCTGGTTGAAGATGTCGGCGGCCTCCTTGCGCTGTTTCACCAGCTTCTGGAGGGTTGCAAGTTCGGCGGCTTCGTTCACTTCGCCCTTTCCGGTTTTGAGCAGCAGTATGGCGGCCTTGATGGCGCGTAGCGATTCCAGTACATCTTTTTCTTTGTTGAGCATCGCCTGCTTGATGTCGGCATTGATTCTTTCTTCTAACATGGCGGTTTGTTTTAGCGTTGAAAGTATAAACAGTTATTGCAAAAAAGGGAAGCACTCTTATTGTACTTCCCTTCTTGTGGCATTGACTGGAATTGAACCAGTGACACACGGATTTTCAGTCCGCTGCTCTACCAACTGAGCTACAACGCCATCGAACATCTTTCGAATTTCTTCGTTGAATTCAGGTGCAAAAATACTACAATTATTTATAATGACAAAATATTTTTTAATTTCAGAGCGTAAAGCGCTTTCACTCTGCGAAGTATGAAACCCACCCCAGCAGCCATAACCACCCCGCAAGACCACTTTTTCAGGTCGTATTGAGGGAAATTCACATTGTTAGTTTGAAGACAAGAAAGACAAAAGCGGAGGAAGTCTCGCGAGAAAAAGGTGGCCACCCTTCTGACTCTTTTCTCGCAAAAACTCAAAAAACAATGAAAAAAGCTAATCCGGGATGCTATCCCAACGCCGACATGAAAACCTATCTCCATCACAGCTTCACCATCACCAGCTACTCTGTCGGCGTCTGCCTCGAACTCCAGAAAGCTCTCAATGGCCTCGTAGAGAAGAAGTTGTTGAAAAAGTAAAATCCAAACCTATTACAATTACAGTTATTACAATTAAAAAAATGCATTACAATACCCTCTATTAATAACATATAACTAATTAATAATTAATAAGATATATAAGATATAAGGAGAATTGTAACCACCAAAATAAAAACTGTAATAACTGTAATTGTAATAGTTAACCTCATTAATTTCACCTAAAAAGCAATAACACAATGAAATACGATATCACAAAACCCCAAGCACCCAAGATGCCAAGCCTCGGTAACGGTACAGAATGCATCAAAATTCTCCTCTCCCAGGCATCAAAAGATATGCACGAAGCCATCGTTCCGATGTTCTTCCCCGTCCTCGGAGCTCACATGAGCGGTTCTGAATTTCAATATCCCGACCTCACTTGGAAGGAAATTTGTTGTTGAATGGTACTCCTGATGGCCAAATATCGAGCGAGAGTGAGCGAAATACAAGCTTGCTTGAATATTTCCGAACCGAAGCCGATATTGGCACTGAGGTTGGCAAATGGCCAAACTCGGTGCCAAATCTGGGGGGCATAACGTCTTTTTTATTGTTCAAGTTGTGGCGGATCTGCCCCCCGCCATCTATAACCGAAAATGTCGTGCAAGAGTGAGAGCAATGAAAACTTGTTTTCATTGCCGAACCGAAGCCGACATTGACTCCGAAAGGAGGCAAACCATTAACCATTAACCTTAAATGTCGTGCGAGAGTGAGAGCAATAAAACTTGTTTTAATTGCCGAACCGAAGCCGACATTGACTCCGAAAGGAGGCAAACCGTTAACCATTAACCATTATCCACCGTTATCGGCATCTATCCTCCGCAATCGTCAGACCCCGCAGAAAATAGGTTGTACCTTTGCATCATGAAACGAAACAAAGTCTGCCTATCACTTACCTATCATCAAGCTATCATTAACCTATCACTAAACACCCACTAACGCATTCACACAATCACACATTCAAAAAATGCCTCTCCACAAAAAAAATCCGGGAAATCCGAAAAATCCGGAACCTCCGTCTCCAATAGACAAGTGTGATGGGATTAGGTGATAATAAACTTTCAACATACAATATTTTAAGAAGTTGCACGTTTTTTATAAAAACAAATATTGCGTATCAAACCATGAAAAAGATTGTCTTTTTGACTATTGCTGTGGCGCTGCTGGCGGCGGGATGCAAGAAAGAGCAGCAGGGCGACCTCTCGCTGGGCACCGTGTCCTACTCGGCCTGCAAGAGCTATACCGACAAGCTGGCGAAGGCTATGCCTCCGTTCGGCGACCCCGACTCGGTGACGGTGACCTACGACGACGGGACGCTGCACGTGACCCACTACAACGTGCTGGTGAACTGCGCCTTCGAGGTGGTGGGCGTGGAGGTGGACCTCTCTCAGTCGGGCGACACCATCTTCATCGAGGAACACGAGACGCACGGCGACCTGATGGCCGACTGCATGTGCTCGACCGACTGCACCTACGACATAAAAGGGGTGAGCCAGGGACACCATGTGCTGGTGTTCAAAAACTGGTACCCGGAAGCGCGGGTGATGGAGATTTGAGAGGGAAGAAGTAAGACGTAAGAAGTTAGTTTATAGATAATAGATAAAAGTTAAGAGTTAAGAGTTAAAAGTTGAGCTACTAACGATAACCTTAACGATATGGTCGGACTTCGTATTGACTATCGTCGACCTCGAACGCGACTCGGCCATCCTTGAGCAAGCTCAAATGGCGCTCACTGCTTACTCGGTTCAAAATTGTTCGAAAATCTTATTCAAAATCATCCAACCCTTATGCTAAGATTTTTAAATTGATTTTTGGGGGATTTTGAGCGAAGCGACCCACATTTCCGTAATGCTTCCGTGGCTTCCGTATTTTTCCGTAATCCTTCCCCCTGATCGTTCAATCTTAATCTTTTGGGGCATAGATAATAAAAACAAAAGTGTTGCGTTAGTAATCTTACATTAAATCAATAAACACCAGACAGTATGAAAAAGAATGTATGCTTAAGAATGGCGATGATGGTTGCGGTCATGTTGCCACTTTTTGTTTCTTGTGACAAGAAAGAGGACGAAAAGAAAGAAGATCCTGCCGGCGCCATCGAGGCTTTTGTCCGCAACGACGACCGTTGGAGCTTCGCCACCATCTCGCTCGGCCAATACTCCTATACCTACAATGGCAATCCGTCTGAGGGACCGCTGGAAGTCGGCCTCGATATCGACGGCTCGAACAACTTCTTCCTCCGTTATGACGGCGGTCAGGGTGGTGAGATGCCTGAAAGGTTTATCGCCAAAGTGGGAAGCGTTGAGGGGCTTGGCTATATCGAAACTGTCCCCACCAGCGGCTGGGCAGCGCGTCTGGCCGTTCAACCTGGTTGCGGCTACGTCATCAGATACAGGGGCAGCGAGAACCAGAGGAGCTACTACACGATGGATGAGAACCTCGAGCGCTACGCCCGCTTCTATGTCATCGAATGGATGACGAGCACCGCCGGCGGCATCATCGGCGCCAAGGTGAGATTCGAACCCGAGTGGACTCCCACTAAATAGTAAAACCCCACATCCTTAGGGATTCGTGGTAACGAAAATGGAGAGAGGCGCATCGAAAGAGGTGCGCCTTTTCTTTATGGTCGGCCTGAAGGGCTGACTATCGTCGACCTCGAACGCGACTCGGCCATCCCTGAGCGAGCTCAGATGGCGCTCGCTGCTTACTCGGTTCAAAATTATTCGAAAATCTGAAGCGACCTTTTGGGTGTATGGGTGTAATGGTGTAAAAGTGTATGGGTGTAATGGTGTAAATGTGTATGGGTGTAAGGGGATTTCTGAGAAAAATATGTGTGGCGTCGGGGAAAACCTGCGATTAAAGTTGTATTTTTGCATCGTCAATAAATCAAACAACAACAAACATTCAGATAGATTATGAAACGTACATCAATTCTTTTGGTACTGGTGCTCTTCGCCACTTCGCTCTTTGCACAGCCAGGCCGTCCTGGTGGGGCTCCTCACAATGTGGAACTCAAGGTGCGTGCGCGGGCGGGCGAACGCTTTATCGTGAGCATCGACGGTCAGCGCCAGCAGGGTGCCGCCACCAACGCCTATATCTTCAGCGGCCTGCGTCCGGGAAAGCATGACCTCGCGGTCGAGCTGACACGTCCGGCTCACGCCACACTCCGCACGTCGGTCGACCTGCGTGCCGCCAAGGAGGAATACGTGGTGATATGGCGTGCCACAGGCTACGGCACGGAACTGGTGGTGGAGCCTGCCGGCATGTCGACCTACGCACCGAGCACTCCCACCTATCAGCCTCCTATGACGGTGGTGCCTCCTACGGGTCGTACGGGCAGCTACCGCAACGGCTATCAGGATGGCTATCGTGACGGATGGCGCGACGCTATGAACAGCATGATGCAGCCTCCGATGGGTGGCGGTGTCGTGGTTCCGCCTTCGGCTGTGGCCGTGGAGCAGATACCGGTGGCTACGCCTGAGGAGGTGAACCGCATGGTCAGCCAGCTGCGCTCGGAGAATTTCGACAACAACCGCTCGGAACTGGCGCAGGCAATGGTGGCTTCGAAGCTGCTCACCACCGCTGACATCAAGCGCCTGATGTCTACCTTCACCTTCGAGGACAACAAGCTGGACTTCGCCAAGTTCGCCTACAACTATGTCTTAGATCCGGAGAACTATTTCCAGGTGGCGTCGGGATTCACTTTCTCGACCAACAAGACAGAACTTCTCAACTATATCAAGGCCCACCAGCGGTAAGCTGGCTTACAGCTCCACTATCTTCGAGGGGAGCGGCCCCACTTCCGCCTTCCATTTCAGGCTTCCTGTCTGAGTGAAACAATATACGTCGCCGTTGGCTCCATATTGGGCTCCGGCGACGTATATTTCGCCTGTGGCGGGGTTGACGTTTATCGCGTAGGGATAGTACTGTGCGCTGTAGCTGGAGGTCTCGGACACCGTGATGGAGCTCTCCTGCAGGGTTTGTCCGTCGACGATGTTGATACGTCCGTTCCAGGCCTGCCCGTAGTTGTGGGCATAGTAGTAGACCTTGCCGTTGTAGGTGTCGATGTTGGAGATGTTGCCCGTGAGGCGGCTTATGCTCATGTCGCCGAGGTTGACGATGGCCAGCCCTCCTGGAAGGTTGTCGTAGTTGCCCGAGTAGGAGACGGCGATATGGCTGTTGTCCACGACCTTCACCTTCTGGGGGTTGAGTCCTATGGTGAGCTTCTGTGTTTCGGCGAAGGTGCTTTTGTCGACCACCGAGAGGGTGGAGTCGTAGATGGGGTTGCCGGCGGAGTCTTTCTTCCACGAGTTGACGACATAGATGGTGCCGCCCACGATGCAGAGCCCTTCGGGCTGTGCGCCGCTGAGCTGGCAGGTGGCGTCGATATGCAGCGACGTGGTGTCGATGCGCACCACGCTGGAGGGGGTGTAGCAGGTCACATACACCTTCCCGCCGTCACAGGCGATATAACGAGGGCCGCGGTTGCCCATATCGATATGGGTGGACTTGCCTGTGGTGCGGTCGATGGCTTCGACCGAGTTGGAACCCCAGACGGCGACATATATCTTGTTGCCGTAGACCACCACATCCTGAGCCACGTCGCCCAGGCCTCGTCCGTTGAGTTTGGAGAAGAAGCTGTTGGTCGTGGTCATGTCGCTGTAGTCGATGACGCTGAGTTCGGCTTCGTTGTTGCCCCATCCGCCTTCGTTGAGGACTATGGCTCCGTGTTCGGGCAGGACGGCGATATCATCGTCGGGTTTGGGTTTCTTGCATCCGGCCAGCAGCAAGGCAAGGCATAGGGTGGAGGTGAGGAGGGAATTGAGGTGTTTCATTGTTGAATGCGTTAATGTGTAAATGTGTTAATGTGTGAGTGTGTAAGATGTAAGAAGTAAGATGTTTTCGTTATCGTTTTCGTTATTCGTTTTCGTTGCCCCCCTTATAGTTCAAACACGGCGGATATACGGTAGTTGCGGCCCATCATGGGGTAGCTGCGCACTATCTCGTACTGCACGTTGAAGAGGTTGAGCACCTGTCCTTTCAGCTTCAGGCTGCTCCCGTTGCGGAAGGTGAACGTATGGGCTAAGGTGATGCCTTGGTCGCAGTAGGGTTTGAGGCGTGTGTCGTCGGTGTTCTGCTGGCGGTAGTAGCGGCTGCCCACGATCATGGCGGTATAGCCGAAGTCCACCCACGGGGTTTCGACATAGAGCGAGGCGCCGCCCGAATGGCGTGGGGTGTAGGGTATCTGGTGGCCGTAGGTCTTGGATATGGGGTCGGTGCGGTCGGTGGCATGCTGGAAGGCGTAGCTGCCGCCGAGGGTGACGGTTATGCGTTTCACGCTCACCGAGAAATCCACTTTCGTGTCCTCGCCCCAGATGTCCACACGCCCCAGGTTGATCATCGACCAGAGGAACATGTTCTGTACGGGTATGGCAATAAGCTTGTCGCTCACGCGGTTGTAGTAGCCGTCTGCCACGACCTGCAGCCTAAAGTTCGCTGCCTGCTCGCCGCTGTCTGCTGTCCGCCAAATATAGGTCACGCCGAGGTTGTTCTGCAGCGCCTTCTCGGGTTTCAGCTCACGCGTGATGGAGTAGTAGTACATCTCGTTGAAGTTCGGTATGCGGTAGTTCTCCTTGAAGAAATACCTCAGTCGCAATCCCACGTTCCTGAACGGCTTCACGTTGAGTCCCACGTATGGCGAGAGGCGGCGGTAGTTCTGTCTGATTGTCTGATTGCTTGAAGGCTTGATTGCTTGGTCGCTTGCAAACTCTTCGGCTATGGTGGCGAGGGCGTTGGCTGAGAGGGAGAGCCAGCTGTTGTCGTAGGCCACGGCCAGCACGCTCAGCGAGCTGAGCCGCTCGACGTGGTTGTTCTTTGCGAGGTTGCTCACCAGCGTGTTGTAGGCTATGTCTTCGGCGAGGCTCAGCTTCAAGCCCTCGACGGGGCGGTACACTACGGTGCCGCTGGCGTAACCCTCCTGCTGGCGGTAGGTGTTGAGGGTGTAGTTGGATATGGCGGTGTCCTGGTAGAGGTCGTCGGTGAGCTGGTATTTGATTATCGCCTGCGCTCGCACCTTCGTGCCGCTGTAGGTGTATTTCGTCTGGGCGAAGAAGAGGCGATCTTCGCTATGCTCGGAGTTCTTGGTCGAGTAGTAGATGACAGGTCCGGGCAGCTCGTGACGGCTCTGCATGTAGTGGGCTTTCGCCGTAAGCTCATGGCGGGAGTTGATGGTGTAGAAGAGGTTGGCGTCGGCGGTGGCCATCCACATGCGGGAGTTCTCTCTCCGCTCGCGCGAGCTGCTGTCCTGCTGCGAGGTGGTGTAGTAGAGAGTGAACGGATAGTTGCCTTTCGAGCTGATGTAGTTGCCCCAGATGGAGTATCGCACCTTGCTGCCCAGCTGCTGCTCCCACGAGAGGGTGGGGGAGTATAGGTGGAACGAGCCTCCCTCCATACCCACTTTCAGGTTGAACGGGCGACCCTCCTTGAATGACGGACTGCGGGTCTCCATCATCACCACATTGCCTGCGGCGAAGGCGCGGGCCGACTGCAGGGGTGCGTCGTGTTGGGCGTTGGAGAAGCTCACATAGGCGCTGTTGCCCAGCAGGTAGCGCCCGAGGTCTATCTGTCCGTTCTGGCAGTCGTTGACCGCCACCCCGTCGATAATTAACGAGCTGAACTGGCTGCCCAATCCGCGTGCCGACATGGTCTTGATGCCGCCCACGCCGCCGTAGTCTTTCAGCGTGACACCGTTCATCTGCTTCACGGCGTCACTCAGCTGTACGGCTCCCGTCTGCTCCATCTTCTCCACCGTCACCACCTGGGTGGGGGTGGAGGTGTAGGTCTCCGACGGAGGCGTCTGGGTGCTCACCTGCACCTCGTGCAGGATATGTCGCTTCACGGTGTCCTGTCCCATCGCGCACGATGGCAGAAGGCACAAGGCAACGGATATGTAAAGCAGCAGATTTTTCATGACCACCCCTCCTCGGGAGCGTTTTTTTAGATGAAACGATGGTTTGGCAGGTCTTCTGACTTGACCCCGTCTGTCCGACGCCTTCCCGCACCCATGTGGCACAGTGGCTCTCTGTCGGACATCTAATGCTTTCTGCACTAAGGCATTCTGCTTTGGGTCTCACAGCAGCGGGACTGTCCGGGACTCTCACCCGTGTTCCCTCTTGGCATCTGGATGATGACCAAACCGAGCTGCAAAAGTACGAAATCTATTGGAAATGGTGAGTGATGGTTAACGTTTAACGTTTAACGGTTAACGGTTAATGGTTGATAGTGTAAGATGTAAGAAGTTATCGTTATCGTTATCGTTTGCCTCCTTCGGAGCCAGGCGGGAGTGACACAATAAAAAACAACTCCGGGCGTTATCTAAGACAGTTTTATAATATAGCATATCGATGATGACAAACAGTATACTTCTGATAATGGGAGGTGCCTCCAATACGACCATTATGTGGCTGGCGTTCATTGTGCTCTCCGTGATAAGCTTTATCGTGAGCAAGAGCGTTCAGACGAAGTTTAAGAGCTATTCGCGCATACCAATGAACTATGGTATGACGGGATGCCAGGTGGCTGAGAAGATGCTCTATGACAACGATATACACGACGTGACCGTTCAGGAGGTCAACGGCACCCTCACCGACCACTACAACCCTGTGAACAAGACCCTCAACCTGAGCCACGATGTCTATCACGGCACGAGTGTGGCGGCAGCGGCGGTGGCGGCTCACGAGTGTGGCCATGCGGTGCAGCACGCCACTGGCTACGCCTGGCTTCAGATGCGCTCGACCTTGGTGCCGACGGTGAGTTTTTCTAACAAGTTCGTCATGTGGGTGCTGCTGGCAGGCATGCTTCTGGTCAACCGGTTGGGGACGACCCTGCTGCTGGTGGGAATAGGCCTTTATGCTCTGACAACTCTCTTTTCGATAGTGACCCTTCCGGTGGAGATAAACGCCTCCAGGAGGGCTCTGGTGTGGCTCAACTCGCACAATATCACCTCGCCCGACACCCACCGCTATGCCGAAAGCGCCCTGCGCGCGGCTGCCTATACCTACATCATGGCTGCGGTGACCTCGCTGGCGACGCTGATATATTATATAATGGTGTACAGCAATAGGAGGTGAAATGGCGAAGAGCGCTGAAAACGACTCGCCTCTGATGAGGCAGCACGCGGAGATGAAACGCCAGTTTCCCGACGCGATGTTGCTTTTCCGTGTAGGTGACTTCTATGAGACTTTCGGTGAGGACGCCAGAAAGGCGTCGCAGATACTTGGCATCACCCTCACCCGCAAGGCCAGCGGCGGCGGTGGCTACTGCGACCTGGCCGGAATACCCTATCACGCCATCGACCAATACCTGCCCAAGCTGGTGCGCTCGGGATTGAGGGTTGCCATCTGCGAGCAGCTCGAAGACCCCAAGAGCACCAAGGGACTTGTGAAACGCGGCATCACGGAGTTGGTGACGCCGGGTGTGTCGTACAACGACAACGTGCTGGAGGTGAAGGAGAATAACTTCCTCTGCGGATTGCACTTGACTGACAAGATCCACGGCATAAGCTTCCTGGACGTCTCGACGGGTGAGTTCTATGTGGCTCAGGGCGACGACGAATATATAGACAAGCTGCTGCAGAGCTTCGCTCCCTCGGAGATAGTGCTCCAACGCAAGAAGCTGCATTGGTTCAAAGACAACTACTCGGAACGCTACTATACCAACACCTTCGAGGACTGGGTGTTCACCAAGGACTTTGCCGAAGAGCTGCTGATGAAGCAGTTCGGCACCACTTCACTCAAGGGCTTCGGCGTGGAGGATCTGGAGGCTGGTGTGGTGGCTGCCGGTGCGGCACTCTACTACCTGCAGGACACTCAGCACGACCGCACTCAGCATATAACGAAGATAAGCCGCATCGACGAGGACCGCTATGTGTGGCTCGACAAGTTCACGGTGCGCAACCTCGAGCTGATTGGCTCTCATAATGACGGTGCGAAGACCCTCCTTTCGGTGATCGACCAGACGCTGACACCTATGGGGTCGCGTCAGCTGCGCCGCTGGATGCTCATGCCGTTGAAGGATGTGGACAGAATCGAAGAGCGTCTCTCGGTGGTGGACTACCTTGTGAGAAGTCGCGACCTGATGCAGAAGATGCAGCAGATCGTGCGCGGCATAGGCGACCTGGAACGTCTCACCTCGAAAGCGTCGGTGGGACGTATCAACCCTCGCGAGCTCCTGCAGATGAAACGCTCGCTGGAGGGGATAGAAGAACTGAAAGGGCTCTGTGCACAGGCGGGCGACAAGTCGCTGGCCCTTTTCGCAGAGCAGCTCAACCCCTGCAGGGCTATCTTGGAGCGGCTGCAGAATGAGATAAACGAAGAGGCTCCGGTAAGGATCGACAAGGGTGGGGTGATTGCCAAAGGGGTGAACGCCGAGCTGGATGAGCTGCGCGATATGGCGGGCAGCGGCAAAGAGTACCTGGCCAAGATGCAGCAGCAGGAGAGCGAGCGTACGGGTATCCCATCACTCAAGGTGGGGTTCAACAACGTGTTCGGCTACTACCTGGAGGTGACCAACGCACATAAAGACAAGGTCCCGTCGGAATGGATTCGCAAGCAGACTTTGACCAACGCGGAACGCTATATCACGCCCGAGCTGAAACAATACGAAGAGAAGATACTGGGTGCCGAAGACCGTATCGCTGCCTTGGAGGCTCAGCTGTACAACAAGCTGATTGCCGCCTTGAGCGAATATATGGTGCCGATACAGAACGACGCCCATCTGGTGGCGCGGTTGGACTGCCTGCAGTCGTTCGCTGCGGTGTCGCTCTCCAACGGCTATTGCCGTCCGAACCTGGACGACGGCGACGTTATTGACATCGTCGAAGGTCGCCATCCTGTGATAGAAACCCAGCTTCCGCTTGGCGAGCAGTATGTCGCCAACAATGTGAGGCTCGACAGCGAGAGCCAGCAGATAATCATCATCACCGGACCGAATATGTCTGGTAAGTCGGCTCTGCTGCGTCAGACCGCCCTGATAGTGCTTATGGCTCAGATGGGTTGCTACTGTCCGGCCAAGTCGGCCAACATCGGCGTGGTCGACAAGGTGTTCACACGGGTGGGTGCGTCTGACAATATCTCCTCAGGCGAGTCGACCTTCATGGTGGAGATGAATGAGACGGCCAGCATATTAAATAATGTGTCGGACCGCAGTCTTGTGCTCCTCGATGAGATAGGACGCGGCACCAGCACCTACGACGGCATCTCTATCGCGTGGGCCATAACCGAATACCTGCATGAGCAGAAGAAGATGCGACCTAAGGTGCTTTTCGCCACCCACTACCATGAGCTGATAGAGATGGCCGACCGTTACGAGCGCATAAAGAACTACCACATATCGGTAAAGGAGATAGGCAACAAGGTGATATTCATGCGAAAACTGGAGCCCGGCGGCAGCGAGCACAGTTTCGGAATACATGTTGCGCGTATGGCGGGAATGCCCTCTTCGGTCTTGAAGAGAGCCAACGCGATGTTGGAGATCCTGGAGTCGAAAAACGAGTCTATTTCAGACAAGGAAAAAAGAGAAAAAAAACTGCCCGAACCAACACATTCTGTCCCCGGCGAAGGTTTCCAGCTGAGTTTTATACAGCTTGACGACCCTACGCTACTGGATATTAGAGATAGATTGTTGGATATTGATATTGATACACTTACACCGCTGGAGGCGTTGATGAAACTCAACGAAATAAAAAAAATAGTGAAGAAAAAGTGAAAAAAAGTTTTTGATTAAGAAAAAGTTTGTACTTTTGCAGTCGCTTTTTAAGAAAAAAGTCACGCGGAAATAGCTCAGTTGGTAGAGCACGACCTTGCCAAGGTCGGGGTCGCGAGTTCGAGTCTCGTTTTCCGCTCCAGTTCTTTGAAAAGATCTTTTCCAGATTTCGCCGACAATACTTTCTTTTTCATGATTGATATTTGTTTGGGTTTTAAAACGGCGAATCCGGAAAGCCTGCGGAAATAGCTCAGTTGGTAGAGCACGACCTTGCCAAGGTCGGGGTCGCGAGTTCGAGTCTCGTTTTCCGCTCTAGTCTACAGAGCCGAGAGCTTTGGAAGAGACACGGGCTCTGGTGGTGGAATGGTAGACACGAGGGACTTAAAATCCCTTGACCGCAAGGTCGTGTGGGTTCAAGTCCCACCCGGAGTACAAAACAGAGAGTTCTTTGAGATAAGGGTTATGACCCGTCCACGTCCTAAAAAGACGCCGAAATGTCGTATCTGACATCGAGGCCCGGTCATGACAACGAAAAAAAACGATAAGAAGATGAATTAGATGTCTTGGTAGCTCAGTTGGTAGAGCAATTGACTCTTAATCAATGGGTCCAGGGTTCGAGTCCCTGCCAGGACACTTTTCAGCGGGGTGTAGCGCAGTTGGCTAGCGCGCCACGTTCGGGACGTGGAGGCCGGAAGTTCGAGTCTTCTCACCCCGACATCCGCAAGGATGCGTCAAAGCATCGTCCGCAGACATCGGTCTTGCCACTTTAGCTCAGTTGGTAGAGCAACGCATTCGTAATGCGTAGGTCTGCGGTTCGAGTCCGCAAAGTGGCTCAAAACAACAAAGACAGGACGTGACGTTCTGTCTTTTTTTATGTAACACAATCACAGTTAAAATAACAACTTAATCAATTAAAAAAACATGGTAAAACAGTACGAAACCGTTTTCATTGTAACTCCCGTTTTGTCTGATGATCAGATGAAGGAAACGGTCGAGAAGTACACCAACTTCTTGAAAGATCACGGTGCAGAGATCGTCTACACCAACAACTGGGGCATGCGCAAGCTCGCCTATCCTATCAAAAAGAAAACCACTGGTTACTACTACCTCATCGAGTTCAAAGCCGAGGGTAGCCTGATCGCCGACCTCGAGATCGCCTACAAGCGCGACGAGCGTCTGCTCCGCTTCCTCACTGTGGCTCTCGACAAGCACGCTGTCGCTTACAACGAGAAAAAGCGTAACGCCAAGAAAGCCGCCGCAGAGGCACCTGCTGCTGAATAAAACACTTGTGTAAGCAGCAAAAAACTTTAATTGTCAAACAGATAACAAGAAAACAACAATGGCAAACGAAACCGAAATAAAATATTTGACCCCGATAGCCGTAGAGACGCAGCGCAAAAAATACTGCCGCTTCAAAAAACTCGGCATCAAGTACATCGACTATAAGGATGCGGATTTCCTTCTGAAATTCGTCAACGAGCAGGGTAAGATCCTTCCCCGTCGCATCACCGGTACGTCGAACAAGTATCAGAAAAAAGTGTCACAGGCTGTGAAACGCGCCCGTCATATCGCCCTCATGCCTTATGTGGCCGATTGTTTAAAATAATAAAAGGAGGAAGCAAGAATGGAAATCATACTGAAACAGGATGTGGCCAACTTGGGCTACAAGGACGATATCGTTAAAGTGAAGAATGGTTATGCCAACAACTACCTTCTTCCGCAGGGTCTGGCTATCATCGCTACCCCGTCGAATAAGAAAATGCACGCCGAGAACCTGAAACAGCGCGCCTTCAAAGAGGAGAAGATCCGCAAGGACGCTGAGGCTCTGCAGTCAGCCCTCAACGGCAAGAGCGTGAAGCTCATAGCCAAGGTCGGTGAGAACGGTCAGCTCTTTGGCTCTATCACCAACCAGCAGGTTGCCGAGGCTTTGAAGGAGCAGCACAACTACGATGTGGACCGCAAGAATATCGTGGTCGATGGCGACAAGATCAAGGCTGTTGGAGAGTACACCGCTATGGTGAACATCCATCGCGAGATAAAAGCCGAACTGAAACTTGAAGTTGTAGCTGAATAAGCTCCAAAAGCTAAATCAGTAAAAAGAGGCATCGTTCCACGGTGCCTCTTTTTTTTGTTATGATAAACTATAAACTATAAACTGTAAACTATAAATGTAAACTATAAATGTAAACTGTAAACTGTAAACTGTAAACTATAAACTGTAAACTATAAACTGTAAACTATAAACTGTAAACTATAAACTATAAACTGTAAACTATAAACTCTCCACCCTTACACCCTTACACCCATACACCCTTACACCAATACACCCTTACACCCTTACACCAATACACGAATAAACTATAAACTCTCCGCCTCCTCCCCTAAACATTGAACTTTGAACTTCATCCATCTAAATAAACGAAAGGAACGAAAAAAAGTAGATGATAAGTTGTTGTTATTCTTAAGCCATGGTCGGCCTGGAGGCCTCAAAATTATTCAAAAATCTCAATTAAAATCCCCCAACATTTTTCTAAAGATTTTGAGATGGATTTGTTACCGTTTTCGATAAGCCGGTTTTTTAGCGAAGCGATGTTGTTGCTTTTTGATGTTTGAGATAACGACAGTTATGTGCTAAGAATTATGGCTTAGGCGTAAGAGCTCGCTCTTAAGACAAAGGCATGGCGCTTAGCATAAAGTTACAAAGTAACACAAACATTGAAAAGAGTTTTTCCTGTTTTTGTCTTAAATACAAATAAAAAGATCCGTGTAAATCCGTGTTCGAAAAAATAAATTTCTGTGCTTTCTGCAATTTGACTTCGTTGTCCTCCTTTTCGCTCGTGATAGCTCAAAACAGCTTGTTTGGCTCTTTTCTTTCGCTCAGGCGTCGGTTCTGTGGGACAAAAAAGATCCTCATGCCTGGTATGATAGAGATGATTTTTTAGATTGTGATAGCAATTGGTGTTTTTGCTCACGAAGTATGATATGGCTCTATAAGAGACAAAGATGAGAGGTTGATATTTTGTCTAAGTGCTTGCAATTAAGGAAAAAAATATAAACATTGAATCTTGTCGGGACTGCAAGTCCGACATATATACTGAAGTGAGTGTTTTTTCCGGTTTTTGTAAAAAACAAAATATCTGTGC
>CACYJU010000021.1:0-22262 GCA_902774845.1 uncultured Bacteroidota bacterium
CTGTATCGAGAGCAATGACTCCGCAGGAGGCAATTGTACTGTATCGAGAGCAATGACTCCGCAGGAGGCAATTGTACTGTATCGAGAGCAATGACTCCGAAAGGAGTCATTCAAGCATTCAAGCATTCAAGCATTCACTCAATCCATTTGCGCTCTTGCGAGAAAAAACGAAAAGAGAGTTTTTTTTTGTACATTTGCAAACTTAATCTACCCCTCTCACAATGGCTAAGAAGTCTTCCTCCATATCCGAAAACCAGATAATGTCCGATGTGCGGGCTGGCATCATCGCGCCTGTATACCTGCTGTCGGGCGAGGAGGGATACTATATCGACATGCTGTCGGACTTCTTCGAGAACAACATCGTGGAGAAGGACTTCCGCGATTTCGACCAGGCCGTTATGTATGGGCGCGACGTCCACATGACCGACGTGGTAGGTAGCGCCACTCAATTCCCGATGATGTCGCAATATAGGCTGGTGCTGGTGAAAGAGGCTCAGGACATAGCCCTGAAGGAGTGGGACGTGCTGGCGGCTTACCTGGAGAAGCCTGCCGAGCGATCGGTGCTGGTGCTCTGCTACCGCAAGGAGAAACTTGACGGACGCATAAAAGCATACAATGCGATAAAGAAAGCCGGCGTAGTGTATCAGCGGAACAAGCTATACGACACCGAGGTGCCGACCTGGATCGGCAGCTACCTGCGTCAGCATAACCGCATGATCACGGAGAAGGCGTCGCTACTCCTCTTCGAGGCGCTGGGCAACAACCTGTCGAAGCTGTCGAACGAACTGCAGAAACTGTTTGTGTCGGTAAAAGAAGGTGAGACCATCACCGACGCCGACATCGAGCGGAACGTCGGAATAAACAAAGACTACAACATATTCGAACTGCAGAACGCCATAGGCCGCAAGGACATAGTGCGTTGCAACAAGATCGTGAACTACTTCGCTGACAATCCGAAGGCGTCGCCTATGCCTGTGGTGGTGGCGAACCTCTACTCGTACTTCATCAAGGTGATGGTATACCACCAGCTGACCGACAAGTCGCAGTATGCCGCCGCATCGGCACTGGGTGTGAACCCCTACTTCGTGAAAGACTACGAGATGGCGGCACGCAACTACACGCTCCCGAAACTGGCCGCCTGCATCGGCTACCTGCACGAGGCCGACGTGAGGTCGAAGGGGGTCAGGAACACAGGCGCCGTGACCGACGGCGAGCTGCTGAAAGAACTGGTGTTTAAGATTATACATTGAAGCCATATCAGGCTTGACCGAATATCAAACTGGACTTTACAATGAAACGCATATTATCCTTCTTCTTTTTCGCTCTCATCATCACAGGCGCCGCCTGGGGACAGAACACCATCAAGGGGGTGCTGTATGACGACGAGTCGGGCGAGGCTATCCCCTTCGCCAACGTGCAGCTGGAGGGCACCAAGCACGCCGTAGCTACGGACATCAACGGTTTCTTCCTGATAAACAAAATACCCGACGGAACGTACACCATACTGATAAAATATGTGGGATATACGGAGTATCGCGAGGAGGTGACGCTGGCGAAAGGCCAGGTGCTGAACCGTAACATCAAGCTGAAAGAGAGCGCCCAGATGCTGAAGGACGTGGTGATCACGAGCAACCGCATGGAGGAACGCAAGGTGGAGACGCAGGTGTCGGTGGAGAAGGTTACGGCAACCCAGATACAACAGATGCCTTCGATAGGCGGACAGGCCGACATAGCGCAGTATATGCAGGTGCTGCCTGGCGTGAACTCGACTGGCGACCAGGGTGGTCAACTCTACATTCGCGGTGGCTCGATGATACAGAACCTCTGCCTGATTGACGGTATGATCGTGTACAACCCGTTCCACTCGATAGGACTCTACTCGATATTCGAAACCGACGTGATACTGAACGCCGACATCTACACCGGCGGCTTCGGCGCCGAATACGGCGGAAGGCTCTCGTCGGTGATGGACATCACGACAAGGGACGGTAACAAGAAAAGGCACTCGGGCAAGGTGGGCATCAACACCTTCGGTGCGAACCTGATTGTCGAGGGACCTCTCATGAAGGAAAGGGGGGAGAACAACAAGGCGACGCTCACCTACCTGGTGGCGGCCAAGGGTTCCTATCTCTCCAAGACTTCGAAATGGATTTACCCTTACATCAAAGGGGGGCTGCCGTTCGACTTCCTGGACGTGTATGCCAAGATGAGCCTCAACTCGGGCACGGGCTCGAAGTTCAACCTGTTCGGATTCCGCTATGACGACAAGGTGACGGCTTACCAGTCGATAGCCGACTACCACTGGACCAACTGGGGTGTGGGGACGAACTTCGTGCTGGTGACGGGCACGTCGGCGTTGCTCGACGGAACCATCGCCTACTCCGACTACCAGATAAACATGGAGGACGCCTCAGACAAACCGAAATACAGCGGCATCAGCGGATTCAACGCCAGCTTGAACGTAACCAACTTCTTCGGAAAGCACAAGCTGAAAGCGGGCATCATGTTTGAGGGCTACACCACCAAATACCAGTACACCAACTCGTACGGCCTCACGAAGAACCCCGGAAACATGTATACGGCGAACATCTCGGGCTACGCCACCTTCAAGTGCAACGTGAACGACAAGCTGCTTATCGAACCCGGATTCAGATATATCTTCTACACCAAACAGGGTGAACACAGCCCTGAGCCCCGTCTGGCAATGAAATACAACGCCACGGAGCACCTGCGCTTCAAGCTGGCAGGCGGCCTGTACAGCCAGATGCTGCTGGATGCCCGCTCGGACAACGACATAGTGAACCTCTTCACGGGCTTCCTCACGGGGCAGAGCAGTCTTGATGTGACCCGCATCAACGGAGAGCAGAGCGACAGCTACCTGCAGAAAGCCCAGCATGTCATCCTCGGCGCCGAATATGACCTGAACAGGCACCTTTCCTTCAACCTGGAGGGCTACTTCAAGAACTTCAGCCAGCTGCTGAACATGAACCACAACAAGATGTTCGACAAGAACGACCCCGCTTACCTTATCGGCGGCGCCTACGAGAAACCCGACTACCTGACGTCGGACTTCGTGTATGAGAAAGGCAAGGCGTACGGTATGGACTTCAGCGTGAGGTACGAGATAGAGCGCCTCTACGTGTGGGGCACCTACTCGCTGGGGTGGGTCACCCGCTCAAACGAGGGCGACGGGACATACCACCCTCACTACGACAGGCGCCATACGGTGAACCTTCTGGTGACCTACGCCCTGGGCAAACAGAGAGAGTGGGAATTCAGCGCACGCTGGAACTTCGGAAGCGGATTCCCCTTCACACAAACTCAGGGGGCATACGAGAACATAGTGTTCAACGGCGACGGGATAAACACCGACTACACTAGCGCCAACGGCGAATTCAACCTGCACTATGCCGAACTGTACAAAGGTCGTATGCCGGCCTACCACAGGCTTGACATAGGAGTGAAGCGTAAGTTCTCCATCGGCAAAAGATGCCTGCTGGAACTCAATCTGAGTGCGACGAATATCTACAGCAGGGAGAACCTCTTCTACTTCAACCGCACCACGTTCGAAAGGGTGAACCAGCTGCCGATTCTGGCTTGCTTCGGCATCACGTTCTCGTATTGATTGCTTGAATGCTTGAATGCCTGATCGCTTTAATGGTGACAGGCAAAATTGTGTTAGTGGTTTAACTATTAAACTACTAACCTATTAAGCCATTAAACCATTAAGCTCTCGAGCTCTCCATCACCTGATGTCCGTCCAGTTGATGGGCGGGAGGTTCTGCTGTTGCAGGTAGGCGTTGGCTTTCGAGAAATGGCGGCAGCCGAAGAAACCGCGATAGACAGAGAGTGGTGAGGGATGCGGAGCCGTGAGGATGAGGTGACGGCTCGGGTCGATCATCTTCGACTTGGCGATAGCATAGCTGCCCCAAAGGAGGAACACCAAGCCGCTGCGCTTCTCGGAGAGGGCACGTATGGCGGCATCGGTGAAAAGTTCCCACCCTTTGCCCTGATGGGAGCCCGCCTGATGGGCTCGCACGGTGAGGGTGGCGTTGAGAAGGAGGACACCCTGTTCGGCCCATCCCGTAAGGTCTCCCTTATCGGTGGAAACCGACGTGCCCAGGTCGCTGTTTATCTCTTTGATGATGTTCACCAGCGAAGGGGGCACCTTGATGCCGTCGCGTACGGAAAAGCAGAGACCATGTGCCTGACCCGGCTCGTGGTAGGGGTCTTGTCCTATGATGACGGCTTTCACCTTGTCGAAGGGGGTAAGGTTGAAAGCATTGAAGATATTGCCTCCTGCGGGGTAACACTCGTACTGCTGACGTTCCGCCACAAGGAAGTCCTTCAGCTGGGCGAAATAGGGAGCCTCAAACTGCGGACGCAGCACTTCGAGCCAGGTGGGTTCTATCTTCGGGTTGATGGACATTTTTACTATTGTCTATTCACCAATAACTATTCACTAATCACTCACAAAAACGGGTTCCAGTTTTTCTCGTCACCAATGGAGGAGCATTCGCCGTGACCTGGGAGGACGACGGTGTCGTCGTCGAGGGAGAGGATCTCGTAGCGGAGTTTCTCCATCAGCAGGTCGTGGTCGCCACCCGGGAGGTCGGTACGTCCTATGCTGCCGCGGAAGAGCGCATCGCCAGTAAAAACCATCTTGGGATCGTCTATCACATAACAGAGGCTGCCTATGCAATGGCCCGGCACATAACGGCACTCGACGGAGTCGGCTCCGATGGAGAGCCGGTCGCCCCCGTTGATGAAATCGTACTCAATAGCGCTGAAGTCGGATGCCGCAAATCCCATCAGGTCGGCGTACATCGCTGACTTGGTGATCATCTTCTTGCTGTCGACATGAGTGGTTACGGGAAGGTGGTATTTCTCATAAGCCCACTTCAATCCGGCGATATGGTCGATATGAGCGTGGGTGAGGAGGATGCGAGTCACCTTCAATCCGTTCTGGTCGATGAAGAGCGAGAGGCTCTGCTCCTCGCTGGCGTACTCCGCCGTAGGGTCGATGATAAAACACTCCTTCGACTCCTGCTCCCAGAGGAGATAACAGTTGGTCGAGAAGTGGTTAAAGGCGAACTGCTTGACGGAAAGCATAACGATTAGCTGTTTATCCAGTTCTCGACGGCTTCTTTCTGGACGGGCGGGATGTCGAGCTTGTTCTTCTTGCGGAGGCCGTTGAGGTCGTTGTAGAGCTTGTTGGGGTTGGCTTCCTTGAGCTGAGCAAGGGTGTTGATGCCAGCCTTACGCAACATAGGCACCCACTCGGCGGCGACTCCATGTTCGACAAACTCCTCGTCGGTGGTGACGGCAGCCTTTTTCTCAGGCTTCATCTGCGGGAAGAGGAGCACATCCTGGATGCTCTGCTCGCCCGTCATCATCATCACGAGACGGTCGATGCCGATGCCCATACCCGAAGTCGGAGGCATGCCGAACTCGAGGGCGCGGACGAAGTCCATATCGATGAACATAGCCTCGTCGTCGCCTTTCTCGCTGAGACGGAGCTGCTCCTGGAAACGCTGCAGCTGGTCGATGGGGTCGTTGAGCTCGGAGTAGGCGTTAGCTAGCTCCTTGCCGCAGACGAAGAGTTCGAAACGCTCGGTGAGGTTGGGGTTGTCGCGATGACGCTTGCAGAGAGGCGACATCTCGATGGGATAGTCGGTGACGAAGGTGGGCTGAATGAGCTTGTGCTCGCATTTCTCGCCGAAGATGGCATCGATAAGCTTGCCCTTGCCCATAGTGGAGTCGGTCTCTACGCCGAGCTGCTTGCAGGCCTCACGGAGCTGGTCCTCGTCCATATTGGCGACGTCGACACCCGTCTCCTCCTTGATGAGGTCGCACATGGGAGCACGACGGAAGGGAGCCTTGAAGTCGATCTCGTTGCCCCAGACGCTGACCTTGGTGGTGCCGTGCAGAGCCATAGCTATGCGGCTGAGCATATTCTCGACGAAGGTCATCATCCAGTTGTAGTCCTTGTAGGCGACGTATATCTCCATGCAGGTGAACTCGGGGTTGTGGGTGCGGTCCATACCCTCGTTGCGGAAGTTGCGCGAGAACTCATAGACACCAGCGTAGCCGCCCACGATAAGGCGTTTGAGGTAGAGCTCGTTGGCGATACGGAGGTAGAGGTCGATATTGAGTGCATTGTGATGCGTGATGAAAGGACGGGCAGCTGCGCCGCCGGGGATGGATTGAAGGACCGGAGTGTCGACTTCGAGATAGCCCTGCTCGTTGAAATAGTCGCGCATGATGTTGACTATCTTGGCACGTTTGACGAAGGTCTCGCGCACCTGCGGGTTGACGATGAGGTCGACGTAGCGCATACGGTAGCGCTGCTCGGGGTCGGTGAAGGCGTCATAGACCTTGCCGTCCTTCTCTTTGACGATAGGGAGAGGACGGAGGCTCTTGCTGAGTACGGTGAGGCTCTTGACGTGGATGGAGGTTTCGCCCATCTGGGTGACAAAGACATAACCAGTGACGCCGATGATGTCGCCTATGTCGAGGAGGCGTTTGAAGACGGTGTTGTAGAGGGTCTTGTCCTCATCGGGGCATATCTCGTCGCGTTTGACGTAGAGCTGGATGCGGCCGTAGGAGTCCTGCAGTTCGACAAAGGAGGCAGCACCCATGATGCGGCGGCTCATGATACGTCCGGCTATGCTGACGTTCTGGAAAAGGGTGTTGTCCTTCGGGTATTGCTCAAGTATTTCGTTTGTTTTGGCATTTACCTCATAGAGGGCTGCGGGATAGGGGTTGATACCCAAGTTGCGCAGTTCGTTGAGTGAGTTCCTGCGTATCTGTTCTTGCTCGGTCAGTTCGGCCATCTCTCTTGATTTTGTGTTATTGTATATATATATTTTTGAGGATGCAAAATTACAAAAAATATTACATATATAAAGGAAAGAGGTGCGGCCGCGTGGGCGGCCGCACCTCTTAAATCCCTCTAGATGAAAGGTTATTTCTTAACAACTTTCTTGATGGAGGTGGTGCCGTTAGCGGAGACGCGGACGGTGTAGATACCGTTGGCGAGGTTGCTCATGTTAACGGTGCCGTTGTTCTGAGAGAGAACCACGCGGCCAACAGCGTCGATGATTTCGACTTTCTGGAGACCTTCAACTTCGACATAGAGGTTGCCGGAGGTGGGGTTCGGGAAGAGTTTCACGTCAGCAGCGTTCACATCGTTGATGCCGGTGGTCGGGATCAGCTCGAAGTAAGCGGTGTAGGTAGCATTGCCTTCGCAAACGATGGTGCGGGGGTTGTCGGTGTTGTTGTCGTTCCAACGGACGAAGCGATATCCGTTGTTAGGAGTAGCGGAGATGGTGATCTCGGTGCCATCCTCGAAGACGCCGCCGCCAGTGACGGTACCCATAGTCTCGTTAGCAGAGACGACCTCGATGGTGTCGAGAACTGCATTGGGATCCATGACAGTGTATCCACCAATGATTATATAACCGGCAGCACAATCGTGGTGACGGAAAGCCATATAGATAGTCTGACCTGCATATTCAGCCAAGGAAACATAACGCTGATTTACTGCGGTATCAGAGGTGACAGTCTCAATAGGAGTAGCTGAAGCGTAGGCAGACACACTGGGGGAGGTGCCGATGTAGTAAGAATATTTGTCAGGATTATTGGCATCGTAGCAGAAGTCAGCCCACATAGCATAGTATGTGCCAGTTTCGGGAATCTGAATAGCAGGGGTGATAAGCCAGTTGTCGATGTCAGTAACCATATATGACTGTGAGTAAGCAACGCCTATACCAGCATTTGTGTACTCAAAAGCATCACCGTCACCATCCTCGTCATAGGTCTGCCAGCATCCGAGAGTACCGTCTTCGAAAAGTTCCTCATAGGGGAAAGAGGAGATAGCAACACCACAAGCCAGGAAAGTGCCGTTGAGGGTGTTGTCGGCGGTGATATCAGCAGTACCGTTAGGCTCGCTCACAGTGATAGAGAAAGTGTGGAGACCACCAGTGGTCACGAAAGCGGGAGCGGTGTGAGAGAAAGCGTAGGTGCCACCGAGGGGAACATTGATGCCGCTGATGGTGATGTCACCAGAGTTTTCGCCGTCAAGGGTATAAGAAACCTTGAAAGAGGTGAGAGCTACGGTGCTGGGGTTGGTCACAACGCCAGACATGGTGAACGGAGTGTTGACATCAACGGTGGCGGGGACAGTCAAACGAGAGAGAGTAATCTCAGGAACTGTGATATTTTCAATAACCTGTACATCATCGAGTTTCAAATAGAACTGGTCGGTGCAGTTGAAGTGACGGAAAGCGACATAGACGGTCTGACCAGCATAAGCTGTGAGGTCAACCATACGATTGTTCCAAGTACTACTATTAAGAGTCGTCTCGAAAACAGCGCTACCGGCTGTGAAATCAGAAACGGTGTTGCCAGTGGAGACATAAACTGCATAGTGCTCGGCAGGATAAGAAGCATCCTGAGCAGCATCCCACCAAGAAATAGCGCAGCTGGCGCCGAGGGTTATGGGAGTTGCAGTGATCAACCAGTTGTCGGGAGTCAGAGGGCCCACATTGTTATCGTAAGACCCAGAAATAATGCTAAAACTACCAGAGTTAGGTTGGTAACCAACAGAAGCGGTGTCCCAAACGAAACCATCACCATCGTCATCGATAGTGGTCCAAGCGGCCAGACCTTCCTCAAAACCATCAGAGAAAAGAATCTGCTGAGCATTCATTGTGTAGCAAGCGAAGATAGCTGCGAGCACAAAGAGTAATGTTTTTTTCATAATGTTTTGAATTTAAGTTATTAAATGAATAATTGAATCCAAGAGGATAAACGCAAAGGTACAACTATTTTCGAAATAAACAAGCGTGGGTGTGTTAAAAACGCTAAATTTAAGGGTTGCACAATAAATTAGCGTACGCGGCGTATTATATATAGGAAACTGCTGAACGGTTTCTAATTATTATGAACCAAAAACAAAGGGCTATGAAACGGACAATCTTAACATCGGTTATACTGCTTATGCTGCCGCTTATGGCGATGGCGCAGGATGGCAGCTGGGCGGAAAGGGCAGCCAAGATAACGAAAGGGAGCAGCTCGGCAATACAGAAAGCAAAGGCGATATACAACTGGGAATGTGACAACGTGAGGCAGAGCGCAAGCGGAAAGGTGAACACGGCGGAGGGCTGCTGGATCGAGAAAGAGGGCAATGCGGAGGGCTATGCGCACCTGTATGTGGAGCTGGCGAAAGCGGCAGGATTGGAGGCGAGAGTGGTGAAGGGCAACTGCTGCGAGAATGTGCTGAAGGTGACGAAGAAGAGCACGACAAAGAAGGTGATGCCGCACTACTGGGTGGCGGTGAAGATGGAGAAAAGGCAGGTGCTGATAGATCCGATGTGGGGAGCTGGAATGGTGACGGACGAAGGGGTGTTCCAAAAGAACGAGAACAGGGAAGAGTGGTTTGACGTTGATCCTTACTGGATGATTTTCTCTCATTATCCTGACTCGAAGGACGACCAGATGATTGAGAAGCCGATAGAGCTGAAGAGGTTCAAGACGTTGCCTTCGCTGTATCCCTATCTGGGACAATACGGATTGGACGGGAAGCAGATGTACGACCTGTGCCAGATGAGGGAGAGACCGCCAATCTTCTACGACAACTACCAGTACCGCCCGTGGACGAGGGTGCAGCTGCTGAACATACCGAAGACACGCACGATGACGGCAGGTCAGACCTACACCATCGAGATAGAGAAGACGGTAATGTCGACAGAGCTGTGGATAAGGAGCAGCGCGAACGACTCGACGATAGAGACGACCCCTTGGATAAAGACGGGCAACCACTTCACGATACACATCACCCCGAGGAAGGCGGACACGCTGACGATATACATAGGCGGGAACGCGGCGATAAGCTACATAGCGGAAGTGTCGGGATTCTCGATATCGGAGAAACAGCAGGTGTATTTCGCACCAGGGAATCTAAGATACGACATCAAGGGGAAGAAATACCAGTTTGCGGCACGACAGTATGACCATCCGAGCTCGAGGTCGGGGAAGGTGGAGTTTTTCAGATGGGGCACGGGAGCGGAACCGACACTTACGGAGGCCGACGTGACGAAATATGGCGAATTCAAGGACTGGGGAGCCGACGTGAGACCTGGAAAATGGAGGACTCTGACCGAAACGGAATGGAGATACATCCTAACCCGGCGACCGAATGCGGCACAGAAGCAAGGGTTGGCGACGGTATGCGGACATACAGGGTTGGTGCTGCTGCCCGACGTGTGGCACACACCTAAGAGCTGCACCTTCATGGCGGGAAGCCGCAGGGGGTACCAGACGAATGTGTACAGCGAGCAGCAATGGAAGGAGATGGAGCAGGTGGGGGCAGTGTTCCTGCCGGCAGTAGGCAACCTGACCTACGGGGAGAAGGAATGGGGACGGAATACCTACGGACGCTACTGGGCGGCGACCTCGAGCGACGACAAGTCGATGGGCGACGCGATAATATTCTCGACCGAGGCGATAAGCAACGGGACGGACAGGAAGAGCAACGGGCTGGCGGTGAGGCTGGTGAGGGAGAAGAGAGGAGCGAAGTAAGACGTAAGAAGTAAGATGTAAGATGTAAGAAGGTTGAGTTTTCCTGACATTTGTCTGACTTTTTCCTGACATCTGCCTGACAAAAGCTGCTGTTCCATTGCTGTGCAGATGGTAGGGAGATGGGAGTCAGAAGAGAGCTAGATGGTAGGGAGATGATAGGGAGAAGCGAGGTAGGGCAGAGGTAGAGTTTTTTGAGGGGTTATAAGCAACTCGTTTACAGATATCGTTTTTTTTAGTATATTTGCAATTTCCGAAGAGGAGGTTTCCCTCTTGCGGAAATGGAAAGTAATCAGCTTAATAAACAATAAAGAAAACAGAAAATATGACACTTAGAGAAATAGTAAAGCTGCTTGACGCAGAGGTGTGCGTCGGAGAAGAGCGGCTGGACGAGGAGGTGACGAAAGCGTTTGCCTCGGATTTGATGAGCGACGTGCTGACGCTGAAGGACACACCGATACTGATAACCGGATTGTGCAACGTGCAGACAATCAGAACCTGCGACATGGCAGGATTGGAGGTGGCCATCATAGTGAGGAACAAAAAGCCGAGCGAGGAGATGCTGGAGCTGGCGGAGGAGAACGACATGACCATCATAGCCTGCCCCTTCTCGCTGTTCAAGGCTTGCGGCCTGCTGTATGACGCAGGATTGCAGCCGCTGTATTAGTTTTAAGTTTCAAGTTTTAAGTTTCAAGAATTATGCATCTGGAATATACTGTGGTGGAGGGGGATTTCGTGAATGCGGGAACGGCATCGAGCTCGGTGAAGAAGACCCTGAAACAGCTGAATGTGCAACCGGCGGTGATAAAGAGGGTGGTGGTGGCGCTGTATGAGGCCGAGGTGAACGCGATAGCGCACGCCTACGGCGGGAAGGTGCTGGTGGACATAGAGTCGGACAAGATAAAGATGACGGTGGCGGACAAGGGACCCGGAATACCCGACATAGCCCTCGCCATGCAGGAAGGCTACTCGACGGCGAGACCTGAGGTGAGAGACATGGGATTCGGCGCAGGAATGGGGCTTCCGAACATGCAGAAGAACGTGGACAAGATGAACGTGACGTCGGAAGTGGGCGTTGGGACGACGGTGGAGATGGAGGTGATGTTTTGAGGTTGGATGTTGATAGGTTGATAGGTTGGATGTTGATAGGGAAAGAGGAAGTTTGAGGATTCTATTTTTAGTTAAGTAAAAAGTTGGCGTATGAATAAGGAACAAGGATTTTACCACTCGCTCGACATAGACGGCGAAAAATGTATCGGATGCTCGCATTGCATGAAGATATGCCCGACGGAGGCGATACGCATCCGCGACGGGAAGGCACATCTCGACGCAGGACGCTGCATCGATTGCGGAGTGTGCTTCTCGGAATGCCCGATGAAGGCGATATACATCATGCAGGACGACTTCGGCGAGATACACAACTATCCGCACAGCGTGGCGCTGATACCGGCGGTGTTTCTGGGGCAGTTTCCCGACGAGATACGTGTGTCGCGGATATATGCGGCGCTGAAAGACTTGGGGTTCAGGCATGTGTTCGAGGTTGAGTCGGCAGCGCTGATATATGCCGAAGCGAAGAACCGCTACGCGATGGAGAACAAGGACAAGGAGCCGCTGATATCGAGCTTCTGTCCCGCGATCGTGAGGTTGATTCAGGTGAAATACCCGTCGCTGGTGGACAACATCATACCGCTGAAGGCACCGCTCGACATCTCGGCCACCTACGCGCTTAAGAAACTCACCGACCAAGGAGTGCCGAGAAAAGAGATAGGGATATTCTACGTAACCCCGTGCGCGGCGAAGATAGCGGCTGTGAAGAGTCCTGTGGGCGAGGTGAAGTCGATAATCGACGGCGTGATCAACATGGACTCGCTGTACAACATAGTGTTCAAGAAAATCAAAGAGCAGGGCAAAGACTATGTGTTTCCGCCACTGCAGACACCCCGCCTTTCGTCCGACGCCATACTCTCGACGCTGACCAACGGCGAGAGACGCATCTGCATGGCAAAACGTTCCTACTCTATCGACGGCATACACAACGTGATAGACTTCCTGGAGAAGCTGGAGAACGACGAGATAGATGGCGTTCAGTTCCTGGAGCTGAGGGCATGCGACCAGTCGTGCGCCGGAGCGACGCTGTCGTGCGAGAACCGATTCCTGTGCAGCGAACGCATGTACGGACGAGCCCGCAAGGCGGCAGAGAGAGAGCGAAACGGCGAAGTGCCGCGCGAGAGGGAGATGGACGCACAGAAAGAATACCTGATAGAATGCAGCGGCGTGGAAGCCGTGCAACCCCGCTCGGTGATGACCCTCGACCCCGACATATCGAAAGCCTTGGAGAAGATGGAAAAGATACGCAAACTGAAAGAGTGCCTGCCTCAGATAGACTGCGGCCTGTGCGGGTCGCCGACGTGCGATTCGCTGGCAACCGACCACGTTTGCGGCAAAGGCAGCATCGAAGACTGCGTGTTCTACCAACGCCATCTGGAGAAACTGGGCAAGATGTCGCCCGAAGAGTGCGTGGAGAAGATGAAAAACATCTGGGGCGACGACAGGATCTCGGGAGAACTGAATTAGTAATTCTGATGCGTGCCCGCACAGGGCGATTATAAGTGTATGCCCGCATAGGGCGGTAAAATTGAAAATAATATAGAAAAAACAATACTGAAATGAAAGTAAAAGAACTGGTCGAAAAACTGCAACTGAAAGTGCTCTCGGGCGAGAGCGGACTTGATAGGGAAATCGAGGGCTGCTATGTGTCGGACCTCCTGAGCGACGTGATGGGCAACGCCGAGATGGGCAACGTGTGGGTGACCCTTCAAACCCACAAGAACGTGATGGCGATTGCTTCGCTGAAAGAGCTGGCATGCGTGATACTGGTGAAGAACCAGCAGGCAGCCGAAGACACACTCGAACAGAGCAACGAAGAGGGAATCCCGTTCCTCAGCACCTCGATGCAAACCTACGAGACGGTAGGAAAAATCTACCAGATATTGAATGCGTGAATGCCTGAATGCTTGAATGCGTTAATGTGTTAATGCGTTAGTGCGTTAATGCTTAAATGCTTGAATATTTGAATGGCTGACGAACTGCATCCATACAAGGCCGACCTGCATATACATACCGTCCTCTCGCCGTGCGGCGACTTGGAGATGAGCCCCATCAACATAGTCAACCGCGCGCTGGAGCGAGGGCTGGACATGATTGCCATCACCGACCACAACACCACAAGACAGGTGAAGGTGACACAGAAAATCGGGCGAGACAAAGGGCTCTTTGTGCTGGGCGGAGTGGAGGTTACATCACAAGAGGAAGCTCATTGCCTTTCGTTTTTTGAGACAGACGAGCAGCTGGACAAATTCCAGCTGTTCTTGGATGAACATCTTCCAAAAATACCCAACGACGAAGACCGCTTCGGCTACCAGCTGATTGTTGACGAGAACGAAGAGATTGTTGGCGAAGAAGAATACCACCTGCTCAACGGCATAGATGTCGATATCGACGGCATCTACGAAGAGGTGCACCGCATAGGCGGACTCTTCGTCCCAGCACACGTGAACAAAGGGACAACATCGCTCACAAGCCAGTTGGGATTCGTGCCACCCGACCTGCGTGCCGACGGCCTGGAGATTAACAAATTCGTCACAAAAGAAGACTTTTTGAAGAAGAACGCCTACCTGAAGAAGTTCGGCTTCATCACCGACAGCGACGCACACTTCGTCAACAACATCGGCGACGTGTACAACGTCATCCACATGGCACACCGCAGCTTCGACGAGTTCCGCAAAGCGCTGAAAGGAGCAGAGGGACGGTGGATTGACACGATGGCCTTTAGGTCCGTGCCCGCACAGGGGCCCGTGCTCGGGCAGAGCGTTATTTAATTGTCTGTTATCAGCATATTATATCAACTATCATCATGAAAGAACTCTCGCTGCATGTTTACGACCTGATGGAGAACTCCATCGCAGCCAACGCGAAAGACATATACCTCACCATAACCGACAGCATCCTGAAGAACGACTACCACTTTGTGATAGAGGACAACGGCAAAGGGATGACGCCTGAGTTCATGGCTAAGGTAACCGACCCCTACACCACCACACGCACCACACGCAAGGTGGGCCTGGGCCTGCCGCTCATAAAGATGAACACCGAGAACTGCGGCGGAGGCATGAAGCTGACCAGCGAGGTGGGCAAAGGCACACGGCTGGAGTTCTGGTTCCAACACAACCACTGGGACCGCCCGCCGATGGGCGACCTGGCTGGCACCATAGTGATGCTCGTATCTCAGCATGAGGACATTCATTTCGTCTATAAGCACATCACCGACCAGGACGAGTTCGTCTTCGACACCGACGAGGTGAAAGAAGCACTGGGCGGGATGTCGATGAACGACCTCTCGATTATCAAGTACCTCAAAGAGATGATTGGCGAGAACCTCAAAGAGATTGGCGCCAACGACTAACCATAATCACAGTTTTCGCCACGAGTGGCTGCTGCCCGCCGGACAACCTGTGTATGACGGCGTGCGCTCGCTGTAAACCAGCGTGCCGCATTTCTTGCATTGGTAGGCGTTGGTGCCCACGTTGCCGAGCGACACCCACGAGTGGCTGCTGCCAGCCGGACAGCCCGTATATGAGGGCGTCTGCTTGGAGCGCACCTGAGTGGCACACTTGCGGCATTGGTAGTTCTTGTCGCCCACCTCGCCGAGGTTCACCCACGAATGGCTGCCACCAGCGGGACATCCACTATACGACGGCGTGCGATCCTGCCACACGAGGGTGCCGCACTTGCGGCATTGGTAGTTTCGAATGCCGCTTCCCGTGAAAGCAAAGCAGGCAAGCGAGATAAGGCATAGGGTTATGATGGTGCGAGTCATAGAGGCCGTCTGTTAGAGGAAGAAATAGGAAAGGCTGACGCCAGAATAGAAGTTGCGGAGATGTGGTATTACCGAGGAGTCGTTGGTTATGTAGTTGACTTGATAACGGCAATAGACCGAACAGTCGAGTCCATGGAAACGATATCCTATATCCCACATAAAACCGCCTTGGTTGCGATTAAGGTAGCCCCATACTGGATCAACAGTCCTCAACCCTCCCTTGAACACGCGCGTGTAGTAAACGCCTATACCGGCATGGAACACACCTATTTCAAAGGAATGATTCGACCATGTCTGAAAAACAACCATAAACGGCAAAGTAAAGCCTTCTTGATAGAAAGTGTTTGATTTAGAATATGGATTGGACAGATCAGGATATTTCGCGAACGACCAACCATACATAGGTTGAGTCTTCAATCCAATCCACTTACACTTGAAGTTTACCTGTGCAGTGAGGCCTACATTTCCAGCGAAGCTACTACGGCCGTCAATTGCACTACTATATGGGAAATGGAGACGACTGCTGCCCAGTTCGACAGTAACTCCAAGATCGAAAGGCTGGATGTCCGACTGGTGCTTCTTAGCCACCCGTCCCGACGAGCGGAAGAGCTCGTCCGACGAGACCTGTGTGGTCCAGCGGGTGATATAGTCGCTGATGTCGCTCAGACCCTTGTAGTCGATAAGGTCGGCATCGTCCTCAGGTTTATGATAGGGCGACTTGAGGCCGGTGGTGACAGCCAGCGTCGGCACCCCCTTCTTGGCGAACCCTTCGGTGTCGGTAGCGGTGAGCACCGAACGTTCAAACTTCTGGGTTTTAAGGTTCACCCCAAGCATCTCAGCCAGCTCTTTCATCTTCTTCTTGCCGTCCTCGATGGTGCCCGTGCCCTGCACTATGAGCTTTCCGCTCTGACGGTACCACCCTATCATGTCCAGACTCATCATCAGGCACACCTTGTCGATCTTCTTCTCTTTCGCAAGTCTTTTAGAAAAAGCGTTCGAGCCAAAGAGACCCAGCTCCTCGCCGTCGAAGTTGACCAATATCACGCTACGCTTCAGCTCTTTCTGGTGTTCTTTGAGTTGACGGGCGATCTCTATGACGGCAGCCGTACCCGACGCGTTGTCGTCGGCACCGTTATACACCTTTCCGTTCTTTTCTCCCAAGTGGTCATAGTGCGCACCTATGATGACATACTCGTCCTTCAGCGCAGGGTCAGAGCCAGGAATCCAAGCTATGACGTTGTTGAAAGTCATCTTGTTTCCAATCATCGAGTTGGTGAACGACTGGATATATCCGCTCTCGTAGAACGGTTCCACGCCCATCTCCTCATACTGCTTGATGATGTACTCAGCCGCCTTCATGGCATCGTCCGAGCCGGCGAAACGGCCATGCAGCGAGTCGGCAGCGAGGAAGTAGAGGTGCTGCTCGAGACGTTTCTGCTGCGACTGGGCGAAAAGCGTTGCTGAGCAAACGAGAAACAGGATAATGACTGATATCTTTTTCATGGTGAGAATGTTTTTTTATTCGGTCCTTGGTTAGTAGTATTTTATCACGCGGGTGTCGGTCTCTTTCGCCTCGCCCTCGTAGGTTATCTTTTCTATGGTGTTGCCCTGCTGACTCACCGATGTGGTCACCGTCTCCGACGAAGGACCGATGTAAGTGCGCGAGGTCCAGTTCTTCTGCTTGTCGAAGTCGCGGTATTGGAACTTCCATGTGGCTGGACGGGTCACCGACTTGCCACTCCTGTTGCGCGATGCCGGATTGCCGTTGCGGTCGTAGGTGAAGCGGTCTTTCATCTGGTACACCATCTCCGTCCCCACATAGCGGGTCGTCTCCAACTCGAAGAGCTGGTATTTGGCATTATATCGGTATTCCACCACCTGCTTCTTCCCGCCGTCGGCGGTCTCGGTGATGTTCAGGTTCACCAGCTTGCTGCTGTCGTCATAACGCTCGGTGCGCACCACCACACGGTTGTCCTCCTTGTAGCGGGTGGTCACCGTCTTCAGCTCCAGCCTCAGCGTGTCGCCATCCCTCCCCTCTTTCTTGGCTTTCTTCTCAGCCTCCTGCTGACGTTTCTGCAGCACCGGCGAGATAGCACGACCCTTCCCGTCGCCGGCCGCTGCCGCCTGCTGCTTCGTGCTCACATACTTGTAGTCGTAGTCCTTGCGCAGAGGCTTGGTGCCCGTGGGGTCGTCGAAGACGATGGAGAGAGTGTCGCCCGTGGCGGTGTAAGCGAAGGTAGCGTGCCCTTCCGTGGGGACCTCCTGGTCCGCTATAGCATACCGCATCGAGGTCGTGCGGCCACTTTTCTTGTCGAAGGTGTATAAGGTGTCGTTCTTCCCGTCGCGAGGCACGAAGAGTTCCTCCCTCGAGCGCACCCATATCGGCGTGCCGTATTTGTCGGCCTTCGGCTGGAAGTCGAAGGTAGTTTTGCGCAGCAACCGGTTCTTCTTGTCGTAGAAGGCAATCCAGTGCGAGAAGCACTCCATCACAGCGTACTCCTCCCCTCCCCTCGCATAGTGGTAGTATGCCGCCACCGTCCCGTCGCCGTTATAGTCATAAAGTTTCATCGAAGCAATATCCTGCTCCCCTTCGCCGTAATAGACCGTCTCCTCCAGCACCTTGCCCGTGCGCGAGAAGAGGTTGTTCTGCCGCCCGATGAAGTTGCCCTCCTCGTCCCAGTGCGCCTCCGTCACCGACTTCACGGTGCCCACGAGCTTGTAGTCCGACCTCAGCAGTCGCGAGTCTATAGACATCTGAGCCGACACCCTTGTGGCGGCACCAGCCAAAAAAAGCAATGTTATCAGTGCTGTATATCTCAATCGGGACATAGTTCGATACCTGTTAATCAACAAAAAAACGCCAAAAACATCTCTTTATTGCAAAGAATGTGTAAATTTGCAACCCGCAAAACTTTGAAACCTGAAACTTGAAACTCAAAACTAAACATACCCAGCCCGTCCATCTCAACCAGCACGTCAAGGTGCTCCTGCTCAGCGTCCTCGTAGGACTCTGTTCAGGCCTCGCCGCCGTCGCGCTGAAGAATCTCGTCCATTTCGTCAACGTGAGCCTCCTCCGTGTCGGCTGGACAACAGTCCTCGGTGGCAATATTCTCATGCTCCTCTACCCCGCCGTCGGCATCCTGCTCACCATCCTCTTTGTCAAATATGTCGTCAAAGGACAGATCGGGCACGGTCTCCCCGAGGTGCTCTATTCCATCTCGCGCAAAGGCTCCATCCTTCCCGCGCGCAACACCTACACCTCCCTCATCGCCTCCACCCTCACCGTCGCCTTCGGCGGCAGCGTCGGTCTCGAGGCCCCCATCGCCTCCACTGGCAGTGCCATAGGTTCCAATATCGGACGCCTCTTCAAGCTCGAGACCAAGAGCATCCGGCTCCTCCTCGGATGCGGTGCCGCAGGCGCCATCGCAGGCATCTTCAAAGCCCCCATCGCAGGCGTCCTTTTCGTCGTCGAAGTCTTCATGTTCGACCTCACCCGCACAGCAGCTATACCCCTCCTCCTCTCCGCCCTCAGCGCCTCCTCCGTCGCCTACTTCCTCATGGGCAACGGAGTCCAGTTCTCCTTCCAGGTCGAGGATGTCTTCCGCGTCTCTCAGATCCCCTACTACCTCATCCTCGGCGTCATCTGCGCCCTCTCCTCCGTCTATTTCCTCCGCGTCACCGACCGAGTGGAGAAGTGGATGGCCACACTCAAGTCCAAGAGCTCCCGTTTCGTCATAGGTGGCATCCTCCTCGGCCTCATGATCTTCCTCTTCCCACCCCTCTTCGGCGAAGGCTACTCCTCCCTCACCCAGCTCCTCAACGGCAGCGTCGAGACCCTCTTCCAGAACAGCATCTTCGAACCCTTGACCACCGGCCACTGGCAACTGTCCGCTGACCACTGGCCACTGATCGTCATCGTCTATCTCCTCCTGCTCATCCTCCTCAAAGCCGTCGCCACAGCCGTCACCATCGGCTCCGGCGGTGTAGGAGGCACCTTCGGTCCCTCCCTCATCATGGGCGGACTCACCGGCTATTTCGCCTACATGCTCGTCTCCGTCGCTGGTTTCGACGGACTCAACGCCTCCACCTTCGCCCTTATAGGCATGGCCGCCGTCATGACCGGAGTCATGCAGGCACCCCTCATGTCCACCTTCCTCATAGCCGAGATCACCGGCTCCTGGGAGCTCATGCTACCCTTGCTCCTCACCTCCGCCGTCACCTACATCTGCGTCAACCCCTTTGAGAAGCACTCCATCTACGCACGCGACCTCGCCAAGCACGGCGACCTCCTCACCCACGACAAGGACGCCTCCGCCTGGCAGCTCATCAACATGCGCGAGCTCATCGAGACCAACTTCGTCATCGTCCGCATCGGCGACACCCTCGGCGACCTCGTCGAAGCCATCAAATACTCCAAGCGCAACCTCTTCCCCGTCCTCGACCCCGACGACAAGTTCGTCGGCATCATCGTCCTCGACGACGTCCGCAAGCTCATCTTCTCGCCCGAGCTCTACGACCGCTACCAGGTCACCGACCTCATGCAGCCCTATTCCGACCTCGACGTCGTCCATCTCAGCGACTCACCGCAGGATGTGGTAGAGAAGTTCCAGATGTCCAACCGCTACAACCTCATCGTCCTCGACGACCACGACAGCTACGTAGGCTTCCTCTCGCGGGCCAACACCTTCTCAGCCTACCGCCGCTTCATCTCCGAATCCAGCGACGAATAGCCCCCCCCCAAAAAAAGCCACCCCCCAAAAAAAGACGCCCCCAAAAAAGAGACGCCCAAAAAAGATGCCCCCAAAAAAGAGACGCCCAAAAAATCATTTGTCTAATCACTAATCACTATTCACTAATCACTAATCACTAACTCACCACAAAACTCCCCGTAGCCAGCCGCGACATCAGCACGTTCCCAGCGCTCTCGTCCCTCAGCACATCCAGCGTGTACTCCTCCGCCGGCAGCTCTCCCGTCTCCTCGTCCACCACCGTCAGGTTCGTCAGCCGCGAGTATGCCCCCGCGTCCTCAGCGTTCGGGTCCTCCCTCATATAGTACGTCATCAAGTCATACCTCTTCGCCACCGCCGCCTCCGATATCGGCAGCGTCACCAGCAGCGGCTCCGCGCTCGTCACCTCCGTCCTCACATACCGCGTCCCTATCGGCATCCCTGCCGCGTCAAACGACCGCACCTCATACACCACCATCGCCGGGTTTTCCACCGTCGCGTCCCTCACCACTATCTGCTTGCTCGCCGCCTCGAATTCCACCTCCGGAGCAGCCATCTGGTACCCCAGCGTCATGTTCACCCTCGTCCCGAACGCCCCTATCCCTATCGCCGCCTGACTCCCGGCTATCGTCGCCGTGTCCCACGCGTCCCTCGTCGCCGCTGCCCTCGCCAGCACCATGTTCGCCGCCCTACCCCTGTAGTACGGCACCAGCGTCCACTTCCACAGCGTCACAAACTGCGTCCCAACCTTAAACTTCGCCCTCACCACCAGCTGCTTCTCGCTCCGCGGGTTCCGCACCTCCCCAGGCGCCTCCCTGATCACCTGCTTACCGTTCTGCACCGAAAACACCGTCGACCCAACTCTCCCCCTCCATTTTCCCATTGCATTTCTACTTCTTGCCATAATTTTTCCTTTCTTTTAAATGGTTAATAATAAATTGATTTTTTGAAAAAAGATGTTACCTATGCATAATAAACCATAAATTAAAAAACTAATCCCCCCTCTAGTCAATCCAGACCACCTAGCTCATCAACCCCATCACCCCCACAAAACCCCATTAACCCCATCAACCCCACCAAACCCATCAACCCCATCAAATCTAGTCCCCCTAGTTCCCCTAGTAAATCCAGCCCACCCCGGCAAATCCCCCACACCACTCCCAACGTCTCCTCCTCCACGAGGAGATTTAGAGGAGGCTCCCCACCTCTCTCCAAGTGGCAGGCGGCAGAGACCGCCCGCCACAATATTTTGATGATTTCAATATTTTAATTTAATACAGTACAAGGCGAACAGATCGCCCACATGTCTTTACGCCGCCCGTCACCCGTTGCACTTTCTTGGCGTTTCATGGGGGGGGGGGGGGCGGAAAAAACAAGGTCAGTTCTGAGAACGCACCGCGCGGACAGATTGACCACAGTAGCGGCCGCCGCTGTCGTCGTGCACGCCCTGGCCGTCCGAATTGAAGCACATTTGCCACGCGAAGTACGGGAGCGACTCGCGGAGCGACGACGACCAGTAGTAGCCGTGCGTACCGGCGGTGTAGAGCGAACTGCCAAACCGGAAGCCAGCAGCGGGCAGGAACAGACTGTTGCCGTTAGACGCGGTGAACTTGCGGCCAAAGACATTGTTCACTGTCGTCCACTCTGCGGTGGTGTTGTCAAGCAGCTCCTGCCACTCCGCCTTGGTCGGGATCCTTGCACCGCTGCCCAACACTGCCGTCGCCACGTCGTCCGAGGCTTCAAGCGTGGTCATGTTATCGATGGTGCCATAAGCCTCAGAAGTGTTGTACTTGGTCAGGGTCAGCAGGACGTCGTCCACACCGACGGTGGCGTAGCGATAGGTGCTCCAATCGTAAGTTTCCTTCGTGATGGTTTCGCCCCATGCATAATAGTTTCCGTACCCCTCTGGAGTTGTTGCCCCGAGGTTGCATTTTGCCCACAGCACGCCGCTCGGCAACCCAAGGTCAACCCACTCGCCAGTGGTGGTGTTTGTGTTGTTGTTCGTGTTGCACGACGCCATCCCAAGGGTCATCATCACACCAGCCACAAACATCAAAAAAACAATCTTTTTCATAACA
>CACYJU010000021.1:22337-50007 GCA_902774845.1 uncultured Bacteroidota bacterium
AAAAAAAAAAAAAAAAAAACGACTTATGCAAGAAAAAAGTCACTTTTTTTTCAACGAAATCAAAAAAAATCAAAAAAATCCAAAAAAAACACCCCTTCCGCCCACTCAACGCTCACTCAACGCTCACTCAACACTCACTCAACGCCCACTCAACGCCCACCCAACGCCCACTCAACACTCACTCAACACTCACTCAACACTCACTCAACGCCCACTACCCCCACAACTCAACCCCACCCCTTTAAAACCCTTCAAACCTTTCAAACCTTTCAAACCTTTCAAACCCTTCAAACCCTTAAAACCTTTCAAACCCTTAAAACCCTTCAAACCTCACCCCCTGCTAACCCCCAACCCAAACAAGGCAAAGTCCCCCTTCAGCGGATCCTCCGGAAACACCCGCGCCAGCTCCGCCGTCAGCCTCCGCGCCGCACCCATCGTGGCACTCCTGCCCTTCATCAGCCCCATAGCCCTCGCCTCCGTAAGCACATGCGTGTCCAGCGGCACGATAAGCGTGCGCTTGTCGATGAAGTCGCTCCAGAGCCCCAAATCAACGGGCGAGCTGTCCCTCACCATCCAACGCAGGAACATGCATACCCGCTTGCAGGACGAGCTGGCATCCTTCGGCACCACCCCCACCGACCCGTGCTCGGCAAACCAGCGGCATATCGCCTCCACCGCCGAAAGTGCATCATGCACCCCGAGCGACCGCAGCCACTCGCCCATGCTACCACGGGATAAAAGCATCTCACGGCAGGCATCAAGGAAAAGCCGCATCGTGCGGACGTCGTAAAGACGGTAGAAGCAGGAGCGGTCGGCGAGGGCGAAGTGCTTACGGTAGGCACCGTCGGCGACCCACCGCAACACCTCTCCCCCGCTCCAGTCGAGCAAGAGCTGTATCTTAGGCAGGAACTGCTTGCGGCTGCCGTAACTCAGGGCGGAAGCGAGGAAAGCCATCATCTCACGGTTCCCGACGCCCTCGACCTGATGCATGAACCAGGAGGGGTCGCCGTCGAGGAAAGCGGCGTTCTCATAACGGTTGGCGTAGTCGGTCAGCTTCTCGCAGAGCTCTGGATAGGTCATACTTTGCGTTTTAGGTGTAAGAGGGCTTCACTTTTTTCAAGTGCAATAATACGAATAATTTTTGTACTTTTGCAAATGATAAAACAAGGTACGATATGCGTAAACTACTTATTACTCTCATCATAGCCCTCATAGCACAGACCGCCTTCGGCGAGAAGGTGCAGAGGGACCGCGCCATGCAGGTGGCTCAGAACTTCTGGAAGCAGGAGACGGGAAGCACACCGCAGCTCACCGACCTGAGCGCGACGGTGGGTCTCAGAGAGCTCTACCTCTTCGATGTCGACGGAGGCAAGGGTTATATCGTGGTCTCGGCCGACGACATAGCCATGCCGATACTCGCCTACTCCAGTGAGAGCGGGTTCCCCACCTCGAACATCGCCCCGGCGGTGATGGATATGCTGCGCAGCTACGAGGAGGAGATTGCCTTCGGCCGCAGCTTCGGCGAAGGGCCGGCAGCGGAGGTGACGAAAGAATGGCAGGATCTTGAGAACGACATCAAGCCCGCCCACGCCGACCGCAAGGCGGCGGTGGCACAGATGATGACCTCCAAATGGAACCAGAGCGCACCGTACAACAACATGTGTCCGGCCGCCAACGGCGAACACTGTGTGACCGGATGCGTGGCCACTGCCATATCGCAGGTGATGAGATACTGGAGATATCCCGAACACGGAGTGGGACAGCACTCTTACAGCTATAACGACCGTCCGATAGCGGTGACCCACATGCTGGGCGACTCGAACGCGGTGTGGCTCTACGACACCCTCACCGTGGACTTTGAGAACAGCTACTACGACTGGGACAACATGCCGGACGTGGCCACCACCTCGAGTCCCGAGGTGGAGCAGAACGCAGTAGCACAGCTGTGCTATCACTGCGGAGTGGCGCTGGAGATGGTGTACACCCCCGAAGGCAGCGGCTCGTTCATGACGGTGGCGGAGATACTGGCTTTCGACTCGGTGCACTACCCCAGGTCTATCGCAGCCGAACTGATAATACCCCGCTTCTTCGGCTATTCGCCGGCGGCAGAGGGACGTATGCGCTGGGACTACACCACCTCGCAGTGGGTAGCGATGATAAAGAACGAGCTGAACAACGGCCGTCCGCTGGTGTTCGCCGGCAACACCGAAGGCAGCGACTACGGGCATGCTTTCGTGCTGGACGGATATAACGCCCGCAGTTTCTTCCACTGCAACTTCGGCTGGGGCGGCCAGTATGACGGCGACTTCAGGATTGACGAGATAGCGCCTACAGGGAGCATGGCTTTTGTAGCCAAGCAGTCGGGCATCTTCCTGATGTTCCCTCCGGGACGTGGCGGCGACGACGAGCCCGACCCCGTGGCAATAGAGCAGGCGAGCGAGAGGAACGACAACATCGTGGTCTACTCACGCGACAGATCGATAAGGATCGAGGGCGGCAAGGTGAACGAAGGCGAGGTGTATGACCTCATGGGACGCAGGATAGCCACCTTCGACGGTCACGGCGAGGTGGCTACCTCGGTCAGGATGGACAAAGGGGGCATATACCTCGTGAGGATAGGCAACAAAGCACACAAGGTGATGGTGAGGTGAATGCTTGAATGTGTGAATGTATGAATGCGTGAATTTGTTAATGTGGGAATGTGGGAATGCGTGAGTGCTTGAGTGTGTCAGTGGTTGAATTGTGAAACAATTATCAAAAGAAATATGAAACGGTTACTTTTTATTTTTTCCATCATACCTCTGTTTGTGCAAGCATCGCCTGTCGACAGGACGACGGCCCTGCGTGTGGCGCAGACGTTCTGGTGGAATGAGTACAAGCAGACGGCGACCTTCAACGACTACTCCTCGTTGTTGGGGTTGACCAACATATACCTCTTCGCTGAAAGCGGCGACAGGGGCTATATCGTGGTCTCGGCCGACGACATAGCCTGTCCGGTGTTGGGTTACTCACAGAAGCCTTTTTTTAGGGAGAACATCTGTCCGTCGATAGTGTCGTGGCTGCAGTCGTACGACAACCAGATAGGAGCGGCGCGCGAAGCTGGCTACAAAGCCGACGACTTCGCCCAGGGCGAGTGGGCGGCACTCCTGAACGGTGAGCCTCTGCCCGAGCCGAAAGCCTCGGTCACGGTAGAGCCGATACTGACATCCATCTGGAACCAGAGCGACCCGTTCAACCTGTACTGTCCGGGAGAGGGCAGCAGCAAAGCCCCCACTGGATGCGTGGCCACCGCCATGGCGCAGGTGATGCACTACTGGAACTATCCCGAGCACGGCATCGGACAGAACTCATACAACTATGCCGACTTCACCGACACCAACTTCAACTGGACCTACGGCACCTTGAGCGCCGACTTCGAGCACACCACCTACGACTGGGCTAACATGCCCGACACCCTGCGCTCCACATCGGACAGCGTCAAAATAAAAGCGGTGGCACTGCTCAACTACCATTGCGGCATCGCACTGAATATGCTCTATGCACCTGGCGGAAGCATGGCTTTCGTCACCATCGAGGACAATATCCTCTTCGGAGAGAACCACTACCCCAGGAGCATCGCGTCGGAGAACGTGATACCACGTTTCTTCGGCTATTCGTCGGACATCGACGGACGGGTGCGCAGCGAGTTCAGCAACGTGACCGCCTGGATAAACCTACTGAAAGAAGACCTGCAGAAAGGGCGTCCGATAATCTTCGCCGGCGCTGCAGCCGAAGGACCGTCACCCGGACACTGCTTCATCATCGACGGATGCAACCCAAGACTGTTCTTCCACGTCAACCTGGGATGGGGCGGAGCCTACGACGGAGAATTCCGCGTGGACGCGCTGACCGTCCAGGGGTCGAGCTTCAACTGCCGTCAGCAGGCTATCATAGGCATGCGCCCACCGCAGTTCTCGAGTGTGCAGGTGGTATGCTCGGGTTCCACGAACGAGAACACGGGCGTGTTTGACCACAACCAGGAAGCCGTATGCGGCAAATATGTAGCGATGACCAACGGCGACGACCAGAGCTATCTGGACATCGTGGCCGACGAAGAGCATCATATAGCCTCGATAAGCGTGAACGACGAGGTGGTGTTCCGTGCCGGATCGACGCTCACCGACGCACACATCAACTATCCTGCCGACAGTGCCTTCAAACATATCACCTATGACTTCAGCGACATTGCAGCCGACGTGACACTGAATGTGGTCTTCGGCGACGGTCCGCTGGCGATAGACGAAGCGGTCATCCGCAGAGCAGCGTTGAAGGTCTACTCCCACGGAAAGAACATCACAATGAGAGGGACTAACGTAGGCAAAGGCAGCATCTACGACACGATGGGACGCAAGGTGTCAGACTTCGACGGAAAGATGGCATCTACCCTTACCATCCCGATGTCGCATGCCGGCATCTATATCGTCCGCACCGACGGAGAGTCTTATAAAGTGGTGGTGAGATGATTGCTTGAATGCTTGATTGCGTTAATGCTTGAATGTGTGAATTTGTGAATTTGTGAATGTGTTAGTTTGTTAATTTGTTAGTTGCTGGCTGCTAAATAAAAGATTTTACATGCTTCTCCTGCTCGTATTTCTCTTTGGGGCGATGTCCATCTCCTTTCTCTGCTCGATACTGGAGTCGACGCTTCTTTCAACCCCCATATCATACATAACCATGAGGGAGGATGAGGGGTACAAGCCCGCCATCCGGTTCAAACAATACAAGACCGACAACGCCCGACCCATAGCGGCGATACTCTCGCTCAACACCATAGCCAACACCATAGGTGCTGCCGGTGTGGGTCATCAGGTCAACGACGCCTTCGGAAGCCATTGGTTCACGCTGGTGTCGGTGGTCACCACCATCCTGATATTGCTCTTTTCGGAAATCATCCCGAAAACAATAGGCACACGCCATTGGAGGAAGCTTATGGGATTTGCCTCGAACACGATACGGTTACTCATCATCCTGATGTTCCCATTTGTGATACTTATCGAACTGTTCACCAAAGTGTTTGCCCCCAAGAACGAAGAGGAGGCAGCGGTGAGCCGCGAGGAGGTGGCGGCGATGGCCGACGTGGGAGAAGACGAAGGGGTGATTGACGAGGACGAGAACAAGATCATACAGAACATCTTCAAACTCGACGACATACATATCTACGATGTAATGACCCCGCGGTCGGTGGCAGCCATTGCGCCCGAGAACATGACCATCAAGTCGTTCTATCGCGACGACGAGTACTCGCACTTCTCGAGGATTCCAGTCTATGCGGACAGCGCCGACGACATCACGGGATACATACTGCGCAGCGAGGCTCTCGAATATCTGGCAGAAGACAAATTCTCGAGCCACCTGTCGGAGATAAAACGTCCCCTGCCCTACTTCAACGAGGAAGACTCGATAAGCAGCGCCTGGGAATCGATGCTCAAGCAGAAGGTGCAGATAGCCGTCGCCATCGACGAATACGGCTGCTTCCAGGGTATACTCACGCTGGAGGATATAATTGAGACCATCTTCGGATTGGAAATCATAGACGAGAACGACGAAGTGAGCGATATGCAGCAGTATGCAAGAGAGAGGTGGCAGCAACGACAGCGCCGCTTCCAGTCGATAAACCTACCCGACGACAGCGAAGAAATAGGCAGAAGCTGATGACCACAGTACGATACATATATCACAGCTGTTTTGTGCTTGAGAACGACGAAGTGGTCGTGGTGATAGACTATTGGAAAGACCCGATGGGATACCTACACGATCTGTTGTCCAAGACGACGAAGACGGTATATGTGTTTGTATCGCACTTCCACGAGGACCACTACAACCCGGAGATACTGACTTGGGGACACGGAGACGAACAGATCACGGTGCAACCACGACTGATGCTCTCCTACGATACCGTGAGGAGACGCCATGTGCCTCGCACGATGGTGCGCGATATCATGAACCCGGAACGGTTCTATGAGGATGAGTATCTGAGGGCGAACTACTACCGCTCGACCGATGTGGGAGTGGCGATAGCCCTCACCTTCTCGGACGGCACCACCGCCTTCCATTCGGGCGACCTGAACAACTGGTATTTCGAACAGGGCGACCACCTAAAGGTGTCGCTCGACGAGATGGAAGGGATGTACATGTCGGTAGTACGCTCGGTGAGAGCCCACATACCGCATTTCACCCATGTGATGCTACCTATCGACCCCAGGCTCGAGTCGAACATGCTGCGTGGGGTGATGCAGTGGATGAACAAGATATACACCGACAACTTCTATCCGATGCACTTCTGGCACCGGCACTCGCTGATGGCCGACTGCCTCAAAGAGATGCAGCATCTGTTTGTCGACACCACCTTTTGGTGGCCGACACCATTACCAATAAGTTACAGCAAAGAGGAAGAGCCTGAAGGAGACGACTCCCTTTAGGCTTGCAGCCATTTATACTTCACCACGCTGTAGATGGGAAGCAGAGGGATGAGTATCGGGGTGCGCTTGACGTAAGCTTGATACTCCGGGTCGTTACCATAGACCTCGTTCTGGCGGAGTTCGAGCCTACGTGCGCCGCTGAACATCACATAGACTATGCCGAGATAACCCAACGCAGCGACAATCCACTGCCATACAGCAAGGGAGGCTCCGATGCCGCTGAGCAGGACACCGGTCCAGATGACCACCTCACCGAGATAGTTAGGGCAACGGACGATGCGGTAAAGACCAGTATCGACAAAGCGTTTGGGATTGAGCTTCTTGGCAGCGCTCTTCTGCGCATCACTGAGAGCCTCGAGCAGGATGCCGCAAAGGGTGACCGCAGCACCTATCCACGCCCAGAGGTTGCTCACCACCGCACCGTTGGCACGGTTCATCATACGGAAAGCCACAGGAGAGACCTGCAGCACATAGAGGATGGCACAGAACATCCATACTGTGACTATCACCCCCACAGGTTTCTTCTTCTGCAACGAGGGGTCATAGAGAATCTTACGATAGGCAGCGGCTTTACGTTCGCGGATGAAGAGGTAAGTACCCAGCCGGCAGCCAAAAACGAAAAGGAGGACACAGAGCGCCACCTCGGCCGGGTTGATTGGATCGGTGTGCAGCAATACCATGGTGACAGCCAAAGCCGCCACTCCGTAGCCGTAACCCAAACTGAAGAAATAGATGAAATACTTCCAGCCTACGGCCGAAACCAGCACGGTGACCGCAAAAAGGATAAGGAGTTCTGTCATCTCGCGAAAAGGTTATAGGAAAGGGTTATTCGTTCTCGATATTAAAGACGTAGACATTCTGCGCCGCGTCGATGACGAAAAGCTGATTGTCTTTCACCTCCACGTATTCGGATTTCTTGTCGAGAGACATGCGACAGGTGACGTCGCCGCTTTTCTTGTCGAGCAGATAAACAAAATCCCTCTCATCGGTGAACCCATAGGTGCAGACGATGAAGTTGTCGTTCAGCACGATGATATCGTTGCTGATAAGGTAGTCGGTCTGCCAGACGATCTTCCCTTTTTTAGCATCCAGGCAGTAGAGACGCGAGCACTGTCCGCCGAAGAGTTTGGAATAGGAGGGGCAGGCCATATTGAAGTAGAAGCGGCCGTTATCGTAACGGATATCCTGCAACTCAAGCATATATTCGCCGGTAAGCTTGCACAAGTCGAACTCCTGGTAGAGCTTGCCGTCTTTGTTGTAAAGAGCCAAAACGAAGGCGTATGTCTCATCGTTCATCGAGCTACGGAAGAGACCGAAAGAGCCGAAGTCGGTCTTTTCGGAGATGATGAGCTGCAGCTGCTCGGTGGTGGTGGAACGCATGAGGGTAGGCACACGCACTTCCTCGCGCAAGCGGTAGTAGAAGCCGGCAGGCTTGTTGGCTCCAGTAAGACCGAAACGGGACTCCCACTGCTGTCCGATGGCGGGATGTTTTTTCACGAGGGTGAGTTTCTGTGCGTTCACCGTGCCGCACATAAGCAGCATAACACACAATACCGAGAGGAGACGAGTGTATTTCATATTATATTATTGTTCTTTATTTGGAACTGCAAAGATAGCCATAATTTCTCAATCCGACAAACCGCATCGGCATAAGACCCTACAACACTCTCCTTATAGAGGCCAGAGTGTGCGTATACTGTCCCATGTCGGCATTGAATATCCCAGTGCTGTCAATCCTATCGATACGGACCTGACCAGAGGCGTGGATGATTCTGTTAGCTCCCATATAGATTCCGACATGGATGATTCTACCGCTTTCGTTCTTGAAAAAGCAGAGATCGTCCTGCACGGCATCGTCTATAGAGCCCACCGCTTCACCACAGAGCGCCTGCTGGGAAGCATCGCGTGGAAGCTGTAACCCACAGACACGGAAGACCACCTGAGTCAGCCCAGAGCAGTCGATACCCATGCAGCTCTTACCACCCCAGAGATAGGGCGTGTGCAGCAGTTTCTTTGCCAACTCCACAGGGTCCATTTTTTCCTCTTCCATGATTTCAGGGAGACGAGCACCCATCGGGACGAGGAAAGAGTCGTCACCAAGCGAGATATTCATCAGAGGTTCGGTAACAAATCCTTTCCACAATCCTACTGCATCATATTCAGGAGCCTCGACAAGGGTGTACTGCTTGTTGTCGATCCATCCCTCGTAGTCATATTCAGCGCAGCGGATGCGGCTCCATTTCTCCTGACGGTCGAGCACCATGAGCCGATCGCCGAAAAGGAGCTGGTCGACCAACTCCGCTTTATCGGAAGCATCACTACGAACCGGACAGAGGGGTAAAGTGCAGATAGCGTACATTGGAAAAATGCGTGAATTTGTGAATGTGTTAGTGCGTGAATGTGGGAGTGTGTAAATGGTGCGTGCCCGCACAGGGCATTAGATTGATATGTGAGTGCTTTATTGCTTGAATGTGTGAGTGCGTGAATGCGTTAGTGGTTTGATCCTACAGGCGGCCGCTTTCGACATAGAGGGTTATACGCTCGATGAGGTTGTCCTCCTTGTTGTGTTCGGGGTCGTAACGTGCTTTCAGTTTAAAACCAAATATCCAGGCGAAAGACTGGTAGAAACCGGCCCTCACCTTGCCTCGCAGCTCACCCACGCAGGTGTAAGCCGACTTGCCCGTCTCGCGGTCGAGGAGCTTCAGGAGCACCTTGCCTTGTGTGACAGTACATTTTTTCAGTTCGTCGGCATAGCGGTCCATTATCTCATCCTCCTTAGCTTTCATATACTTGCGACGTTCACTCTTGGAGAGTCCCGATGCCTCACGGTCGATGATATCCAGCTCGCGGCGTGCAGCCTTAGCGTAGGGAAGCATCTTCTTTATGTTACGGATAAGTCGCTTGTTCTTTTTTATCTCGTCCTCGCTGAGACTCACCCTTTTCACCACGTTGAGGTCACGCAGGTAGTAACGGGGTATGGTATCGCCACCTATAATGACAGCCAGCTGGTAGTTGGGTGACTGATCCAGCGGCTCCTGCGCACGCATCGTGACTGCCGGCAGGAGGATCAACAGGAATACTATGAGCCGACGGTATTTCAATTCTCAGTTTTCGTTTTATTCACCTGCCCTGCTGCCCATCCGGTAGAGAAGGCTATCTGGAGGTTGTATCCACCCGTGTCGCCGTCGAGGTCGAGCACCTCACCGGCAAAATGCAGTCCTTTGACCAATTTCGATTCCATCGTCTTGGGATCTATCTCCTTGAGAGAGACACCACCCTGGGTTACAATCGCCTCGTTGTAGTCGCGAGTGGCGACAAGGGTGAGACGACAGTCTTTGAGGAAGTTAAGCAGACGGTGACGTTCGGCGGAATTTATCTGGTTGAGACGTTTATAATACTCGATATGCATCGACTTGAGTGCCAGCGGTATGACCTCAGCGGGCAGCCAGAGACGGAGGGCGTCGTTGAAAATACGGGTACCGTTGCTGTTAAGGTCATTCACAAGACGACGGTCCAAATCCTGAGAGTCGACGGCAGGTTTCAGGTCAATATGTGCTATCAGCTTCTCTCCGCGCTGCAGATGACGACTCACAAGACGGCTTGCACTGAGAGAGAGAGGACCTCCGATGCCGTCGGAAGTAAAAGAGAGTTCGCCGAAGCCATCGTAGAGTTTCTTCCCTTCGATAGGAGCGATCCAAAGACGTACGTTCTTCAGGGTGAACGCTTCCAGCTCTTCTGGTAGTTTCTCCTCGCAGACGAGAGGCACCAACGAAGGGACCGTGTCGACAACGGTGTGTCCAGCTTCGCGAGCCAGCAGATAGCCAGCTCCGGTGGAGCCTGTCGTAGGATAGGAAAGTCCGCCTGTGGCGACAATCACCTTGGGAGCAAAAAGAGCCGTACCGTTGAGAAGTCGCACCCCTCCAACCCTTTTAGAACCGTCATCCTCTTCGACGAGGATAAGGTTTTTTACAGAGCAATTCTTTCGTATTTCGACGAGAGGGTTCTTCTCGAGGTTTTCTATGAGAGCGAGGAAGATATCGAGAGCCTTGCTGCTGGAGGGGAAAACGCGGTTGCCCCGTTCAACAGAGAGAGGCACGCCACGTTTCTCAAAGAAATCCATCAGCTCGGAGTTGAAGAAACGTGCGAAGCAATTACGCAGAAAACGCGCGTCGGAGCCGACGTGCGTCAAAAAGTCTTTCAGAGAGGATGTGTTGGTGAGGTTGCAGCGACCTTTGCCAGTGATGCGGAGCTTGCGCCCGGTTTGGTCCATTTTCTCAAGCAGCACAACGTGCTTGCCGCACTCTGCCGCCGCCGTTGCCGTCATAAGACCGGCGGCACCGCCGCCGACCACGACCACGTCGCTATTTAGAGAACCATCCAATGTCGTGCGGGTGTATGCAGAGGACAGGAATCTGCGAGTGGTGAACGATCTGCTGAGCGTTGGTGCCGAGGAAGAAACGCGACACGTTGATGGGGTTGTTCTGCTCGGTGTTGATAGCTACGAGGTCGGCATCGATATCTTCCGCATATTTGAGCACTGTGTCGCAGTAGTTGGTGTAACGTTTTACAACACTGGAGTAGTGAACGCCCTCCTGTTTGAGGTATTCCTCAATCTGGAAGATATAGGTACGGAGCTCAGAAGCATATACCGGGGAGTCTATCAGGCCAAGGATGTGAACTTTCGAACCGAACACCCTTGCCATGTCGGTGGTGAAGGGGACCTTCTGACGTGAAGTCTCGTTAACACGGATAGGCATCACGATGTTTTCCAGAGGCTTGTGGAAGTTGAAACCCTCGCGGACGGTAAGAACCGGACAAGGAGAATCCATCACGATACGTACGGCGGTGGAACCCATGAAGTAGCGCTCGAAACCAGAGGCACCGTTGGTACCACAGACAATCATAGGAGCCTTCTCCTCTTTGGCGGCGTTGCCGAGTACCTGAGCGACCTTTCCGCTCCGCACATCGGTGTAGATCTTGCCACCAGTGAGTCGACGACTGTATTTCTCTTGAAGTTCAACGAGTTTGTCGCCAGCAAGATGGATGGCGGACTCAAGTTGTTCGTCAGTGAAAAGTTTTTTCTCGCGTTTTACCCAAATCAGTTTGATGTCGGTGTGCATCTTGTTGGCAATGTCAATTGCCAGCTCAAGAGCCATGTACGAACCGTTCGAGAAGTCTGTTCCGACAATGATAGAACTCATCTTTTTTGTGCTTTTTCAATGTTATACGTCTTAAAACGAGGCATTGTTACAAATATTGTATCGGCAATGATATTTTTTATAATTTATTAAGATTCCTTCCAAAACGTGAGGAATCCTTGCTTTTTCCGATACCTACAATAAAAGGGGTTATTCAACGTTTTTATTAATCAAGACTTTAAAAACATGAATGACAACTTAGACCCCACAGGACAGAGTCAGAGTGCACAAGAGCGCGAGGTGGAGAGAGCGTTAAGGCCGACAGCGTTCAAATCGTTTGCAGGTCAGCAGCAGGTGTTGGACAACCTCAAGGTGTTCGTGCACGCTGCCAAGAGCCGTCGCGAGCCACTCGACCACGTCCTGCTGTACGGCCCTCCAGGACTCGGAAAGACCACCCTTGCACATATCATAGCCAACGAGCTGGAAGTCAACATGAGGATGACTTCGGGACCGGTTCTGGACAAGCCGGGCGACCTGGCAGGCCTGCTCACAAGCCTGGAGGAAAACGATGTGCTTTTCATCGACGAGATACACCGCCTGTCGCCGATAGTGGAGGAGTACCTCTACTCGGCGATGGAAGACTACAAGATAGACATCATGGTCGAGTCAGGTCCTGCCGCCAGAAGTGTGGTGTTGCCACTGAAACCTTTCACCCTGATTGGTGCCACCACGAGAAGCGGCATGCTGACAGCACCGCTCAGAGCGAGGTTCGGCATCAACTGCCGTCTGCACTACTACGACTCGGAGACGCTTTCACATATAGTCAACCGTTCGGCATCGCTGCTCGACGTGAAGATAACGAGCGAGTCGGCCCTTGAGATAGCACGACGCAGCCGCGGAACCCCGCGTATCGCCAACCTGCTGCTCCGCAGGGTGAGAGATTTTGCACAGGTCAAAGGCGACGGCACCATAACGTTGGATATAGCCCGCTATGGCTTGAACGCCCTAAACGTTGACAGTCACGGACTTGACGAGATGGACATCAGGATACTCTCCACCATCATCGAGAAGTTCAAAGGCGGCCCCGTCGGACTGAACACGATAGCCACCGCCGTTGCCGACGACGCTGGCACGATAGAAGAAGTATATGAGCCATTCCTCATCCAGGAAGGCTACCTTATGCGCACCCCCCGTGGCCGCGAAGCCACCCAGCTCGCCTACCAGCACCTGGGAAAGATCAAGACCGCTGGTGATCAACAGTCGATGTTTTAAAAACATTGAAAATAAGCGAATAAGCAATTAATATTCGCAATTTTGAGAATATTGTAAAAAAACTTGTATTTTTGCAGTTGGTTATGATTGTAAAATTTGACAAGCAGTATTTACAGGAATTGTACGTTAATGGACGGACAACCAGTAAAAAATACAGGTTCCAGCCAGATATTGTGGCTCGCTATGTCAAGGTAATAAACACAATGAAAAACCAGACTGATGTGAATGACCTTGCCAGATTGGGAAGCTTGCATTACGAGCATCTAAAAGGAGACAAGGCTGGCTATTCATCAGTGAGAGTGAATGATAAATACCGAATCGAGTTCACAGAAGAAACCATTGAAAATCAAAAGATAGCAACCATTTGCAATATCACAGAATTGTCTAACCACTATAATTGACAAAAATGATACATATTGACGGAATAAGGGACGACATGATTGCCAACAATCTTACGCCTTTCATATCAACACATCCTGGGGAAATTGTCAAGGATGAGATTGAATATCGCGGCATTACACAACGACAGCTGTCTAACGTGACTGGCATCTCATATTCAGTTGTAAACGAAGTGTTAAACGGCAAACGTCCAATGACAGTAGAGTACGCCTTACTGATAGGAGCTGCCCTTGACATCGACGCCATGCCACTGATACGTATGCAATCGGAATTCGACATGCAAATGGCAAAACGGAGCAAGCCGCTTGCCGCAAGACTTAAAAAATTGCGGAAGATTGCTGCTGTTTTATAACGAAAAAAATTATCGTATATATGCTAACACTCATAAAGAACATCAAGCAGATAGTCGGCATCGACCGCACGAACCGTATGCGCCTTCAGGGCAAGGAGATGGCTCAACTTGAAACACTTGACGACGCATACCTCATCATTGAGGACGAGAAAATCAAAGCCTTCGGACCTATGTCTGACCTCGCCGATTCAAAATTCGACCTCGAATACGACGCCTCCGGACGCTTGCTCTTCCCCTCCTTCTGCGACTCACACACTCACCTCGTCTATGCCAACTCACGCGAGCATGAGTTTGTCGACAAGATCCGCGGCCTCAGCTACGAGGAGATTGCCAAACGTGGCGGAGGCATCCTCAACTCTGCCAAGGCTACGGCGGCGGCTTCTGAGGACGAGCTCTACGACATGGCCCTGCAGCGTCTCGACGAAGCGATGCGGCTGGGCACCGGCGCCATCGAAATCAAGAGCGGCTACGGCCTCTCCACCGAGAGCGAACTGAAGCTCCTGCGCGTGATTCGCCGCCTCAAGGAGCATTCGCCGCTGACAATAAAGTCCAACTTCCTCGGTGCGCACGGCATTCCGATGGAGTATCGCGGACACCAGGAAGACTATGTTGACCTGGTCATCAACGAAATGATACCCAAAGTGGCCTCTGAAGGATTGGCCGACTTTATCGACGTCTTCTGCGACCAGGGCTTCTTCACCGTTCACGACACCGAACGTATCCTTGAGGCTGGCATCAAACACGGCATGCGACCGAAAATCCACGCCAACGAGATGGCCGTCTCGGGTGGCGTGCAGGTGGGTGTGAAATACGGCGCCATATCGGTTGACCACCTAGAGCAGATGGGCGACGCCGAAATCGAGTGCCTGAAAGGCTCCGAGACGATGCCCACCATCCTGCCCGGATGCGCCTTCTTCCTCAACCTGCCGCTCTCGCCAGCACGCAAGATGATCGATTCGGGGCTTTCTGTTGCAATGGCCTCCGACTACAACCCCGGCACTGCGCCCTCCTTCAACATGCAGCTCGTCCTCTCGATGGCTTGCATCCGCTATCGCCTCACCCCCGAGGAGGCCTTCAACGCCACCACCCTCAATACCGCCTACGCCATGGGCGTCAGCGACATCCTGGGCTCCATCGCCGTGGGGAAATTAGCCAACTTCTACATCTCCAAGCCGATATCCACCTACGAATATATGCCCTACAGCTTCGGCGAGAACAAAGTCGAGTCGGTTTTCCTGAAAGGAAGAAAATTATGAATGCGTGAATGTTTGAATGCGTAAATGCGTAAGTAAGTCAAATAATAGCGCAATCAAGAAATCACTCAATTGTATTTCAATGATAGAAGTCAAAAATCTCAATAAATCCTACGGGTCGCTGCACGTGTTGCGCGACATCAACCTTACCATCAACCAGGGCGAGGTAGTGTCGATTGTGGGTGCCTCTGGCGCCGGAAAGACCACTCTGCTGCAGATTATCGGCACATTAGACCGTCCCGACAGCGGCAGCATACTTTACGACGGACAGGATGTAACCAAACTCTCCGAGGCCAAGTTGTCTCGTTTCCGCAACGAGCATATCGGCTTTGTCTTCCAGTTCCACAACCTACTGCCCGAGTTCACAGCCATAGAGAATATCTGCATGCCAGCCCTCATCAAAGGAGAAAGTATCAAAGAGGCGCGCATCAAGGCAGAAGAGCTTATGGATTTCCTCAACATCAAGGAGCGTGCCGAGCACAAGCCGTCAGAACTCTCTGGTGGAGAGCAGCAGCGTGTGGCAGTAGCCCGAGCCCTGATAAACAAACCATCGGTGGTGCTCGCCGACGAGCCGAGCGGCAACCTCGATTCCATCCATGCCCAAGAGCTCCACCAGCTCTTCTTCGACCTGCGGAAACAGTACAACCAGACCTTCATGATAGTAACCCACAACGAAGAGCTGGCCGCCACCGCCGACAGAAAGATAACCGTCAAAGACGGATCTGTGGTGAGTGAATAAAAGATTAAAAGTTTTAGAGATAAAAAAAATGATTGCACATAGTTCATCTCCCAAACCGAAACCAGAGAACAGAAACACAATGACCATCTGCGGTATAAGACCTGTAATGGAAGCTCTGGCCGCCGAACGCCCGATAGACAAGGTGATGATACAGAGTGGTCTCGCCAGTCCGCTGTTGAGCGAGCTGAAATGGAAACTCAAGGAAGCCGGGGTGATGGTGCAGTATGTGCCAGTAGAAAAACTCAACCGCACAACCAAAGCCAATCACCAGGGGGTGGTGGCAGTCATATCGCCCATCACCTACCGTACTTTCGCCGACATGATAGAAGAGGGGGCATGGAAGAGCAACTGCCCGATGATGGTGCTGCTCGACCACGTCACCGACGTACGCAATCTCGGAGCCATAGCCCGCAGTGCCGAGTGTGCTGGAGTGGAAGGCATCATCGTACCACAGCATGGAAGCGCCCAGATAGGAGACGAGGCAGTGAAGAGCTCGTCCGGTGCGCTGCTGAGAGTGCCCGTCTGCCGTGAGGAGAACCTGAAGAGCGTGCTGCATCTCGCCAAGCAGAGCGGCTGGCAAGTATGTGCCGCCACCGAAAAGTGCGACAACCTATACACCACCGTCGACTTCCGCAAACCCACCATACTGGTGATGGGAGCAGAGGAGACAGGCATCAGCAACGAGCTGATGAAACTATGCACGGTGAGAGCCAAACTGCCCATGTGCGGAGAGGTACAATCGCTGAATGTGTCTGTAGCTGCGGCCCTGTTCTTCTACGAAGCGCTGAGACAGGTCCGGAGGTAGCGGTTAGCGGTTTGTGATATATGTCATGAAACTTAAGACTCTTGATACAAAGAAATCTGTTCTTGCCGCAGTTAGCGGCGGGAGGGATTCTGTCGTGCTGGCAGAGCTGCTGCACCGGGGCGGCTACCGTTTCGAGATAGCGCATTGCAACTTCCACCTGCGTGGAGAAGAAAGCAACCGCGACGAACAGTTTGTGCGTCGTATGGCAGAACGATACGGTGTGCCCTGCCATGTAGCTCAGTTCGACACCGACGCATACGCCTCAGAGAAGAAAATCTCCATCGAGATGGCAGCACGCGAACTCCGCTACGAGTGGTTTGAACAAGTGCGCCAAGAGCGAGGACTCGACCTCATAGCCGTCGCCCACCACAGGGACGATGCCATCGAAACTTTTTTTATCAATCTGCTGAGGGGAACAGGTCTTTCTGGTTTATGTGGCATGAAGGCGGAGAACGGCAAGGTGGTGCGCCCCTTGCTGCATATCAGCCGTGAGGAGATCGACCGCTTCATCGCCGACGAACACCTCGATTATGTCGATGACTGCACCAACACCTCCGACCTCTACCTGCGCAACCGCATACGCCACCAGCTGATACCGCTGATGAGAGAACTCAACCCCTCGTTCGACAGCATCATGGAGCAGAACCTGCACAATCTCAGCGATGCCAACGAGATTTACCAAAGCACCGTTACTGCAATACTTGAGAACATCATAACACATCGTTCCGACGGCATTGACGAAATACCTGTTGCCAAGATAGAAACCCTCAAACCAAAAGACACTCTACTTTTCGAGCTGTTACGTCCATACGGCTTCAATGCCGACACCGTGGATGAAATCCTAAGAGGCATTCATGGTGAGAGCGGCAAACAATACCTGTCGCCCACCCATAAGCTCGTAAAAAACCGCGAGACATTGCAGATTGCCCTGTTAGACAACTACTATGTAAAGCCAGTGCTGACAATAAGCGACCCCATACCGCGAGGAAGTGTCGCCTCCCTCAAGACTTCGAAAGACACCATATTGTGCGATGCCAAGCTGCTGAAACAGCCGCTATCGCTGCGTCATTGGCACGATGGCGACCGCTTCCACCCTTTCGGAATGAAGGGAAGCCGACTGGTGAGCGACTTCTTCAGCGACCTGAAACTCTCCATCATAGAAAAACAACAGCAGTGGCTTCTGTGCGACGCCGACGGTGAGATCGTATGGCTGGTGGGGATGAGAGCCGACGGACGCTTTGCGGTTACTGGCGAGACCGAAGAGGTTGTGCGAATTAAAGTCACCAAAGGTCAGTAACAAAAGGCCAGAACTCGCCACAACAAACCAACACAAACCATATCAACGTATCAACATATCAACAAAAAACATCAACACAAAACATATCAACCACTCGAGTTATCAACAATTTTGTTTCACGTGAAACATTCACCTCAAAACAACGATAAATACACAATATTAACAGATAGTATCAACAGGTTTTTAACAAAGTTATAAACACAAAGACGGTGACTTGCCTCAACAAAATATTAAGTTTTCTCCTACTTACGACGACCCTTGCCTCAGCATCGGCGCAGGTGCAGAAAGACTCTATATGCACCGAGTTTATCCGCACGGTGCAGTTCTCCCTTGCAGGTTCGGAGACTCAGCCACCCGTGTTGCCCCTCGAAGGACCCCAGCGACTGCAGCTTAGCTTTGACGAACTGACAGACGAAAGCCACTCGTTCCGCTACCGCATATCGCATTGCAACGCCAACTGGGAACCCGACGGACTTGAGCCTTACCAATACCTCGACGGCTTTGAGGAGGGATACATCAACGACTTCGAGTCGTCGTTCACCACCCTCATGCCTTACATGCACTACAGCTGCCAGCTGCCAGCCACCTACACTCGGTTCCTTATCTCGGGCAACTACCTGCTCACCGTGACCCCAGACGAGCGTCCGGACAGCGTGCTCTTCACCCGTCGCTTCTGGGTGACAGAGCAGGCTATCGACGCGACAGTGACGGCGGGACGTGCCAGCGAGGGACTCATGCAGAACCAGGAAGTCAGCGTCACCCTCGACTGGAACAACCAGCGCAGCCCTCGCAGCGGAGTCATCTTCCAGCCGCAATACATAAAGGTTTTCGTCCAGCAGAACGGACGACTCGACAACATGCGGCTGATGCCGTTCTCCAACTACTCGGGCTCAAGCCTCTGCTACCAATGGCGGCAGGAGAATATCTTCCCGGGCGGCAACACGTTCAGATACTTCGACATAAGCAACCTGCGAGCCACCATGTACAACGTGCAACGAGTGGAAACCTATGGAGGCGAGATCTTCGTAGGATTGCGCCCCGACGAAGACCGCTCACGCAAGAACTACAGCCCCACCGAGTCGCTCAACGGAGGCTACAAGATAAACGCACGAGACAGGAACAACCCGACGCTGGAGAGCGAATATGTGTGGGTGAACTTCTCACTGCCGCTCGAACGCCCCTACCTCGGTGGTGGCGTCTATATCGTGGGCGCCCTCACCGACTGGCTCCTCAACGAGGAAAGCCGGATGGAGTGGAACCCCGAATACAAAGCCTACACCAAAAGGCTTGAGCTAAAACAAGGATACTATGCTTACCAGCTGATTTACCGACCATTCGGCGACAGGGAAGGGATGACCTCCACCATCGAAGGCGACCACTACGGAACACCTAACACCTACACAGCATACATCTACTACCGAGGACCTAACGACATACACGACAGGTTGATAGCAATTAGGCAAGTGGGCAGTGGGCAGTAGTTAGGCGGGCGCAACCTCGAAGCCAACTCGAAGCTCAATCGAAGCTAGATCGAAGCTAGATCGAAGCTAAATCGAAGAACACCGCATTTTACCTTGCAATTTTGCCGATTTACTTAGCAAAAAAGTTTCCTTTTAACATTTTTTACTTTTTCAACAATTGCGTGTTGAAAAAGTTTAGTATCTTTGCATAATGAGTGTGGAGTGCAACTCCGCTCTAAGGGGGTGAGTATGCAAGCGTTGGATGAAATTTATATAATTAAAAGGCGCCAAAACACAAGAAAATCGAAATAAAACGCACTAAATAGGTGAGAGGGACCCTAAGTGGGCAAGGAAAATGAGCAGGGAGTTAGATGGGGGTTATGTGGGAGCTAAGTGGGAGCTAAGTGGGAGTTAAGTGGGAGTTAGATGAGGGACCTTTCGAGAGACATTTGAACACGCTAATTGAAACACACGCATAGAGACAGGTTATGACTAACACGGGGAACATACACGGCATCAGGGCGGCACTTCTGGGGAAGTTGCGTCGCACGCGCCGTCGTTTTGCGCTCGTACCAAAGCCACACGCCGACAATCCGGCCCTGTAATGGCTGTCTGCCCCCGACCAAGGGCATGCAGCCGGAAAGCCACGGAAAGCCAGACAAAACAAGCCAACACTCCCCCGCCGAAGCCGAAAGGATGAGAGGCGACCATCCAAAGACAAGTGAGGGCAGCCGAGAGACGAGAGCCCCGTTAATCGAGAAACAAAAGAAACCTGTAACAGTTATGAGTGACAACTACCGTTTCAAAGAGAACAGCGAAGAGAGAATAGAAGAGCGAGTTAACAGAAAAAAACAAAGATTTATGCAGATAAACAAGAAGTCCGCCGCCCTGCGCCGGATGATGTTGCTATTGCCAATACTGCTGGTGTTGGCGGTAGGTATGCCGAATACGACCTGGGGACAGAGTGTGGTCAGTTGCGGCGGAGACTACACCACCCAACAATACATAGTCGCCGACCCCGACAACAGTGGTGATGTCAATTATGTTCCGTTTAGTTGCAACCAGTACTATTTCTACAAACAGATAATATACCCCAAAAACAACGGGACATCTGATTTGTGTAAAGGAAAAATAAAACGTATCGCGTTCTATTACAGCAGTAGCACATCATTTTCAAAAACAAATGTAACTATACGTATAGGCGAAACCAACAAAACCACATTCACGAGCACAAGCGACTGGATTGCTTGGAGTTCACTAACAGAAGTTTGGTCAGGTACCATTTCTCGGAGTGCTTCTGGCTGGTATTTTATAGATTTTCAGAACGAGTTCCCCTACTCTGGAGAAAATAATATTGTGGTCGCGATACTAGATGCTGGTGGCAACTACAACTCCGGCACATTCAAATGGGCATATCTTTACACAGGATACAACAATCGTATGCTTTCAAGGACAAGCTACAGCTCGATTAATCCTGCATCACCTGGAGATGGCACAAGGGGATATCTTCCATCTGCAACCTTCTGCATTGAGTGTAACAACTGCACTCCTCGAACAGGCTCTATCACCTTCACAAATAGTACACTTAATATTCCTCCTGGTCATACTTCGGACAACAACAATATTGCATCCAATACCGTTTCAGGATCTGGCGCAGTACATTTCACATCCTCAAACACAAGCGTTGCAGAAGTTGACGAAAATACTGGTATTGTAACCGCCCGTGCAGACGGTGATGCGACTATCACGGCAACTATCGAAGATGACGGCACCAACTGTGAATACGTTAATACTTACACTGTCCATGTCTCCTGCATAGAACCTATCTTTCAATGGTCGACGACCACTTTCTCTGTCAACCAAGGCTCCACTACTTTCCCCGAACTCATCTCCAACCATCCTGGAGGTCCTATAACATATACATCCACAAACACTTCGGTGGCATCAATCAACTCTTCGGGTATCATTACCATCAACGGAGGAGGCTCAACCACAATTAGAGCCTCTATACCCCGCTCTGGCGACACTTGTTCTGCTACAGCACAATACACTCTCAACGTAACTGGATGCACACCTTCGTTTGAGGATGTAAGACAGAATTACTATATCCGCAACTTTACCGCCACCGGTGGCCTCTTTGACATCAACAGCACCTCGACCGGCACAGCCAACAGCTATACCGACTATTCGGATTCGCGACATTTCACTACTCTCGAGAATACCGCCACCACTGTCAACTTTTCTATAACAGCTGTTGGAGGCGACACCTATGGTGCCGCCATCTGGGTGGATTATAACAACGACGGTTTCTTCTCCGACGGCGAGCGCGTCTGGCGCACCACATCACCACAAGCCTCTCCTATCACCGGCTCGTTCAACATACCTGCATACGACACCCGCAATGAATTCAGAATGCGCGTAGCTCTCGAAGGCGAAACCGCCACCGTTGACCCATGCAACATCAACCAGGGCGAGGTGGAAGACTACACCATCATCACACCCAAAAGCGACTGCACCAATCCTGAATCACGTTACTACCAAAGCCAACATATAGACAACGTGACAACGACAGGTCATACCCACGATATAAACAATCCTCAAACATTTGTATATCCTGGTTCAAGTTATTCTAATTTTTACAACACACAATATGTAACAGTAGGGGTGGGCGAACAACTTGTTGTGAATGTAACACTCGAACTTGGAGACGACGACAAAGGCCACATAATGGTTTGGGTTGACTGGAATAACGACGGAACATTTGACAATGCCACAGAACGAGTATATGTTTCAGGTAGAATCGCAGCCGTTCAGCATGCCTCATTCCCCATCCCGAGTTGGGTCCAACCTGGAGAATACCGCATGCGTATTCTAGGCAACAGATACCTAACTTATGCAGACTATCCATGCGGTGATCCTGATGTTTATGGTGAATACGAAGACTACAAAATCATAGTACACCAACCGACCCTTACATACGCCAACGGTAACTTATGTTCCGGGACCTATTCCAACAACCCTGACCCACAAACTGGATATGGCGACATAACACTCTCATCACAAGTGCCCACCTGCAGCAACGCAGGCGGCCCGTTCGCCGGGTGGAACACAATGGCAGACGGTTCGGGTCAGTACTTCCAACCAAACGGCATTTACCACCTCACATCTGATGCCACCATATACGCCATCTTCCTGCCTCCTTGCTGTACTCCCGACAACGCCTTCATCACTTACACCCACGGAGGCGTGACCGACACCGCACGGATGGAGGACGACGGCTACTTCTATTATAATGTGTGTAAAGGCGAAACACTAAACGCCACACTCAACGACACGCTCAGTTGCGGTTACAGCAACTACCAGTGGACCCTCGACAGCGTACGCAACCCCCTCGGATCCTCATCCACTTCGAACATCAGCCATGCGTTCAACTACGAGTATGGCTACAACCTCAATGTGAATGCCAACAGCACAGCAGGGTGTGTTCTTAAAACCAAAGGCCGTGTGCGTGTATCAAGTGGCATCCACAATATCGGAGTAAGCGAAGACCACTTCTCCTTCTGCCCTGGTAATGTCAAGCCCGTCACAATCGGCTACGAAGGCAGCAGTTCACATGTGACAGTCAACAAACCCGGTGTGCAGATCGAGACGACACTCGGACACTCTGACACAATATTCCTGCCAGACGGTATTGCCTGCGATCCAGATGGTGATGGCATCAGTAGTTGCAGTTACGTTTCCGCTGTTACATTTACAGAGTTCTCAAACGATGCTGTCATACGCGACTATAATGACATACTTTATCTTCATCTCAACCTAGAGCACTCATGGGCTCCTGACCTATATATCTCTATTGAATGTCCAAACGGACAAAAGGCCGCAATATTAAATCTTTATAGCCCAGATGTAGCAGGTGCCTCTGAATGTGTCAGCACTGTACCCAGCTCAAATCAACACTGGACAGGACAAACTGAGTTTGGCGGCGGAGGAATGGATCTACAGTTCGGTATTCCGAATATGACTGGTGACGGATCGACCGCCAACTGCAATTCAAACAACTACCCACAAGGTACAGGTTGGAACTACGCTTGGTCAAACAACGACAACCAAGGATACTCTTATGCTGGAGGTATGCAAGGTTTTGTATATAACACAGGAAACTATCATAACCGAGTCACATCCTACTACGCAATCGACTCAACCAACATGGCGGAGATGAGCCATGTTTACCACCCAGAGGAATCATTTTCAAACCTTGTCGGATGTCCGCTAAATGGAGAATGGAAGATTACCGTAATTGACGGCTGGGGCAAACATAATGGTTACCTATACGAGTGGAACCTCGCCCTCAGCGAAGACCTTATGCCGGACAACTGGAACTACACGGTGGGACTTGACTCGGCTTGGTCGGCTTGTAACTGGTCGGGCGGAAGCGGTGCCAAGTTCAACAACTTCACCGTCGAGGTGCCTATCGACTTCCCCGGTGGCGACGTGGATTGCCAAATGAACTACATTGACGAATACGGTTGCAAAACCAAAGATACCATAACCCTCCACTTCGACATCGGAGAAATTGCGGCCACTGCCACCCCAACCAACGCTACTTGTGGACGCGACAATGGTCAAATCTCTATCACACCTACTGCTGGTGTTGCCCCATACTATTATAGCATTAACGGAGGCGCCGAACGTACAGTTGGACTCTTCTCCGGATTGGCTGTGGGCAACTATACCGTGCGCGTCCGCGATTCGCGCGACTGCTATATCGACATAAACGTTGAAATTGAGAACGAAACTTCGCTGACTCTTAGCGGCCTCTCAGATCAGACAATCTGTGCCGGTGAAAGCGTATCGCTTAACCCGACTGCAACAGGCGGATCGACACCTTACACATGGACACTTAACGGCTCAACAGTTACAACCTGGCCGCAAACAGTCAAACCTGGCACAACAACCGACTATACCATTGTAGTAACTGGTGCGGATGACTGCGCAGTATCAAAGACCATCACCGTCACTGTCAATCCTAAGCCCACGGTTAACGCAGGTGCTGACCAGTCCTTCTGTTCAGGTACCAGCGGAGTTGAGCTCACCGCTTCAACCTCTGGCGGCACGACCCCATACGCCTCATACGCATGGAGTCCATCAACAGGACTTTCCGGCACTAACACCGCGACGGTGACAGCCACACCTTCCGCTAACACCACCTACACCGTCATCGTCACCGACAACAAAGGATGTAAGGATACCGACCAAGTGGCAGTAAACGTGGTAACCACTCCGACGTTCACATATACATATACAGATAAGAAATGTAAAGATGGCGATGACGACGGCACGATAACTATTAGTTCTGTCACCGTCGGAAGTACCACCTGCACATCAGGTAGCGATTTCGAGTTTTCAACAGACGGAGGATCCCACTGGACGGCAGCAAGCATACCTTATACCTTTACTGGTCTTGATGCAGGTACTTATACGGTGACGGTACGCAGCACTTCAGCCACCGACTGTCCCGCCGCAACCCAGTCGGTGACTATTGGAGAGCCGGCAACGGCGTTGTCGGCAGCGGGAATAGTTATAACATCATTGCCTGTAATCTGCGAAGACGAATATCTTGAACTACATACTGGATCTACATTACCAACTGGAGGCACTCCCGAGTACACATATACATGGTCAGCAAGCCGAGGCGAAGTGGAAAACACAACACCAACAGGAACGGAAGTTACAGCAGGTATTGGAACCCCATTTACCGGTAGTTATAGCCCTAATTCTTACACCGTCACATATACTCTAACAGTCACCGATGCAAATGGATGTACTGCGACAACATCTGCCAGCGTAACCGTCAATCCCGTTCCAAGAGTTAGCGCTGTCGGTACCAATGGATGTATCGGAGATGCTATCACGCTAAGATTTAACGGAGTATCAGGAGGAACACCTGACTACATTGATACATCATGGACTGCCTATGGCGCAAATGCTGCTTATGCAGGCGACGTTACCGTATTGAGTAATGGAAATGGATCTGTAACCCCATCCAGAGTTGGACACTATACCTACCAAGTAACAGTCACCGACTCAAAAGGTTGCATGGGAAGCAGAAATGTCAGCGTTGACATATATTCCCGCCCGACAATAGGATCTATAACATATACCCCACCATCTTGTAACGGTGGCAACGATGGAAGTATCTCTATGACACCAACGGGTGGCACAGGGAGTTACATTAACGTAACATTAGATGGTGTCGACGGAACTGAATCTGGAGGAGTTTACACATGGACAGGACTTTCCTATGGCGACTACGAACTGTATATACAAGACAGTCGTGCTCCAAGTGGTTGCGATACCACTAAAACACTTCATCTATCTCAGCCCGGCCCGATAGAAGTGACCGCCAGTGGGCCGGCTGCAACATGCGTTAATAGCGAAGTCAATCTTGCAGTCACCAACGTCACGGGTGGTAGCGGCGATTATACCTCCTACACTTGGACAGCAGTCACAGCCGGCAACGCCAATCCGACACCAACTGGTGACCCAAGCGGCATTACTGCCACGGCAACTCCCGCCACAACAGGTTCGGTCACCTACCGCGTAGTAGTGACTGATAACAACGGCTGTAAGGATTCCGCTGATGTCACCATCACCGTACGTGACACTGTAACGCCGGTTATTGCTAATATTGCCAATCAGTGTCCTGGTGCAACAGGGGTGAATATCTCGGCTTCCATCACCGGTACCACACCGAACTACACATACGAATGGACCAGCGATGACCTGACTCTTACAACACCTACCACCCACACCAGCAACCAGACCAGCGACAACATCACCGCCACAATGCCGTCACCCGTCAACTGCAACGGCGAGTATATAATAAAGGTGAGAGTTACCGACAACAACGGATGTACTGGTAGCGACACCGCCAAGGTGAAGGTGATAGATGACCAGGGGCCTGTTCCTGACGAAGTCACCATAACTAGATCCACAATACAATGTGCAAACGACACCACAGGTGCAGTTGGTTCATACAATGATCTTCTTGATCTAGGATTTGCCTTTACCGATGCCTGCGGTAGTGCGATTTCACTAGTAGGCGTTCAGAGCAACACCACCACTGGAAATGCTTGCGCTGGTTCTCGTACAACTATATACAGAGTAAAAGACGCCTGTGGCAACACAACGGATGTAACGTATGTTCAGAACTGGAACGACACAGAAGGACCTGTCGCCACTCCGACATCTGTAACAGCATCCACCATACAGTGTGCTAAAGATACTACTGGAGCAGTCGCATCTCTGGCCGCTCTCGAAGGACTTGGCTTCAGCTTCTCCGATGCATGCGGAAACGGTATCACCTTCGTCGGTGTGCAAAGCAACACCACTACCGGCAACTCCTGTTCTGGCACTCGCACTACCGTGTATAGAGTGAAAGATGCATGTAACAGGACCACCGATGTAACCTATATTCAAAACTGGGAAGGAGCAGTCACCTCTCTGACCGCTCTCGAAGGCCTTGGCTTCAGCTTCTCTGACAACTGCGGAAACGAAATTACTTTCGTCGGTGTGCAAAGCAACACCACCACTGGAAATGCATGCTCTGGTACTCGTACCACAACATACAGAGTAAAAGATGCATGTAACAGAACCACCGATGTCACATATACACAGTCATGGAATGACACTGAAGGTCCGGTTGCTACTCCGACTTCCGTCACAGCATCCGCCATACAGTGTGCCAAAGATACCTCTGGAGCAGTCACCTCTCTGGCCGCTCTCGAAGGACTTGGTTTCAGCTTCTCTGACGCTTGCGGAAACGAGATTACTTTCGTCGGTGTACAAAGCAACACTACCACTGGAAATGCTTGCTCTGGTACTCGTACTACAACATACAGAGTGAAAGATGCATGTAACAGAACCACCGATGTAACTTACACCCAGAGCTGGAATGACACTGAAGGTCCGGTCGCTACTCCGACTTCTGTCACAGCATCCACCATACAGTGTGCAAAAGATACCACTGGAGCAGTCGCATCTCTGGCCGCTCTCGAAGGCCTTGGCTTCAGCTTCTCTGACGCTTGCGGAAACGAGATTACTTTCGTTGGTGTACAAAGCAACACTACCTCTGGAAATGCTTGCTCTGGTTCACGTACCACAACCTACAGAGTGAAAGATGCATGTAACAGAACCACCGATGTAACCTACACCCAGAGCTGGGATGACACTGAAGGTCCCGTTGCGACACCTGCTTCTGTCACCAGAGCTACTGTTCAGTGTATAACAGACACGACCACCGCTGTCAACACCTACGAGGCCCTTGTCAATCTCGGATTCACTTTCAGCGATGCCTGTGGAAACGAAGTCACCTTCGTAGGTGTACAAAGCAATACTGCTACCGGCAACTCCTGTTCTGGCACTCGCACTACCGTGTATAGAGTGAAAGATGCATGTAACAGGACCACCGATGTAACCTATATTCAAAACTGGGAAG
>CACYJU010000022.1 GCA_902774845.1 uncultured Bacteroidota bacterium
TGCAAGTATCGGCTCGATGGCTGTCTGCTGTATGAGGGTGTTGCATTGCAGCTGGTTCACCATCGGCTTTACATCCACATAGTGGGCGAAGTCGAAGAAGCGGCCCGACTGGAAGTTGCTCACTCCTATGGCGCGCACCTGGCCGTCGCGATAGGCTTTCTCCATCGCCCGCCACGTGCCGAACACGTCGCCGTACGCCTGATGGATGAGCAGCAGGTCGATGTAATCCGTCTGCAACTTGCGCAGGCTCTCGTCGATACTCTTGGCTGCCTTTTCCTCTCCGTTGTTCGCTATCCACACCTTTGTCACGAGGAAAAGCTCCTCGCGTTTCAAGCCACTTTTGCGCCAGGCGTTGCCCACACCCTCTTCGTTGGCATACGCTTGTGCTGTGTCTATCAGCCGGTAGCCCACACTCAGCGCATCGCTCACACAACGCTCGCACTCGGCGGGCGACACTTGAAAGACGCCATAACCCAGCAAGGGCATCTTCACTCCGTTTGACAATGTAATTTCTTGCATAAGTATCTGTTTTATTGTTTAATATTCGATTTTTGACCGTTTCGTTCAATGCTGCAAAATTACAACCATTTTTCCATACCTCTATTTCACAAAAAGCATTAATATTTTCACAATAAACACAAATGTTGTCCGTTATTAACGCAATAACGCATTTACACAATAACACAATCTCGTTATGAAGATTGACTTTCTATACTCGACGGATTTCCTGGTGATGAATGCGCCGGAGCTAGGGCACACCTGTATGCACCTGCTGTGCACGGCGGGGGAAGGGAGCTTCGTGTTCAACGAGCGGTGCTACCATATTGTGAAGAACGACCTGGTGGTGATGCCGAACCCCACACGGGCGAAGAACCTCGCGGCGGCACCGGGGATGGATGTGGAGTGGTTTGCCGCCGACAACAAATTCTTGCATAGCCTACTGCCGTCGAACAACTACAGTATCGGTGGCAGCATCAGCCTCAACCAGAACCCCGTCATCAAAGTCGACGACCGTCAGGCGGAAATCCTGTTGGAGGACTTCCACCGCCTGCGCGACCGCCTGCGCGACCGCCACCTGCTCTTCTACCGCGAGATGATGGGGAGCCTCTGCCTGACGATGATGTACGACATCTTCGAGCTCCACGCCCGCCGCGACGCCACCGACACCCACAGCGACCGCACCGCCATCATCGTCCGCCAGCTCACCGACCTGCTCGCCACCGGCATCAGCCGCACGGAGCGCGACGTCAGCTACTATGCCGAGCGTTTGAATGTATCAACAAAATACCTCTCCGCCACCGTCAAACGCGTCACCGGCCACAGCGTCAGCAGCTTCATCGACCGCGCCACGGTGCCCATCCTGAAGAAATACCTCAACGACGAGCGCCTGTCGCTCACGCAGATAGCCGACCGGATGAGCTTCACCTCGCTGAGCTACTTCAGCCGCTACTGCACTAAGCACCTCGGCCAGTCGCCCAGCGACTACCGCCGAAGCCTGCAGCCGAAAACCGACAGTAAAACCAATCGTTAATTTAAGACAATCACAAACAAACCTTGCACACAAACGGACATTGGACAAGTGTCTGTCACGATATTACTATATTCTGTGGTTCAGAAAGTCACCTCACGACGAACCTGGTTGTTTCAGGGTGTTTGCCGCCTTCGACTCGTAACAGATAGACGCCCTTGCCCAACCCTGCGACATGGATGATGCCCTCAGTGGTGCCTGATGCCATCTTTTTACCCATCACATTGAAGATAGTATATTCGACCTCAGCATCAGGACAGTTCTTCAAACAGATGACGTCTGTGGCTGGATTTGGATAGACCTCAAGCCTCTGCGGGCGAGATGCTTCTAGAATAGCCTCCGGCTCGCTTGAGGGTATGATATTCACGATAAGTCCCTCAACCTTTGTCAATCCGTAAGAGAAGCCATCGGGGTCGGGTATCGCGTACCAATCGTCCATCGAACCTCCCCAGCCAAAGTTGACGTGGAATTTACCATCGCTTTCGCGATAGCCGTCAACCACGACATTGTGCCCAGACATTCCGTCCTGGCTTTCGACAGCCAGATGGGCAGGATATCCTGCTTGTAGGTTGGATATCAATATGGCATACATCGCAGAGTCAGGTTCGCGAATCAGTTGACAATCGGTGAAACCGAAACGCTGATAAGCCTCAAACGCCTGATCAACGCCAAAAGTGCCTGAACCGTATGATGAAGAGGCTGAATAGACCTGCTTGCATGCCACTCCGCAAGCGAACACCACTGCTGCCATCAACGAGTTCGAGAGCTCCTCGCCACGCTGAAAAGCGGCGTCAACCGAATCGAGCATCTCGTTGAGCTGCGGGAACGACGGGAAACCATAATCTTCCCAGTCGTCGTCGATATCGAACTGCCGTCCGATATAATTGCCTGTGTTATAGTCATCGCCATCGTCGAAACGGGTGCCCTGCGTCGTCTGAAGATAATTGAGTATCTGCCCCATCACAATGGCGGGACAACCAGCATAACTATGCTTGTTGTTCTCCAACGGATCGGTCGGACAATGTTGGTTGTAGGGATAGCTCTGCGTCCATTGCGTGGAGACGAGCGGCTGCTGCGCCCAACCAGCCATAGCACAGAACAGAAACAAAACTGAAAATACCTTGTTCATTGATTTATTATAGTTTGATAAACGATACAAAAGTACACTTTTCCCAAAAATACGACATGATACGCACCAATCCGTCACCTACCCTCCCCCACAGGATTACCCCCCGAAATGTCTTGTCTGAACATACGTAAACGATATAGTATATCATTGGTTTGTACCCTATCCCGTCATCTTTTCTATTATTTTGCTTTTCCTGCCAGCTGCATACGGACGTTGACCGGTGTCGTCTTGGAGGTGATGACGGAAGTGTTTACGGGATACTGTTCTCCGTCGATATTGAACTGTAGTGTAGCGCCGTCGCTGCGTACATCGATGGTTACGGGAGCCCCCATGACCAGAGGAAGGTTTACATCGCCGTGTCCACCAGGAAAGCCACATAGCATCGGGATGCCGTAAGGTTCAATGATTTGACGGATCATGGCCTCAACATTCTCATAGGTGAATTCCGTTCCGCAGTCGCTGAATTCGCCAAGAACGATACCACGACAACGGTCAAGCACTCCGTTCATCTTCAAAATACGCATCTGGCGGTCGATGTTGTGCATCGACTCCCCGACCTCCTCTATGAACAAGATAAGGCCCTGTCCCTTCGTGGCATCGGCCTGCGTACCGAGGTTTGGTGTGAAGGTGCAGAGGTTTCCTCCCACCAGTGTGCCGCTGGCCTTTCCCGTGATGTTCTGCGGGTGTGCGGGCAGCTGATATCGAGGTACCCGTCCCAGCAACAGGTCGCGCAGCATCGTACTCGTCTCGTCAGTCCCACCACGTGCCAGGAAGGAGCTCATGGTGCCGTGTATGCTCATCACTCCGGCACGGCAAAGCAAACCATGCAGAGTGCTGATATCGCTGAATCCCACAAACCATTTCGGCGATGCCGCCAGCATCGTAAGCGGGAGACGGTCGATGAGCTGGATAGTACCGTATCCACCGCGATTGCAGATTATGGCCTTGATGCTCGGATTGCGAAACGCCCACAGGATGTCGCTCGCTCGTTCCTCCACGGTTCCGGCATATTGTCCATCAACAAGGCTCCCCACGTGGGGCCCTATGACAGGCACCAATCCCCACGACCGCAGCAACTCGGCTGTCTGTTCTACGTTCTCCATAGAGGTGGCGTATGACGGAGAGATAAGCGCCACCGTATCGCCTGCCTTAAGATAGGCCGGCTTCACACACCGAAGCGTCACCGTTCCATCGTCTGTCGGGTCGGGCTTGATTTCCTCCTTTTTGCACGAAGTAAACAGCAACGTCACAACTGCCATCAGAATGATTGTTCTTTTCATATTTTCAATATTGTTTCTACACCATTGTCCTGTCGTCTTTCCCTGTCATCTTGGTTTCGTTGGTAGGGTGAATAATGATTCGTGATTAGACGACATGGGCATTCATTTAAAGTACACCTCCACAGCACCAACGCCGTACTTGCGCATCGGTGCGTCCATCACGGCTATGTCGTCGTACTTTTTCAGTTCCGCCATAATCTCGTCACGCAGTATGCCCCTTCCTACGCCGTGGATGAAGGTCACCTTCTTCAGGTGGTTCTCGAAAGCGTGGTTGAGACATGTGCGGAAATAACGCATCTGCGTCTGAAACGCCTCATGAGGAGCCAACTCTCCAGGATTCTCGCACAGCATGTCTATATGAAGGTCCACCTCCGCCTCGCCGTCAGCAACCATGTGCTGCGAAAGCACGTTGCTTGCCACACTGCTGGCGTTCTGCTTCTGTGCTGCCGCCAACTGACGCTTCAGTTTCGAGACCTGGTCTTTCAGGTTCGCCACTTGCGACTGAAGCTGTTTTACCGTCTCCTGCAATCCCTCAACGGTGTCAGCCTTCTTAGGCGTAAACACTTCGGCTGCCTTCACAACATCGGCTGGCTGCTGCCCACCGACTTTCTGATTGAACATCTTTCCCGCACCACTCATATCTGCCATACGGATAAGTTCCGTCGGCTGCATCGGCATATCGAAACCTGTCTCGTCCTGCACAAAGACAAAATCGTCGGTTATCTTAGTCACCACTCCCCCGCCGATAGCATTGAGAAACTTGACCTTGTCGCCTATCTGAAATTTAGCCATGTTTTTAGTGATTGGTAATTATATAACGGTCATATCAACTCGTCTGCCAACTTCGCAAAGTCTATCCCGTCGAAGTTGCCACTGCTCATCATCAGTAGGTTGGCATCACTCCACCGCATTTTCTTCAGTTCCGCCACCATCACCTTGCTGTCGGTGAACACCTGCACGCCGTCGCCGAAGGCGGCCTGCACATCGGCAGGATCGAGCGGCGGCAGTTTTTTGAGTTGCAGGGCATGCTGGCTGAAATAGACATAGCGCACATCGGCCTTGGTCATCGTGCCGTGATACTGCTTCAGAAATTCTTGCGTCAAGGAGCTGAAGGTGTGCAACTCCATGCAGGCTACCAGCTTGCGGTCAGGATACTGCTCTCTCATTGCGTGTATCGTGGCACGCAGCTTCGACGGCGCATGTGCAAAGTCCTTATACACGGCACAGCAGTCGCTTTTCTTCACCAACTCCAATCTCTTGCTCGCACCACCGAAGGTGGATATCGCCTCGTCGAACAACTCGTCATTCACGCCCAACGAACGACATACATAACGAGCCGCCGTGAGGTTGAGCAGGTTGTGACGTCCGAACACACGCAGCGGAGTTCGACGACCGTCATCGGCAATAAGATACGTGATGCCGTCCACTACCTCATACTTCGGCACATCGTATGGCATCTTCACTATGTCCGCACGATTGTTGGCTTCCGCCACCTCACGTACCACCGCATCATCTGCACAATAGACCAGAGTGCCCTGTCTGTCAGCCGATATAGGCTGTATCAGGTTGATAAACTGCGCAAACTGGTCCTTGTATATATCAAATGTCGGAAACACATTGATATGATCCCACTCGATGCCAGTAATCACCGCTATATTCGGTTTATAGACATGGAACTTCGGACGGCGGTCGATGGGCGAAGTCAGATACTCGTCGCCTTCTATCACCATAACCTTCGACGTCTCGCTGAGGCGTACCATCACCTCGAAGCCTTCCAGCTGCGCACCAACCATATAGTCGGCCTCGATGCCGGCATGTGCCAGCACGTGCAGTATCATCGCCGTGGTCGTTGTCTTGCCGTGCGAGCCGCCTATCACCACACGCGTCTTGTCTTTCGACTGCTCATAGAGATACTCTGGATAGCTGTAGATCCGCAAACCCAGCTCTTGCGCACGCAGCAGCTCGGGGTTGTCGATACGGGCATGCATACCCAGCACTATCGCGTCGAGATCGTTGGTTATCCTCTCTGGATGCCAGCCCTCTTCTTTGGGCAGCAGCCCGTATTTTGCCAGACGGCTTTTTGCCGGATCGAATATCTCGTCGTCCGATCCCGTGACGTTATAACCTTTCAGATGCAGCGCGATAGCGAGATTATGCATCGCCGCCCCACCTATAGCAATAAAATGTACGTTCATTATTTCTGTTGATATGTTTAATTGTTAATCGTTGATATGTATCTACTGACCACTGACCACATCCTCTTTCGGCTTATACATATAATATTTTGTCACCTGCTTTTCGAGGAAGTGACGGTCAAGCTGGTCGCTGGCTTCGCTGATACTCACGCAACGTCCGTCCTTATAGAGTACCTTAATCTCCTGATCGTTGAAGTCGTATGAGCGGTTTTTCAGTTTTCCCGTTCCGCTAAAATAGGACTTCTCCTGTTCCGGGAACGGCTCGTTGCTGATATGTATCGCAGGAAGATGTCGGTTCACGAGATTGCGACACAACGTACTCAATATCTTGTCGTCCGAGTGTTGCCAATGTTTTATAGCCACCATGATGTCGTCATCGTCTATCTCTGCGAAGCGGTCTATGAAATCGGTGGATGTTGTGTCGATACGGAACACCGTCGGGTCAAGTTCTCGAGCCCTACGGATGCTCCCCAGAAGCAACTGGTCGGCGGCTATCACCGTCTTGTGCATATACACCTGCCAGTACATCAAGCGGCGGCTTATGATGAACTTCTCAACGCTGTATATCCCCTTTTCGTCAACCACCAGCTCGTCACCGTGTACGTTCAGCATCGAGATGATTCGGTCGGTACCCACGATGCCCTCGCTCACGCCCGTGAAGAACGAATCGCGGCTCAGGTAGTCCAGTCTGTCCATATCCAGCTGACTGCTCACCAGCTGATGCAAGAAATGTTTCTGATAGTTGTTCGAGAAAATGGCTATGGCGGTGTCAAGCGCCCCCCCCATCTCCTCGTTGATGCGTCGCATCATAAGCAGCGTTATCTCCTCATGCTCCACATCCACCAGCACTCGCTCGCTTGTGTGCGAGAAAGGGCCGTGCCCGATGTCATGCAGCAGTATTGCCAGCTTCGCCCCACGATATTCCTCGTCGGTTATCTCTACCCCTTTCTGACGCAACACATCCAGCGCACGCCCCATCAGGTTCAGCGCCCCAAGCATGTGGCTGAAGCGAGTGTGCATGGCACCTGGATAAACCAGATAGGTCAGTCCCAGCTGCTTGATACGCCGTTGCCTTTGAAAAAACGGATGCTCGATGACCGCTAATATCACTGGGTCATCGACACTCAGAAACCCATCATAAACCGGGTCGTTAATAATCTTGCGTTTTGTCATTTTCATTCACATATATAATCGGTCAGCAGTCCTGCAGCGTAAGCCACCATCTCGGGGCAGGGTTTCTTGCCCATCTGCAACAGGCGTCCGCAAACGATGTCGCCGTTCTCCTCGCGGAATTTCTCTATCAACGGACGCACCATTTCGGTGTTTCCAGTCAACCCGCACACCATCGCCATTCCGCTCACGCAGCCACATATCTCTCGAGTGCCGGACAAACCGCGACCGAAAGGTGCGGCCATATTCATAGCATGTTTCCCTTCTATCGGCAGCTTGTCTGCCCACGCCATCACCACCGCCTGACAGCAGTTGCAACCCTGCTTGTGCAATTCTCTGGCCGCATTTGAACGTTCTTCTTTTGTCATATCAATTATTCAGTTTCATTTGTTTAAACACCTCCCATATCACTATCGAGGCAGCACAGCTTACGTTCAGCGAGTGTTTCGTGCCGTACTGAGGTATCTCCAACGACCCGTCGCACAGCGACATGACCTCCTCCTGCACTCCCTCTATCTCGTTGCCCAGCACCAGAGCCACAGGTTTGTCTGTTGCAACAGTGTCGGTACCAAGCTTCAAGCTATCGTGTGCCAATTCAACCGCATATATATAGTACCCCTTTCCTTTAAGGGCTTTGACACATTCTGTGGTATCCTCGTGGTAGGACCAATCCACCGTCTCCTCTGCTCCTAGTGCGGTCTTGTGTATCTCGCGGTGCGGCGGCGTGGCGGTTATACCACAAAGGGATATATGCTCAACGCGGAAGGCGTCAGAAGTACGAAAAACGGAGCCTATATTATTCAGACTCCGAACATTGTCCAGCACCACCGTCAGCGGCAACTTCTCGCTCTCGCGAAATTCTTCCACCGTCAGACGGTTCATCTCATCTGTAGTCAGTTTCTTCATTCTCGTTTCACTTCGTTTCGAAGACAAACACATTATCCAACGCTGCCTTCGAGGGTGATGCTGAGGAGTTTCTGGGCTTCGACGGCGAACTCCATGGGGAGTTTCTTTAGTACGTCCTTGGCGTAGCCGTTCACGATGAGGCCCACGGCGCTCTCGGCCGAGATGCCACGTTGCTGGCAGTAGAAAAGCTGATCCTCGGATATCTTGCTCGTGGTCGCTTCATGCTCCACTGTCGAAGTGGAGTTGTCGGCCTTGATATAGGGCCATGTGTGTGCCCCACAAGTGTCGGTAAGCAGCAGCGAGTCGCATTGTGAGTAGTTACGGGCGTTCTCGGCGGCACGTCCGACTTGCACTAGGCCTCGATAGCTGTTCTGGCTGTGTCCTGCCGAGATACCTTTAGATATGATGGTGCTGTGGGTGTTGCGCCCTATGTGTATCATCTTCGTGCCGGTATCGGCCTGCTGGTAGTTGTTGGTCACGGCTACGGAATAGAACTCAGCCGTCGAGTCGTCGCCCTGCAGTATGCAGCTGGGGTATTTCCACGTCACAGCCGAGCCGGTCTCGACCTGCGTCCACGACAGCTTGGCGTGGCTGCCTTTGCAGATGCCACGTTTGGTGACGAAATTGTATATGCCACCCTTGCCGTCCTTGTCGCCTGGATACCAATTTTGCACGGTCGAGTATTTCACCTCTGCGTCTTTCATGACAATAATCTCCACAATGGCGGCATGCAGTTGGTTCTCGTCACGCTGGGGAGCCGTACAGCCCTCCATATAGGATACGTATGCCCCTTCGTCGGCGACGATAAGCGTGCGCTCAAACTGACCCGTACCTTTGGCGTTGATGCGGAAGTAGCTAGACAGCTCCACTGGGCAGCGTACCCCCTTGGGGATGTAGCAGAACGAGCCGTCGCTGAAGACAGCCGAGTTCAACGCTGCGAAGAAGTTGTCCGAAGCCGGCACCACCGTGCCGAGATATTGTTTCACCAGCTCGGGGTATTTCTGCACCGCCTCACTGATAGACATGAAGATGATGCCTTTCTCCTCAAGATGTTTCTGCGATGTGGTCTTCACCGACACAGAGTCCATTATGGCGTCATACGCCACGCCTGCCAACTGCTTCTGCTCTCGCAGCGGTATGCCCAGTTTGTCGAAAGTGGCAAGCAACTCGGGGTCAACCTCGTCGAGGCTTTTCTTCGGCTGCTGCTTGGGTGCTGCGAAATAAATGATGTCCTGGTAGTTGGGGGTCTCATATTCGAGGTGCGCCCAGTCAGGCTCCTTCATCTCCTGCCAGCGGCGGAATGCTTTCAGACGGAAGTCAAGCAGCCAATCGGGTTCGTTCTTCTTCTTCGAAATCAGACGCACCACATCCTCGTTGAGCCCTTTGCCTATCGTCTCGGTTTCCACGTCGGTGGTGAATCCCCACTTATATTCTTCGTTGGTTACTTCGTTTATGATATTGTTGTTGTCTGCCATATTAGTGATTAGTGAGTGGTGATTAGTGATTGGTGATTAGTGATTAGTGATTAGTGATTTGACAATACTGACTGCTAACTGCTCCTGTCCGGGCACGGACCTAATTTCCTTTCACGGTGCGGTAGCCGTCCGCCTGGAGCAGTTCGATGACTTTGTCTCGAAAGTCGCCTTGGATGATTATCTCGCCATCTTTGGCCGTGCCACCAACACCGCAGCGGCTTTTGAGTTTTTTACCCAACTCTGCCAAGTCGTCGTCGGTGCCGACAAATCCCGTCACCAACGTAACCTGTTTTCCTCCACGTGCGTGACGGTCTATTCGTACCGTCAGCTTCTGCTTCGATGGTTCCAGTGTCTCAACCGCACCGTCGTCCTCATACTCATAGTTGAACTCCGGATTGGTAGAAAAGACGACCCCTACCCTATTTTTGTTCTTTCCCATAATTCAAACTCCAACTTATTTTTTCGGTCTTCCTCCCTTATAGAAATGCTGCTTCCAGTAGCTGTTATCCAGCTTGCTTATCATCACCCCTCTCGAAGTGGACGAGTGTGCAAACATGCCGTCTTTCAGGTATATGCCCACATGCGACACCCGTTTGTTATTATTGGTAAAAAACACGAAGTCGCCCTCTTTCAACTTATCTTTCGACACCGGTGTGCAGTTGTTCTCATAGATATCGTGCGCCGAGCGTTTCAGTGCGACGCCATAGACGGTCTTGAACACATTGCCCACAAAACAAGAGCAATCGACACCCTGCTTCGAGCAGCCACCGTATTTATACGGAGTGCCGTACCAGTCTTCGATGGCGTCGTAGAGCTTCTTGTTATCCGATTTCGTCACCTCGATGCCGAGCTTACCCACCTTACCGTTACTGGTAACCGTACCCACAGGCTTCTGCGGCACGAACGGCTTCTCTTCCACATACTCGTCGGCATAGAGCTGGCTGATGATGAAATCCTCGTCTTCGACATCTTTGTTGACGAACTTCTTGAACGACGAACAGGAGCTGAACGACAACGCCATTACGGCGCTTGCCAGCAATAGTGTTACACAACGTCTCATAGTTTGATGGTCTTTTTAATTTGAGCCAAATTATATTCGTGAAGATCAGCTACGGTGTGCTGTCCAATAACTCTCAACGATGCCTGGTGGTTGACGAAATCGAGTTCCGGCCCCACGTTGATGCCCTCGCCATCGATATTCACCCAGTGGTCCACATTCCCCTTCACCACAATCTCCCTTGCCTTAAACATCTCCACATGCTGACTCAGCTCGAAGTGGTTGGCATAGACGAGCGGTCCAGTGATAGGTACATGCTCGATGGGGATTTTGTCCACGATGCTGACATCGATGAGTCCGTCGTTGAGTTTTGCCTGAGGTGCGATGGCGGCGTTATAGCCGAACTGGTTCGAGTTGGCGAAGGTTATGAACCATGCGTTACGCTCCATTTCGCGCCCGTCGAACGTCAGCTTATAGTCTTTGCACTCGTAAGTGGGATATTCTCTCAAAATGAGGTTTAGGTATGCCGGGAAACCTCTGGTCTTAGCGGCTTTCATCAAACGAGCGATGAAGGCGTCGAAACCAACGCCAGCAATGCTTGCTATGGTGTACTGCTCGTTGAGGCGTATGGTGTCGATGGTCATCTCGTGCCAGTAGTTGAGGTTTCTCACCGCAAACGCAGGTATGAGCGAGAGTTTCATGTTGCGCGCCAACCCATTACCACTACCGCAAGGGATGATGCCCAATATCTTGCCGCTGCCGAACATGCCACTCACCACATCGTTGACGCTTCCGTCGCCACCCACCGCCACGATGGCATCATAGTCTTTCTGACAACCCTCGCGCGCTATCTCTGTGCCGTGGTGTATATACTCGGTGTATCGTACATCGTACTCTATCAGGTCGTGGTTGATGTTGTCCTTCAGCAGTTTTTCCATCCGTTTCTGCCGTCCCACCCCCGAAATGGGGTTCACTATCACCAGAATCTTCTTTTTCATCTCTTATTCCTCCTTGTTAGCCGTCAGCACATCGCGGTAGCGTTTCAGGTAGGCCTTCAGGAAACGCAGGTCGTCGTCGCTGCCTTGCTCGTATTTGCCACAGATGGTAGCCACCACCGTGTCGCAGGTGTTAAGCTGATAGTATCCGTTGCCGAAGGCCACTTGGAACCCTTCTTCTTCACGGAAGAGGCTGGTACCGAAGCAGGTGCAACGATCCTTGAATCCCAAATAGTCAAGCAGCGTGGGCATGATGTCGGGTTGCTGCACTATCCGGTCGCTTCTCTTTCCGAAGTTGTGCGACGGGTCGAAAATCATCATCGGTATGCGATACAGCCCCGAAAGGGTGCTGAATGGTTTGCTGAGCACATAACCCGGATGGTCGCCCAAGATTACGAAGATGGTGTTTTCATACCAATCCTCCTTGCTGGCCGACTCGAAGAAGCGGCTGAGGGCATAGTCGGTATAGCTGATGCATTTCAGCAACGGGTTCTCCCCTTTGGCCGACTTGAAGCGATCCTTATACTTCTCGGGTATGGGATAGGGATGGTGCGAGCTCACGGTGAATATCATAGAGAAGAAGGGCTCTCTCTGCTTGCCCATAGTGTTCGACGTGTACTGCAGGAACGGCTCGTCGAAGATTCCCCACGCGCCGTCGTAGTCGCCTTCGATCTCTCCCATCTGCTCCTCATACTCGTCCTTGCCGTAGTATTTGTCGAATCCTGCATGACGGCAGTAGCTGTCGAAGTTCATAACTCCGTTGTAGGTGCCGTGATAGAAAGCTGTGGAGTAGCCATGACGTTTCAGGATGGCGGGCAGAGCCAACCTGGTGCTATCGTAATGGTCTGAAAGCGTATAGGCCGTATATGTGAGCGTAGGTATCGAGCTGGCTATGGCAGCTATGCCTTCAATCGACTTCTTTCCGTTGCTGCGTCCATTGTAGAGATAACAGAGTTTAGCCAGAGAATCGAGGAACGGTGTGTATGACTTCTCAGCCCCATAGCATCCCATATACTCCTGAGAAAAGCTCTCGAGCACTAGTATCACCACGTTCTTCTGTTTCATCGTTTCCGACACGAGGGTGTCGCCGACATAATGGTACGCCATATACTGACCAGCTCCCGGCATCCATCCAATGCAGCCCAAGGTGCTGTCAATCGGAGTCATGCGAAAGTCAGTCGAGAAGGTGCGGTTAGCCTCGTTCTGTTCCATGATGTCTTCTTTAGGCAGTTCGTCGGTCCACATTGTGCGGATGACGCTGTACAGGCTGTTCGACACCAGCACCGAGTTTTTCGGCTCGGCATATTTCGCAGCGTCGCTCAGCCGCAGGCTGTGGCGGCCAAAGCCACCCCTTACCATAACCGCCAGCAAGAGCATGCAGACAGCAAAACCCACCCAGTCGTTGGCAGTGTGGTTGCGCCAGCTGTCCCTCTCGGGCAGCTTCATCGAGGCTCCGATGATAAGGTCCACGATGAGCAGCGTAACACCCGTCAGCGTCACCGGCCAGAAGTCCATAAGGAACATCCAGGTCAGAGTGCCCATCTGACCACCGACGGTGAGGTAGTGGAAGATGTCGGCCGAAAGCAGCCTCAAGGTGTGCTGGTAGTATATAGAGTCGCAGAAGGCAGGCACTATCATCAGAAGCATCACCGCATAGTACAGCATCTCGCAGACGACTCTGTACCACCGCTTCCAGCGAAGCTCGGTGGGCAGCAGCATCAGCACGAAATACGGCAGGAAGGCCGTGCTTACGGTAGCGAGCCCGAAGACCACATTGCCCCAAATCAGACTCCACCACTCATGCGAGCCGCTCACCTGGCACATGCCACGGTTCACTATGATGAAGACCGCCTGCGCTATCAGCAATGACACAAACGCCACCACGAACTTAATAAGCAGGTAGGCATAGATATTTGAAATTGTTCTTTTTTTCTTTGACATATCTTTGTAAATATATTTCATGTTTACAATCCCTCAACACTCAAAATCTCACCCTCGATTTCTGCAGTATCATCTGCGAGTCGGTGTTGGCAAAGAGCTTGTCGAGGCTGTCGCCGCTGCGTTTCATATATGAGCGCACTATCTGCCACCCCAGGTAGTCGGTCGTTCTGGGAGCCGACCCGCGGAAGGCGTTGGTCTTGGGTGCGTCGTCTATGAAGTTGTGTATCCGCGCCATATCTTTCTCGTAGAGCAAGTTGTTCTGCAGGAAGTAGCCCCACACGTCTTTCACGCTGTGCTCCATCCAGCCGAGCTGGTCGGCGGTATAGCGCAGCCTTATGGTGTCATGGGTCGCCGGAAGCGTCTGCTCAAGGAAATACTGTACCTTGCCTTCCATCACTATGTAGTCGAGCAGCGTCGGCTCGCCTTCGGGCATCGCGATGCGGCTTCTCGCCGCCGCAGCCATGCAGTCGGCCGCCATATACTTGCGGTTCGACAGGTTGACAATATACATCGGGCAGTTGCAGTAGCCCAAGTGTTTCGTGTAGGGCAGCACATAGTGGTCCACCGAGAGCACCAGATCGCCGTCGTAGCAGAACACCCTGTTCGTGTAGTCCTCCATATCGCCGGTGATCATGGTGAAATACCGTTTCGGCACCACGTTGTCCGACAGTTTGCGGGCTCTCCCCATCGCCGACGCAAGGTCGCGTTCGAGCCAGCGCAAGTCGTCATAGCAGCTGTCCGTCAAACGGTATATCTCCTTCATGAACGGATCGCTCACGAAAGCCTGGAGCTGCATCATATACTGCTGGCTTTCGGGCTCGCAGTTGATAAGCGGCGAAGCGTAGGTCGAGCGGCTATCCATCAGTTTCTGCTGCAGAGCCGACGCGTCGGTCTCGAAAAGCAGTTTCTCGAAGCGGTTGAACTTCACCTTCTCGCCGTCCTTGTTGCACGATGTAGCGACAAGAACCAGCACAGCCGCCATCAAGAAAAACCACCGTTTCCCTATGCTCTTATTTCTCATCTTTCTCTGTCTTTTCCGCTTTTTCTGCCTTCTCGGCGTCTTTCAGTATCTTCAGCTTGGCCTCGAGCAGCGCTATCTGCTGGCGGGCGTGCTGCATCTTCTTCTCAAACTCCTCTTTCAGCAGGTCGGCCTGACGGCTGTTCGAGAAGAAGCCCAGGTTGTTCTCCCACAGGTTCACGTCCTCTTTGAGCTTCTCTATCTTCGACATCAGCTCGCTCCGCTCGCCGCTGACAAACCGCCTCATGTCGCCTGCCACGTTGCGCAGACGCTCGCGGTAGTTGTTCTCCTCTGCCTCTGCAGCCGAAATCTTCAGTTTCTCGAAGTGCTCGTCTATCACACGGCGGAATTCCTTCTGCAGCCTCTCTTTCTCTTTCAGCGGCACATAGCCAATTTCCATCCACTGCCTCTGGAAGTCTTTTATCACCCTGAGGTTCTCCTCCTTGCTCTCGCCGAACTCAAACTGTTTCAGCTGCTCTATGATAGCCTCTTTCTTCTGCAGGTTCTCCTGTTCCGAGCCTCGCAGGTTGTTGTAGTATTCGGTCTTGTTCTTGAAGAACTCGTCGCAGGCACCGCGGAATCGGTGCCATATCTTCTCGCTCACCTTGCGGCTCACCGGACCTATCTCCTTCCACTCTTTCTGCAGCTGCAGTATCTCTTCGGTGGCCTTCTTCCAGTCGTCGCGCTTTGCTATAGCCTCGGCTTTCAGGCAGAGGTCAATCTTCTTGTTGTAGTTTGTCGCCTGTTCGTCGCGCAGCTGGCCGAAATGTTCTTTCTTCAGCTCATAGTGCTTGTCTATGAGACCTTTGAATTTCGACCATATCTCCTCGTTCACCTCACGCGGCACAGGTCCTATCGCCTTCCACATCTTCAGCAGCTCGTCCAGCTCGGTACTGGCGTCGTTCCAGTCTTTGGTGCTCTCCATCGGCTTCGAGGTCACCTCTATCACCTTGTCCACCAGCGCCTGTTTCGCCAGCAGGTTCTTTTCAAACTCCTCCTTGCGCTGCTCGTAATATTCCTTGCGGCGTTCCTCAATCTTGTTCATCGCATTGCAGAACCTCTGCCATATCTCTTCGTTCTGCTCCACCGGCACCGGTCCTATCTCTTTCCATTTGATTCTGAGATCCTGTGCGGCCTTGAATGCCTTCTGCACCGAATCCTCCACTATGAGCTCTTCGGCTTTCTCACACAGCTGTAGCTTCTGCTCGAGGTTGCGCTTCATGTCGAGGTCGCGCAGTTCGCGCTTCATCTTCATCTGACCAAAAAACTGCTCCATGAGGAAGTGGTACTGCTGCCACAGGTCGTTCATCTTCTCTCTCGGCACCTCGCCAATCTGCTTCCACTTCTCCTGCAGCTCCTTGAACTCGTCGTTAGCCTTGCGCATGTTCTCCTCGCCCCGTTCGAGCAGGTTCTTCAGGCTCTCCAGAATAGACTCCTTGTCCAGAAGGTTCTTCTGCTTGGCAGCCTCGAGCGCCTCCATGTAAGCCTGACGGCGTTTGCGGAAAGCAGCCTTCATGCGGTTGTATTTTTCCACGATGGGGTCGTCCTCCTGCTTGAAGTTCTCCTTCTCCCCACCGTCCTCTATATATTTGCTGAAAATCTCTTTCTGGTGTTCCTCTTCGAGCAACTCGAAGCGGTTCTTCAAGGCAGCCACTCTCTGGCGTATGTGCGAGATGTCCTCGTCCTCCATGAGCGACTCGAAAGTGTCGACCAGCTCCTCGCGGGTCAAGGTCGAATAGTCCGTCTCCGGCTCCACGAATGCCGGTTCTGCCTTCTCCTGCTCTTCGGCTTTGGGAGCTTCCTCCTGAGCCTGCGGCGTCTCCTCCTGCTGAGGTTCAGCCGTTTCCGGTTCCACGGCCTGAGCCATGTTGTTCGATTCTTCAGCGACCTGAGCGGTCTCTGTGGTGTCCGTCGGCTGGTTGTTGATGATTTCAGCCTCCTGGTTTAAGTTCTGTTCTTCCATAAGAAGTGTGTTTGTTTTGTTAATAGTTACCTCACATACAATGTGATAAAACGTTTGAATACCCAGTTGACAACCCGTCAACCAAGAAACAAAAATACAAATTATTTTAGAACAATAATAAAAAAGATAGTTATAATAACCAACTGCAATAAAATCTCGTACATCAAAACGATATTTTTTTCGTTTATCAGTACAATGTTTGTATATTTGCACATCAATAAAAATACAAAAATCCTCAACAAGCCATACCATAACTACCTAACAACCAATAATTACACATTACCACACATCAGAATAAGTGGTTAAAATTAACACATTAAAAACGGAATAAATGGTATTTTTCGACCCTTCAAAAACGGAATAAGTGGTTATTATTACATATGCTTGAACGAAAATTCACCCCATTTCTTGAAGATTTCCTAACCAATGAACCAAACAAAATCCTGTTGGTCAACGGAGCCAGGCAGATTGGAAAATCCTATCTGGTGCGATATGTCGGGAAACGGCTCTTCAAACATTTCGTGGAAATCAACCTCAAGGAGGACAAGGAGGGCGATCAACTGTTCGCCGCCGTGAAAACCACCAATGACCTCTACATGAGATTGGGCAACTATTACAATAAGCCCTTAGGTAACAAGTCGAACACTCTGATATTCCTTGACGAAATACAGAGCTACCCACACCTGATGACCATGTTGAAGTTTCTCAATCAAGAGGGGAAATACCGCTTTATTGCCAGTGGCTCGCAGCTGGGAGTAGCGTTGGCCCAGACACCGTCAGTACCTATTGGCAGCATCGAGGTGGAACAGATGCACCCACTCGATTTTGAGGAATTCCTTTGGGCAACGGGCGTCAGCAAGGAATGGATAGCTCACATCCGCAAAGCCTTTGAGCAAAATAAAAGCCTCGATGAGAGCACCCACGAACTACTCCTGAAGCGATTCCAATACTATCTGCTCATCGGCGGCTTACCCGAGGCCATCAACAAGTATCTATCAGACAGGAATATGGTGCGCGTGAGGGCTGTACATAAGGCCATCCACGAACTCTACCGCATTGATGCATCTCAATACGACGAAGAGCATAAACTCATAATCCGGCGCATCTACGACATGATTCCCAGCAATCTTGAAAATAAGAAGAAGCGCATCTTCTACAACAAGATTGAAAACAAAACCGGAAAGCACTTTGCCGACTACGCCAACGAGTTCGAATACCTCACCAGTTCTGGTGTAGCGTTGGATGTGCTAGCCATCAGCAATCCCAAGTTCCCATTGGCCGAATCGGAGCATAAGAAACTCATCAAACTGTACCTCAACGACGTAGGACTGCTTACCCATCTGCTTTATGGAGTCAATGTCAACGCCGTATTACAGGACATCCGAAGCATAAATCTCGGTACCGTGTACGAGTCCGCCGTCGCTCAGGAACTGGCCGCCCACGGATTCAAGTTACATTATTACGACAACAAACAAAAAGGAGAGGTGGATTTTCTCGTCGATGACTATGACCGCCTACAAGTCCTGCCATTAGAAGTCAAGTCAGGCAAAGACTACACCGAACACAGCGCGTTGACCAACTTCCTTAACACACCAGAATACAGCATTGACCGAGCCATTGTCTTCTCAAACGAACGCCTTGTTTTCAAGAAAAATAACGCCACCTATATGCCAATCTACTACTGCATGTTTCTTGAAAGCCACGCCCCTGACGAAGCTGTCATCTTACCTGAATTGGAGGCGGTTTAAACCCATCTCTATTTCACCATTCCCTTACTGCATACCCAAAGACGAATCCCCACCAGAGAGCCCAACCGATTAACTCCGTTTTAGCTCCCATCTAACTCCCTGTTAGCTACCAGTAAACATATATTCGACATTCAACTGCCGAAATCAATGTTAAAACGTTATCATGCTGTCATTTAACACAAATGACATATAATTTCTAACGGGTACGTACAGCACGAATGGAAAGACCATTGAAGCGAGAGTGATCGCGCACCCCATAACTATCCGAATGAAAATAGATACCCCATGCTCGGTCAGGGAAACTCTCATTAAGCGATGACGACCAATAGTAGCCGTCCGTGCCTACATCGTAAGGCCAACTATTGTAATAACGGCCAGATTCTGGCAGGAACAAGCTGTTGCCATTAGCAGCGGTGAATTTGCGCCCATAAACACCATTCACCTTTGTCCACACAGCGGTGGTGTTGTCAATCAATTCCTGCCACTCGGCCTTGGTCGGAATTCTTGCTTCGGTACCCAACACGACTGTAGCAGCGTCATCTGCAGCCTCAAGCAAGAGATTATTATCAACCTCACCATAGGCCTCGGAGGTATTGTACTTGGTCAGTGTAGATATGTTGCTATCCACATCAACAGTAGCATAGCAATATGTGCTCCAGTTGTATGTTTCCTTGGTCCGAGTTTCGCCCCATGCGTAGTAATCGCCATAACCCTCTGGTGTGGTTGCACCTATGTTACACTTGGCCCACAGTAAACCGCTTGGTAAACCCAGGTCAACCCAACCCTCATCCGTCAGGTCGTCGTTACGGTCGCACGACACCATCCCAAAGGCAAGCAACGATAGGACTGTTATCAATATGAATAACTTTTTCATTGCCTTTAAATTTGTCTATTTTGTGTTGCAAAGATACGAAAATTGTCTGAATCAATACGGAAGTTGCAATGCAGCCATTACATTTTACAATCTCATCGCCCCCTCGCCTATCGTCACCTTTATCGGCTTGCAATCTACTCCGAATCTGGCCTTGTAGCTTTCTTGCACTTCGACTAAAAACCTGTCGACAAGGTCGTTATGCACGAGGTTGATGGTGCAGCCTCCAAAGCCGCCTCCCATCAGGCGGGCTCCGCTGACTCCCAGACGTCTCGCTTCGTCGACTAAGAAATCCAACTCCTCACAGCTCACCTCATAATCGCGGCTGAGCCCTTCGTGGGTGAGGTACATCTGCCGCCCCACCTCCTCATAGTCGCCTCTCTGCAGGGCTTCGCTCACCGCCATCACTCTGTCCACTTCACCCAGCACATATCGCGCCCTCCTATAGTCGGTCTCCGAGAGCTTGGGTTTCAACGTTTCCAACCGCTCCCAGTCGCAATAGCGCAGGTTTTTCACGCCCGCCATCTGTGCCACCCGCTCGCAGGACTCCCTCCGCTCGTTATAGGGCGACCCCACTAGCTCGTGCTTCACACAGCTGTTGACCAGCACCAGACGGTAATCGGCTGGGTTCCACGGGAAGTAGTCGAACTCGCCGCTGTTGCAGTCGAGCCTCATCAGAGAGCAGGCACGCCCGTGCATGGAGGCGAACTGATCCATTATGCCGCATTTGACGCCCACATACTTATGCTCCGTCGCCTGCCCTATGCGTGCGAGAGTCATACGGTCGAGGTTTCCGCCATAGGTGTCGTTCAACGCGAAAGCGAAGCAGCACTCCAACGCCGCCGACGAGCTCATTCCAGCTCCCAGCGGCACATCGCCTCCATAGACGGCATCGAATCCCCGTACAGCAACCCCAGCCGCCAGCATCTCCCTCACCACTCCGTAGATATAGCGGAAGTGGATGTCGGACGGCCCCTCCTCATCGTGGATATCGAATCGGCAAGAGCGGTCGAGGTCAACGGCGTAGAGGTTCACTTCGGTGCCTCCGTTAGGCCGCATCACAAGGCTGATGCCGCAGTCGACGGCACCCGGGAATACGAAGCCTCCGTTATAGTCGGTATGCTCGCCAATGAGGTTGATACGTCCAGGTGCGAAATAGGCGACGCCGTCGCCACCAAAACGGCTTTCTAATTGCTGCTGAAGGGGAATGATATTAATCATGGTTAAGGGTTAACGGTTAAGGGTTAATGGCTAAGGGTTAATTTGAATATTGTTGTGCTTTTGAATGGTTTTTCTGGGAGGAGGCGACCTGTCGATTCGGGCCAGTGGCGGTTGGGCGAATCGGGGTACTGCTGTGTCTCGAGACAGACGGCGCTGCGTCGTGGATAGGCGACGCCGTCTTTGCCTACAACCCCATCGAGGAAGTTGCCCGTATAAAGCTGCAATCCTGGTGCGTCGGTAAGCACCTGCATCACGATACCCGAACGGGGACACGAGAGTTCGGCCACCTTATCGAGCTTTCCGTCATCGGAACGGTGGTTCAGCACGAAGTTATGGTCATATCCGTGTCCTATCCTTATCTGATCACAGGCGGTGTCTTCAATATCACGTCCTATCGGTTTCGCCTTGCGGAAGTCGAAAGGTGTGCCTTCGACCCTCTCATGCGCCCCTTTCGGGATGGCGGTCTCGTCGGTGGGCGTGTAGCGGTCGGCATCAATCATAAGAAGATGGTCGTTTATCGACGACGAGGGGTCGCCGCTAAGGTTAAAATAGCTGTGGTTGGTGAGGTTGATGACCGTAGGACTGTCGGCAGTAGCGCGATAGTCGATACGGAGTGCTCCGTCGGCGAGGGTATAGACGACGCTGGCGGTAACTCTGCCAGGAAATCCGTTGTCTCCATCGGGGCTGACCAACGTGAGCTCAAGACGGCTGCTTTCAGCGCTCACGACGTCGAAAAGGGAGTACTGCCACCCACGAGGCCCTCCGTGAAGACAATGGCGGCCATTGTTCTGCGGCAGCTGATAAGCCTTACCGTCGACGATGATGCGACCGTCCGCCAGCCGGTTGGCATAGCGTCCGACGACGGCACCGAAGTCGGAGAGATGATGTTCAGGCAGGTAGTCTTCGACCGAATCGAACCCTTGCACCGCGTCGACCCCATCGTAAAGAAGCCGCATGATGCGTCCACCCAAGGGGGTGATATCCGCCTGGAGACGCCCACCGTCGGTCAGATGGTAAACTTTATATTCTTTCTCGTTCATAATCACACATATACCAGCAATCCCAGCAGTCCGGCAGCCAGCAGCAAAGTTATTGGAGAATTGAAAAAATATTTCTTCTTGGGCAGGACGGAGAGTATGAAGACCATCGCGAAGATGGCGCAGCTTACGACGAACCGCTTATTCCATCCCGGCACACCGAACGACTCTTCGGTGAGCAACGAGAGTGCGGCGGCGGCGATAAGTCCCAACACCGTGACACGCAACGCCTTGAATACCACCGTCACCATAGGATTGTCACGATGAGCCGACAGGAACCGCACCACAACCAGCATCAGCAAGAACGGCAGCAAGATGACGGCGAAGGAAGCCAGGAAAGCACCCAGCACAGCCCCGAATCCGCCATATCCGGCATCGAGGGTGGCGGTATAGCCCACGTAGGTGGCGGTGTTGATGCCTATTGGTCCTGGAGTGGTCTGGCTGACGGCAAGGATGTCTGTGAACTGCTCGGGGGTGAGCCAATGTTGCTTCTCCACCACCTCGTTCTCAATGAGCGAGATCATGGCATAGCCGCCACCGAAGGTGAAGATGCCAATCTTGAGGAACGTAAGGAAGAGCTTGAGGTAGAGCATTGGTTGAATGCCTGATTGCTTGAATGCTTGATTGCTATTGGGGGTCGGACTTGTCGGACTTGTCAGACTTGTCGGACAGGTCGGACGGGCTATGAAATTTCCCCCAGGCGAAGCCGGCTACCGCGGCAATGAGTATCACCAGTATGGGGCTGACACCCAAGAGCCAGATGAGGGCGGCGGCGAGGATGGGTATCCAGACGGTACGCCAGGTGAGGTGCATCCTGCGTGCAAGCGTGAACACCGGTGCTGCGATGAGCGCCACCACCGCCGGACGCAATCCGAGGAAGATGGCGTTGACATAGTGGTTGTCCCGGAATGTGCGGAAGAACATCGCCAGCGCGAGGATGAAAAGCACAGGAAGGAGTATGTTGCCCACAACCGCCACGATGCTGCCCGACACACCACGCAGCCTGTAGCCCACCTGCGTCGCCATATTGACGGCGAAGACGCCGGGCATCGACTGTGCCAGCGAGATGGCATCGAGAAACTCGTCGGTGGTGAGCCATCCGCGCCGTGTGACGAACTCCCTCTCCATCAGCGGCACCATAGCGTAACCACCACCTAAGGTGAAGCCTCCGATTTTCAGGAAACAGTAGAATAATGAGCAATATTTGACCACCGACTGCGTTATATTCTATTAGTGAATCATGATTAGTGATTAGTGATTAGACATAACTTATTAACGTAGAAACCTATCAATTATGATAAACATACCGTTTTTTATCGCTTTCATGGGCCTCATCGTTCTGATGCTGGCTGTTGACCAGGGACTTTTCCACAGGAAAGACCACGTGATAGGACTCAAAGAAGCTGCCATCTGGACGGTGGTGTGGATCGTGACGGCGCTGCTCTTCGGCGGACTGATATGGTTCAAGGCCGAGTGGGTGCACGGCATAGGCTCGATGGACGAGCTGCTGGAGTATGTCAAAGGCACCACCCTGGAGCACAGGATAAGTGACGGCATGGACTTCGGAGCGGCGCTCAACATCTACCGCCACGAGATGTTCACCCAGTATCTCGCCGGCTACCTGCTGGAGAAGTCGCTGAGCATCGACAACATCTTCGTGATGATAATGATCTTCGCCAGTTTCGGCATCGAGAAGAAATACTACCACCGCGTGCTCTTTTGGGGCGTGCTGGGTGCCATAGTGCTGAGGTTCATCTTCATCTTCGCCCTCGGCGAGCTGGTAACCCGCTTCTCGTGGGTGCTCGCTGTGTTCGGCGTGATACTCATATACAGCGGCGTGAAGATGGCGATAAAGAAAGACGACGACAACATAGACACCGCCAAGCACCCCATCGTGCGCTTCTGCAGCAAGTACTTCCGCGCTACCCCCAACTGCGACGGGCATAACTTCTTCACCAAGATTGACGGCAAACGCTATATGACCCCCCTGTTCATCGTGGTGCTGGTGATAGAGTTCTCCGACATCATCTTCGCCGTCGACTCCATCCCGGCGGTCTTCTCGGTGACCACCGACTCGATGATTGTTTACACCTCCAACATCTTCGCCATCATGGGATTGCGTTCACTCTTCTTCCTAATGGACGGCATTGCCGACAAGTTCTGGGCTCTGAAATACGGCTTGGGGTTGCTGCTGAGCTTCATCGGAGTGAAGATGATAGGGCACGAGTTCCTCCACTGGGAGATCTCGACCCTCACCTCGCTGCTCGTCATCCTCGGAGTGCTGGTAGGCAGCATCGCCGTATCATTGATATTCAAGAAGAAAAGTGAATAGTGATTGGTGATTAGTGATTAGTGATTAGACAAATGAACTTTTAACCTTTACAATTTTCCTCTTATGCTCGACTTCATTCTGAACAACATTGGCGATTGGCTTATGAGCTGGCCACGATGGACCAAGACTACCATCATGGTGGTTCTTATGATAGTGATTTTCTACTTCTTCCTGATACGTCCGCAGACAAAACAGGCCAAGAAAGAGCAAGCCTACCGCGACAGCCTGCAGAAAGGCGACCGCGTGATGACGGCAGGCGGCGTGCATGTGACGGTGGTGAGCGTCAACGGAGCCAAAGCCACCGTGGAGATGGCCCCAGGCGTAAAGATGACCGTCCAGACCGCCACATTGCAGCCCATACCCGAAAGGAGAAAATAAGCGATAAAAATCGCTAATAATAGTGATTCATTCTATCTTTGAAAAGGCATATCTTTGTCTCTTGGAAACAGACGGACACTTTTCGTCGTAACAAGCTGACAACAATATGACTATACAAGATTTTCTTAGTGCTCTGCTGGCGGTTCTCAACGCTATGAGCCCTTACCTTCTGCTGGGATTCCTCATCGCAGGGGTGCTGCATGTGTTTGTGCCGAAACGGTTCTACGCACGATATCTGTCGCGGAACAACAAGCTGTCGGTGCTCTGGGCGGCCCTGCTGGGTGTGCCTCTGCCACTCTGCTCGTGCGGTGTCATCCCCACCGCCGTAGGGTTGAAAAACGAGGGTGCGTCGAAAGGAGCAGTCGCCTCGTTCCTCATAGCCACACCGCAGACGGGCATTGACTCCATCCTCGCCACCTTCTCGCTGATGGGATTGGGCTTTGCCATCACGCGCCCTGTAGCGGCGCTGATTACTGGCGTCTGCGGTGGACTGCTTGTCAACCGATATGATTGCGTAAATGCGTCAATGTGTGAATGTGTGAGTGCTGACGCGTCAAATACTCAAACAATCAAGCATTCGAACAATCAAGCATTCCTTAGCCGCCTCTGGCGTGTGCTGAAGTATGCCTATTACGATATGATTCAGGATATCGGGCTGCGGCTGGCTATAGGCCTCCTGGTGGCCGCCCTCATCAACGTTGTCGTGCCCGACGAGTTTTTCCTCTCCTTCGGCAAACAACCGTTGCTTCAGATGCTGGTCATCCTCGTGGTGGCGGTGCCGATGTACATCTGCTCCACCGGCAGCATCCCTGTGGCGGCGGCTCTGATGATGAAAGGACTCTCGCCCGGAGCGGCGCTGGTGATGCTGATGGCAGGTCCGGCGGTGAACATCGCCTCCATACTCGTGGTGCGCAAGTCGATGGGCAGCCGCTTCACGTGGATTTACCTCCTCACCATCGTGGGCTTTTCTGTTTTATTCGGGTTGCTGATAAACGCGCTTGGCATTAAGGCTATCGGTATGACGGATGGTTGTGGTATGCATAGTGCCTGCTGCGCCACAGAAAACGCTTCACCCAGCGTGTTCCAGATCATCTGTTCGTCACTTTTAGTATTGTTCATCATAATAGCATTAAGCATGAAACTGTTCAGCAAATTCAAGAAGCATAAAGTCAACCCTGACTCCGAAATGGCTGCCGACACGGTTGTTTATACCGTCGAAGGCATGCATTGCAACCACTGCAAGGCCGCCTGCGAGCAGTCGGTCGGCAAGGTGAATGGCGTCACCACCTGCGAAGCCACACCAGCGGCCAACACCCTCGTTGTAACCGGCAATGCCACTGCCGACGACGTGAGAAAAGCCGTCGAGCAGGCAGGTTTCGAATTCAAAGGGGTGAAAGTTAACGGTTAAGGGTTAACGGTTAAAGGAGAGGCAAGGACTTGTCGGACTTGTCAGACTTGTGAGACTTGTCGGACTTGTGGAGTTGAGGGGATAACGGGTTAACGGTTAAGGGTTAAGGGTTCATGGTTCATGGTTAACGCTGGGTGGGGGAGTAATGGTTAGTGGTTAATGGTTAATGGTTATCGCCTGGTGGGGAGGTTGGGGGTGGTGGGGTTTGTTGGCGGAGTTTCTTTAGGCGGTGGAGGCGGAGGGCGTGGAGCTGGCGGTAGGTGGTGCGGAGGGGATTCTTCCAGCCTATGGAAAGATTTTCTATATGTAGTAGGAGTTCGCGGTCGCGGGCTTCGTCGGTGTCGGGGTTGTTGAACTCGGCGGCTACGACGGAAGTGGAGACCTTATGGGTGTCGGGGTTGTGCCAAAAGCAATAAAGATAGAGGTGGTCGGAGAGGCAGTCGGCCCGGACGGTGATAGTGGTGCGTCCGTCGGCTCGGGAGGCGTGGTCGAGGTAGGTTTCGGCCATGCCACGTGTGTAGTTGTAGAGGCAGATGCAGAGTCGGTCGGAGGTGGAGCCGCCGGAGATGGACCAGCGGAGGGTGAGGCGGGAGCCGTCGAGGTCGACGCGGGTGGGCTGGAAGATCTGAAGGGTGCCTTTGGAGAGTTGTAAGTTATTAGGATTGAGGATAGTGGCGGCGTTGAGGGCGTCGTGGTAGATGTGCTTGACGAAGGCGGAGCGGGGGTCGAGGTCGCGGTGGGCGTGACGGTAGCCGACCTGATAGATCTTGCCGAAGATGGCGGCGATGGAGTTGGCGGTGGCGAAGCGGGCGCGGTGGGCTACCTGACCGGGGGTGCGGGGGTTGTAGACGTGGGAGGGCATGCTGCGGATGCGCTGCTGGTTGTGGACGACATAG
>CACYJU010000023.1:0-26256 GCA_902774845.1 uncultured Bacteroidota bacterium
CCCATTCCGAACAGAGAAGTTAAGCCTCACATCGCCGATGATACTGCATTTATTTGTGGAAAAGTAGGTCGCCGCCATCCTTCTAAAGAGCATCACCCTAAAAGTGATGCTCTTTCTTTTTTTACCCTACATAATGCAACGAGGATAATGGAATAAGAGCAGTTAAATTGAAACTATTGCTTGTTGCTGTCTTGTGTTGTGGCGATACCGCTGTCTTGTAACATCTGAGGTGGTATCACCCCCATTATTACGGTAGTGGCTCTTTCTGTATCTGGTTCTGGTGCTTTGTCTTTGAATATTACTAATGCAAACAAAATATATGCAGCAAAACCGATCAGTACGAGACCTAATATTTTGTTGAAAATATTCATGAATTTGGCAGATAAAAGCCTTTGCAGTTGTGAGGATAGCCAACATTTTAAGATGTTGCAGCCAAGCTCGGCAATCATTACTCCTGCAAAGAAAATATAAATGTGCCCGGTTGGAGTGTTATCGAATAAGGGTGTTACCACAAGTACGATTGTCATCCAAAAGAGCCATACCAATGGATTGAAGAAATTGAGTGCAAATCCGCGACAGAAGGTTGTACTCCATGACGGGTTATCGGTACTTTCACATTTTATATGATTCCCTTTTCTCTTTGATACTTTTGATTTGAGGGTCATGGTGTAAATTCCAATGACAATCAACACAAAGCTTCCACTGATAAGAATAATGGGCTTCTTTAAAGTGGAGGCAACGGTATCTAATCCAACAATGTTGGCAAGAACTCCCAACATCAGCGCCAGCATGATGATGTCGCACAAAATAATGCCATAAACCATCGGGAGTGTACGTCTAAAGCCGTAGTGCGCCCCAGTTTGCATCATTGAGAAGAATGATGCACCATACCCAAAAACAAAGGCTAAAACAATGCCTAACAGGATGCCGTATAAAAGTACTAACACACCTACATTTTTACTCGGTCAAATAAAAACACAAATAATGGAAAATTATTTTGTATTATGAACGTTTTTCTTATAAAATTCTTTCGATGGAGGAAAAACTTGACGATAGCGTAATTGAAGCATTGGGTATAACAAGGCCAGTGTATGAGGAGATGGCCCTCATTCTAGGTCGCTTGCCGGTAATTGACGATATTAGTACTCTTTTGGCAATGTGGGAGTCAAATGGCAAACAACAAAGTCTACTGGGGTGGTTAAAGGGAATGCGGCATGTTGCAAATCCAGAGAATTATCTTTACTCAGGGGACGATGCATCGCATAAGAATATAAAAGAGCCTCGTGTTTCTGATTGTATTGAAATCGCCAGGAGTATAGTTAAAGTGCCATGCAAGGGAAAAACAATACAAGACACTGGATTGTTATTGTATATGGTTGGAGATGTGTCATCGTTGTTTCTTGATTCGGATTATTCCAGGCAATTTTTACACATATCATCCAATCCGATTGAGATGTCTGTATATGAGGAGGTCTGTGGATATATTTCCCTAATACTTCAGTCAATGAGTGATGCCTCTCTTATCTCCTCTGTAGCAAAGGTTTCAAGTGGTGGACTTTTTGCCTCTGCAGTTTCAATAGGTGGTGGTGTATATGGTTTTGATATACTTACGCCACGAGAGGTCCGTCTTGATTCGTTCCTTTTTGGGGAAGAACCAGGTCGTTTCATAGTGGCTCTATATGAAAAAAACGATGATGAGTTTCTGCTAAAACTGGATGAGGCTCGACTCAATTGTTGTTTTCTTGGAAGGGTGACAAAAGGTCGTATTTTGGTTGATGGGACAGATTTCGGTCCTGTGAGTGAATTTGTCAGATAGAAGAGATTTACCATTATATATAATGAAGAGGCCGGCCGCATCTTGCGGTCGGCCTCTTCTGTTTTAGAATACGGACACTGTTGGCCCGATGGGTGTCTTTAGTGTTTTACAACTACTTTCTGTTTTGCTGTAGCTCCACTCTGGGTTGTGATGCTGAAGACGTAGATGCCCTCTGCAAAATTGCTTACGTCGACTTTGGCGTTGTTTCCAACGATATTGATCTGTTCGTTGAGCATGCGTCCAGTCATGTCGTAGACTCTTAGAGCGCTGATACCTTCGCAGTCGATTTCAACATTTGCACTTGCAGGATTCGGGTAAAGCTTCATGGCTATGCCGTTTGCATCGTCGATGCCTTCTCCACCACCTTGAGATTCGGTTACGGTGAGGTGCAGGTAGACGGTGCTATCGCAGTGTTGTGCAGTGTAGAATCCAGTGTGGCTCAGTTCAATCACATCTCCCGGTATTGCAACGCCAGTCTGGTTGCCAGGTACATAGAATCCGTAGTTGGAGTATGCAGAGCCGGCAGATACGGTGTCGTAGATGTTGTTCTCGGAAGAGTAGTTGATTGTCAAGTTAAGAGTGATAATTCTTGGGCAACCCCACTCATTGACGGTGGTGTATGTGTAGTTGCCGCTAGTTGTGTAGGTCTGGTTGTTGGTTGGCCATCTGTAGCTATCGCAGGCGGTCTGTTGGTCAGCCTCTGTGGTGCTTGGGTTGATGGTCAGGTGCAGAGTGACGACTTCGGTACATCCGACGGAGTTGGTCTGGTTAACCATGTAGGTACCGCTCTGAGTGTACTGTGTGCCGTTCCAGTTGTACACATCGCAAGCTTCTTCTGTGACATTGCTTGATGTGCTGTAATTCACAGTGAGATGCAGCGTTGTGGTTTGCGGGCAACCGTTGCTACCGGTTGTGGTATAGCTGTAGTTGCCGCTGGTGGAGTAGACCTGACCGTTAAGAGGCCATGTGTAGGTGTCGCAAGCAGTAGCTGATGCATCAGCGGTTGTGCTCTGGTTGATGGTGAGGTGCAACGTTGTTACGTTCGGGCAGCCGTTACTACCTGTGGTTGTGTAGTTGTAGTTGCCGCTAGTGTTATACGTCATACCGTTGGTCGGCCAGAAGTAGGTGTCGCATGATGTAGCAGTCATTTCATTGCTGGTGCTGTTGTTGATAGTCAGGTTCAGCGTGGTGACCAGGTCGCAACCGTTAGAACCAGTGGTAGTGAATGTTGCGGTGTTGTTACTCTCGGTGTAGGTAACACCGTGCCATGTGTAACTATCGCAAGCGGTGTGCTGCTCAACAGCAGTGGTGCTGTTGTTGATAGTCAGGTGGAGTGTTACAATACTGTCGCCACCAAGATAGTTGGTCATAACATGGGTGTAGTTACCCGAGATGTTATAAGTCTGACCATACCAAGTGAAGCTGTCACAAGCGATGGCGTTGGTGTCGCCAGTTGTCTGCGGAGCCTGAGACACCTGTACGGTGACCTGAGTTGATCCAACGCAGTTGTTGGCATCGGTACCGGTGACGTTGTAGATGGTAGTGTTGTTGAGAGTAGCAGTGGTGTAGGGGTTACTACTGGACACGTTGTTGCCACCAGTAGCCCAAACATATGTGGCTGCGCCGCTGGCCGTCAGAGTGGTGCTCTGACCGATGTAGATGCTGGTGTTACCATCGACACTGATAGTCGGGTTGGGGTTGATGGTGAGGTGCAGCGTAAGGATGCTGTCACCACCGAGATAGTTGCCACCGGGGAAGGTGTGAGTGTAGTTGCCAGAGGTTCTAAATGTCTGACCATACCAAGTGAAGTTGTCGCAAGCAATAGCGTTGGTGTCACCAGTTGTGGTACCAGCCTGGCTTACCGTAACGGTAACTTGTGTTGATCCAACGCAGGTGTTGGCATCGGTACCGGTGACGGTGTAGGTCGTGGTGGTGTTAAGGGCAGGAGTGGTGTATGGGTTGTTGGTCGATACTTCTGCACCACCAGTAGCCCAAGTGTATGTGGCAGCACCGCTAGCGGTCAAGGTAGTGGTCTGACCGATGTAGATGCTGATGTTACCGTCGACAGTGATAGTCGGGTTGGGGTTGATGGTGAGGTGCAGAGTGATGATGCTGTCTCCGCCAAGGTAGTTCCCACCGGGGATGGTATAAGTGTAATTTCCAGTTGTGTTATATGTGCTACCGCGCCATGTGTATTGGTCGCATGCAACAGCTGTAGTATCTCTGTTGGTGGAACCAGCCTGGCTTACCGTAACTGTAACTTGGGTTGTGCCAACGCAGGTGTTAGCATCGGTACCAGTGACGGTGTAAGTAGTCGTGGTGTTAAGAGCAGAGGTAGTGTAGGGGTTATCTGTCGACACGTCAGCACCACCTGTAGCCCAAGTGTATGTGGCAGCACCGCTAGCAGTCAATGTAGTGGTCTGACCGATGTAGATGCTGGTGTTACCGTCGACAGTGATAGTCGGGTTGGGGTTGATAGTGAGGTGCAGGGTGATAATACTGTCACCGCCATTCACGTTTCCACTAGGGATGGTGAAGGTGTAATCTCCAGATGTGTTATACGTGCTACCGCGCCATGTGTATTGGTCGCATGCAACAGCTGTTGTATCTCCATTAGTGGCAGCAGCCTGGCTGACGGTCACGGTTATCTGTGCTGTACCAACGCAGGTGTTGGCATCGGTACCAGTGACGGTGTAGGTCGTTGTGCTGTTAAGAGCAGAAGTTGTGTAGGGGTTGTCTGTCGACACGTCAGCACCACCTGTAGCCCAAGTGTATGTGACAGCACCGCTAGCGGTCAGAGTAGTGGTCTGTCCGATGTAGATGCTGGTGTTACCATCGATGTTGATAGTCGGGTTGGGGTTAATGGTGAGGTCGAGAACGTGGACGTTGTTGCCCTCAGCATACTGGTAAAATCCAGTAGCGTCATAGGTGTTACCATTCCACTCATAGGAGTTACAAGCTGTTACAATGGTAGTGTCGTATACTGTGGCAGGTGAACTTACGATAACGGTGACGGTCTGTGTGTTAACGCAGTTGTTGGCATCGGTACCGGTGACGGTGTAGGTGGTGTTGGTGGCAGGCGATGCAGTGTAGGATGCGGTAGTAGCAACCGTGTTGCCGTTCTCTGTCCAAACATAACTGGTAGCACCGCTTGCTGTCAATGTGGTCGACTGGCCAGAGGTGATGGTGGTTTCACCATCGATGACAATGGTCGGGTTGGGGTTGATAGTGAGGTGCAGGGTGATGATACTGTCACCGCCGTTTGCATTGCCACCGCTGATGGTGTAAGTGGGTTCTGCAGAAGCTGTGTAGTTGACGCCAGTACGAGCCCATGTGTAGCTGCCGCAAGCAATAACGGAGGTGTCACCGTTGGTGGCAGGAGCCGAGGTGACATTGACTGTGACGGTGGTGGAGCCAGTGCAGTTGTTGGCATCGGTACCAGACACAGTGTAGATTGTGGTGCTGTTAAGAGCAGCAGTGGTGTATGGGTTGTTGGTCGACACGTTTGCACCACCAGTAGCCCAAACATAGGTGTTAGCACCGCTTGCGGTCAGGGTAGTGGTCTGTCCGATGTAGATGTCGGTGTTGCCAGAGACGTTGATAGTCGGGTTGGGGTTGATGGTGAGGTGCAAGGTGATGATACTGTCACCGCCGTTTGCGTTGCCACCACTTAGGGTGTAGGTGGGTTCGGCAGAAGCTGTGTAGTTGATGCCAGTACGAGCCCATGTGTAGCTACCGCATGCCACAACAGAGGTGTCACCATTTGTTGCAGGGGCGGATGTGACATTGACTGTGACGGTGGTGGAGCCAGTGCAGTTGTTTGCATCGGTACCAGACACTGTGTAGATTGTGGTGCTGTTAAGTGCGGCAGTGGTGTAGGGGTTATTTGTTGAAACGTTGGCACCGCCCGTAGCCCAAGTGTAGGTGTTAGCACCGCTTGCGGTTAGAGTGGTGGTCTGGCCGATATAGATGTTGGTGTTACCGGAGACGTTGATAGTTGGGTTGGGGTTGATGGTGAGGTGCAGGGTGATGATACTGTCACCACCGTTTGCGTTGCCACCACTTAAGGTGTAGGTGGGTTCGGCAGAAGCTGTGTAGTTGACGCCAGTACGAGCCCAAGTGTAGCTTCCGCATGCCACAACAGAAGTGTCCCCATTTGTGGCAGGAGCGGAAGTGACATTGACTGTGACATTGGTGGAACCAGTGCAGTTGTTGGCATCGGTACCAGACACAGTGTAGATTGTGGTGCTGTTAAGAGCGGGAGTGGTGTAGGGGTTGTTTGTTGAAACGTTTGCACCACCGACAGCCCAAGTATAGGTGTTAGCACCGCTTGCAGTCAGAGTTGTTGTCTGGCCGATGTAGATGTTTGTGTTACCGGAGACGTTGATAGTCGGGTTGGGGTTGATGGTGAGGTGCAGGGTGATGATACTGTCAGCTCCCTGTGCGTTGCCATTAACGAGAGTGTAGGTGGGTTCAGCCGAAGAGGTGTAGGTGACACCTGTACGCGCCCATGTGTAGTGGTCGCAGGCGATAACCGTTGTGTCACCATTGGTGGGTTGAGCAGCCTGAACTGTGACGGTTACGCTGGTCATGCCGGTACAGCTGTTGGTTGTGCCTTCGATTGTGTAAACCGTAGTGCTATTCAGGGTTGGAGTTGTAAATGGGTTGGATGTGGAAACGGTAGCACCGTTGTTCTTCCAAACATAGGTTGTAGCACCGCTGGCAGTCAAAGTTGTTGTTTGACCGGGGTTGATGGTGAGGTTACCATCAACGGTTATGACTGGTGTTTGAGTTATGGTCAGGTGAAGAGTGTCAACGCTGGGGCAGTTGTTGGCGTTGGTATAACTATAGGTGTAGTTACCGCTCAGGGCGTAGTTGCCTTCGTGCCAGGTGTAGCTGTCGCACTCGCTGACGGTCTCGGCATTGTGAGTTCCGTGGTTGATGGTAAGGTTGAGAGACACGATGCTGTCGCAACCGTTGGCAGCGGTAAGGGTGTCACTATAGATACCGCTTTCGGTATAGGTGGTGCCTGAGAGGGTGTAGGATTCGCAAGCCGTCTGTGTCATATTGTTCTGGACGGGCGGGCAGTTGATGGTGAATGCCACACATGACTCATTGTTGGTCATATCCATATCGACCCATTCGTATGTGGTATTTGTCTGCTCAACTCTTAGACACAGGTTCAACACATCGTTGTGATGGTATCCAAGTGCCCTGACCTCATCCCACGAAAGGATGTCGATGCCGTCAACCAATGCGCCGCCAGCGAAGAAGTTCATAGGCGGGTAGAAGAAGTTACCCAGGTCAAGGGTATCTATTTTGATATAAACCTTAGTGGTATCAACGTAAGGTGCTTCACCGAAGTTGCCAAGAATGTAGGAAGCGGATAGTGAGTCGCCGGCGTTGAGTGTCGCCGTAGTAATGACGTTGGTGTCGCTGTCAACCTGGGTGAGAGACAGGTCGATATTGAGGTGACCACCGTTATAGCATATCGATGGGAATGCGTCGATAGTGCCATAGTAGTCAATCCAGTAGTCATCGCCTTGGTAGTTTTGCACAATATAGCCAGCGTTCAAGGCATCTTCATTGCTCATGTTGGCGTAGAATAGGTTGGTGTAGAAATAGAAGAACGAGCCGGTTGTAACACCGCTGAAATCGGCACCCACGTAAATGCTGTCGGTTACCTCAAGCGGGGTGTCGAGTTCCCATTCGTAGATGTTGCCGCTCGACAGGCTGCTCATGGTTACGGTTTTGCTGGCAAGCACGTTCTTTTGGGCATCCCATATTTTGAATGTTACGTTGCCGCCAGTTCCAGTTGTTCCATAAATGTAGTTGACGCTGTTTACTACAGCCGAACCATACACTTCGATAAGGTTGGCGGCAGCCGTAAGATCGTAGTACCTGTTGTTGCCATACATGTATCCGGTATCGACGGTGTTATCATCGTCAAACGGTATAGCGTATGTGTAGTAGAGAGAATCTTGGTCAAGCTGATAGGCGGTACTGGCATCGTTCACTCGCCAGCCGAAGTGCTGCCAGTCGAACAGTTCGGCCTCGTCGCAACCCGACTGGTGAGCCATCTGAGAGATGGGTAAAATTATAGAAGTGCCGCCTTCGTAGGTGAATGTGACGTTACAATCGCGTTCGTCGCCCATGTTTTCGGCTTTAATAATTGTCACAGTTGCACCATCGGTACCGGAAGTTGGAGAAACTGTAACCCAGTCGCAGTCGGAAGAGACAGTCCAGTCGCAGTTGGCTGATACGTCGATTTCTTCTGTGCCTGACAATGGATTAGTTGTAATTGTTGTTGGATTGATTATCATCCAAGGTGCGGTCGATTCACAGAAATGAGCCGAAACGGCAATGTCATAATAGTCACAGCCAAACAGACTACCTGTACGCCAGCTCCCATTGTAGTAAATAACACCATTGTTGTAGTTCGTTTGCGTAGCGGAATTGTCTAAAACATCCGATATGAACATGTCGTATTGGTTTGCGGAGTTGGCTGTTAGTGTTGAGAAGTCGAACACCACGTAATACGTGCCTGAAACATCTATCGGGGTATTGAATTTTATACCAAATTCTTCACCGTAGTATATATTTGATGTACTTCCTTCAGCTGCGTTAACAAACGCTGACATATTGACGGTATTTGTCCCCAAAATTGACCCGGGGACACCTCCGTTGTCATTGTAAAGTTTTATTGTCAACGTTCCACTGGTGGAGGAATTGAGATATGATGCAATTGTTATAGAGTCAACCGTGCCAACTTTTGTATTTGGAAACCTTTGTCCAAACTGCATTTGGTATTGTTCATAGAAATATTGTCCAGTAATACCACCAATGAGACTGTTCCCACGGATACAAGAAATAGAATCATCAGAGAACAGTTCGTTTCCAACGGTTCCGCAGAAATCGGATTGGTCGTTTTGGGTTATTGCAATTGTGGCTGTTTGTCGGTTGCTACCAGTTCCTTGTGTGATGGTTACTGTGCCCTCGATAGGAGCTCCTGTACCGTTGGCGTCTGCAGAAATAGTCATCGTCGTTGTAGCGCCGCTGCCCGAACCGGATGTTGGGCTTATGGTGAAAGTGGCATTGTTGCATGTGGCTGTCCAGTTGCCCGTAAGGTTGGTGGCGGCTGTTATTTCAACAGTTTTGGAACCGCCGCGGCTTGCGATAGACACTGTTGCGGGGTTTGCGCGTAATACGGCCGCAAGCGATTTGGCACAGTTTACGGATGCTTGGGCATCAATATAGCCGTTGCCATCAATCTGGTTGCTGCCGGTTGCTAATGCATGAGCATGGTTCTGCAAGCATGTCTGAGCCTGGTCGGGTGTCATTTGGGGATAGGCGGAAAGCATAAGACCGCAAAGTCCAGAGACGGTGGGGCAAGCCATTGAGGTACCCTGCATACCGTCGTAGTATTGGCCAGAAAGTGCTGTGCCAAGGATTATGCGGTTGTACTGGTTTTTGCAGTAGGTGGTGCTGAGGATGTTGTTGGTGCGGCCATTGTTGTAGAATCCGCCAGGAGCGGCGATGTCGGCGCGACCAGTACCGTATTGTGAGAAATAGGAGAGTTTGCCGTTATAGTCAACCGATGCTACGCTTATAACGCCAGTGTAGCAAGCGGGGTAGCTCTTGTAGTTGTCTTCGTCGCCCTCGTTGCCTGCTGCTGCCACAAGGATGATACCGTTGTTATAGAGGTTTCTGTACATGCTCTGCTCTGAGTTGCTGGAACTTGAGCCGCCAAATGACATGCTGATGACATTTGCGCCATGATTGGCTGCCCACGTTACACCGTTGGAAGTGTAGTAGAGGTATCCGCTGTTGTTTGCAGCACGAACGCCCATGAGGGTAAGGCCGCTGCCAGTGGAGCCGTCGCCACCTCCGATGGAGGAAATTCCAATGCCGTTGTTGTTCTTTGCGGCGACCATACCAGCGCAGTGGGTACCATGCGACCAGTCGTATGAGTCGCATGAACCGGATCCGTAGTAGAAATAGTTGCTGGAGCAGGTCTCCGACTGCGAAACACTTGTTGGAGGATTTGCGCTACCAGTCGAAGCTGAACCGTTGGCGTAAGAGCAGAGGTTGCTCGAGGAAATCTGAAGGTCGGGATGGCTGCCCCAAATGGCATTGTCAACCACGGCGACCTTGATGCTCGAGCTTGCAACTTGGGCTTCCCAAGCACCTTGTGCGTTAATCATGGAGAGGTTCCACTGATAAGGGCCTGCGCTGCTACCCCATGAACCGCTTGAATAGGGGTCGTTATATGTCACACAGAGATGGGGCAATGGGACGCGCTCGGCGTATTCTACCTCGGGGAGTGCTTCAAGAGCTGCGATGAACTCGTTGATGCGTTTGTACTGTGAGAACTCGAGGCGGATGATGCGCTCGGTCACTGGGTCGTTGAAGGCGTAGAGCGGACGGGTGATGAGGGTAACTCCGTACTCGGCGAAGAGGTTGGAGTACTGTTTCATCTCGGACGGCTCGATACGAGTGTCTTCGTTGACCACAAATCGGAAGTCGTAACTGTCTACGAACTTGAAATACAGATGCCCATCAATGTAGTTGGGATCCAGTGTTTGCGCTTTTAGCCCCACGAAGGCGAAGCATAGAAGCACTGCGAGTAACAATTTCTTCATAATTTGTGTGTTTAATTTATTATTATTTCTTTGTTTCTTGTTCGACGGTGGTTTTGTAAGTCTGGTTATGTTTTTGTGTGTTAGGGTGTTATATGGATACAACCCATACCTAAACTTAATAGGCAAAGGTAGGAATTTTTTGGGAAATAAACAAGGGTTTGTCGATATTTTTTCTATCGACTTGTAGTATGGTTTGTTATAAAAACAGATGGGTGGTGATGTTCAAGTGTGAATTGTGAACTGTGAATTTTTACACAGCATACAACCACTTTCTCACTTTGGACATTTGACATCTAGAGAAATTGAAAAAAAATGTTGTTTGGTAGATGGGAGCTTAATGGGAGTTAGATGGGAGTTAAATGGGAGTTAAATGGGAGGTATGTTCAATTTTGAATTTTGAAGTGGGAGCTTCTTTCTTGTGAGGGTGTGGGTTAATATTGTTCTTTTTCGTTGGGGAAGTCGACGCTTTTGACGTCGTGGATGTACTGACGTACGGCATTGCTTATCTCGTGTCCGAAGGAGCCGTAAGTGCGCAGATAGCGTGGTGAGAACTGTTGTGTGATGCCGAGCATGTCCTGAAGGACAAGTACTTGGCCGTCGACGGCGCTGCCTGCACCGATACCGATGGTGGGTATCTTTACCTCTTTTGTCACCTGAGCGGCGAGGGCGGCTGGTATCTTTTCCAGGACCATTGCGAAACATCCGGCTTGTTCAAGAATGTGGGCGTCTTTAACGAGGCGCTCTGCCTCTTCAGCTTCGGTGGCACGTACAGCGTAGGTTCCGAACTTGTTGATGCTCTGAGGTGTAAGTCCGAGATGCCCCATGACGGGGATTCCGGCGGTGAGGATACGGGAGATGGATTCCAACACCTCTTCACCGCCTTCGAGTTTTACTGCATCTGCGCCTGTCTCTTTCATGATGCGGATGGCTGAGGCGAGTGCTTGTTTGGAGTTTCCTTGATAGGTTCCAAAGGGCATATCGACTACCACGAGGGCTCGTTTTATGGCACGCACTACGGAGGCACCGTAGAATATCATCTGGTCGAGGGTTATTGGTAGTGTTGTCTGGTAACCTTGCATCACGTTGGCTGCCGAATCGCCCACGAGCACTATATCTATCTTGGCGTCGTCAAGCAGACGGGCCATCGAGTAGTCGTAAGCCGTCAGCATGGCGATTTTTTCGTTGTGGAGCTTCATGTTCTGAAGCACGCGGGTGGTGACCTTGGTTACGTCGGTCTGAAGGTATGCCATAGTATAATGTGGGAATGTGTTAGTTCGTTATTGTGTTAGATTCTTATTATGGTTACAGCTCTTCGTCGGATCCTTTTTTAGGTTTTTTCGCGGGTTGCGGTATTTCCTCGTCGGGTTCTTCTTCCTGCTCAACGATGCGGAAGAGGGAACGGAGTGCCGGTTTTATCTCATAATCCCCGTGTTTGTTGACCCTGAAGGCTTTATGGTATTTCTTCCCGAAGAGGAATGATCCCTCTTCGACTTCGGAGATGGCAGGGTAGAAGTAGGAGTTAATCTCGTCAGGCTGAATGCGTTTGCCAAGGTAGATGGTGTCAAGTTGGGTGGCGTTGATGGCAGCCTGTATTGTTATGTTGGTCTTGTCTTTCGATTTGAGTTTTTTCGTGGTGAGACCTTTGTATTCCAGTACGCCTTTGTTGTTGAGTTTTTTTGCAAAGATGCGCAGCTTTCCAGCCCACTGTTCGGGTGTGACTGGGAATCTTACATATATAGAGTCGGGCAGCGTGGCAGAACACTCGCCCACAGCGCGGTTGAAGTTGCTATGTAGCACCACGTATCCGGTTTGGATTATGATATATTTCTTATGAGGAATAAGGGAATACCGTTCCACAATTTCTTTGTAGTCGAGGTGCTCTTCTATTTTGATGTCGAGCTCTTCAGGACAAGTGTCCTTGGTGTTGAGAACGGAAAATACAGCACCTTTCTGTATTGCTAATGAGGCATAGTAGCCCCGCATGATGGTGTCGTTGTAGGGAAGGAAGCAGCCACGAGATGTGCCGATACATTCGTCCGGATTGTTTTTGAAGGTGACCAGAACTCCACCTTTTAAAGATATGGTTTTGTTTAGTGTACGACGGCTCTCAGGCAGGTCGGATACGTTCAGAACGTTAACGGTGGAAGGAACTTCGTAGCGGAGAGTTTCAACCGTATCGCCGTGACAGGAGCAGTGGATAGGATTGTAAGATATGCGGACAGGGAATGGAGAATAACTGCGTTTGCAGAAGTATTCATATACGGCGTTGGCGCGAGCCTCCATCGCCTTTTCATCACCGTCGGCGTAGCCCTCGAAGGTCATGGTGTAGAAATTGGGATTGTCGCGGTTGAGGAAAGCGTAGTTGTAGACAGAGTCGAGTAGGTCGAGATCGCTGAGTGTCAGTGTCGTGTCACGGTCGAACTGCACTAGCAGGTAGAAGGTCTCGGGATAAGAAGCCAGCACTTTCTTCATGTCTTTTACAGGTTTGGCACTGGCTACATAGATGCCTGTCTGAGCCTGTGAGTTGCAAATTGTAAATTGAAAGATGAGAAGAAAGAGGAACGTTATGGATAGGTACTTCTTCATAATCAAAAATGTTTAGTTGTGTGCTACCGACTCAATGGATGCTGGTCATAGTTCGCTAATCAATTTTCTAATCAGCTCGTCGGTGGATATGTTCTCGGCTTCAGCGTAGTAGTTGCGCACGATTCTATGACGAAGGACGTTGTGGGCGACAGCCTGAATGTCTTCGATGTCGGGAGAGTATTTGCCAGAGAGTGCGGCGTGGGTTCGAGCTCCTATTATCAGGTATTGCGATGCGCGAGGACCAGCACCCCATGATATGTATTTGTCGGCCAGGCTTGAACCATTTTTTGACGGACGTGTGGATGCGACAAGTCGCACGGCGTATTCACATACGTTGTCGACTATGGGCATGCGGCGGATAGAGTGTTGGTATTGAATGATGTCTTCGGCTGACAGTACAACGCGCAGGTCAGATGATTTGTCGATGGTGGTCTCTTTCACTATCGCCATCTCCTCAGAAAAGGAGGGGTAGTCGAGACGGACATTAAACATGAATCGGTCGAGTTGGGCCTCTGGAAGAGGATAGGTACCTTCCTGTTCTATTGGGTTTTGTGTTGCAAGGACAAAGAAAGGCTCGTCTAGTTTGTAAGCTTTGCCAGACACCGTGACAACCTTTTCCTGCATGGCCTCGAGCAAGGCTGCCTGAGTCTTTGGGGGAGTACGGTTGATTTCGTCGGCAAGTACTATGTTCGCAAATACAGGACCTTTTATGAATTTGAACTGACGGTTCTCATCGAGGATTTCGGTGCCGGTGATGTCCGAAGGCATAAGGTCGGGCGTGAACTGGATGCGGCAAAACGAGAGTCCCAATGCTTTCGACAAAGTGTTGACCATAAGTGTCTTTGCAAGTCCGGGTACGCCGACCAGCAGGCAGTGTCCGCCAGAGAAGATGGCTGTAAGAAGGCTGTCGACAGCTTCATCTTGTCCGATGATGATTTTGTTTATCTCGCTTTTGAGTTCGTTGTATTTTTCAACGAGATTATCTATGGCCACTTTGTCTGACATCTTTATTATTTAAGGTGATGGTTCAACGTCTTTGTTTTATTTTCCTGTCCAGTTCAGTTTGAAATCGCAGTCTTTATAATCGTCGGCGATGCGTATGTATGTGTTTTTTATCATTTTTGCCGACCACTCCATGATCTTCTTGTCTTTAGCCTCCTGCAGGGCGGCGCTACTCAGGCGGTCGTAGTCATCTGTGAGGTTGGCTTTGTGTTCAGGGAGACGTTGGTCGAGACGTATGATACGGTAGGCATCTCGTTGGTCTTCCGTCTTCATGATGAGAGCGTTTGTCACGTCGCCGACATTCATGGAAGAGACAGAAATGCCAGGAAACTGCTCGGATATGTCTTCTTTAGTGAAACGAGTTGAGGATGTGAGGTTGTTGGTTACGACACCACCCTGCGATTTGCTTGCCCCATCGGAATAGAGGCGAGCCGCTTCGGAGAAGGTTATTTTACCTTGACGCACCTCTTGCGCGATGCTGTCAAGTCGCATGCGGGCTTTGAGCAGGTCGTCGGTTGAGACTTTTGGAATCATAAGTATGTGCCGCACGTTGACCGAGTTGCCTCGCCGTTCGATAAGCTGAAGAATATGGAATCCAAAGTTCGTTTCGATGATAGGGGATACCTCGCCAGGTTTGAGAGCGAAGGCTGCTGCCTCAAATTCGCCAACCATATCGCCCCTGGTGAAGAATCCTAGTTCACCACCCTTGGCGGTGGTGCCTGGGTCCTGGGAGTAGAGGGTTGCGAGCATGCTGAATTTCTCACCTTTCAGTATGCGTTCCCTCAGTCCTGCAAGCTCGGTACGAACCCTGTCACGTTCCATCTCTGATACCTCTGGAGAAATGACGATTTCAGAGATTTCATAACTCTCAGGAATCGTGGGAAGGCTGTCTTTCACCCGGTTGTAGAAGTCGACCACCTCGCGTGGTGTAACCGCGACATTGGAGGTGAGCTTGTATTCAATTTCTTGACTTATCTTGCGGTTTTTCAGTTGGTCAAAGAAGATGTCGTGCATCTCGTCGTAAGTGTAACCCGTGGCATCGCGGAGGGCTTCACGGCTACCATATTGGCGGACGTAGTTTTTGAGGTAGTATTGAACCTCCTGCTCCACCTGGTCGTCGGTTACCTCCACACTGTCCACCTCACCTTTGTGCAGCATCAGTTTCGACAAGAGCATGTTCTCGAGTATCAAACAACGTGTGGCCTGGGCGTTGTCGCCTCCTTGCCGCATGCGGTATTGAACGTAACCATTCTCGATATCAGAGATTTTGATGATGCTTTTACCTACAACGGCCACAACACCATCTACAACGGTGCCTTGTTGGCCAAAGGCCAGTTGAGTAGAGAAAAGTGATATTAGAAGTATGAAAAGAGTTTTTTTCATTTATTTGTATTTCTTTATTTTACCTTCTTTGACGGCAGTTTCGAGCAGCGCCCGTTGCATCTCTTTGATGATGGCTATCCTGCGTCCGTTGAGGATGATGTTACGTATACGTTCGGTCTCGTAGGACATGGGTGAGAGTTGCTCGTTGAGCCGGTATTCAAATATTTTTGCGATGTAAGTGCTTGAGCTGTCGGAGACAACTATGTTGTGGTTGTTTTTGAGAAAGAGTTCTTCGTTGAAAGTGGATACCGGGACAACGGTCTGGAATTTGTAGAACGGAACCCAAGAGTCCGTATCAAAGCTGTAGTCGCGCCCGTACTGCATGGCAGCTTTTTGAATCAGGTCCATCTCATTGTCTCCAATCTTCGATGCCGACATAAGTTTGATGACGCTCTTAACGGGGGGGGCATCTTTGTCGAATTTCACGTAGATGGCTTTTACGATGTTGGTACGGAGGGTGAAGTTGTCCTGATGTTCATTGTAGTACTCGGAGAGCTCCTTGTTGGAGACGATGGTGTCGAGGTTGCGGTCGATGACGAGTTGCTCATATTCGTATGTGAGGAGGCTAGCCAGGTAGTTCTCCAGCTCTTTGTCGAAGTTTTTGTTAATCTCTTTCTTCGCCTCTTCGAGGATGACTGTCTGCTGAATCCATTGGTTTATATAGTTGTCGGCAGCGATGGCGCTGTCTGCTTTGGATAGGTCTGGTGCCACCAATCCTTCCAGGTCAGATCGATATAGCAGATGTCCGTATGCTTCAGCTACGATATCACTGTTTTTGGTTGAGTGGCAACCAACCAGGGCAAGCAGGGTTAAGCTGCAGGATGTCAAAAGAACGATATGTGCGAGCTTGTTGATGGTAGGCTTTTTTAGATGTTGGTATGAGTGGAAGGAATCAATAGGTTGTTTCATCGACTACGTCCTGATGGATTTTGACGTTGTATTTGTGTCTCAGACGTTCGTTCAAGTCGCGCTCAAGTTCGTTCTGATAGTCAGTGATATAGTATCCTTGTGCCTCCTGAAGGGATTTGAGGGCCGGATTGGATATCTGCTCTACGATATAAATCTTGTACCCTTTCTCGAAACCGTGGGTGTATGCCCCTGGACGCCATTCGTTGCGATTCAGTTCAGAGTTTTTCCCCTCTTCGAATGTTTCAAGTTTCACGTCGACAGGACTCTTCACTTTCGATTTCTTGTCGACGGCTTTGGTCAGCAGGTCTTTCATCTCGTTTTGAGACAGTTTCTTTGAGCGAGCCTTGTTGACGATTTTCAATGCTTTAGCAGGAGCAATGCAAGAGCTGTCAGCTATGGAAACCACGGTGGTGCGGGCACGCGTGTTCCAGAAGTAGTTGGAGTCGGCGGGGTTGTTTATGTCGCGTTTCTGGCGTTCCACGTAGTAGAAAGACTTGAGGCCAGTCGTGTCGCGCATGGCTTTCGACCAGATCATGTCTTCGTTATAGGCGAAGATGATAAGACCGTTGCGGTATTCGTTGATAAGAGCCGCAAAGTCGGCGTTGTCTTTTTCTAGGTTGTCGTTGGCGCAACGGAGTACCATCTCGTCGGTGTAGCTTTTGTAGCGCGAGTTAAGATATTCGGTGTAGTCGCGCTTCAGTTCGTTGTTTTGGTGGTCTTTGACATATTTGGCAAAGTCTGAGAGCATGTAGTCCTTTCCGTTCAGAGAGAAGAGCGCATGGTCGTTGGCGGCAAGCTTGACTTCGTCATAGTTCCATTGGCGCTGGAATACTGAGTCGTTGAGCAAGCGCACCAGAGGCTCGGTGGTTGCCATGGGTTTAGTAGTCTTCTTGCCGTTCTTGCCTTTGGCAAACTCCTTGGTGAAGTCTTTGTAGTTATAGCGCACTTTAGCGTCAGCAATGAAGCGGTCTTTGGGTTTGGAGTTACGCTGGTCTCTGGTGAGACGTTGTTTGTAGATGGATACCATGTCCTCGTAAGGCGGAATGGTGTCTTTATGGAGCAGCTTGACTATATGCCATCCGAAGCGGGTATGGAAAGGTTTGGTGTATTCCCCTTCCTTCATGCCGTCGGCAATCTTCTCCACATACTCGGGAGGCAGTTTCGTCACAGGGAGCATCGGCAGTCGTCCGCCCTCATCGTAGGTGGTGCGGTCGTCGCTCATGCTCTTGGCCACTGCGTCAAATGGTTCATTGCCGTTCAAGCGAGCATAGGCCAATTCGATTTTCTTTTGACCGGTTAGAATGCTGTCAACCCCGCGGACCCAGATATGTTGCACTTTGGATTGTCCATAGTAGGGCTTGCGGTCGAGGACCTTGATGATGTGGTATCCGAAACGGGTACGTACGGGTTTAGATATCTCCCCGACTTTCAAGCTGTAAGCGGCTGTCTCGAACGGGTAGATCATGTCGAATACAGAGAAATAGCCCAGTTCGCCAGCGATATAGGTCTTGGTGGTCTCAGCCTGGCGGACGATGCCTTCCTCGGTGCGATCTTCCTCTTCCTGTGCCAGTTTGTTGAAGTTCTCGCCAGCTATCGCACGGTTGTATAACTTCATTGCACGCTCATACGCCTTAAGGGTGTCAGCGGGTTTTGCGTTCTCGCCGCATTTGACCAGTATGTGGTTGGCGTGTATGATATAGTGGTTCCTCTCGTAGGCTTCCTGAAGGATCTCATACAGGGTAGTGGAGTCGAGCAGGTAAGGCAATGCCAACTCATTGCGATACTGCTTAAGCTCGTTTACCAGCGAGGGCATGGTGTCGTATCCACGTGCTTTGGCATCGGCCAGCTTGGCTCTGAAGTTGGCAAAGAGCTCAACATATTCCTCCAGCGCCTTACGTTTTTCATAAGTGCAGGCTGTCTTCGGTGACGAGGGGTCTTTGCCTATCGATGCCAGAAATTCCTTCATGAATTCAGAGCGGCGAATCTGCTGACCGGCAATGTCAAACATGACGGGGTCATCAGATGATTGAGCCCAAAGGGATGTGGCAAACGCCATTATCATCAGGGATGTGAGGATTTTCTTCATGGTGAAGCGGTCTTGTCTTTGTGAGTGTTTAGTTTTTTTTTTCTTATCTCGAGTAGTTTGGAGCTTCGCGGGTGATGGCTATGTCGTGAGGATGGCTTTCGGTGCGGCCTGCGTCTGTGATGCGGATAAACTTAGCTTGCTGCAGCGCGGTGATGTCTTTGCTTCCGGTATAACCCATGCCAGCCTTCAGTCCGCCGATAAGTTGGTAAAGCACTTCGTTGAGGGTGCCTTTGTATGGCACACGTCCCACAACGCCTTCCGGCACAAGCTTCTTGACGTCGGTCTCTTTGTCTTGGAAGTAGCGGTCTTTTGATCCGCTCTGCATTGCCTCGAGAGAACCCATGCCACGATAGGACTTGAACTTACGGCCTTCGAAGATGATGGTCTCGCCCGGAGCTTCGTCCACGCCGGCCACAAGAGATCCGATCATTACAGAGCTGGCTCCAGCTGCAAGTGCTTTCACCACATCTCCGCTGTAGCGGATGCCGCCGTCGGCTATGATGGGTACGTCGTAGCCTTTCTGCTTCAGGGCGCCGACCACCTCGCAGATGGCTGTCAGTTGGGGTACGCCGATACCGGCTATGATGCGAGTCGAGCAGATGCTTCCAGGTCCTATGCCCACTTTGATGGCGTCGGCACCAGCCTCAGCCAGCATGATGGCGGCCTCGCCGGTGGCGATGTTACCTACGACGACATCGATGTCAGGATATTTGGCTTTCACCTGCTTCAGAGCTTCGACTACACGGATAGAGTGGCCATGGGCGGTGTCTATGACCACGGCGTCGGCACCAGCCTTGACGAGAGCGTCCACGCGGTCCATCATGTCGGCTGTGATACCCACACCGGCGGCGACACACAGTCTGCCTTTCTCATCTTTGCAGGCATCCGGGCGCTCTTTTGTCTTGATGATATCACGATAGGTTATGAGTCCTACAAACTGTCCTTTCTTGTTCACCACGGGGAGCTTTTCGATCTTATGCTGCTGGAGTATGTCGGTGGCTTCTTCAAAGGTGGTGCCCTCGTGGGTGGTTATGAGCTTGGTTATCATGATCTCGCTGAGCGGGCGGTTCATGTTGCGTTCGAAGCGGAGGTCTCGGTTGGTTACCATGCCGATGAGCATCTGGTTCTCGTCAACGATAGGTATGCCACCGATGCCGTATTCGTGCATAAGGTTCAGTGCGTCTTTCACCAGCGCCTCTTTGCGCAGGGTCACGGGGTCGACAATCATACCGTTCTCTGAACGTTTGACTTTCAGCACTTCATTGGCTTGGCGTTCGATGGACATGTTTTTGTGGAGCACGCCTATGCCACCCTCTTGGGCCATGCCTATAGCCATTGCGGCTTCGGTGACGGTGTCCATGGCTGCCGACACGAGCGGCATGTTCAAGGTGATGTTACGGGAGAATCTACTGCTTACCGTTACCTCGCGAGGAAGGATTTCGGAGTAGGAGGGAACCAAAAGGACGTCATCGTAGGTCAGTCCTTCGCCAATGAATTTTGTTGTATCTGTGTACATATCCGTGATATTTTTTGTTTCAAGTACTATATATAAGAACTGCAAAGATACGTTTATTTTTCTAAAAAATCATGTTTTTTTTCATCAAGTCCTTTTTTGTCCGTAAATTTGCAAATCATAACAAAAAGAAATAAAACATCATGAAACGCTTACAGTCAACAATCTGCTCTGTTTTTACAGTCCTGTTTTTCTCTATGCTCTTAGTGGCATGCAACAATAAATCTTACAAGGTCGAGGTGACGGTCGCCCCCGAGTATGAGGGTATGAAAGCTTACATCTTTGACGCAATCGACGAAGAGCCCATTGACTCGATTGATGTCATTGATGGTAAGGCTCTGTTCAAAGGCAAGGCTGACTCGGCTCGTATTGCAGTCCTTGTCGGTGTGAGTCAGGCTCCTGTCATGTTTTTCCTTGAGCCTGGTACGATTACCATCAACGCAGACAGCAACGCCATATCTGGAACCAAGCTTAATGATGATTTCAGCAGTCTGATGAATAACGAAGAACTGAAGTCGCTCGCTGACGAGTGTGAGAAAGTCCGCGGTGATATCTATATGGCTGAGACTGAGGAGGAACAGATGGATGTTGTCAACCGTTATGACGCGGCAGCTGAAAAGCTTCAGACCCGCCTGAAAGAGGTCTGTGTTTCGCTCTATGAATCCCATCGCAAGGATATACTTGGTGCATACGCACTTACGCTTGCCGCTCAGAGTTTCTCGTATGAGGAGTTGAGTGCAATCTTCGCCGATGCTGAACCTGTGATAAAGAACTTCCCGCCCCTTGCTGATATCTACAAGTCGCTTTTGGCAAGTGAGGCTACACAGCCTGGTCATCATTTTGTCGATATTGAGGGCACCGACTATGCCTCTGGCAAGTCTTCTTCGTTGTCCAAGATGATCGACGGCAAGGTGGCTGTGGTCGACTTTTGGGCTTCATGGTGCCGTCCTTGCCGCGAGGAGATAACCAACTATCTCATACCGCTCTACAATGAGTTCAAGGACAAGGGTGTGGTTGTTGTCGGAGTCGATGTGTCAGACCGTCCTGAGGACCATGACAAAGCGGTGAAAGAGTTGAAGATAGAATATCAGCAGCTGCTCGATTCAAAGAAGGTGGCAGGTGAGCTCTATGGCTTAGCCTCGATTCCGCAGATCATCCTTATCGACAAGGATGGTAACATCGTCGAGAGAGACCTCCGCGGTGACGATATCAAGATAGCACTTGAAAAACTGCTGGGTGAATGATAGTCAATAGGTTGAAATATATCGTCTTCGGTCTGTTCTTGGTGGCTGCGGTCATGCAGTCCCAGGCTCAGACGGTGGAGTCTCTGAATGAGGAGGCTATTGAATTCCTTAAGCAGGAGAACTACGAGAAGGCGGTGTCGACCTTGACCAAGGCTATAAAGACAAAACCATCCTACGCGGAGTCCTATTTCAACATGGGTTTCACCTATTATTGCATGAGCCGTTACGACGACGCCATGCAATGGTATAAGAAAACCATCATCGTTGATTCTAACTATGCTGACGCATACGTCAATGTGGGATTGGTCTATAATCAGAAGAAGCAGTACTCCGAAGCCATAGAATGGTGCCGTCGTGCCCTTTCCAAGGATAGCACTCTGGCTAACGCCCACACCAACATGGGGGTGGCTTATGGCGGACTGGGACGTTACGACGATGCCGTAAAGTGTTATCGCAAAGCACTCTCCCTCGACAGCACCTCGGCTATAACGTATAACAATATAGGTAACGCCTATAATAACCTAGGACAGTTCAATCGGGGTGTGTCCTACCTGAAGAAGGCTGTCGAGCTGCAACCTAACTATGCCTCGGCCTACTACAGCATGGGACTGGCCTATGCTCGGTTGGAGATGCCCGATGATGCGGTGCGGTATTACAAGAAGGCTGTCGAGCTGGAACCTCGTCTTATCACCGTTTACAACGATATGGGCAATGCCTATGCCTCGACAGGCGACTACGACAAGGCTATCGAGTGTTTCAGGATGTCGGTGGACAAGGCTCCGAAGTATGTCGACGCCTACCATAATCTGGGTATGCTCTACTATGAGCGCAAGAAGTACGACACGGCCGCCGTGTGGTTCAAGCGTGCTACCCTTATCGACTCCGAGCACTCGCAGTCTTATTACGCTTGCGGAATCGCCTATTACATGCAGGGCAACCATAAGGAGGCTCTCAACTGGTATCGCAAGGCGGTGGAGCACAACCCTCAGCATGCGACGGCCTACAACAGTATGGGCTATGTCTATCAGGAGCAGAAAGACTTTACTAACGCCATTGAGTGTTACAAGAAAGCTATCGCCGCCTCCCCCAAATATCTGGCTGCATATAATAACCTCGGTGCACTCTACATAAACCTTAAAAGGTATACTGAGGCGGTTGACTGCTATTCGTCTGCCGTCAAGGTGGATACAAAGAAGGCGGAGTCCTACTATAATCTCGGGGTGGCATACTACCTTTCTGGCGACAAGGAGCGTGCTGTGGCTGAGCTGGAGAAGGCGGTGTCGCTGAAAGCCAACTATTTCGACGCGCTCCATAACCTTGGGGTTATATATGATGAGCTGGGTCAACCCGCTAAGGCTAAGCTCTATCGCGACAAGGCTGACAAGGCTGAATTTGGATATTAATCAAAGTTTATAAAAATATGAATAAATCTCTTGGATTCTTCGGATTGCTCGTTGTGGCGGTTTCCTTCGCCCTCGTAGGATGTATCAAGGATCACGCCTATGACAACTCGCTTGCTCAGTCGCGGATCGAACTGAAAGTGGGTGAGACCTGCCAGCTTAAGTTTGCCTATGAGTCTGGTTATCCGCAGCGTAGTGGCTTCTTTGGCCACAGCTATTATTCTGATGGCGACCTGGATCAGTATGGCGATGTCTACGACGAGAATCGTGTGATATGGAGGAGCGGCGACACCACGGTGGCTGCCGTCAGTGCTACCGGCCTCGTGACGGCTATCGCTGTGGGAGAGTGCGATATCTATGCTTATTATTCCAACGGCTATGACGTCTGTCATGTCAAGGTCTTTCCTGCCGACTCCACGTCGGGTGGGGGAGAGGATGATCCTTCGATAGGCGGCTTCACCGACTATGGTGCAGTCAACAGCCTCTTCTCTGTCGCCAACGGCAAGCAGGTGCGTTTCTCGCGTGGCAACCTTCAGTATCAGGCTTCTACCGACACCTGGCGTTTCGCCGAGCAGCAGTATCTGTATGCCGGCACCGACAACGCCAACGCCACCTCCTCATACGACGGGTGGATCGACCTTTTCGGATGGGGTACCAGCGGTTGGAACTCTGGTGCTACGGCCTACCTGCCTTACTCTACCAGCAACGTGAATTCTGACTACTATCCTGGCGGTGACGCCTCCAACGACCTCCTCGGCGACAACGACAGCGCCGACTGGGGCCGCTTCAACGCTATCGCCGCAGGTGGCGATCAGGTGGGCAGATGGCGCACTCTGACCTCGTCGGAGTGGAACTACCTCTTCGGATCCAGTGCTGCCCGTCAGGGCAAGAGCGGCAAGGCCGTCATCGACGGCACATATAATGGCATAGTCCTCCTGCCCGACAACTGGGTGCTGCCTTCAGGTCTGACCTTCACTCCTGGGGTCTCGTCCGACTATACCGCCAACAGCTACACCGCCGCCCAGTGGACTGCTATGGAGGATGCCGGAGCGGTGTTCATCCCCGCTGCCGGATTTCGCGATGGTACCACCGTCTCCAACGACGGCACCCACGGCTATTACTGGTCCACAACACATATCAACGGCACCTACGCCTACGCACTCTATTTCTTCAGCGGCTATATCAACGCCTCCGACCTGGGCGCTCGCTCGCTCGGACGCTCCGTACGTCTGGTGATGGATAAATAGTCGTCGGTCTGTCCCTCTCGATTGTCCTGTGTGGACAGAGGATAATGATATCAGCCACTCGCCAATCCTGGTGAGTGGCTGCTCTTTTTGGTCTTCCTGAAGTAACTAATGTTAGTGATTTTTAGGTGTAACCTGCGTGATGTGACGGATTATTGCTACTTTTGCATCGTCTTATGAAACGGTGTGTCGCAATACTTCTTTTGTTTCTCGTGTTCTGCTCCACGGCTTTGGCGCAGGATACCGTGAGGCCTGTCCGTTTCAGCGGCGGCATGATGATTCATACTGGTTACCTCTCGGGCGATATGAACGAGGCGGGCTATCACGCCGAAGGCATGCCTTTCGGACTGGGAGGGGTGCTGAGGTTCCATTTCTTCAATCATCTGCGGGTCGGTGGCGAAGGCTATGTCTCGAAGCTCTCGATGCAGCATAACGGCAGCTATGTACGACTCGGATGGGGAGGACTCCTCGTCGACGGCTATTGGCAGCTCGGCCGGTGGAAGCCCTACGTCGGATTCACCGTGGGAGGCGGCTCGCTCTCATCCTTGCTTATCCGTGATGGCGATGCAGGCGACTGGCAGCCAGAGAAAGATGCCGTGCTTCATAATGCGGCGGTGATGCTGATCGACCCGTTCATAGGATGTGAGTTCGCCTTGACCAGAGCGATGCACCTGACCCTCAAGGCCGACTATATCATACCGCTCAACAGCCAGGAATGTCCCAAAGGAGTTCGTTTCTATTTGGGCTTCATCTTCGCTCGCTGAGAATAAAAGTTTGCTATTACGTTGCTGATACGTTGACTTTACGTTAGGTTAACGTTAACCTTGAACTTTGAACTTTGACCTGTAGTTATGTCGTGGTAAAGTCGTGGTAAAGTCATGGTAAAGTCATGGTAAGGTCATGAAGCCAACCTTAACCTTGACGTTAACCTTAACTAATATCCGGATTAGGATTTATAACACTAATTCCGCCTAAGTTGCCACCAATGCTTGGTGTCATTTTCGGCTGCGACTCGGCAAAGATAAATTAAATTTATCTCTGCTCTCGTTCTTGCACGAAAATTAACATTCCACATGGTCATTACATAAGTGAAGGTGTTAATGCTTAAATTTGTTAATTCGTTAATGTGTTAGTGTGTGTGGTGGATATGGGTTGTGGGGTCGCTGCGCTCAAAATCATTCAAAAATCTAAATCAAAATACTCCAACTCTTTTTCTAAGATTTTAAAATTGATTTTTTTAAGATTTTGAGCGAAGCGACCAAGGAGAATGCTTGAATGCTTGAATGTGTTAATTCGTTAGTGTTTGAAGGGTGTAATGGCTTTCTTTCGGTTCATGTTTACACCTAAGTATTCTTTCTACTTAAGCATTAACACAATCACGCATTTACGCAATCAAGCAGTTGTTTTTCTTGTCTTTAATTCGTGGTCGGTCTAACGACCTCAAAATCATTCAAAAATCTAAATCAAAATACTCCAACTCTTTTTCTAAGATTTTAAAATTGATTTTTTAAGATTTTGAGCGAAGCGACCAGAAAAAAGATCCGTGAAGATCAGTGAAATCCGTGTTCGAAAAATTCACACAGATATCACAGAAATTACAGAAATTTGTCATCATTGTCTTTCTTGTCTTCAAAATTATTCCAAACCTCGGAGTTGCCTCGGAGTTGGTGCGGAGTTACCCCGTACCCAGAGCGGACTTACCCCCTCGCAACCTCGAAGCTTATTCGAACCTATATCGAAGCTAAATCGAAGCTAGATCGAAGCGACCCTTGTGAATGTGTGAATGCGTGAATGTTTGAATGTGTAAGTGCCTTTGCTTTTCTCTACGGATCTCTCTGATTGACAAGGATATTTTATACTGTCACACAGATAACACGGATAGCACAGATATTTTTTTGACAAAAACCATAAAAACACTCACTTCAGTATGTGGCGGACTTGCAGTCCTTGCAAGATGAGACTCATCATTGTCTCCTACGGAGCCTCCACATACTTCGTGAGCGAAAACACCGGACTTTTGGTCCTAAAAAACACATGTCCAGCCCCTTAAGTTACCGTTGCCGTTATCGTTACCATCATTGTTGATGCTAATGGTCTTTTAGCGAAGCGATGTTTTTTCTTTTTGCTGTTTGTGATAACGTCAGTTATTGTGATAAGGGGTATGGCTTAGGCTTAAGAGCTTGCTCTTAAAGGCAAAGGCATATCACTTAGCACAAAGTTACAAAGTAACCACAAACATCAAAAAGTGTTTTTCCTGTTTTTGTCAAAAAAGATCCGTGAAGGTCAGTGGAATCCGTGTTCGAAAAAAAACTCACACAGATATCACAGATACCACAGAAATTTGTCTTTCTTGTTTTTCTTGTCTTTTCAAATTAAAACATTAATTGCCATATAATTACCCATATAATTAACCATGAATTAATTAATGGAA
>CACYJU010000023.1:26263-28724 GCA_902774845.1 uncultured Bacteroidota bacterium
AATGGATAATTATTCACTACATTTGATTTTATTCAGAGGTGTTCATCAACCTTTTAGGTGTAATGATAATTCGTGTTCAATAACTCACACAGATATCACAGATATCACAGAAATTTGTCTTTCTTAGTCTTTCTTGTCTTGTGTCTTGGTCTAAGGCAAAAATTGACAAACCACTACTTTGGGTCTACTTTACCACTACTTTGTCTGCTCTTTGAGTGAAATCAGGGTGAGCTTGGTGTAGAATGTAGAATGTAGAATGTAGAATGCAAATGCAAGTTTCGGGGCAATTAAATAAAATCAGCTGCCGTTATTTATGTTAAAGAATGTTAAAAAGACGGGGGTAATGTTAAGATTTTAGCTGTTCAAAGTCTATAATATATATAACAAGGGACATCTTTTGCCGCACACACCCACACCTCTCGATGACACAGGAAGAAAGACATAAACGTTATAGCGAACTGATGGATGAGTACCGCTGGCTCATCGTCGACTTCTGTATGGTGAGGGCTCGTTTTAACGCTGTGGAGATGAGCCGCCTTGTGCACGAGTGCGACGTCGAGCTGTGGACGCATATAGAGAAGATCCGGCATGGGGCGACGAAGGCGGAGCAGGCCGCATGGGTGATCTTACGCTGCCGGAATGCGATGAAGAGCTATAGGCGGCTGAACAAGGTGTCCACCTTGCCGATAGATGTGGTGGGCGACGACGACCTCTGTGTCGTGGAGGGCGACGAGCGGAACGAGCTTCTCGACACCCTTTCCGAAGGGTTTACAGCACATGAGAGACAGATCGTAGAGCTGGTGAGAGGAGGGTACAGCAGCAAGGAGATAGCCGACATCCTGGGCATCAAGCCAGAGAGCGTCGACGTGGAGCGCAGCCGTATCATAGGCAAGATGCGCCAACGGGCAGAGAAGTGGAATGGTCATATAGAGTGAAAGAGAGAAATAACAAGATCCCTAAACAGTAAACAGTAAACCGTAAACAGTAAACCGTAAACGATATGAAAGACAGAGACATCGAATTCCTTATGGCGAGCGAGGCGTTACGTCGCTCCGACGAGTATCGGTATGTGCTCTCGGAGACGGCGAAGAGCTGTGCCGGCGCAGTCAGCCGCTGCCGACGCTGGCGTCGGAGGGTGGTGGTGGCAGCCTATATACTGCTGGTACCCATGAGTGCTGCGATAAGCACGGTCACGATAGCCTGCACGCCCCGAGAAGACAAGGCTTACGAAGCTATGGTGACCAATGGAGATGAAGTCCAGGTGTGTGCGTCGGTTGCGGAGGTATTAAGCAAAACCATTGAAGGATGAGCACAAAGAAGACATATTTGACCGTAGTCACGGTGGTGGTGCTGCTCTCGGTAGCGGTGCCGCTGCTGGTGTTGCACAAGCCCTGGAAGGGAACGAAGGTCGCGACCAGCGAACTGTATAATCGCTATGCCGACAAAGAAGGCATAGAGGCTTCGTTTATAAAAGACTACAAGGTCAATGATAGTGTCTTCGTGGATGTGACATTGTTGGAGGCTACGACAGATTCGGCGTGGGAAGTGTTGCTCAAAGACTTTAATATGCCAGATATCCCTAAAGAGGTGGTTGAAATGGGGGTAGATATGTTTGTCAAGGCGGTAAACAGAAAAGATTACTCGTTGCCAGCAGATTCTATATTGGTTAATAACGATGTTATGATGGTGTCCTATGCTTTAAAGACAATATCTGTATTTAGAACGGAGACATTAGGTCAAATGTGGGCTGTTAATCACAGCAAATATGAGGAAATGATAAATAATGAAAACAATTAATAGATTTTAAAATGGACAAAAAAGTAAAAACTATGGCACTTTTCACGGTGCTGAGCATGATGGCTGTAAGCTGTCAGAAAGAAAGTGTTGAGCCGATTGAGATGGCAGCGGCGGTTTCGGAAATGAACACCTTGTACAGAGTGTGTTGCACCATTGACGGCGTAACACACCAGATTACGCTAAACAGCGAGAAAGAGCGTGCTGATTTCATTTACAAGTTGCTGGCATTAGCCGAAGAAGGATATGAAGTGTCTTTCTTCGATGAATCAAGGTATTCACAAAATTCCACAGCTAAAGAAACTGTCATATATACTACAAATGATAAGGCAGATGCATTCTCATGGGCAGATAGCATGTTTGGTCAGGGGTATGCTGTAACTATAAAGTATGATCCGGTTACAGGCACTTACACTTGTATCGCGGTCAAATAGATGAAATACATGCAAACTTTTTATAGGGCAGTTTGTAGATGATCATAACTAGTATGTATTTCATCTGACGAAGCTCCGCACAGGGTAAAAAAAAGTGCCGCTGTGACGGGGCAAAAAGAAAGGGTGAACGGCAGGGGATGCGCTATGAAAAACCTAAATATCCAAAATGCGCATTTCCCTGCCAATATCACCCGAGGCACTTGAAAGAACAAAATACCTTGCATTATTGTACG
>CACYJU010000024.1 GCA_902774845.1 uncultured Bacteroidota bacterium
TATCTCCAGCCAGTGTGCTCTCAAACAAAATATATATAAGTAGTATAGTTACGCATAACTTATTATATTACAATATATTATATTTTTAACATTTATAATGTTTGAATAAAATGATGTATAAAATCAGAAAAAAATGAACTAAAATCCCCAATTTTTGAACCGATTTTTCAAAAAAATGAAAGTCCCCACCCCAATTCTGCAATGGAATTTCAAAAACAATTTTCTCTCCCCTCTCTAACCAGAGAGGGGCAGGGGGAGAGTCTTTTGCAAGTGAATTCACCGTTCACCGTTCACCGTCGACAAAATTCATCAAAGATAAGCCGATGGGGAAATACACCAAACAATCAACAAATCAATACATTATCTAACTAATCACCACCACGACAACCCAGTCACCCCACCGCAAAGGGTGATTTCAAAGCCCCATATCCCCCCTCAAAACCCCACAAAAGCCATTCAAAATTCTACAAAAAACTTCCAAACCCTTAATTCGGGCTACATTTTCTATCGAGATTGATCATGAATTTCTCATCGTCGACAAGTGAAAGCAACAACCGTATATTGCAATAACTAACAACACTTTAAATACCTACAACGATGAAAATGACGCAAACAAGTAGGGTAAAAATAACAGCAACGACATCCCCCTCGAAACCAAAAAAAAATGGTATATTTGCAAACTGAAAACAGGAAGAGTGTCAATGTGCAATGTTTGTTAAAGCAATGAAAGCAAAACCATTTATCAAGTGGGTTGGCGGCAAAGGGCAACTCATAGAACAGCTGGAGGCGTTGCTGCCACAGAAAATTTCAAATTTGAAGGGCTATTGAAATGACACAGGCGCAGGCGGTTATAGAAACTATCGATAAGTTGGGGGGTATAGCTACTCTCAACCAAATCAATCAACATATTTTCGAGATTGGGGACTGCGTTTGGAAAACAAAGACTCCATTTGCAAGTGTGCGACGGATTGTGCAACAAACCGCTGGTATTTATAAAATTAAACCCGGACTTTATGCACTTGAAACATATCGCAAGCAACTGGAGCAAGACGGTATTATGGTGCAGACAGAAAAGAACAAAGAGACTGAAGATGTAAAAGCTTTTAACCATTCCTATTATCAAGGATTGTTGCTGGAAATAGGCAAGATGCGACATCTTGACACCTTTGTCCCCAACCAAGATAAAAACAAGAAGTTCATCAAAACACCATTGGGAGAAATTCGCACGTTGCAGGTTATTCCACAATACTCTTATTCCGACCTTGTAGAAAGGAGTTCTACCATTGACGTAATATGGTTCAACAAACATAAAATGCCACACTCCTTTTATGAGATTGAACATACAACTGATATACAGAATTCTTTACTAAAATTCAATGATTTAAAAGATTTCTCCGCACGCATGGTAATTGTGGCAGACGAGAAAAGATACGCTGAATTCGATAGTAAAATGAATTACGCTGCATTCAACACGCTTCGAGAAAACAAACGAGTGGCTTTTCTTAGTTATGAGTCGCTTGACAAACAATACCAACAGGAACTACAAAAACAGAGTATGGATTTTATATTGTAGTTCTTTAGTACTTTTGTTCTATAAATTGATTAAACAGAAAATATGTAAAAGACAGAAATATAAAACAATATAAACATTAACACGTTTGCTATTTGCTCTATTCGCATTGAAACCTAGGAAATTTCAAAAGTAGAATGGTATAAGGTAAGCAAATCGGGAAACGGCCGCCAATGCGGGCGTGATTTGTCCTATACCGGGCTTCCTAGGGCCTCAATGCGAGCAATCATTGCCCGCATTCTTTTTGCCCTACAGGATGTCCTTAGGCAACGTAGCAGACACAATACTGCTACTATGGGCAAAAAACAAAACATTTATGTGGCCGATACTGGCTCGGTAGGTATGGCTCAGGGCAAAACAATTTGTCCCTTTTACCATTCCCCCAACCACGATTTCAACTTGATTTGTGGCGACACGTTTGAGCTATTGCCGCAGTTCAATTTCAAGTTCGACATGATATTTGCCGACCCGCCTTATTTTCTGTCGAGCGGTGGTATCAGCGTGCAGAGCGGTAAGGTGGTATGCGTTGATAAAGGCGACTGGGACAAAAGCATGTCTCAGGAAGATATTGATGCCTTTAATCTGAAATGGCTCTCTTTGTGCAGAGAGAAGCTGAAGGATAACGGAACGATATGGATTAGCGGCACTTATCACAATATCTTTTCCGTCGCTAATAGTTTGACGCAGTTGGGATACAAGATTCTGAACGTCGTCACGTGGGCAAAGACAAATCCACCGCCAAATATTTCTTGCCGTTACTTCACTTACTCGACAGAGTTCATCATCTGGGCGAGAAAGTCCGCTAAAGTGCCTCACTACTACAACTATGAACTAATGAAGCACATCAACGGCGACACGCAGATGACCGATGTATGGCGACTACCGGCTATTGCCCCTTGGGAAAAGAGTTGCACAAAACATCCTACCCAGAAACCATTGGGATTGCTGAGCCGTATCATATTGGCTTCAACAAAGCCTGGGGCGTGGATTCTTGACCCATTTGCAGGAAGTTGCACTACTGGTATCGCCGCAAACCTGCTTGACCGCAGATTCCTCGGGATTGAAAGAGAGGAAGCGTTTGCTGCCATAAGCAAAGCACGTCGAGAGGAAATTGAGGATGCGAAAACATTTACAAAGTATCGCAGAAAAATCCCAGACATCATAAAGGCAGAGGATAATCAACAAGGGCTGACTATGTGCTGTGCGGCGGATGCCATAGAATCGTTGCCGTTCTTGAAATAGTATAAGAGTCAAGAGGCAAAGCAGATAGCAAACAATGTGTCCTTCCCCTCAATCCAGCTCGTTAAGGAATCATATTTTTCACATATTTAAAGTTTTAAAATTGTTTCGGGTCAGCTTCGGTTTGGCTGCCTTTTTAGTGAAAAGTTACATTCCACACTCGGTCAATCCAGAGTCCACTAAAAGTGCAGGTAAAGTAATGGCAAAATATACCTGAGGTGTGTTATTCCAATTATAGTTACTTGTGCATCCATTACTACTATTTGAGTTATAGTGATTTATTGCCAAATTTAACAAAATTATTCAAATTGAATAATTCATTTTGAATAATTTGAAAAAATATTGAACACTGCACCAAAAATATAACAAATTCAATATGTTATCGGACTCGCTTCGATCTGGCTTCGATCTGGCTTCGATTTAGCTTCGAGATGGGTTCGAGTCAGTGCCCACCTCGCTTTGACTTCACCAGTACCCCGCCAGCCTCTCGGCACGGGTCATATTGGAAGAGGGAAGATGTAAGAAGTCTGAGGGAAGATGTAAGAGGGAAGAAGGTTGAGGTCTCCTTTACTCACACATTAACACCTTCACTTATGTAATGACCCAACAAAGTGGCATTTTAGGCGGAGAAGGTGTTAAAAATTCTTAATTGAGATATTCGGGATAACCTTACTATGACTTAACCATGACTTAACTATGACTTAACTATGACTTAACCATGACTTTACTATGACATAACTAAAGGATCATTCTCTCATACTATATTGGTGTAGGCAAAAAAAAGTCCTGAGGATAAAAAATATTTGCTATATTAAAGAAAATGTGTATATTTGCTTCAATGTTGTTCAATAATTTATGTTGTTCAATTTTTTTGAACACAGCGTATTAAATGAACAAAATGAGTTTGAAAACATTGAAAATTATGATACAAAAGGCGGAATTTCAGATTATTTTCAGGCTGTTGCAGGATAAGGCAAAGGCTAATTCGAACTACCGGCAGTTGGCAGCGGAGGCTGGAACTTCCATCGGCTCGGTATGCAACACGATGCAAAGCCTGACGGAGAAGGGCTATATTGTGGAGGACGGAGGGAAGCGCCTGTTGCGGAAACGGTCATCATTGCTCAACCTATGGGCCCGTGCCTACGCTGAAGGGATTAAAGAGCGCTATCTTCTTGGCCGCTTCACGTTCCTTACCCCCCAGGTAAGGGAGCGCTGGCGTGATATCCGTTTGCCTGAAAATGTCAGTTGGGGTGGGGAACCCGCGACGGCGTTAATGGATGACTATCTACAGCCTGAACGCTGGGATGTCTATACGACAGACAACGCCAACTCGCTGATAGCCACTGGACGGATGATCCCGAAGGCCGACGGCGAGATATATGTTTCCCGCAAGTTCTGGGAAGAGGCGGGCACTCCGCCCATAGTGGTGTATGCCGACCTTCTGGCTATGGACAACGACCGCTGTCGCGAGGCGGCTGAAAGAATTCGCGAGATGGTTTAAAAGTTTAAGAGGTTTAAGTATGGAGTGTTCAATAAAGAAAGAGACGTTGCAGAACGAGTTGTTGGTGGAGACGCTGAACGCGTTGTCGGAGTGCTATGCAGCACTTGGGGCGGAGGTGTATGTGGTGGGGGCTGCTGCACGCGATATCGCCATGAGGTTGATGAATGTCGGCGACACTCCACGACGTACACTCGATCTCGATGTGGCGGTAGCGCTGGACGATTGGAGCCAGTACGAGCACCTTTCGCAACTGTTGCTGCGTAACCACTTTGTCAAAGCCACCGAGCAACAACGCTTTTACTATCTGGGAGCGCAAGGACAGAACCACTATGAGGTGGATATAGTGCCGTTTGGGGCGGTGGAGCATGACGGGAGGGTTGCCTGGCCACCAGATGGGTCGCCTGTGATGTCGGTGCGTTGCTTTTCGGAGGTGATGAACTATGCCGACAGGGTGAGGGTGGGTGATGAATTCTCGTTTCGCCTGGCATCGCTCAGCGGCCAGTTCCTGCTGAAATTAGACACCTGGAGCGATCGTCGTCTCTCTACCCGCAAGGATGCGTCCGACATGGTTTATATCCTGCAGAACGTTTATGTGGCTTATGCCCTCACGCGCGACGGCCTTCCACAGGAAGTCGACATAGAGGCAACGACCTTCGATGTAACGGTGGCCGGAGCAGAATGGATTGCCTCGGACCTGCGGAAGATTCTTTCTCCCAGCAACCGTCAATACTATGCCAGGATGCTGCAACAGGAGGTGGACAAAGAAGACGAGGGCCTCCTGCTGAACGACATGCTCGATGTGTCGGACAGCCGGAATTACTCTATCTTCCGTAGAGCGCTATCCCGTATATCACAAATACTTATGTTATGAAAATCCAGTTTGTCAGCGACCTGCATCTTGAATTCAACGAGAATCGGCTTTACCTGGAAGGGAATCCGCTTCCGGTCGTGGGCGATGTGCTACTCATTGCAGGCGACAACGCCTATCTCGACAAACCTGAGTCGGGAGAAAGTACCTACTGCCAATATGGTTTCTGGGATTGGGCTTCGGAAAACTACGAACAGGTAATCGTATGCTTGGGGAACCATGATTTCTACGGCTATTACGACCTCGCCACGATGCCTGATGGATACCGCATGGATATTCGTAACAACGTGGCCGCCTACTACAACAATGTGGTGCATCTCGGTGGTGTTGACTTGTTTGTCTCTACCCTATGGTCGCATATAGAGCCTTACGACGCCTTTCTGACTGAACGCGGGGTGGCCGACTTCTACAGGATAAGGTATAACGGACATCGGCTAACGGCCGACGACTTCAACGCTGAACATGAGCGCTGTCTGGCATTCGTGAAACGGGAGGTCTCGGAGAGCAGGGCTGAGAAAAAGATTGTCCTCACTCATCACGTGCCCACAAAACTATGCACAGCTACGGAGTTCAGCGAAAGCCCTATTAATGGGGCTTTCACTGTGGAGTTGGGTAACTATATTGCCGATTCGGGTATCGACTATTGGATTTACGGCCACTCGCACCGCAACATCGACGCCCAGATTGGAGATACACTTATACTGTCCAATCAGTTGGGGTACACATCCCACGGAGAGCATCAGTGGAACGGCTTCAAGCCGGGGAGATGGATTGAAGTGTGATTTCCGTAAGAGATGTACTCACGCATTAACGCATTCAAGCAATCAAGCACTCAAGAGAACGCCCTGTGCGGGTACGCACCACTCACACATTCACGCAATCAGGCAATCAAGCAATCAAGCAATCAAGCAATCAAGCAATCACCTTATCGGTACTGCTTGTTTCATGGTGGCGGTGGTGTCGGCTTCGCCGAACTTGAACTGCCAGTCGGAGTCGTTGTCTTGCTTGCTCTCGTCGTAGACCTCCTCGCGCTCCTCGCGGTCGCGCACACGGAAGAGCCGTCCGAGCCAGTCGTCTTTCTTCGACTTGACCTGGGTCTTCTGCTGCTTGTCGTCCTCGATGATCTTCTCTATCTGCTGGATGTAGTTCTCGACATAGTTCTTCGGCGAGTCGGGGTTGAAATTCAGCCGTGCGCCTGAATAATAATGCCGTATGATGCTGTCGTAGGCGATGCCGAGCTGCGCCATGCGGATGGTGCCTTCCTGGGAGAGTCCCACCCCATGTCCATAACCGTGTCCGGAAAGGGTCACCTTGCCTGAGACGCTGTCGTAGGAGACGCTGAAGAAGGTGGACTTGAGCTGGAGGTCGAGCCTGACTTTCGTGAGTGGCACACCCAGGATGCGGGCTTTGCGGTGGGCTTGGGAGAAGGAGAGCAGCGAGTCGCGGATGGCGCTGTCGGAGGTGTTGAGCTTGTGCTTCTTGGCGAAATAGCCGAGCCACTGGTCTTTGGTCATCGTCTTGGTCCAGTCGGATTGACGCATGCGGAAAGAGAAGGTGTCCTGAACGGAGCGGAGGTAGGGCAGCGCGTTGCGCCAGACATCCTCGGAGTTGGCGGTCTCGCCGCCGCTGTTGGAATGGAAGGGGGTCTCGATAAGGTGACCGTCGGCGTCGACGATGGTGACGCCGCTGCTCTGCATGGTGCCGAGCATGATGTCGGGCCTCACGCAGCGGTTGAGGTAAGCTTGGCAGTGGACATGGTCGCAGAAGTTATAGCCTTCCTTAATGTGCTTGTTTATGTTTTTCAGCGCCCAGGTGCGAGAGATGGTGGCCTGCACTCGGAAAATGTCGGTGAGGTTGCCGTAGATTTCGGATTGTACGACGCCTGCGATATAGGTCTCGAACTCCACCTCGTTGATGAGCAGGAGGGTGTTCTGCTTGGTGGCGGTGATGATGAGGTCGCCCTCGTAGGTGCGCTGCTTGACGTTGGAGGGGTTGATGCAGAGGATGCAGGCGGTGTCGGTGGCCTGGAAGCGCACTCGGTCGAAAGAGCCATAGTTGTAGCCGTCGGAGGTGACGCTGACCTTGCCGCCGGCGGGCTTGACTGTGAGGGAAGCCCCCTCACCCAGGGTGGACTCGACGAGGAGGGAGTCGTTGGCGAGGACATTGTACTGTCCCAGGTCGAAGGAGACGGTCACCGAGCTGATGGTGTTGTTGGAGAAGATGCGCACCTTGACCTTCTCTGCCATCGCGGTGGAGAGACAGCAGAGGAAGAGGCAGAGTATGAACAGGCGGAGTCTCACGGCTTGCTTATGGTGTTGATTACAGCCTCGGCCACACGGCGGGATGCCCCTTCGCCTCCGAGGATGCGGCGCACTTCGGCATAGCCCTCGCGCATGGAGTCGCGGTAGGAGCTGTCTTTCGTGATGCGGCCGAACTCGGAATAGAGCTCCAGATGGTTGAAATCCTGCTGGAGGAGTTCTCTCACTATGGGACGGTCGGCTATGAGGTTGACCAGCGAGATGAAGCGCACGCGTTTGCCGACGAACCACCGCGCTATCGCTATCGAGATGGGGTTGGCTTTGTAGCATACCACCTGTGGGACGTTGAAGAGGGCAGTCTCGAGGGTGGCGGTGCCGGAACAGACGACTGCGGCGTGCGATTCGGAGAGTATCTGGTAGGTCTGGTTGAAGCGTATGGTCACGTTGGGAGGCAGGGCTCCGAAGCGATGGTATATCTCCTCTCCGAGCACGTTCATGCCTGCTATGACGAAGTCGAGGTCGGGATGCTGGGCTGCGAGCCAGAGCATATCGGGCATGGTGTTGGAGAGCTCCTGACGGCGGCTGCCTGGAAGGAGTGCGATGGTTTGTTTGACAGCGGTCGGACTTGTCGGACTCGTCAGACTTGTCGGATTGGTCGGACTTGTCGGACTGGTCGGGTGGTTTATGGCGTCGAGCAGCGGGTGGCCGACATATTCGGCTTGGGGGAAGTGGTTCTTCTTATAGAAATCCTCTTCGAAGGGGAGGATGCAGAAAAGGCGGTCGAGGATACGTCGCATGACCTTGATGCGCCCTTTCTTCCAAGCCCAGAGCTGCGGGGAGATATAATAGAAGTTTTTAAAGCCTTTCTTATGGGCGAACTTGGCTATGCGAAGGTTGAAGCCCGGGAAGTCGACATAGATCACTGCATCGGGCTGAAATTGTATCAAATCGCGCTTGCAGAAGCTGATGTTGCCCAGCACCTGACGCAGATGCCGCACCACCTCGACGAAACCCATGAACGAGAGGTCGCGGATATGCCGCACGCGTGTGCCTCCCACAGCAGTCATAGCATCGCCTCCCCAAAAACGGATGTCGGCCGACGGATCGAGCGCGAGCAGCGCCTTCATGAGGTTGGAACCATGAAGGTCGCCCGAGGATTCGCCTGCTATGATGTAGTATTTCATGAGTGATTGCTTGAATGCTTGATTGCGTTAATGCTTTAGTGCTTGAGTGGGGGGGGGATTAAAAAAGTTGGTGGGTGGTGGCGAGGTAGGCGACGTAGGCTATGAAGCAGAGGGCGAAGGTGACTACCGACGCTTTGGTGGCCTTGGGATAGTCTTTCCTGCGGGCATAAGCACGCACCACGAGGATGCCTGGGATGAAAACCCCGGCGAACCAGCGCAGGCGCGACAGGGGAGGTATGCCGAAAAGGGTCAGCCCCACCCACAGCAGCGCTGCGGTGAGAAGGAGGGAAAGCAGTTCGGCGACAACGCCTACCAGAACCTTATTCTGTTGAAAGAACTTCATCATCTGAGCTATCAATTGAAAAGCATGTTTTTCACCTCCGGGATGGCATCGTAGCGTGTGTAGTCGGGATGGATGGGTACGACGGAGACGTAGCCGTTAGCCAGCGCCCACTCGTCGGTATCTTCCTCCAGGTCGTCGCAGATGAACTTGCCGGTAAGCCACCAGTAGGGACGGCCGTTGGGGTCGATACGCTTCTCGAAGCTGTCGGCCCACATCGCCTGTGCCTCGCGGCAGATACGCATCCCCTTCAGTCCGTCGGTTCCGGGTTTTGGGAAATTGACATTCAGCGACACGTTGGTCGGAAGCCCGTTCTCGAGCACCTTGCCTATGATCTGTCGGATATAGGGAATGCAGGGTTCGAAGTCGGCATCATCGCGATGGTCCAGCAGCGAGAACCCCACGGCGTCGTAGCCGTTGATGGTGGACTCGACCACAGCACCCATGGTGCCGCTGTAGATGACGTTTATCGATGAGTTGCTGCCGTGGTTGATGCCCGAAAGAACCAGGTCGGCACGACGCGGACAGAAGTATTCGGTGGCGATCTTCACGCAGTCGACGGGGGTGCCGTCGCAGGCATAGACCTGCAGGCCGTCGGCGATCTTGATGGTACGGACTCGCAATGGGCGGTTGGTGGTTATGGAGTGGCCCATACCTGAGGAATTACGTTCGGGGGCCATCACTACCACATCACCGAACTCCTGCGCCACCTCGTCGAGGACACGCAGTCCTTTGGACGAAAAGCCGTCGTCGTTGGTGATAAGTATGAGAGGTTTGTTCAAGGTTTAAGGGTTCAAGAGTTCAAAGTTCAAGAGTTCAGGGTTGCCTCCTTTAGGAGTCAATGATCAAAGTCCTACGTGGTAGCGGTCTTGGCCCAGGAAGAAGGATGCGGGCTGGAGGATATTGTCGAATACGAAGTACTGGATGAGCACCGTGTCTTTCGAGTCGACGACAGCATACAGACGGTTCAGGTCGAAGACATCATACATTGTGGTGTCGGGCATGGCCTTGATGTCATCGGGATTGACGTATTTGACGTAGGTCTTCACCTCCCGCTTGTTGCCAGCGCGGTCGGTGACTGTGAGTATGGTCTTAGGTGTTTTGTTGAACACGCTGTCTATCTCTACCTTAGGCACCGCCTTTGCATACTCGTCGAAGTTGAGGTTGGTGAAGGAGGAGAGGAGCTGTGCCACACGTGCTGTGTCGAAACCTTCGACCCTCTGGCGGGGTGTGCCGCACTCGAAATAGAAGCCTTCACCTTCTCTCACCACCGAGTAGGACTGGTCGGGAGCGGCCGCAATATCGAGTTCGACCCGCTCGATATTCTTCACATCGAGGGTCATGATGCGGTGGCTGCGCCAAGGGATGGGGTCGGCGATGAATCGGGTGTTTATCATGCCCCTGAAGCCAGGCATATAGGCCACAATAGGCTCGCGGTCGCCATCACGCAGGATATAGGAGCCCATCATGTCGCGTGTCTCGTGTCCGACGTAATAGGTCACCGTGTTTTTCTCGTGGGGGAAAAGGCGCAGTTTGCCTTTGAACCAGTCGATACGGTAGACCATCTGGTATATCTCCACCTTCACGTTGTTGGTCGAAAGGTCTTTGACCACGTTGGGCAGAGCCGCACGGTTGATCTTCTCGCGGATGCGCATCTCGGTGAGAGTCTTTATTAGCATCTCCACCATAGGCTCGCTGGCATAGTAGCGCTCGTCGACGGTCCAGGCGGAGTCGCTGGTGATGGATGCGTCGTGGGTCAGCAGCACGCGGTGGCCCCTGTTGTCGGCCATAAAGATGCGGGTGATGGTCTCGGGGTTCTTCACCGCAAAGTCGTCGAGGGTGGAGCGATGGTTGAGCGTGAGGTAGAGCACCAGCGCGACAAGACCTATCGCACAGGTGATAGCGAGGATGATTATATTACGACGTTTTTTCATGATTTCTTGATGTATTTTCCCCTCCTGACAAAATAGATGACCACGCCTGCCAAAGCTACCAGTAGCACCGGGACAACGATGTTCACAGCCTTCACGGCGGCTTCGGACTTCTTGGACTTCACCACGTCGAGTTTCCTCAGCTGCACGCTCTTGCCACGCGATGCCATCGCGTCGTCGTTGCCGGCGAGGTAGTTGATGGCGTTGAGCAAGAACTCCTTGTTGGCGTACATGGTGTTGGTGTAGCTGTCGAAGCCCAGCGGGTAGGTGGTGCCGTCGTTGCGGTTGTAGCGGTTCTTTATGATGTCGCCGTCCGAGACAACGATCATCTTGGTGGGCAAGCTTGTGTCGCGGTAGCCTATCTCAGGCAGCTTGGTGAAGCCGGCCGGCAGACGGTGTACCCACATAGAGCGGAAGGTGCCTTCGAGGAGTACGGCCACGGGGAGGTTCTTGCGGTTGTAGAGTCGCTGGTCAGGCTCCTGGCGGGTTTCGTTGAGGTCGATGATGACGGGAGCGTTCTTCACTCTCGAATACTCTGAGGTGGAGAGCAGCACGGTCTTCTCGATATTGTCGGCATTGTCGAGCAGCTGTATGGAGCTGACGAAGTCGCTCTTGATGATGTCCAGATTGCGTACGATGGGATGGCTGGACATGGGAATCAGGTCGGGGAAGTAGAACCACGGGGTGAAGTTATACTGCGGACGGTCGCCCACCTGACCCACCACCATCGGTATGGGTCGGCAACGGATGTCCATCACCAGGTCGGTGTTTATCCTGACCCCATAGGAGTAGAACATCTCGTCCATGCCTATAGGCAGACGGGTGGAGACGGCCTGCGGATTGACGGCAAGGCTGTCCATATCGGCGTCCATGGCGTCGATGAGCCACAGTACCCTGCCTCCGAGCATGACAAACTGGTCGAGCACGAAGAGGTCTTTGTCGGAGAAGGTCTGAGTGGGTTTGGCGACCACCAGCACGTCGTACTTCGGAAGGAAGGTGTAGCTCGAGTCGGAGCCTTTCACCACCTTGCGGAGGGCGTTGACATTTTCGTTGAGGGTGACGGTATCGAGGGTATAGTTCTCGAAGAGCGACTTCTGAATTTCATAGAGGTTGGCCATAGGCAGCTCGCCGTGACCCATAGAGAAGGCCACCACAGGCTTCATCGAGCGCGAGAGGGTGCGCACCACGTTGGAGAGCTGATATTCCAGGTTCTGTATGGAGTTGTTTACCTCGTCGGACTCTGAGACATACTGCTGGCTTTGGAGCAGCTGAACGTAGGCTTTGTTGCCTTTGTAGGTTATCTCAGCCGCCGGGATGAGTACCATCTGCGACACCCCGTTGCCGGTACGCTGGCTGACGGTTGAAGGTTGGATGTCGTGGGAGATGAGGTCTTTGTAAAGCTCATTGCGTTCTTTGTCGCTCGAGAGCTTGCCTGGGTCGATGAACTCGTAGTCAACGTGGCGGTTGTAAGCCCTGAACTGGTTCAATATCTCCTTGGTCTCGTTGCGCAGACGCTTGAAGTCGGCTGGCATGTCGTTGCCGTCGAGATAGACCCTGAAGAGGATAGGCTCATCTACACCTTTGAGCAACTCTTTTGTGGACTTGGAGAGCGAATAGCGATGGTCGTCGGTGAGGTCGAGACGTCCGAAGAGGAACGATCCGATGACGTTCACGAATATCACTATCAGCAACGCAATGCCTAATTCAAACCAGTTCTGTCGTTTGCGGTTCTCGTTGCGGTTCTTTCGCAGCACCATCCTCGTCGCCATGATGGTGACCGCGATGACGCTCAGGTAGTAGATGAGGTCTCTCGTGTCTATGACGCCGCGGCTTATGGACTCGTAGTGATGACGCATTCCCAGCGACTTGACGAAGAGGTCGGCTTTGCCGAGTATGCCTGTCTGGTAGATACCTTCGAATCCCAGATACATGAACACCGAAAGCACGACTGCCACGATGAACGACACAATCTGATTGTTCGTGATGGCGCTGGCGAAGAGGCCTATGCCAACAAAAGCACCTCCCAGGAAGAGTAATCCCATATACGATCCGAAAACGCTGCCGCTATCGATGTTTCCCACCGGGTCGCCGAGAAGGAAGATGGTGAAGTAGACCACCAAGGTCGGCAGCAGCGAGATGAACACCAACGTGAGTCCGGCAAGGAACTTGGCACATACGATCGTGGTGTCGCTCAGCGGCTTGGTGAGCAGGAACTCCATGGTGCCGCCTCGTTTCTCTTCGGCGAACATACGCATGGTGATTGCAGGGATGAGGAAAAGGTACATCAGAGGGGCGATGAAGAAGAATCCGTCCATCGCCGAGAATCCGTCGTCCAGTATGTTGAACGGCGTATTGAACACCCAAAGCATCAACCCGATCAGCACCAGAAACACCACGATGGCAAGATAGCCTACAATCGATGAGAAGAAGCCGGATAGTTCTTTCTTATAAAGCGTCCACATGGGAGAAGTTGAAAGTTTTTTAGTTCTAAGTTTTTGTTTTCAATACCGCTCGGAAGACTATTAGTCGTCAATCAGAGGACCGTAGACCTGCAGTTTCGACTCATAAGTGCGTCCACGATAGTAGCCTTTGGTCAGCTCGTAGAGAGTGTGGTATACCAGCGAGGCGGCCTTATTGAAGGTCTCGCGGTTGATGTTCTCAGGCACGTCGCTCGGTGAATGCTGACGCTGTTTTCCGTTGAAGGTAGTGAACACTATGGCCGGTATCTCCAGAGGCTGGAACGCCAGAGCGTCGCCCATAGGCATCGTCTGGAAGCCTTCCACCACCTGCTCCGAGAATTTCTCGTTGCCGGTCGGCTTCTGCTTCTTCAGGGCTTTCTTTTTCTTTGGGTCTTTGGCAGCCTCTTTTTCTTCCAGTTTTTTCTGCTTAGCGCGCTCAGCCAGCTCCTCTTCGGTGGCATAGACTTTTATGGTCTTCTTGGCACGACCCATAGCGTGGGTGTAGAGCGAGTCGTTATGGCAGGCTATGTTCCAGAGGTGCGGGTAGCGGGCGTTGCCTCTCACGTCGATGCTGTCACCCGTTCCGATACAATCTACGCTGACGAAAGCCTCGATGCGGCCCTGATAGCGGAAGTGGTCGATGAACTCATAGGTGCCTTTGTCGAGCTGCTCAGAACCTGAGAAGATGACAAACAGCACGCTGCGAGCCGGCTTCTTGTCGGCAGGCAGTTCCGACAGCACGCGGGCGGTCTCAAGAAGGGCCGCAACCGACGAAGCGTCATCGTCGGCACCAGGATAGAAGCAGGTCTCACCTTGACGCCCCACATGGTCAAGGTGTGCTCCGATAACGATATACTCCTGTTTCACCTTCTTGCTTGCGCCGTGCATGATGCCCACGATGTTGTAGGTGGGAGCGGTGGCGCGATATTTCGTGTTGGTCTCTATCTCGAACTTCTTCTGCAGAGAGAAAGAATGGGGCTTGTGGTCCTCCTGTATGCGTGACAGAGCCTCGTCGACGGTACTCTCTTCGCCTCTAAAGAGCTCTTCGGCGCAGTATTTGGTAGGTTGTATGATGGGGAAGGTAGCAAGGTGAGGCAGTTCACCGTTGTAGCCCTTGCATTGCACCTCGTAGTCAGCGCAGGTGGTAGACATGTTTATGGAGACCAGAGCCAGAGCTCCGTGCGATTTGGCTACTCTCGCCTTGTCGCGCAGGGTGGCGTAGCGGTCGGTGATGTCGGAAGGCAGGAAGTTGGGCACGCCGCTGGCTACAACCACAACCTTGCCTCTTGCGTCGACGCCAGCATACTCGTCGTAGGCGTTTGCATCAAGTCCGTAACCGCAGAACACCACATTGCCGTCGGCATAGCCGCGTCCGGTCATAGCGGCACAGGAGAAGTCCTTGCCGAGAGAGTAGATATTGCGGGTCTTCGATCCGGGCAGATAAGTTCTGAAGGTGCAGTTGTCAATCTCGTTGCACTCCACATCGAACTCCTGATACCAGCCACCGTTCTCGCCAGCAGGTTCTACGCCGTAGGACTCTAACATCTCGACACAGTACTTCGCGGCGGCGTTATAGCCCCAGGTACCAGCTTGACGACCTTCGTAACGCTCCGAAGAGAGCTCGATCACATGTTTCATCAGAGTGTCGATGTTCACCTCCTGAGACATCACTTTTCCGGGCATCAGAAAAGCTAAAAGCGCCACAAACGGCACAACCAAAGTCTTTTTACAATAGTAAAAAATATGCATATTCGTATTTATTTTGCTAATAATAAATATCTTACACTATCGCATACTCCTATGCGACTATGCAAATATACATTTTTTTCTTTATTTCGTCAACTCTTGGTTGACCGAAGAAGAAAACAGCCGCCAGATGATTGTTCATCTGGCGGCTGTCGGAATAAAAAAATCAAATAACGTTGTTCTTTTTAATGTTATTCCTTCACGGCGTTGAGGAGTTCCATCATCTTGATGGCGCTCTCGGCAACGGGTGTACCAGGGCCGAAGACGGCGGCTACGCCGGCATCGAAGAGGCACTGGTAGTCCTGCGGAGGGATAACGCCACCGGCGACGACCATGATGTCCTCACGACCGAGTTTCTTGAGCTCTTCGATGAGCTGCGGAAGGAGGGTCTTGTGGCCTGCGGCGAGGGAGCTGGCACCCACGATGTGGACGTCGTTCTCGACGGCCTGCTTGGCTGCTTCGGCGGGAGTCTGGAAGAGAGGTCCCATATCGACGTCGAATCCCATATCGGCATAACCTGTGGCGACCACCTTGGCGCCGCGGTCGTGACCGTCTTGTCCCATCTTAGCCACCATGATACGCGGGCGGCGGCCTTCACGCTTGGCGAACTCGTCGGTCATCTGCTGAGCGAGCTTGAAGCGGTCGTTGGATTTGGTTTGTGAGCTGTACACGTTGCTTATAAGATTGATTTTTGCTTTGTAACGTCCATAAACTTTCTCGAGGGCATAGGAGATCTCGCCGAGGGAGGCGCGCTTGCGGGCGGCGTCGATGCTGAGCTCGAGGAGGTTGCCCTTGCCTGTGCGGGCGCATTCGGTGAGGGCGTCGAGGGCTGCGTTGACGGCGTCGCTGTCGCGCTCGGCACGCAGTTTCTTGAGGCGCTCGATCTGAGCGTTACGTACGGCGGTGTTGTCGATTTCGAGTGTCTCGATGGGATCTTCGTGGTCGAGACGGTATTTGTTGATACCGACGATGGTGTCGATGTTGCTGTCGATACGTCCCTGTTTGCGGGCAGAAGCCTCTTCGATACGCATCTTCGGCACGCCGCTCTCGATGGCTTTGGCCATACCGCCGAGCTTTTCAACCTCCTGGATGTGAGCCCAAGCTTTATGAGCTAGCTCGTGGGTGAGGGTCTCGACATAATAGCTGCCGGCCCATGGGTCGACCACGCGGCAGACGTTGGTTTCTTCCTGGATGTAGATCTGAGTGTTACGGGCGATACGGGCGGAGAAGTCGGTAGGCAGAGCGATGGCCTCGTCGAGTGCGTTGGTGTGAAGGCTCTGGGTGTGACCGAGAGCGGCACCCATAGCCTCGATGCAGGTGCGTCCGACGTTGTTGAAGGGGTCTTGCTCGGTGAGCGACCAGCCGGAGGTCTGGCAGTGGGTACGCAGAGCGAGAGATTTGGGGTTCTGCGGGTTGAACTGCTTGACTATCTTGGCCCAAAGCATACGTGCGGCACGCATCTTGGCTATCTCCATGAAGTGGTTCATGCCGACGGCCCAGAAGAAGGAGAGACGCGGGGCGAAGTCGTCGACGCTCATGCCAGCTCCTACGCCGGCACGGAGGTATTCGAGTCCGTCGGCGAGGGTGTAGGCCAGCTCGATGTCGGCGGTGGCGCCGGCTTCCTGCATGTGGTAGCCGGAGATGGAGATGGAGTTGAACTTCGGCATGTTCTTCGAGGTGTATTCGAAGATGTCGGCGATGATCTTCATCGAGGGTAGGGGAGGATAGATGTAGGTGTTACGCACCATGAACTCCTTGAGGATGTCGTTCTGGATGGTGCCCTGCAGCTGTTCCTGTTTGACGCCCTGCTCTTCGGCGGCGATGATATAGAAGGCCAGGATGGGCAGGACGGCTCCGTTCATGGTCATGGAGACGGACATCTTGCCGAGGTCGATCTGGTCGAAAAGTATCTTCATGTCGAGGATGCTGTCGATGGCCACGCCGGCTTTACCGACGTCGCCTACGACGCGCTCGTGGTCGGAGTCGTAGCCGCGGTGGGTGGCGAGGTCGAAGGCGCAGGAAAGACCTTTCTGACCGGCAGCGATATTGCGGCGGTAGAAGGCGTTGGACTCCTCGGCGGTGGAGAATCCAGCGTACTGACGGATGGTCCAGGGACGCATGACGTACATGGTGCTGTAAGGTCCACGGAGGAAAGGCGCGATGCCGGCGGCATAGTTGAGGTGTTCCATGCCGTTGAGGTCGACTTTGCCGTAAACGGGCTTGACGTTAATCTGCTCGGGGGTGAGCCAGTTCTTCTCAATGTGGTTCTCTTTTTCCCACTCTTCGAAAGACTGACGGGCAGCCTCGTTGGATTTGAAATCTACTTTTGAAAAATCGGGTCTCATTATCAAATATTTATGTGTGTGTCCATTATTAAAAGCAACTGCAAAGGTAATAAAAAAAACGCAAAACATCAAATCTGGCACAAAAAAAGTGGTTTTGTTACAGGTAGGGAGATGGGAACTTGATGGGAGTCAAAACGGAGTTAATCGTTTCGGAAAAAAATAATCGCGAAAAAGGTCGACAATAATAAAAAAGATTTCGTATCTTTGCAAAGCATTATTGTAAACTCTTATACACAAGATAAACTTAAACCTATGAAATACAGAGCATTTTTCGCTGTCGCCCTCGCGCTTCTGCTGGCGACCTCATGTGTAAAGAAGGAAGATTTCGATATGTCGAACCTGAGGGTTCAGGGCGATTTTGACCCCACCTATGGTTTCCCTATCGCATACTTTGAGGCACATATGGACACCCTCGTGGAGTTTATACGAGGACTTGACTCGAGCGACAACCTCTATGTGCACGCGACGACCAACGCGGAGTCGGGTCTTTTGACCCTCTTTGCCGAGTATCACGACACCTCGATATACGACTTCACGTCGAGCAAGGCACGCGCCAAACGGAACAGGCCCGGCCGCAAAGACGGAGACGAGCCATACTCGCTCTACCGCACGACCCTCACGCACCAGAACCCCGTGAAACTGGGTCGTTACCTGATTGAGAACGAGATTGACCTGAAGAACCTCTTCGTTACCTTCGATGTGACGCTGTCGCCCACCGTTACTGGGACCACCGACTCGCTGGCAAAATACGGTGTGGAGGTATATCTCGACACCATCACCATGAAGCTCGACCTGCATGAACCCCTCGACCCAGCGTTGCAAACCGGCGACGGCCCATATGTGTATTCGAAGAGGCTTCCAGTCAAAAACCTTGGCAACGGCTCGCCCGTCAGCTTGATACAGCTCGCAACAGCCACGAGCGACGAGCTCAGAACCTTCCGCATACTCGACAACGAAGACATCTCGGACATTCTGTATAACGACGCATACCAGCTGACCCTTTCCACCTCGCTGAACATCGTCGCCACCGATATGGCGGCCCTCGCAACGATTGACCCATCACTTCTGACCCTCGACGACCGACTCTTCGTTTCGGACATGGAGGTCAAGACACGCGCCGCCATCGAGTATTCGGCACTCCTCTATGTGGGTAACATGAACGAGATAGACACTATCGAAGCCGATTGCTCGAGCCTTGCGCAGTATGCCGACCAGACCTCCTACAACGAGAACGGCATCTCCATTTCGCTCCGCGACAACGACACCTGCAACTACCTTATACTGAAAGCAGAGAACTCGATGCCGTTCAACCTTCACCTCGAGCTGCGTGGCATGGCTGAGGATAAACGCACGTATGTCACAGGCAACATTCTCGCAGGTGCGGGAGATATTGCATCGCCCCGAGTGGAGCAGGTGCCTTCGGCAATAGCATACACCAACCCCAACGACCCAGTGGGCACCGCCTATATCGCGAACCAGTCGGTGGGTCACACCAACTCGGAACTGAAAGTACCCCTCTCAACCCAGATGGTGAAAGACCTCTCGCGAGCGAAATTCCTAGAACTTAAGATGCATATCGTCTCAATGGCCGACGGTGCCGTAGTAGACCCCGCCGACCCAAGCGGACATCCTTACGTCATACTGCGTGAACAGGATGTCCTCAAGCTCCGCCTGTTCCTCTCAGCTGGTGCACATGTGAGCATAAACCGTCCACTCACAAGCAAAAGCAAATAAACCGACTATCCACCACATACCGTATTTGACATGAAACATCTTAAATCAAACATCAATATACTCGCAGCGTTGTTCCTGATGCTCGCTGCCTCGCAGCCGGTGCGCGCCCAGCTCTACAGCAACAACGACGTAAATTACCATTCGTTCCGCTCGCCGATGGTGACAAAGCTTAACCCTGCAGCCTTCCCCGAAAACTCGAAGTTTTACGTCACGCTTCCGCGCTTCGACTTTGACTTCTCGCTGCCGCTCGGATTCAACGACATCATCAGTCACGATGACCAGGGAGCTGTCATCCGCATAGACAGCATCATGGATAAAGTGACCGTCAAGAACCAGATGAGAGCACGGATGGGGCTGAACTTCCAGATGGATATGCTCGGATTTGGATTTAGGGTTAAAGATATGTACTTCAACTTCGGTTCAGGACTAAAATTCAACACCACAATAACCCTCCCGCTCAACACCTTGCGTCTCGTCTCAGATGGTAACTTCGGCGAATACGGGCGAGAAGGCAATATCACCGACATCAACCTTGGCGACGACAACATCTTCCGCCTCCAGACATATATGTACTACTCGCTGGGATTTGCGATGAAGATACCCAATACCGACGCTACCGTAGGTCTGCGTCTCAATCTTCTCAACGGACTTGAGATGGTGTCGGTGGATAAACTTGGCCTTCACCTCATAACCGACTCGGCCAACACCCGCATCATGGCTACCACCGACCTTTATGCTTACACATCTGGAGTAGCCCCGATAGTGAACGACTCAAAGGGTCTACGCATCAACACCGACATGTTTAGCAACTTCAGCATGAAGACGGTCAAGCAGCTCCTGCCGAAGAGTATGGGATTCACCTTTGACCTTGGTGCGAAATATGAGTGGAACAACTTCATCTTCTCGGCCAGCATCATCGACCTCGGTCCTGGAATCCACTGGACGCAGAATCCGGTACAGCTCTCGACCAAGGGTAGCGACACTGTGGCCTTTGAGGGTATCGACCTCAACCGAGTCATCTCTCAGGGAGGCATCGACACAGGTTATACCAACTCACTCAAAGACTCGCTCATGGCTCTGCTAGACACCTCTGTCTCCACCAATAAGTTCTGGTATGCTATCCCCACCAAAGTCTACCTTGGTGCCTCATGGTCGCTCAACAACATGCTGCGAGTGGCGGCACTCTTCCATGGCGAATTCGAACCGTCCAAGAAGGGTCACCTCATCTTCCGTCAGAACACCACGTTGTCGGTACACTTCAGTCTCTACGACTGGCTAGAGTTGGCAGCGGCTAACTCGTTCACCTTCGACGGCAAGCGGCCAGACTTCTTCAGCCCGTCGGCGTCTATCAGTTTCAACATAGGACGCGTATTCCAGATGTACCTTACCCTCGACTACCTCTCCGATATGCGCCTAAGCAAAGCGAAAGCAGCCCATCTCTACCTCGGTGCCAATATCACCGGATACACTAAACCCAAAAAGGTAAAGACCTCCAGTCAGGGTAACGTCCAGCTTGAAGTTGAATAAAAACAATGAATAACCATAAAATCTAAACACAATGAAAACTAGAAACCTTCTTGGATTATTACTGCTTGCAGCGATGGTATTCACGCTGTCGGCATGCAAGAAAGACAAAGGTGACGCCGCCTTCAAGTTGGACGGCATCAACCTCAGCGGGGTGAAGTATCTCGCCCTGGGGTCGGCAGGCGGCAACGCAAAAGGTCAGGACACGCAGCAGATGCTGTACAGCATCGACGAGAGCGGCAACATGCAGCTGGTTGCCTACAACTACCAGTGCGACGACGAAGGCCTGGTGACCGAAATCCAGCGGAACATAGGCATCACCGTCTGTCAGGCCGTGCCTGTGGGCGAGAAGTATATCTGGTTGGTGGGATGCCGCTACTATTGTGACGACTATTCAGGCTTCAGCGAGAGTATGCAGGACCGTATACGCGGCATGGTGGACCACAGTGTCCAATATACTGAGAACTTCCTCATTCGCAAGAGCGACGGCAAGATATTCGACATCACCGGCATCAATGCCTTCCCCCTCTGCATAGTCAACGTGCCAGGTTACGGCAATGCGGGCGTTGTTGGTATCGGAGGATTTGACGGCGTGCCTCTCGATGGCGACATCACCGGCGACCGCCTGCGTAAGCTGGGCCTCATCTGCCAGCATAACGGCGACATCTACCTTGCAGGTGGAACCTACTATGGAGGCCTCTCGCGCCTGCACGACAACGGCTCGTCTCTCAGCGTCATAGATGTTATGCCCGGCACAGCCGAACAGGCGATAAACATCGCCTACGCCATCACCGACAACAACGGACACCTTGGCACTTGTATAAGTTATGGCAGCAATATCCCCCATGTGGCATCCATTATGGCACCAGACGGAACACTGCCACGCATACAGGACATACCCATGGACGGTAATCCTACGATGCGCTGCATCGGCGGCAAGTTCTTCGTTTCTACAAATACCGGTATCTACCTAGTCAACACCGATGGCAACCCAGCCACAGCAACCAAAGTGGCCGACGGCTATTTTGGTGACTACTACGGCAATAACGGCTACCAGACAGTGTACATTAGCGACGAGGAGAACTATTCGTGGACCGAAGGCTCAACGTGCTACACCTTCAACTCAAACACATACCAAATCACCGAGAGCAGCCTTCCGGCTGACTGGCCAACATATGGCGAGTTCGACGCCGAAGGTTTCTGCTACAGACCCCATCTGGCCGAGGGCCTGCAAAGCTTCACCATCTACAACCTCGCCACTATGCAGACAGAAGAGGTCACCTGCAACCGCTCACAGGTGCCGGCCTTCAATGTTAGTAGTTGCACCTACGACTACGGGATGAAGGCTTTTGTGGAGAGCCTCATCCTGGCCAACGGCGCAACAGTCACCATAGTGACACCCGTGACGGGAGCAGAGCGCGGCGTTTCGCGTGTAGAAAGCCAGACGGAGGCCAACAACAACGTGGTGGTGGGTACACTGATACCGCTGAACTAAATATTCGTAATTCGATTTTTAAACCTTAAACATTATATTATTATGAAACACACAATGAGATTTTTGGCAGCGCTGGCTATGTTGTTCACTTTTGCCTCCTGCGACCCGACAGAGAACCCACCAACGCCGGACAATCAGGACGATCCGACAGTCACCCAGACGGACGTGCAGTTCACCATTGACACTACGGAATGGTCGATTGAGGACAACTTCCTCTACGCCACAGTCACCTGGAGGGCGAAGATAGTAACCGAAGGATTGACTTTGAGCGAGTTTTTTGACGAAGACATGCAGAAATCCTATAGCTACGGAATAGGCTATTTCCCAGTGGGGGCCGAGAACAACCTGCCACGTTATTTCAACGGTTCGAACGACCAGAGCGGATGTTACCACCGTATAATAAGCGTCAACAACGATAGCACGGAGTTCACTATAGTATCGCACATAAAGGCAGACAATCGCAAAGAGGCGAGGGCATACTTGTACTTGGTGGAAGCCTCGGGAGTAGGCGAATTCTACTACAGCCAGAGGTTCTATCTTGATCCAGCCGATGCCCCCGGACACGGCGGCGAGGCGTTTGTCAGAATTGACGACACCGACTACGACTACAGTGAAGAGGTGCTTACAGTGTATGCGACTGCCAACTTTGGTGGGGATGGGGTGCCTTACGCAGTCGGTCTGTGCTACAAATTCGCCGACGCCGAAGCTATGGAGCCACCGACGATTGACGACTATGTGTTCAACGTGATGGACCACGTTACCGGACCGAACCAGTTTGACGACTCTGTAAACAGCATGGAACTCAATAGTGACGGTTCGTACAGCATCAGCTTCAGCCTCCCGATGTACGAGGGACCAATATACATCCTACGCGGATTCTTGCAGATGGAGCATGGTGGCGAGGTGATCTACTCAGAGCCCGAAACCTTTATGCCATCGGCAAAATAAAAAAAAGGAAATAAAGAAAACCGGCCTGTCTTATGATGGGTCGGCTTTTGTTTTGCACTCCTTAGAATATTATGGGTGTGCACTATTGTATGACTATGCGTTTTGGGATGGCTTCATCCATGAACTTTTACTCATCATCCAGTCCCAGCAGCGAGGTGGTAATAATGAATGGAATAACACCATTGAGCGTGCTCCAAATCCCACGACATATCTTACCTTTGGACAACGGCTCAATGCCGCTCGACATATTGCTTTTGCTACCACATCGGGCTTTGACAGGTAGTTTGAAGTATAGCTCCATTGCATGAAGTCGGCCAATTTGCCTGCCTCATCCATATAAGCTGTACCTTGGGTCGATTCACGAAGGTTCCTAGCTGCTATAAGTCCCCAGTCGGTCTTTATTGGCCCTGGTTCTATAAGTACTACATCTATGCCGAATGACTTCAGCTCCATTCGCATAGCATCGCTTATGGCTTCTACTGAGTATTTCGTCACATTATACCATCCACCAAACCCTACCGCCATACGGCCAGCCACCGACGAGATGTTTACGATACGTCCGCTGTGTTGCTTCCTCATCGACGGAATAACTAACTGACAAAGCTGGGCTAACCCGAATAGGTTCACCTCAACTTGGCGTCTTGCCTCTTCCATTGCCACTGTTTCCACCGCACCGAAATAACCATAGCCTGCATTATTCACCAGCACGTCGATACGTCCTTCTTTCTGTAGGATTTGTTCTATACCTTCCTTCATGGATCGGTCATCGGTGACATCCATCTTTAATGGCACGATGCCAAAAAAAGAGAGCGGCTCCATAAGATCGACTCTGCGGGCAGCTCCATAAACGCGGTGTCCTTTCTCGGATAGCAACCTTGCTGCCTCAAAGCCTATTCCACTACTTGCACCGGTGATAAGAATAACTTTTTGTTTCATAATCGTTGGCTTTATATATAGATATTTGGTAATAAATAATTTAGTGCATATTCATACAAAAAGAGGTCCAGATTTTAACATAGCAAAGATAGGAAAAATAGTAGACTATATACAGGAGCACTGCTGTCCAGTTAAAATCCTAAAACAAAAAGATGAATATACTTATACATACTAATGGATTGAGAAAGAGAGGTAGCATCGAACTGCCCTATAGTAACAAACACCTGTTGCATTTCAAATCCGTTTAATCCAACCATTTGTGTATAATGTCGATATTGAATTACTTATTGCGTTTTATTTTAATTTTTACGGGACACTAATGATACAGGAGGGGTATAATAATATTATTGAGTCTGAATTGAATGATGCTGTTGATTTCGCAGTGGCAAGTAAAAAAAGAAAGAGCATCACTTTTCAGGGTGATGCTCTTTAGAAGGATGGCGGCGACCTACTTTTCCACAAACAAGTGCAGTATCATCGGCGATGTGAGGCTTAACTTCTCTGTTCGGAATGGGAAGAGGTGTTCACTCACTCTATAGCCACCAGTTGTCTGAATGGTTCTGCCT
>CACYJU010000025.1 GCA_902774845.1 uncultured Bacteroidota bacterium
CTCTTATAGAGAACCAACTTATGGTCTCCTCTGAATTAAAAGGATTGTCATTTATTTATAAGGATAATAATTGATAATTGTTGAATAGGAAAACGGATAAGAACTGTTACCCTCCTCGAAAGTCGGACGGTTTGGAAATGGACAAAAATTAATATTTTTGAGCATCTGTTTGTTTTTGACTGACCAACCACATAAAATAATCGTAAGAAACTTCCTCTATGGGGCAGAAAAAACGGTCTGACGACCGACCACCGAAAGACCACCGAAGGATCACCGAAGGGTCGAAAGACTAATGCTTGAAAATCAATATTTTGTAAATCGCTGTAGGGTTGTTTTGCAAAATATTGTTTTTCAGGAAGATGAAGGGATTCTTGGATCTAGGGACTTACGGATCTGCGGATTAATGGAATTATGGATTTACGGAAGATGTTAGATGGGGAATCAGTAAGTGGAACTACCATTGTAGAGATGGCGAAAAGAAAAATACTGCCTGACTTAACGGTCACATGCCGTTAAGTCAATCCTTATCTAATAAGCCTTGAATGGCGAGTTCTACTTGACGTCGCGCACCAGACGGACCGAATGACCGTAGCATAGGGCTATGGGCGGGATGCTGAGGTCCTCTTCATACGAGTCGAAGTTGAAAACGTAGGCGGTGCCATCCTCGAAATAAGAGGAGGTCCAATAGTTGCCACAGAGGTCTACATCGTCGACGAAATCTCCATAACGGTAGCCTGCGGCAGGAAGGAAGATAGCGCCTGCGGCTTCCATCTTGCTCCACTGGCGGGCGTTGTAGCTGTTCGACTCGAAACCGTTGTCGAACGTGGCGGCGAAGACACAACTGTCGGGCGTGTGGAAATAGTCGGAGAGGATAACCAATCCGGGATAGTCGCACACGAGTGCCGGCGCAATCTTATCCTTGGCCTTATCACGGCCTTCGATGAGATACTCCCACTCAGAGGATGAGAGCGTGCGCCACACACGGGCTCCGGAGCCTGCATTGGAGATGGTAATGAACCGTCCCCAGTCGTTGTTATTGTTCTCTATGCCTTGTCCTCCGTTTTCATAATCGTCGGCATCGAGGGAAGCGCAATAGGGAGCCACCATGAAGCCCGAAGTGCCCCAACCGAAGAGGTCGATCCATCCGTCGTAGTAGGAGCTTATATAAGCATTGCCGTCGGCGATGCAGTCATACTGATTCTCGGCAAAACGCCATATATGGGTGACGGCGTTGTACTGCAGGTTGCCGGGTGAGAAGATGACCTGCTTGTCGGCAGCGACCGAGAAGGTGCCGCCGACCCTGTTGACCACGATATCGCCATCGGAGGGCACATCTGCGTCTTTATTGCACGAGAAGAGTGCAACCGTGGCGAGGAGGAAGAAAAATCTGAGGTATCGCATGATAGAAAAAGAGCGTTTAGAAAGTGAAACCGACACCGAGACGTCCGTCGACATAACTGAAGCCTATGGTGGAGAAGCCCGCCGAGATGACCACACGACGGAAATTATAGATGAGGCCGCCTTCGATGGCTACGCTGGAGTAGCTGTTGGCCTGTGACTTGAGCCAGTAGCCGCCATGCGTGTTATAAGCGACGCTGCGATAGCTGTAGCCCGTTCCGACATAGAACCAGAGTGGTTTGATAGTGCGGAAAAGCATACCGCCTGTGATGGAGAACCGGGCCTTGGAGGTGCGACCGTTGAAATAGTCCTCATCAAGGGGGTAATCGCCGATAGGACGGTTGGAGCGGTCCAGCTCATAGTCGCCGTTGAAATGATAGCCTGTGCCGGTATAGGCGCTCACATACCAACCCAGTATGCGCACCTGACCATAGGTGATACCGAAAGACCACTGCGGGGCGATACTGGCTCCAACACCCCACATGACCATGTGGGACATATCCCACTCCTCGGGCAACTCCTTGCGCTGTGCGTTTGCGGTGGTGGCACAAAGCAGCACCGCCACAAAAGACAGAGGAACGAGGCACTTAGAAATAGTACTAATCAACTTATTTACAAGCATATAACAATCAATACGAGAATACATCAAATAATATCCACGTTGCAAATATACACAATTTAATTGAAATGATTCATTTAATCTGGTATACGCCTATGGAAAAAATGAAAAAAGACCCTGGGCGATGATGAGTCACCGCCCAGGGCTTGCTTATGTCGAGAGCTTTTTTTTCTTAGACAGCGGGTATCAGTGGCTGATGGTCAGGCTGCCTGACACGCTCTCCATGTCGATATCGATTCGGCCGTCGCCATAGGTGTATTCGCCTTTGGCCACCTTCGTGGCGAATGGGCAGATGACCTTGCCGCTCACCGACTCCATCTCAGCTGAGAAACCCCAGCTTTCGGGGAGCACGAGCGAGGCGCTGCCAGAGACCGACTCGAGCGAGAGCTTGTCGAGGCAAGCCTCAGCGTCGGCACCCGAGAAGTCGGCATTGAGGTTGCCCGACACCGTATTCATCTCGAACTCTTTCATGACCGAGGTGCGGATATCGACATCGGCGGAGACGCCGTCGAGTTCGAAATCATCACATACGATGCCGTTGACGGTGACGTCGGACGAGACGACATCCAGCTCTATCTTATCGAGATTCCAAGAAGCCGGGATTTTCACTGTCAGTTGCTTGTCGAGGTTTTTAAACTTGCAGCCCGACTTGCCGAACTGAATATGCAGATGTCCACCCTCCTGCATCCAATAGTGCATGGTGGTTTTTTCGTCGAGCGTCTTGTCGGAAGACTCGGCGAAGGTCAATTCAGAGCCGTCGTATGACTCGATGGCGACGTTGCCCGAAACCCAGTCAACCTCAAGTTTGGAGATTTCATTTGCAATCGGCTCGCTGCCAGGCTTGTAGCGGTCGGCATTGTCGTAGCTGTATGTTATCTTAAAATCATTGGTATTCAACCTGATGCATCCAGAGAAAAGGAGCGCAGCAAGAGTCGGAACGACTAAAAGAAAAGATAAATGTTTCATGGTGTAATGTTTTATCGGTTTATTCAGCAAAACGGGGAGTTTCTTCTGTTTCATGAGAGGTCTCGGTACCACGCTCGGCGAGGAGGTCCTGATAGAAGTGAGCGTGAGCGGCCTCCATCTTAGGCTGAACCCAAAGAAGCAATATGCCGAAAGTCATGCAGCTTAGGATAAGCCAGCCAATATAGCTCAGGTCGAGGAGGAAAAGTTTACCTTTGTGACCTTTCATCATCATACGACTCTGGTGAATACATTCTTCCGACGAGAACTCAGGGTTGTCCTCGGCGATGTAGTAGGTCATAGCGTAGGAGTAGCTCTTGACGATGCCCGGAATGAGAAACAGCAGAGTCCACAGGAAGGTGTACAAAGCCTTCATGAACGAAATCTCGAGAATGCGAGAGTACTTGCCGTCGGAGAAGCACGCAAACATACGGTCGAAGAAGTCGATATCTTTGTCGTTGCGCACAACCAGCAACATGGCCACACTATAGCAAAACGTTATAGGTAGAAGCACAAAGATGGTCAGCAGTAGGCCCGAAGCGCCAGAAATCAAAGAGAGGACCAAAGTACCCAGGACGATGGGCCACATTTTGCGGGACAGCGATTGTGCCGCCAATTCGCGATACTGTTTACAAGTTTTCATGATTGTATGTTTTAATGGTTAATTATTGATTAATTTTACAATTTACTGATTTAAGCGTTTTGAGCGTGATGCTTCAAGTCGTCGAAGGATAGACCGAGAACGCGCATCTGCGAGGCGATGTAGGGCAGTTCCTCGTTGAGAAAATACTCACGCTGGAGATTGAGCGCAAGCGACTTGGCATTGTCGGAGACGAAGTAGCCGACACCGCGGCGGTTGAAGATGATTTCAGCGCTTTGCAGATAGTCGAACGATCGGAGAGCGGTGTTGGGGTTGACTCCCAGCTGTTCGGCCACCTCGCGCACAGAGGCGATACGCTCGCCCTGACGCCACTCCTCGCTCAAGATGCGCTCACACATGGTGTCGGCTATCTGGAGGTATATAGGTTTTTGTTTCTTGAAGTCCATGTTGCAAATTGAAAATTGAGAGTTGAAAATTGACAATTAGTATTTCATGCGTTTGAGGCGGAAGTAGGTCCAGACGAAGAGGCCCGTCACAATGATAGCATTGAAGACATTGCCCACAATCAATGAGGTCTTAACGAAGAGTTTGAGATCATCCATCGCCATATTGCTGAAGTCCATGTCTAAATTGGAAAACAACAAGCCTACCAACAAGCCGTTAGATATGGCGGAGACGACAAAGTTGATGACGATGAGCGCCAAGATGGTCTTGAGGACTTTGTGGCTTTTGAATATGGTGTTGGTGAACATGAACGTGGCGCTGTCGCAAAGATAGGAAAGTATGCAAGCCACCACAAACCATCCAAATCCGAATTTAATGATTTCCAAAGCTTCGGCATCCTCTTCGCTGATAGCCGCAAGGTCAGGGCCAAGACTGCTCAGGTGTCGGAGCGGACTCCAAATCCACTCGTGATAAGGGCCAAACTGCAAAAGCGTGAGGAAAAGGTCGGCCACCACACCTGCAAGAAGGCACAGGAACGGGCAGACGATAACACAGAAGAGCAGCTGGCTGCAGAACTTCTCAAGATGCGAAGCTGGAAGCATAGCATAATAGATGCCGTCCTTAGGCAGATTGCAAGTCTTGAACATGCGAGAAGGCGCCATAATGAGACATATCACCACCGTTGCTCCCAAAAAGAACCAACGAGTGAGGGGCGATATGGAGATATTGACACTAGGCAGGAAGTTCAACAATGTGCAGAAAATCCAGATTGCCGCCGGGATGAGGGTTATTATAAGCATGGACATGCCGAAACGAGGCCACATGCCGCGGAAGTCCATCGCAACAAGTTTTTTGAAACGAGACCAATCAAATGTATTATTCATATTGTTGTGAATTGTGATTAGTGATTAGTGATTAGTGAATTGACAATAGTAAGCTTTGTTCTTCAATCCTTATTAAACATCGACTTGACTATGCGGCTGTTTTTGAGGACAGCGTTGAAGAGACCTTCGATGTTGACCAGGCTCTCCTCGCCGTTGTCGTTTCGCACCACGTTCATATAGCCACCCGGCAGCATCTCGCTGTAGAGGGCGTCGTCGCGCTTGGCGGCACCGTACTCGAAATAGAGCCGTTTGGTGATTTCCTCAACCGAGGCGTTGAGCAGCACGTCGTTGTGGGTGATGATCATGATTGGGTCGATAAGGTTCTCCACATCTTTGACCTGATGGGTCGAGACGATGATGCAGGTGTTCTCGTCGGCACGTTTGGAGAGGATGCGGCGGAAGTCGCTCTTCGACGGGATGTCGAGACCGTTGGTAGGCTCGTCGAGGAGCACGTATGAGGTGCCCAACGAGAGTGCACAGCAGATAAGCGATTTCTTCACCTGACCATAGCTCATCTCACGGAAACGCTTGTCGGGGTCGACATCCAGCTCGTGCATCAGCTCGTGGAACACTCCCTGCGAGTAGTTCTTGTAGAAACGGCCCCACTCACCGACATACTTCGAAGGGGTGATGTCGTGCGGCAGACGCACCTCATCGGGAAGGAAGACTATATCCTCAAGGAATGAGGGCTGACGCAAGAAAGAGTCAACACCGTCGACAGTGCAGGAACCAGCCATCGGACGCTGAAGGCCGCTGATGATTTTGAGCAAGGTGGTCTTTCCGACACCGTTTTCACCGAGGAGACCATAGATGCAACCCTTGTCGAACGACAACGAGATGTTGTCGAAAACGGGTACGCGTTTGTACGCAAATTTCAAGTTTTTGATTTCTATCATAACAGTACTTTTTAATTATTCTATTGATTATTCGTTATTTGCAATATATTATTCGAGTGTATTAGTTAACTATGACACTGCAAAGGTACAAAAAGATTTAATAGATACAAGAAAAAAGTGAAAAAAATGAAAAAATATTTCAAAAAAGTGGGGAAAACGCCACGTGCAATAAGATTGGCTTATTGACGTTATTAGATTAGATATTATTACATTAATAAGATGGAAAATACAACAAAGCAGCACGGCAACGCCACAGTGGCGTTTGTAGCCAAATGGTGGAAAGTGATAACGGTGGCCTTTGCCTTGGGGTTGGTAGCCTCAACGCTCACCGCCTTCCTGATAAAGCCCATGTTCAAGTCGACAGCGGTGATGTTTCCTACCAGTTCCAACCGCCTATCAAAAGCCATTCTCGGCGACAGGTACACCTACGATTTTCTGGACTTCGGAGATGAGGAGAACTGCGAATACGCGATGCAGATACTGAACTCGCAGACAATGCGCGACACCGTCTGCAGCCGCTTCAACCTGATAACCCACTACGCCATACCCGAAAACCACCCTCACAAACTGTTCAAATTCCAGAAAATCTACCGCAGCAACGTGACGGTGAAGCGTACCGACAACCTGGCAGTAGAGGTGTCGGTGATGGACTCCGACCCGCAGTGGGCAGCCGACATCGCCAACTTTATCGTGGACTATTACGACACGTTAAACCGCATGGTGCTTGATTCCAGAGCCACCAACGCCTACGAGCTGATGAGCGGCTCCAGCGAGAAGCTGAGGGCTGAGATAGCACAGCTGCAAGACTCCCTCAACGCAACCCCGCGAAACAGCTACAGCCTGCAACAGATGCTCGACAGCAAATGCGAGAAACTAGCTGACATCGAGTCGTATATGGCAGTAACCAAGACCGACGCTGAGACACCGATAAGCCATAAGTTCATGCTCGACCGCGCCAGCGTTGCCGACAAGAAAGCCTATCCTAAAAGGCTCGCCATCATACTTGCAGGAAGTCTCGGTGCGTTGCTCATCTGCATTGCGGCGCTTATCGTGCTGGAGTATGTGAAAAACGACGACTTAAGGATTAAAGAGTAGTTCCGCGTTTTGAGCGTCAAGGCTTATCTAAAGCAAAACTACAAGGCTGTCATAGCAATGGCAGCCGTAGTGGTTTTTCTGGGTTTGAATCATCTGTTTGCCATCCACAAGGAGTTGTGGTTTATGATGATCCCCGCCGCTTTGGTTGTGGTGCTGCTGTTCCTCAAAAATATCGACTATGCGCTGATGGCGACAGCGTTGCTGACGCCGCTTTCGGTCAACACGGCTCTTATGGGCGACAGCGAGCTGTCGCTTCCCGCCGAGCCGATGATGATACTGCTCACGGTGGTGTTTCTGATAAGAAGCACCATAGAGAAAGCCTACGACAGACGGCTGCTGCGACACCCCGTGTCGATAGCAGTCATAATCATGCTGGTATGGATGCTGGTGGTGTCGGCCACATCACAACTGCCACTGGTGTCGTTCAAATACACAGCAGCCCGACTGTGGTTCGTCATCCCCTTCTTCTTTGCCGGAGCCTATATTTTCAGAGACACCAAGAGGATACGGCAGTTCTTCTGGTGTTACGCCATAGGACTGATAGTGGTGATACTGATAACCACTGCACGCACGGTCGGCCATCTACACGACCTGAACACGTTGCACCATGCGATGAAACCTTTCTACAACGACCATACAGCCTATGGCTGCGTCATAGCGTTGTTCCTGCCTGCAGCTTTCTATTATATCTTCAGCCGCAACAGCAAAGGGTGGACACGCCTGTGGTGGGTGGCGCTTTTCGGCGTGCTGGTGATGGGTCTCTATCTCTCCTTCTCGAGGGCAGCATGGATAAGCGTGGTGGCAGCTATGGGTGTGTTCTTCGCCGTACGGCTCGGCATGAAGATAAAATGGATGATAGCCTGCTTCATCGTAGGAGTAGCTCTTTTCTTTACCTATCAGGGCGACCTGCTTTACAAGATGGGGAAAAACAGCACCGACTCGTCGACGGAGCTGTCCAGCCAGGTGAAGTCGATGTCGAACATCTCGACCGACGCGAGCAACCTGGAGCGACTCAACCGATGGGCATCGGCGCTACGCATGTGGAATGAGCATCCCTTGTTGGGGACGGGGCCTGGAACGTACCAGTTCCTTTATGCCAGCTACCAACGCAGCTACCAGCTCTCGGTGATAAGCACCAACGCAGGTGATTTGGGCAACGCACACAGCGAATATATCGGTCCTCTCACGGAACAGGGTGTGCCTGGTGTGTTGTTCATCTCGACGGTGTTTCTTCTCACCTTTGCCACGGGAGTGAAAGTCTACCGTTCAGCCAAATCCAAGCCGGTGGCAAACGTGGCGCTGGCTTTCACATTGAGCCTGCTGACCTATTACGTACATGGGGCGTTCAACAACTTCCTCGACACCGACAAGCTGTCGGTTCCCTTCTGGGGATTTACAGCCGTAGTGGTGGCACTTGATGTGTTCTGCGAAAAGAAAGAGGAAAAAGAAAGGCAGACAACCGAAGGATGCCTGCCTGAAAAATAGCTGTAATCAGATTATTCCGTCTTACCTCACGATATTGAGCACCTCTGAAAGCTTTGGGGTGAGGATAATCTCGGTGCGGCGGTTCTGAGCCTTGTTGGCAGCAGAGCTGTTCTCCACCTTGGGAGCATATTCGCCGTGACCGCAGGCTTCGATGCGTGCGGGATCGATCTTAGGACCGTACTGGAGTATGAGTTTCAATATGGCGGTGGCACGCATCACGCTGAGGTCCCAGTTGTCCTTGATATCGGTGCGGCCCTTGTAGGCGTCGTTGTCGGTATGACCTTCGACGAGGATGTCGAGGTCAGGATTTTCCTCAAGTACCTTGGCGAGCTCTTTAACAGCGTTCTTACCCTGTTCCGACACTTCCCAGCTGGCGGAAGCGAACATCAGCTTGCTCTCCATCGAGACATAGACCTTTCCATCGCGGGTTTCGACTTTAAGACCCTTGTCGGTGAAGCCAGTGAGCGCTTTGGTTACAGCGTTGCGGATATTCTCCACCTCCTGTTCCTTAGCAGCGAGAGCGGCGCGGGCAGCGGCCTCCTGATCTTCAAGAGCCTGCTGACGTGCGAGAAGTTCACGCTCGCGCTCAGCGAAGGCAGCCTCTTTGTCGTTCAACTCCTTGGTGCGGTCAGAGAGGAGCTTCTGAGCTTTGGAGAGATCGCGGTTCTTACCAGAAAGCTGCTGCATATAGTTTTCCATCGTGGTGTCGTAGTCGTGGCGCACACGCTCGAGTTCGCGGCGCAGACTGTCGATCGAACGTTCGTTGCGAGCTTTGGCTGCAGCCAGATCCTGAGCGTTGACCGACAGCGACTGGTTGAGACGCTGGAGCTCGGCGTTCTCTTCTTTGAGTTCCGTCAGCTCACGTTTTGCAAGGTTGCGGTCCTTGACGGTCTGGTTGTAGCGTGATTCAAGGTCTTCGTACTTGCCAAAGGTGACGCAGGAGGTCATCAGAAGGCTGGCAAAGATTGCGAAAAAGAGGTATTTCTTCATTCGATGATGTTTTTTGAGTTTTCAATTAAGGATAACGCAGCAACGATAAAAATAGTTTGTTGAGAGCAAAAAAAAGACCGAGCTGCTTGGCAGTCCGGTCTTAGATTTGTGGAGATAGACAGGTTTAGGCCTCTGCGTTTTTCTCGATGGCAAGCTTGCCGCGGTAGTAACCGCACTCGGGGCAAACGTGGTGGTACATAACCTGTGCGCCGCAATTGCTGCACGTAGTCAGCTGGGCTTTCTCCAAACTGTCATGAGTTCTTCTCTTGGCAGTTCTCGTCTGTGAGAATCTGTGTTTTGGATGTGGCATAATTATTATTTTTTATTTGTTTATTTATTCATCTTTAAGCGCTTTGAGCGCGTCCCAACGGGGGTCTGAGTCCTGCTGCTCTACCGAGTCACCCTCGCTTATGTATTTCAACATCTCGGGGTCGCAGGTGGGGTTCCCGTTCTCATCATCCGGATGGCTGTGAACTATCGGCACCTCTATCGCAACAAACTCATACAACCACTGTGCCAAATCGATTTTACTCTCTCCTTCAGGCAGAAACACCACATTCTCATCGTCACTCTCTTTTGCCTCGCCGAATTTCACATACAGGGTCTGTTCTCCTTTCACCGGCACCTCCATCATCTTAAGACATCTGTCGCACTCCACCTTCACCTGTCCCGAAAAATTAAAATCGAAGACCAAAAGTCTCTCTTTGCGCTCCAGTTTCACCCTGTAATCCACCTCACAATCTCTCAAATCGTCGTTCTCAAACCGTGAAAAAAAAGTGCTATCCAAACGATAATCGTACTCGTAAACTCCTGTTGCTAAGCCACTAAACTGGATAGATGTGTCCACTTTTTTCTCCATAACCACACGCATAATGAGTTTGCAAAGATACACTTTTTTTTATAAACACCCAATTTTTTGAAAAATAGCACAATGATTTTTTAAAAAATCTCCCTTTTTTATTGGTTTTTCTAATTTTATATATATATTTGCATGCAGTTTTTCCGGGAAAAAGAAACAATAAAAACATACACAATGAAAAAGTTCTACATTTTGATGCTTCTCTGCATCTTTGGAATCGGGCTCGTACAAGCCCAGCAGAACTACACGGTCACCAGAAGCGACTATACGTCAATCCAGATGACCCTCACCGCTCCCGTTCCCACCGTTGGCACCACCAACTACATGGACGTGGAGTATAACGTTCTGCAGATGCCAGGCTTTGCCGAAACCCACACTATCGGCGAGCCGTCATTGCCACAATTCGGTCACATGCTCGAGATACCGCTCTGCGACGGTGTCACAGTCAAAGCCGAGAACGCCGTCTTTGAAACCATAGACGGAGCCACCCTCGGTCTAAACCACATGATTATGCCGACCCAGCTTCCGCGCAACAAGAGCGACAGATCACCGCTCACGCTGACGATGAACAACGCCACCTACACCACCGACGCCCTCTATGGCGAACAGCTGGTGACGGTTGAGCCCATCGGCATCGCACGTAACCAGAACCTCGCGGTGTTGCATTTCTCTCCCGTTCAGTATAACCCCGTGACCAACCAGATAGTGGTCTGCCGCAGCGTCGATGTGACCATCAATTACGTGAACGCCGACCGCGAAGCCACTGAAGAGATGCAGGATCTGCACTATTCGCCAGCTTTCGCCGCAGCCGCCACGATGAACACGCTGCCCCGCAAGGATGCTGCCTATCAGGGCGCACCCGTACGCTACCTCATCGTAGCCAACAGCATGTTCAACGGATATCTTGATGACCTTGTGACATGGAAGAAACGCAAAGGATACAGAGTTGATGTAGCTTATACAAGTGATGCTAACGTAGGAACAACCGCCACTTCCATCAAGAATTATATAGCAAGCCTTTACACCAACGCCACCGCTGCCGACCCCGCCCCCACCTTCGTGCTTCTCGTCGGTGACGTAGCGCAGATTCCGAACCATTCTTCTACTGTGAGCGGAAGCTTGGACAACGACCACCCGACCGACCTTTACTACTTCACCTGGACTTCCGGCGACAACATCCCCGACTGCTATTATGGCCGTTTCTCCGTGACCAGCACAGATCAACTGGCTAACGTCATAGCAAAGACCCTGACCTACGAGAAATACACCTTCACCGACCCTTCGTTCCTCAACACCGCCATTATGGTCGCTGGTGTTGACGGCGGCAACAACAACGACAACGGCTACAAGTTTGCCGACCCGACCCATGACTATGCCATCACCAACTACATGAACGGCAGCGAACCCTATCCTTTCTCTTCGGTGCTTTATTACAAAAATGCATACACCTCCTATCCGTCGGTAAGCAATCTTACGGTTGCGACTAACGGAAACTCCCTATACAACAACTCCATGGCATCAACCATCCGCGGTAAATACACCCTCGGAGCCGGCTGGATCAACTACTCGGCCCACGGCGATGTGACCGAATGGAGCTGCCCTGAGATGACCGTCACACAGGTCAACAACGAACTGAACAACAAAGGCAAGTACGGAGTGATGATAGGCAACTGCTGCCTCTCCAACAAGTTCACCGAAGGCACCTGCTTCGGAGAATCGTTGCTCCGCAAAACCGATGCCGGCGCTGTTGGATATATCGGAGGCAGTAACTACACCTACTGGTACCAAGACCTCTACTGGGGTGTCGGCTACCGTTCCTCTGTTGCCAGCAGCGGTACAGGTGTAGGAATGGACATGAGCCACAACGCCTCATACCCTGGCTGCTATGACCTTATGTGCCACACCCACGGTGAGGCTCAGAGCACATGGCACACCTCCCTCGGAGCACTCGTAGCAGCAGGTAACAATGCAGTGCAGACCAGCGGTACCAGCGGTAACTACAACTTCCCGCTCTACTACTGGGAGATCTACCACCTGATGGGCGACCCGTCGATCACTCCTTGGATGACCACGCCTGACGACATGACCCTCACGGTGGCTTCCACCATCACAGCCGGCACCACTTCACTCGAAGTGACCGCCGTCCCCTATGCTTACGTAGCTATGACCACCGGGGCAAGCAGCTACGACCTCGTGGCAGCAGCCTTCGCCAACGCTTCGGGAGTCGCAACGCTGACCATTCCTTCCGACCTCGCCGTCGGAGCCTACGAGGTGACCGCTTCGGCTCAGCAGTATAAGACCGCGTTCGCCAACGTCAACGTCATCGTTCCCGCCGGCCCGTATGTAACCGGTAACAGCCTCACCGAAGACAACGCCCTCAATGTGGGACAGAGCGCAACCTACACCCTCGCCATTGAGAACGTAGGCACCGCCACAGCCAATAATATCACCATCAACCTCACTTCCGACAACGACCATGTGACCGTCACCAACGGCAACACAACTGTTGCTTCGCTCAATGCCGGCGCCACCCAGACGCTCAGCAGCGTGTTCGGCGTCCAGGCCGATGCTTTCTGCACCGACCAGATGCCCGTGACCCTCACCGCCACGATAAGCTGGACCGGCTGCGAGACACCCGCCGTGGTGCGTCTCAACACCGTCGTCAACGCCCCGATGCCGGTTGTCACCTATTCCTGGAACCCCTCTCAGATAGCCGCTGGCAACAGTGCCGTATGCAATGTCACCATGACCAACAACGGCCACATGGCTATGGATAACGTCACGATGACCTTCACCGAGGACTTCCCGCTGGTTGAAGTCACCGGAGGAGCCAACACCTTCAACCTCGCCATTGGCGGCACCGTCAACTACAGCTACACCGCCACCGTTGACGCACAGATGCCCAACAACGTGACCGTCCCGTTCAACCTCAATGTAGCCAACGACAACTATAACTACAGCGAAGAGCTACGTCTGCTGGTGAGCAACAGCGTGAACGGCGACGACTTCGACGACGGCAACGTCGATGGATGGACAAGCGGACAGTCAGGCAACAACAACTACCCCTGGATAGCAAACAACGAACAGTATGTCTCGCCCAGCTACAGTATGAAATCGGCCAACAACCTCGGCAACAGAAAGACTTCGCAGATGACCTACACCTACAGTTCTGACCGAGCCGATAGCATACGTTTCTACTACAAAGTCTCGTCTGAAGAGAATTACGATAAGTTCCACTTCTTTATCGACGATGTCGAAGAGACCCTCCCAGCCGGCAACTCCGGTGAGGTAGATTGGACCTACGCAGCCTTTGCTGTAGAGGCCGGTTCACACACCTACAAGTTCACCTATGTGAAAGACTATTCGGCAACCGGTGGTAGCGACTGCGCATGGGTTGACGATGTGGTCTTCCCGATAAATGCTACCGACCTTATAGCATCCCGTACCGATCAAGTGTGCCAGAACGGATCATATAGCCTCAACGGCGCTATAGTCAACACCTCCACCGTCGGCACACAGTATCTCCTGGAGACCCTCACAACCACCACTGGCAATCTCGTAGAGCTCAACGTGGTGGGCACCATAGAGTCAGCACCTATCACCATGGAAGCCTGCAGCAACTATGAGTGGAACGGCACCAACTACAACACCTCTGGAACCTACACCTACACTTCGACCTCAGTGGCTGGATGCGACAGCATAGCCACGTTGAACCTCACCATACTGCCCAACTACACCATCACCTTCTCCGCCAACGGCGGTAACGGCACTATGGCACCGCAGCAGGCTTGCAGCGGCCAGACTGTCACCCTCAACGCCAACAGCTTCACCAACGGCACCTCCGTCTTCACTGGATGGGCCACTTCTGCCGGCGGCTCTGTGGTCTACGCCAACGGCGCCGATGTGACCGTGACAGGCAACATGACCCTCTATGCCGTGTGGTACACCCCCTGCAGCAACCAGACCGCCACTGTCACTGTTGCCAACTGCGACAGCTACAACTGGTACGGCACCGAATACACAACCTCCGGCACCTATACCCACACCGTCACGAACGCTGTGGAAGGCGGATGTGACAGCATCTACACCCTCAACCTGACCATCAACCAGTCAGTTTCCAACACAGTGAACGAGACCGCATGCGACAGCTATACCTGGATAGCCAACGGTCAGACCTATACCACCTCTGGCACCTACAACTATAACGGCACGACGGCTCAGGGCTGCGCTAACAACCAGACCCTCGTGCTCACCATCGAGCAGAGCGGTACCAGCACGGTGAACGAGACCGCTTGCGACAGCTACTACTGGAGCGTCAACGGTCAGACCTATACCACCGGCGGCACCTACACCTACAGCGGCACCACCGCAGCCGGATGTGTAGTAAGCCAGACCCTCAACCTCACCATCAACCAGTCGACCAGCTCGACCGAGACCCAGCAGGCTTGCGACAGCTATGTTTGGAACGGCACCACCTACACCACCTCAGGCACCTACACCATTGACGGCACCAACGCTCAGGGATGCCCCGACGTGCAGACACTCAACCTCACCATCAACCAGTCAGTATCCAGCACGGTGAGCGAGACCGCCTGCGACAGCTATACCTGGAGCGCCAACGGTCAGACCTATACCACAAGTGGCACTTACACCTATAACGGCACAACAGCCCAGGGCTGCTCCGATATGCAGACACTCAACCTGACCGTCAACCAGTCGACCAGCTCGACCGCCAGCGAGACCGCATGCCAGAGCTACACCTGGAACGTCAACGGACAGACCTACACGACCTCCGGCACCTACACCTTCAATGGCACCAACGCAGCCGGATGCCCCGAGACCCAGACCCTCTACCTCACCGTGAACCAGCCCACCAGCAGCAGCGAGACGCAGCAGGCTTGTGATAGCTACACCTGGTATGGAGACGTCTACACAACCTCCGGCACCTACACCCACACCACTACGGGTGTGAACGGATGCGACAATACCGTGACCCTCTACCTCACCATCGGACACAGCACCTCCAGCACCGATGTAGTGGAGGCCTGCGACAGCTACACCTGGCGCAACGGCAACACCTATACCGCCAGCACCAACCAGCCCACCATGAACTCCACCAACAGCGACGGCTGCCCCGAGACGGTGACGCTGAACCTGACCATCCACTATTCGACCATCACACGTCTTAGCGACGAGGTCAACGCAGGCGAGATCTACAGCGGCAACGGCTTCTTCGAGCCCGCCATCGACGAACCCGGCCTGTACCACGACACCATGTCGTTCCAGACCATCTACGGATGCGACAGCACCGTCATACTGAACCTCATCGTGCTCGAGTCCAGCGGCATCGACGATATCGACAACATCTCCATGAGCGTCTATCCCAACCCGACGGCTGGCATGGTGACCATCTCGCTCGACGGCATCGCCGACTTCAGCATCGAGATCTACGACATCTATGGCCGTCGTCTCGACCGTCAGGATGAGGTAGGCAGCGTCGCAACCGTCGACCTCAGCAGCTACGCCAGCGGCGTTTATTTCGCACGCATCTACCAGTCAGGCAAACTCCTTGCCACCACCAAGGTGGTGCGCCAATAGCGCAAGCGGCATATAATTAGAATTAGAGCGGACCATCGTGGCCCGCTCTTATTAATTTACAGCTCAATCCGGGATTCAATCTGGCACACCCACTCACGCATTCAAGCATTCAAACAAATGCCCTGTGCGGGCACACACCACTCAAGCATTCAAGCAATCAATCATTCAAGCATTAAAAAAACTTTCCACTGCCAGACGGTAGCCGTCCATTCCGAAGCCAGCGATGGAGCCCTTGCAGACAGGAGCGATAAGCGACTGATGGCGGAACTCCTCGCGAGCGAAGATATTGCTTATATGCACTTCGACGACGGGAGCGGAGATGGCGACGACGGCGTCACGTATGGCCACGCTGGTGTGGGTGTAGCCGCCCGCGTTGAGGATGATGCCGTCGGATGAGAATCCCACCTCCTGCAGTTTGTTCACTATCTCACCCTCTACGTTGCTCTGGAAGTATTCGAAGTCTATGTGCGGGTAGCGGTCACGCAAGGTTGCGAGGAGCGACTCGAACGACTCCGTCCCATATACCGACACCTCCCTCCTACCCTGCAGGTTGAGGTTCGGTCCGTTGATGATAGTCAGTTTCATAATGCTTAGTGCTTTTTCCGTTGCAAAGGTACTAATTATTCCGATAACACAAAAAACTGCTCTGCGAAGCCGCACTCCCAAAGAAGTGAATGCGTGAGTGGGACTGACGCGGGTGGATTGGTGTAGGGGTGTAAGGGTGTAGAGGTGTAATGGTATAAGGATGTTAATTTGTTAGTGGGGCTGGTATGGCCAAGGCCGAGTGATGCTTGTTTTCTTTTATGGATGCTGTTAACAAGGGAACGCACAGTCTATCCTGTGCATTCCCCCGTATCACAGCCTTTCACCAAAAATCGTCACATTTTAGACTATCTCACTGCCAGCTTGGTTGTTGCTGTGCCTGAGGCGGTGGTCACCTTCAGCAGGTAAAGGCCTGGTTCGAGCGGAGCTGTGTCGAGTGTTGTGGTGGATCCCATCGAGGACTGGTGCAGCAGCACCCGTCCGGCCAGGTCTGTCACCGTGAGCTCTTTTATCGCCTCTGGCGACGAGATGGTTGTCATACCGTCTGTCGGGTTGGGGTAGATCGACATTGGAAGGTTGCCATACACGCCATCGATGCCTTCGGGGTCAGGATCGGGGTCGGGGTCAGGATCGTCTGGCAATTCGTGGGCATTCGGTATGACACGTTCCAACTTTGAGGACTCCCACTCTGGAAGCGGTGTGAGAATTGGGAAGAAATGCTGTAGTATTGGAGTCCCATAAAGAAGAAAATTACAATTATCATCATAATACCATTCGTTTGCATTGTTATGCCAGCGCTCTGACGTGTAGAAGAGGGTTCCGTTTTCACTTGACAGTTTATAACGCCAAAAAATATGTTCTCTCCCTAAAGAAACCGGGGTGTCAAAATAGAATTCCAGAACACGGGCGTACTCAACAGTGTCGATACAATTCTGATGTATCGTTTGAAAAAAAACTGTAGACAATTCAGCATCACCTATACTATCGCTCTGATAGGGAAGTTCCATCCAACGTTCTTTACCCCACTCTCCCCCTTTAATAACAATAGAATCAAGAGGAATAACATGAGAACTATCTTCCGAGCGTTTACATAGTATAACAGCAAAAGAATCACCCACTATGAAATTTTCCACTTTTTCCAAACGTATGGCAATCCCATAAACGCTGTCATAGACGGCATCTTTAGAATATAAACAAAATGCTGTCGGGTCTGGGAAAAGACGAAATTGCACAGTGTCAAAGTAATGATGGAATCCTATACCATTGGGACATAAATTCACCGCTTGGCCCGTTATAGGGTCATATACAACCTCACCCATCTCTGAATCAAGCAGAAAATATTGAAGATTCCTTTCAAAATGGTAACCATAACGATAATAATTTGTATCAATTGTATCCTGGGCATTCAGATCCAAAACCGATGCAATAAGGAATAGAATAATTATTAAACACTTGTTTTTCATAATATCATTTTTAGGGTTATACATACTGTTTCCATCACTCTAATTACTATTATGTCATCTGTCTATTTGATGGAGCAATCCGGATCCCAACTTTCGGTTCCTGTTGAACGTGAAAGTGTCGTCGAATGTATGGATATTGGCACGCGCGTAGTACAACCATAGGCTCGCCTCATGGAAGAAAAGAAGCCAGTCATCGAATGTTCCCGTGCCAAAGAACATACAGGTTTCCACCAGATGACAAGTTTGTTATGATTCGTACCAGTTATCGCAAAATCGGTATTGGATCTCGGCGTTACAGAATTAAGTGAAGTATACGGAGACAATAATGCGTTGTTTATTTTTGGATAAGCAGAACTCACCCACGTAAGAATGGGAAATAACGAACTGCTGTAAACCGATGCGATGCTACTTGTATCAGAACCATGTAGCACTATTATCTCATTTGTTTGGTAATTATATGAAACATCCTGAATTGTTGGCACAGTATCGGTATGGACTATATGACATTTATGGAATTGCAGTGTATCATTGACAACGGAGTACGTGTTCATATAATAGGCTGTATCCTCATTAAAAATCGATACAAGAATATTGGTTCCGACTGTTTGCAAGAAAATTCTCTCTATTGAGCGCCTATAATGCCAATTACTATAATAATCAAATAGCGTGTCATACAGTGAAAAATTATTTTTATGTAAGACTCTCATGTAGTGAGGATCCGATATATAATCTTTAGCAGTCTTACGCTCGATGGTAACAACGTATTCATCCAATACCGCGATATCATCAAAATGTTCGACAGGACTATAGGCCGCATAGCATTGACTATTATTTTTTATGTGGACAATGGAATTTCTGTAAAGATGAGCTGTTGTATCGACATATCTACCAATAAGAAGGACATGCTGATTGCCATTGGAATTGAAAACTCTGATTCGCTTCACATCGGTCACATAGACGCTTTCACTATCATAAAGTTTATAAATATTAAATTTCCAGGATACAGAAAAGGGGCCGGTGGTTTTTGCCCAACCATAAAAGCCCTTGCCGGAAGCATCTTCTCCACAAATAAAAACGGTATCGCCAGCAATAGTGAAATCTTGGATGTTATAGCCGTTATACTTATTGTCGGTTATTATCGTTGAGGATGGGTTATGTGAAAAAAAATTCGCCACTATATGGGCCTGTCTTCATATAATAAAAATGTCGACTACCAACTTTACGTGTTATGGAACCACTGCAATTATTGTTATTATATACAAATGTCTGGCAACAAGCCCCTCCAGTAAATATAAACAGCACTAAAAGAGAGGCTACTAATAGATTATAACCATAATGCAGAAACGGCAATTTATATTTTCTATTATTCATAATTTTCAACAGAATGTGATTTTCAGTTATTTTTTTTCTATAAAAATCATTTGACCGACAACTTCTTCACCGTCATTCCTGCCGGGGTTCTGACTTTTATCAGGTAGAGGCCTTGGGGGAGAGTGGAGAGGTCGATGGAGGCGGAGGTGCCGCAGTTGCGGAGGGTGGTGAGCGGGCGGCCTGCGAGGTCGCTGATGGTGAGCTCGGTTATGGGAAGGTCGCAGGTCACAGTGGTGCGGGAGTCGGCGGGGTTGGGAGCTATGTTAATTTTGAAGGTTGAATTTTGAATATTGTCGATGCCTTCGGGATCGGGGTCAGGATCGGGGTCGGGGTCTGGTTGATGCACAGCTGGATTATATTCTCTTTCGGGAATGAGCTGTTCCATGCTCGGGACCTCCCATTCTGGCAGAGGTGTCAAGATGGGGAATAGTTCATCCCAACGGGGATTGCCGATTCCGTTGGTACAATCTTCATGGAACCACCACACTACATCAAATTGGCAGGTCACAAAAGTAGAATGGAAAACACTGCCATAATCATTTGCAATTTTCACTTTCCAGAAAACGCTCGAGCCGCTAATAGACCGTGGCTCATCAAAATAGAATTCCATGATTGAACGGTAAAGAACTGTATCTATACAATCATCTTGTACCGAAGTCCATGGTAGTTCTGACAAATCTTTGGCAATGGGAATCTCGCACCAACGCCGTTTTCCGAACTCGCCGCCTCGGATTATTATCGAGTCGATATGTATAAAGTGCGAATTATCAGATGCTGGCTCGCACATAATAATAATGAGAGAATCGCCCTCCATAAAGTTGCTCACAGAGTCAAGACTTATCGCTATGCCATACACTGGCCTTTTTGATCCAGTGCCAGATATCTTATAATACATATAATCCTCTGGACTCAAGGGACTAAGGCAATGATTAATCGGAAAAGGCTCCATACTTGTGAACCCAAACCCATTGGGGCAAAGTGCAACAGGGTCTCCCGTTTCCGGGTCAACTGCAGCTTCACCCGTCACAGAATCCTCAACGAGTGGATTGTAAAACTCCGGTCGTATGAAGTTGTTTCCATACCGATAATATGCCGTATCGATTGTGTCCTGCGCTTTTGCTATCGAGATGAATGCAAAGGTGAACAGTAGTGCAAAAAAGATCTTTGTTTTCATGATTGATAGACGTTCTATATAGTTAGTTGCAAAAATATTAAAAAACCGTCAGAGGTTATAATGTTTTTTTTCTTATCAGGGTGTTATTTTTTACCTTATATGTTTATATACTATTTCATTCCTTGTCATCCAAGGGCACTGGGAAGGGGACAATCACCGAACAATTTTCCGTAAACGGTTTCCCACCTACTGTTAATTGGAAAGAAGTTTGATGGATACCAAGTGAGGTTTTTATGGTTGGCCCGAGACTGCTATTTATTTGCGAATTGGTCGTACCTGTGTTAAATTGCACAATATCATCGCATCCGTTCGGCATCTTCCAAAAAAGCATCTTGTTGTTTTTTATACCTGTGACATAAAGCCCATTGGACGACATTGGTGCAACCGACAACAGCGTATCCTTATTGCCACCACTAATAATCAAGTCAAACTGCGTTGAATACGAGTTTACGTAGCTCACCGCAGGAAAAGAGGAACAACTGAAATGTGATGCATAGCCTATAGTATCCGAATTATGAACAATTGACAAAGTTCTATTTGATGAATTATATGATACATCGCTGACTTTTACATGATATCCAGCTGGATCAACTTTTGTGTAGTTGTACAACTGCAGTATGCCGTTACTGTTAACGGCGTATGTGTTGAAATAATAACCATAATTGTCAGTATGGTAAACTGAAACCAAACTGTCTCCATTGGTTTTCTGGAGAAGGATTCGACTAGTTGACTCTCGTCGATCCCAACCATAATAGTAATCGAACAATGTGTCATATAGTGAAAAACTACTTTTGTTCAGCACCCGCATATAATGGGGTTCGTGACGGAGCCCACCACCACCTTTTCTCGCGACGGCAACAACATAGTCGTCCAAGACTTCCACATCGTCAAAATGTTC
>CACYJU010000026.1 GCA_902774845.1 uncultured Bacteroidota bacterium
GACTTCGTCGTACCTAGCCGCATGAACCCAGGTGAGTTCTACGCTCTCCCTCAAAGCCCGCAACAGTACAAGCAGCTCCTTATGGTAGCCGGAATGGACCGCTACTTCCAGATTGTACGCTGCTTCCGCGATGAGGACCTCCGTGCCGACCGTCAGCCTGAGTTCACTCAGATCGACTGCGAGATGTCGTTTGTTGAACAAGAGGATGTCCTCCAGACCTTCGAAGGTCTCGCCAAACATCTTTTCAAAGAGATGAAAGGCATTGAATTTGCTGATTTCGAGCGCATATCATGGCATGATGCCATGCGTCTCTATGGTTCCGACAAACCCGACAAACGCTTCGGTATGGAGTTCGTCGAACTCAACGATGTCGTCAAGGGTCACGGATTCTCTCTCTTCGAAAACGCTCCGCTCGTGGTTGGTATATGTGCCTCTGGTTGTGCTGAATACACCCGCAAGCAGCTCGACGAGCTCACCGACTTCGTCAAACGTCCTCAGGTGGGCGCCGGCGGTCTCGTCTATATCAAATACAACGCCGACGGCTCCTTCAAATCCTCCGTCGACAAGTTCTATGGCCAGGATGCACTCAAGGCCATCGCCGACAAATTCCAGGCTAAGCCAGGCGACCTCATGCTCATCCTCTGTGGCGAACCCATGAAGACCCGTGTGCAGCTTTGCGCTCTACGTCTTGAAATGGGTAGTCGTCTCGGTCTGCGCGATCCTCAGAAGTATGCACCTCTCTGGGTTGTCGACTTCCCCTTGCTCGAGTGGGACGACGAGACTCAGCGTTTCTACGCCATGCATCATCCTTTCACCGCACCCAAGCCGGAAGACGAGGCATTGCTGGACGACCAAAGACGCTGGGGTGACATCCGCGCCAACGCCTACGACATCGTCATCAACGGCGTCGAGGTGGGCGGTGGTTCCATCCGTATCCACGACCGCCAGCTCCAGAACAAGATGTTCCACACCCTCGGGTTCACCGACGAGAGCGCCTACGCCCAGTTCGGTTTCCTCATGGATGCCTTCACCTACGGTGCTCCTCCTCACGCAGGTCTCGCCTTCGGTTTCGACCGCCTCTGTTCCATCTTCGGCGGTGTCGATTCCATACGCGACTTCATCGCCTTCCCCAAGAACAACAGCGGTCGCGATGTGATGAGCGGAAGTCCATCTCCGATAGCCAAAGAGCAGCTCGACGAACTGCAGATAGCAGTTAAGGCTCAGTAGTTAGCAGTTAGTGGTCGGCGACCTCTTTAACCTTTAAACATTAACCTTTAACCTTTACAACCCTTCAATCGAACCGACCCTCATGAAAGGCTACGACGGTAAAAAATGGTGGATGGAGTTTCTCATCAGTGTGCTCGGCACCTCTATCGGTGTTGGTCTCACTTTCGCCGTCACCAAGATGGTTGATGTCAGCAATCAGTCGAAAGCTCAGCGTCTTACTGCCATGATGGTCATCGACGACATGGAGAAAAACCTTGAGGTGATAAACCACATAAGGGATGAGGAGCAGAAAAGTTACGAGGCCACTCAATATGTAATGCAGCATATTGACCGTATTGACAGCATCGCCATAGACACGCTGGTGACGGTATTCAACTACATAGTCGAAGGCAGTTACATGAACCCCGACCTCGAATTTAGCGAGGCAGGAGAGAGGGTGTTCCAGACAACCCAGGAAGCGTGGAATAATCTGAATGACGTGACGTTCATACGCAATGTGGAGGAGTTCTACAAGTCTCGCGCTATGTTCTCCAATGCCATCCAGACGTTCTATTTCTGGCAGAAACCGGTAAGGAAGGCAGAGTCCGACTCGTTGCTCACAAGTACCGACATGCTCGACTCACCCCACAATTACGCCAGCTTCCTAAAAGATAAACTGCAGCAGCGACGCACCGAGAGGTATATGGCTTTCTATGCAAACCGCATGCTCTTCTATGGCGGCATGTCCCGTCAGTGGACCGACTGGTGTGAGGCCAACAAGTTCCTGATGAACATCAGTGACAAGCAGATGAAGAGATTCCGTGAGAAAACATCTGGACGGGACCACCCCGCAAAACGTAGCGACATCGTAGGCAGTTGGGTTTACACGATTGATAACAACCAGTCGGTAGAGTTCCATTTCCGCAAGGACCGCACCCTCACCTGCATCCAGATCTTCCCGATTAACCATATCATATTCTCCGGCAGCGCCTTGCTACAAGCCTCCGTCGAAGGCACCTGGGACATCCGTGGCGACTCCGTTGTCCTCGACTACGATCCATCCACATGCACACTCCATGTCGATGAGAACGGCATCGCCTATCGTGACGAAATGAGAGATTCGGTGCAGTCGTTGCTTCGGATGTATGAGTGCGAAAGTCAATTACAGCAGTTCCGTCAGAACATCTCAGGCGACAACGCCCATCATGTGAACGCCACCAACCTCGACATCACTGGCACCAAACTCGAGCTCGCCGCAAAAAAAGGTGAAACCATCCATCTGGAGAGGATGAAGTGAGGTGTGTTGATATGCAGGCTTATCGCCTTTTTGATGAATATAAGCCCTTCACCGATAGCTAAAGAATAACTTAAGAAATCGTAGTTTCTTTATCTAAAAACCAAATGGTTAATAAAGATTAGTTAAACAATTGCTTAAATACGAATCCAGATGAGTTATAAGTCTTTTGTTCTTGTTCTTTCAGTTTTTTTTCTTGCTGCCTGCAGTGGCGGACAAGACAAAAACAGGGTAGGAGAGGAGGAGTCCATCGCCCGCGTCGAGGGCCATTATGACTACGAACATTCATGGGACTATTCCATACCCGAAGGACACCTCTACGTCTATGAGAAAGGCATAATGGACTTCAATGAAGACGGCACCGCTCTGGATTCGGCAAGACAAGAATATAAGATAGAATTCGCCGACGGCGACTCTGTGCTGTTCTCATACATATATATAAGTCCCAGCCGCTGGCGTCTCGAGGGTGATGATTTTTACTTCTCCGGAATAAAAAAGCAATTCCGCATGGAACTCAATGCCGACATGAAATTGGTAGCCCAAGACACGGTGATGGCGATAGCCAAACGCACCTACGAATCTGTCCGTAATGGTATCGACCGAGAGATCAAGTTCCACATGGACACCCTGACAGCCAATCAGTTGGTATGGAGTTATACCTATTCCGATGGACATACGGACACCTGGGAGTTTTATAAAAAGTAACTAATCTTATGAAAGATATGACCAACTATTTGCACCGCGTCACCCCCGACATCATAGACACCCTTAAGGAAGGGGAGATTTTTGTTTTTGGAAGCAACTGCCACGGGTATCACGGAGGCGGTGCTGCGCTTACGGCAATGCGGAAATTCGGAGCCATCTATGGGCAGGGAGACGGACTGCAAGGACGCAGTTATGGCATCTCCACGATGGAAGGAGTGAGTGCGATGAAGGAAAATATCGACCGGTTTATTGCGTTCGCCAAAGTCCATCAAGAGCTGACGTTCCTGGTCACCCGCATCGGATGTGGCATAGCGGGTTACTCGGTAGAGACGGTAGCGCCGCTCTTCAAAGGGGCCCTGAAAGTGGAGAACATCCACCTGCCAGAAGACTTCTGGCAAGTACTACTCCGAGTCGAAGAGTAAATCTATTGCAGAAAACAAGAACAGGCTGCCACATCAAGTGACAGCCTGTATTTCTTTATTGCCCCGTGCGGGCACGCACTTATTGCAGTATCGAAAGGATGGAAGATACTGTGGAGGCGGCGGTGGAGATGTTAGAGCGGGTGGTGCTGCTCAGACCTGCGGCCGACTCAATCTGGTTGACGATAGAACCAGCGTTGTTGTTGGTGATGATGCCGGCGCCGCCGAGAACCATACCACTGATGAAAGACTTGCGGTAGCTGCTGTTGCCCTTGTTGCTTTTCAGCTGCGAGTAGGCGGTAACCAGAGCCAGGGTGTTGGTGATGTTGGAGGCGTTGGTCATGTCGAGTTTCTTGGTGGACTTGTAGTTGTTGTAAAGTCCGATGATAGCCTGACCGCATGCGGTACCGTTGGCGGTGGCGGCGGTGTTAGAGCTGAGAATGCTGCCGGATGAGCTGCCAGTTGAACGAGAAGTGGTGCTTGTGGTGCCGCAGGAAGCGAAAAGGACAGCTGCGACGCAAACCATGATGATTCCGAATTTTTTCATTGTTCTACTATTTTATTGTTGATATGTTCGGTGTTTATTGTTGTTATGTTAGGTGTTGATATGTTGATATGTTGATATTGATCGGACTCACAGATCACATTTGTCTAATCACTAATCACTCATCACTATTCACCAATCACCAATTCCTGAAAACTTCTGCAAAGTTACTAACTTTTTTTGAAAACAAAGAAAAATATCAGTATCTTTGCAGTCGTTGTTTTGCAACATTGACAGTATCAACAATTAAAAATATCACTCATGAACAACACAATCTTTTCATTCCCGAAGCCTGAGAACGAGCCCGTTCTCGGTTACAAACCCGGCAGCCCCGAGCGCAAGGAAATCCGCAAGGCCCTGGAAGAGCTCTACAAGAAAACGACGACCATCTGCCCCATAATCGGCGGCAAGGAAATCAAGACCAAGGAGATGGGCCAGATTGTCATGCCCACCGACAACAAGCACGTCTTGGCCAAATACTATAAAGTTACCGACAAAGAGGTGAAGGCCGCCATAGCCGCCGCCATGAAAGCACACGAAGAGTGGGCTGCCATGCCGTGGATCGACCGTGCCAGCATCATGCAGAAGATTGCCACCCTCATAAGCGGCAAATACCGTTGGCTCATCAACGCAGCCACCATGCTCGGACAGGGCAAGACCACGATGCAGGCCGAAATCGACTCGGCTTGCGAGCTGGTGGACTTCCTGCGCTACAACGCCTACTACGCTTCGCAGATATACAGCGACCAGCCCTGCAGCGACAAGGGCACGCTCAACTACGTGACCTACCGTCCGCTCGAAGGCTTCGTCTTCGCCATCACCCCGTTCAACTTCACCTCCATCGCCTCTAACCTCTGCCTCAGCCCCGTGCTGATGGGTAACGTCTGCATCTGGAAGCCCTCGACCACAGCCATGCTGTCGAACTACCTCCTGATGAAGATCTACAAAGAGGCCGGACTTCCCGACGGTGTCGTCAACTTCCTGCCCGGCAGCGGCTCGCTCATCGGCAAGGTGGCCTTCGCCGACGAGAACCTCGCAGGCGTCCACTTCACCGGCTCCACCGGCACCTTCAACAGCTTCTGGAAATCCATCGGCGACAATATCGCCAAATACCGCACCTATCCCAAGATCGTCGGCGAGACCGGCGGCAAGGACTTCATCTTCGTCCACAAGTCGGCCGACCCCGAGCAGGTGGCTACCGCCATCGTCCGCGGCGCCTTCGAGTATCAGGGACAGAAATGCTCCGCCGCCAGCCGTGCATACGTGCCCAAGAGCCTCTGGCCCAAGGTCCAGAAGCTGGTCGGCAAGATGATTGACGAAATCAAGGTCGGCGACGTCCGCGACTTCTCCGCCTTCGTCAACGCCGTCATCGACGAAGCCTCCTTCGACAACTGCATGCGCTATATCGACCACGCCAAGAAGAGCAAAGACGCCGAGATTGTCTTCGGCGGCAAAGGCGACAAGAAGAAAGGCTGGTTCATACAGCCCACCGTCATCCTCGCCAAGACCCCGAAATACAAGTCGATGTGCGAAGAGATCTTCGGACCTATCATCACCGTCTATGTCTATGAGGATGCCAAGTACGAGCAGACCCTCCACCTCTGCGACGAGACCTCGCCCTACGCTCTCACCGGCGCCATCTTCGCCAGCGACCGCAAGGCCCTCCGTCTCGGTGCCGAGATACTGAAATATGCAGCCGGCAACATCTACTACAACGACAAGCCCACCGGAGCAGTGGTAGGCCAGCAGCCCTTCGGCGGCGCCCGCGCCAGCGGCACCAACGACAAGGCCGGCTCCTACCTCAACCTCATCCGCTGGACCTCGCCGCAAGCCATCAAGGAGACCTTCGACCCCGCCCGCAACTACGCCTATCCCTTCATAAGCAAGGAGGACTGAGACGGTAGTCTGACATAAAGACTGTCATCCGCAAAGATGGAGCAAACATAAAGTCTCCGTTAGTCAGGAAGGTCAATTGATCTTCCTGACTTTTTTTGATGGATGCTGCTCTGCCTGCTCACCTGCGGCATACTCTCCCTTTGGGTGAAACCCATGATGAGCGCCGACCACGCACTCTTCTGCGAAGACCCCAATCTTCAATAAAACAGGACGTACGACAACCCTATGAGAACAACCGCCTTGTCGCACCAACTGCATGCGCCGCAGTTTTGTCGTTGCCGTTTTCAAATGTTTTCGTATCTTTGCAATCTATTTTGCGTATATATATAAGGTGTAAACGCTAAAGAAATCATTTGTCAATTCACTAATCACAAAAAAATAATGAACTACGATCTTATAGTGATAGGCAGCGGGCCGGGAGGCTATGTGGCTGCCGTGAAGGGTGCCCAGATGGGACTTAAAACCGCCGTTGTGGAACGCGAGAACCTCGGAGGCATCTGCCTCAACTGGGGTTGCATACCCACCAAGGCTCTGCTCAAGAGCGCTCAGGTGTTCAACTATATCAACCACTCCGAAGCCTACGGTGTGAAAGCCGCTGGTGCCGAAGCTGACCTGCAGGCAATGGTGGAGCGGAGTAGGGGAGTGGCCGCCACAATGAGCAAGGGCGTGCAGTTTCTGCTCAACAAGAACGGGGTTGAGGTGATAAACGGCTCGGCCCGTGTGATGCCTGGCAAGAAGGTGGCGGTGAAAGCTGCCGACGGAGTGGAGACGATATACGAAGCCAACCATATAATCATTGCCACCGGCGCCCGCAGCAAGGTGATGCCAGCCATGCCGCAGGACGGCAAGCACATCATCGGCTACCGCGAGGCGATGACCTTGCCTCAGAAACCCAAGAGCATGCTGGTGTGCGGTAGTGGCGCCATCGGAAGCGAGTTCGCCTTCTTCTACCAGTCAATCGGTGTGCAGGTGACCCTGGTCGAGTTCATGCCCCAGATTCTGCCCAACGAGGACGAGGACACGGCGGCTCAGATAAGCCGCTCGTTCCGCAAGATGGGTATGAAGGTGATGGTGTCGTCGAGTGTCGATAAGGTTGATATTGAGGGCGACGTGTGCCACGTTACGGTGAAAGACCAGAAGAAAGGCACCGAGACGGTGATCGACTGCGACGTGGTGCTGTCGGCTGTGGGAGTGGTGACCAACCTCGAAGGCATTGGCCTCGAAGAGACGGGCATTGCTTTCGAACGCGGAAAAATCGTCGTTGACGACTACTACAAGACCAACGTGGATGGATACTATGCCATAGGCGACGTGGTGCACGGGCCGGCATTGGCCCACGTGGCCAGCGCCGAGGCTATCTGCTGTGTGGAGAAACTCTGTGGCGGCGACCCGCACAAGGTCTCCTACGACAACATACCGGGTTGCACCTACACCACACCCGAGGTGGCGAGCGTAGGCCTGACCGAGAAGAAAGCCCGCGAAGCGGGGATGGACATCCTGGTGGGAAAATTCTTCTTCAAGGCCAGCGGCAAGGCGACAGCAGCAGGCAACACCGACGGTTTTGTGAAGGTGATAATAGACAAGGCCACCGACAAGCTGGTGGGCTGCCACATGTGTGGCGACAACGTGACGGAGATGATTGCCGAGATGGTGGCTGCTCGCGAAAACGGTCTCACGGCCAAGCAGATTGCCCACGCCGTACATCCGCATCCCACGATGAGCGAGGCTGTGATGGAAGCCATCGAAGCCGCCTACGGAAAGGCGATACACGGATAATCTATTGCTTGATTGCTTGAATGCGTTATTGCTTTAGTGGCTGGCGCATTCAGACACTCAGGAATTCAAGCAATCAATCATTCACGCATTAAAAAGTGGCCAAGAAACATTCATACAGGTTCAATCCGCACACGCTCTCGTATGAGCGAGTGGTGGTGACCGTGCGAGAGAGACTGAAGAAGATCTCGTTCACGGTGGCCTTCGGACTTGTGTTGGGTTTTGTGTTCACGTTTCTGGCGTTCCACTTCATCGACTCGCCCAAGGAGAAGATGATGAAACGCGAGCTGGCCAGCTACAAGCGCGACATGCGACAGCTGAACACCAAGATGAAGAGGGCCGAGGATGTGCTGAAAGACCTGGAGAACAGAGACGACAACATATACCGCACTATCTTCGAGGTGAACCAGGTGCATACCACCAGTGCACATGATTACGGCCGTACGTGGGATTCGATAAAAGGATTCGGAAGCAAGGAGCAGCTGGAGTTCACCAACGACAGGATAGCGGCTTTGGAGGAGCGGTTGTATGAGCAGTCGGTATCGTACGATCAGGTGTATGAGCTGGCCAGAACCCAGAAAGACCGCCTGGTGGCGATGCCCGCCATCATGCCGATAGCCAAGAACAGATGTAAGCTGGTTTCGGGATTCGGAAACCGCTATCATCCGGTGTTGCGCTATAGCCGTCCTCATACTGGAGTGGACCTCGCAGCTAAGACAGGAACCCCGATTTACGCAACCGCCGACGGAGTGGTGACCGAAGCCGGACGAGGACAGGGAAGGAGCGGATATGGAGTGGTTATAGTCATCAACCACGGATTCGGCTATCAGACGCTCTACGCACACCTGAGTGAGGTGAGAGCCCGCATAGGCCAGAAGGTGAAACGCGGAGAGATGATAGGCTGGGTGGGCAGCACAGGATTGGCCTCTGGATCGCACCTGCACTACGAGGTGATACTCAACGGGAAACATGTGAACCCGGTATACTATTTCTTCAACGACCTGACGCCAGCCGAGTTTGAAGAGATACTCGAAGCCGCCAGCCAGGAAAACCAGTGCCTGTCATGAGGGTAGTGGTTGATAGCAATGCAGGATTCTGTTTTGGTGTGGTGAAAGCCATAAGCAAGGCAGAGGAAGAGCTGAAGCAAGGCAAGGGATTGCTCTGTCTGGGCGACATTGTGCACAACAACGCTGAAGTGTCGAGATTGCGCACTTTGGGATTGGAAGTAATTGACCACGAACGCTATAGAACCCTCTCCGACACGAAAGTGCTGATCAGGGCACATGGAGAACCACCACAGACCTACGAGCAAGCTAAAGAACACAATATCAGTTTGGTCGATGCTACCTGTCCGATAGTTCTTGCGTTGCAAAAGAACGTAAGGAACGGCTATGAGGAGATGCGACGAGTGGGTGGACAGGTGCTCATCTACGGCAAGCACGGACATGCCGAGGTGATTGGTTTGAACGGACAGACCGACAACACCGCCATCATCATAAGCGGAGTGGAAGATCTGGAAGCGATAGACTACCGGCGGCCGGTAAGACTTTACTCGCAGACCACGCAGAGCAGGGACGAGTATAACGCTCTGGCCGAGAAGATAGCAAGCCGCATGATCTCAGACGATTTCAAGGTTTATGATACCGTCTGCCGACGAGTGGCGAACCGAGCTGCTGAACTGAAAGACTTTGCGGCGTCGGTCGACCTGCTGCTTTTTGTGAGCGGAGAGAACAGCTCTAATGGGCAATACCTTTTTGAATACTGCCGCAAAGTGCAGCCAAACACCCGGTTTGTGTCCGACGTATCGCAGATTGACGACGATTGGCTAAAAGACATATCCACAGTAGGTATAACCGGAGCCACCAGCACTCCCCGCTGGCTTATGGAAGAGGTGGCGGGGAGGATAGTTGAGAGTTGATAGTTTAGAGTTTAGAGAAGTCAGTAGGCATCAGTTGGCAGAAATCCACTCAAGCATTTACGAATTAACACAATCACGCATAAAAAAAGATCGCTGCGCTCAAAATCAATAAAAAATCAACTAGAAAATCAATAAAAGTTGAAGGATTTTGAATAAGATTTTGACGATAGTCAATACAAAGTCCGACCATTAACCTTTAACCTTTAACCTTTATAACCTTGTATCTCTCCAATCTTAAAATAACCAATTTCAAGTCCTACAGCGATGCCGACATCGATTTCTGTCCTGGAGTCAACTGTCTGCTGGGCAACAACGGCGTGGGAAAAACCAACCTGCTCGACGCCGTCTACTACCTCTCGTTCTGCAAGAGCTATTTCAATTCGATAGACACTCAGAACATCCGACAAGGAGAGGAGTTCTTCGCCATACATGGTCGTTATGAAGGACTTGAAAAACAATCAGTTCAGGTATCTTGCATACAACGCAGAAACCAACCGAAGCAGATGCGTTATGAGCAGAAAGCCTACAAAGCCTTTGCCGAACATATAGGTAGGATACCGCTGGTGATTGTCTCGCCGACCGACCAAGTGCTTATCACCGGAGGAAGCGATGTGAGGCGGAAATTTGTCAACGGAGTTATCTCTCAGACGAACAAAGAGTATCTCTCCAACCTGCTGCAATATGACAAAGCCCTCTCTCAGCGCAACCGACTGCTCAAACAGTTCTACGACGACCGCTATTGGGATGCACCGGCTATAGATATCTGGGACACACAGCTGGTACGGTTCGGCCAGCCGATATACAACACCAGAAAAGCTTTCCTCGAGCAGTTCCTGCCCATCTTCGACTACTATTATAAATGGATATCCGACGAGCGAGAGAGCGTCACCATCACCTACGACTCGCAGCTCAACGACGAGAGCGACCTGGCGAAGCTGCTGACAGAGGCTCAGTCTGCCGACCGCTACGCTCAATTCACCACCGTAGGACCACACAAGGACGACCTGACGCTAACGATAGGGGAGATGTCGATGAAAAAATTTGCCTCACAAGGCCAGCAGAAGACGCTCTCATTGGCGCTGAAACTCGCTCAGTTTCAGTATATTTACGAAAACACCAACATCAAGCCGATACTGCTGCTCGACGATATCTTCGACAAACTCGACATCGAACGAATCAAACAGCTCATACGACTGGTCGGAAGCGACCGATTCGGACAGGTGTTCCTTACAGACACACAACCAGGTCGAGTGGAACAGATTTTCAAGGAGTTGCCTGGTGTCGAGCACCGGTTGTATGAGATAGATCGTTCAGGTACAATAAAGAATCATAGTGTAAAGTAGCATAATGAAAGAATACCATCGTATAACACGAGGTCGCAGAGCCGGCCAAGTAGCATCGCCTTGGAGAAAAGGTGTACGACCAGAGTGTATACATGAATATGGAGTAGCCGAATTGCTCGAAGTCGTATATGATTATTACGATTTGCGGCCGATACTTGATGAGAATGCCGTGAAGAAAGCCTACGAAGAGATTGCCGGAGAGTTGATTTCAAAACTGACGACGTCGATATCGTTTGCAGGCGGCGTGATGACGTTAAGGATTTCGTCAGCGGCATTGCGTCAAGAGATAACCATGAGACGCAGCAGCCTGATGGAAAAAATCAACGAGAAAATCGGAAGAGAATTGGTGAAAGAAATCAAAGTCTTTTAATCCACAGGGGATGCGATTCAATAGATAATGGAAGAGTGGCATCCCTATATTTAAAATATACCAACTTAACATAACAGAAATATTCAACAAAAAGGAATTAGGTTTAAATTTCTATGTATCAAGTCGTTGATGTGTCAACCCTGACCTTGACCTTAACAAAAATGATTTAAACATTAATTACAAAAAATTATCCATTAATTGTTCATTAATTGCAACATTTACGATAACCTTAACTAAAACGAAAAAAATTATCTGTGATATCTGTGTGACCTTAAATTAAAAAAAAACCGACGGGCAAAATGTCCGTCGGCTTTTATGAAGAAAGTTTTATTTATTTTAGCCTAGCTGTTGCTCTTATGCATAAAGCTCTTCGAAGATCTTGCGGAGCTTCGGGCTCTCACGGAGTTCCTGAAGCGTGAACTCGGCGTGACCTTTGGTGTAGCCGTTACCCATGATCATGTTCACGTCGCTTCCGATACCTTCAGCACCGAGCGAAGCCTTGGTGAAGCTGGTGGCCATCGAGAAGAAATAAACGACGCCGTCGTCTTTGGTGATAAGGATGGCGGTCATTTCCTGATCGGGAACGTTGACGCAGTTGATGGTGACATCGGCCATCTTGCCGCCGGTGAGACGCTCAACGAGCTCATAAACCTGTACGGGAGTCATTCCGGCAGCGCTCTCGACGATGTCGCAGAATCCGAGATCCTTGATACGCTGAGTGCTCTTGGGGCTGTTGGCGATACCGATAACCTTACCGGTGACACCGACGCGTTTCTTAGCCTCGTAGCAGCAGAGCATGCCGCTCTTTCCACCAGCGCCGAGGATGACGACGGTCTGGCCATAGTGGCACAGTTTTGCGGTCTGTGCAGGTGCACCGGCGACGTCTAACGCACTGAGAGCGAGTTTTTCGGGCATATCATCGGGAATCTTGGCATATATGCCGCTCTCGAAGAGGATAGCTTTACCTTTGATGTCAACCTGGTCGATTTCGGGACGGATCTCGCCGAAAGAGTCGATGCGCAGCGGGGTGAGCGACAGCGAAACGAGGGTAGCAATACGGTCGCCTTCTTTGAGGTCGATTTTGCCCTTCAGAGCGTCACCGATTTTCTCGACTTTACCGAGGAGCATACCGCCCGAACCGGTACGACGGTTGCGGTGTTTGCCCTGCAGCTCCACGTTGAGGAGCATTTCCTTCTTCACCTCTTCGAGGATTTTCTCCTTGCTTGCACCTTCACCAGCCTGCTCTTTGGCATAGTTCATGATGTCGGTGAAAGAAGCGGAGTCGACATTCAGGGTCTGCACATCGATGAGGATCTCGTTGTCGTAGAGAACATCCATGTTGTTGTCAATCTTGTTTGCCGGCTGCGGGAGAACACCCTTCGGCTCGAGTACACGGTGAACACCGTATTTGTTACCTTTTGGTTGCATAATTAAAATTATTTAATTGATTATTAATTATATTTATTTGTTTGTCTCTTTGTTGAAACGTACAAAGATACGTATTTTCCAGAAAAAAAATATCATTTTCTGAAAAAATATGTGCGACCAAGAAACAAAAGCGAAAGGACGACTAAGGCAGAATAAGCGATACCAAACTGTCTTTTATATGATTACACTGCTTTAATGTCGTCAAAATTGTAATCGACCTTGGTGAGGAACAGCCCTTGTGGCGGCATGCTGACGCCGGCGGCACAGCGGTCTTTCTGTTCAATAATCCGTCGAAGAGCGTCGATGGAGAGCTTTCCACGCCCAACATCAAGTAAGGTGCCTGTGACCGAGCGCACCATATTCCTAAGGAACCGGTTGCTGCGGATGGTGAACACCAACTCCTCTCCCACCGAATCCCACCGAGCCATGCTGAGGTGGCAGATGTTGGTCTTCACCTGAGTGTGGAGTTTGGCAAAGGAGGTGAAATCTTCATATTCCATCAGCACCTTCGCCGCCTCGTTCATAGCTTCTATGTCGGGCGAAAAATAGATGCGGCTGTAAAGTCCCTGACGGAACGGAAGCCTACGGTCCGACACATGATACTGGTAGGTACGAGCAGTGGCATCGAATCGAGCGTGGGCGTTTTCCTTGACCTTAAATATCTCGAACACAGCCAAATCTGCAGGCAGATAAGAGTTGAGCTTGAAGGTCAGCTGCTCGCCGTCGATCTCGCTCTCGCTGTCGAAGTGAGCGTAGAAGTCCGATGCATGAACGCCTGTGTCAGTACGCCCGCATCCGACAACGGCAATCTTCTCGCGGAGCAAGGTCGAGAGGGCCTCCTCGAAGGTGAGCTGGACGGTAGGCAACTCCGGCTGGGTCTGCCAGCCACAGTAGTTGGCACCGTTATATGCGAGATGTATGAAGTAGCGGGACACGGTAATGGTTAATGGTTAATGGTTAATGGTTAATGGTGTAATCGTGTAAGGGTGTATTGGTGTATAATTATGTTATCGTTGCATGAAGAACTCCTCTATCTCGCTGAGTTGTACGGCGTTTTCGACACGGAAGTCCCCTACCCTTTCTCGGCGGAGCGAGGCGAGGAGGGCTCCGCTGTCGAGTGCCGCTCCCATATCGCGTACCAAGCTGCGGATATATGTACCCTTGCCACAGACCACCCTGAAGCCGTAGAGTGGCAACCCCGCCGGCACAACACCTTGAGGATGGTCATAATGATGTGGTGACAACCGATTGACCGACTGAGCGTTATCTGTCTGTTCGGGTTGGACGGCTGACTCTTCCGTCTTGCCCATCGGAGTCAGTTCAAACGACTCTATATGAACCCGTTTGGGCTCGATGACCGCGTCGGGGTCATCTTTGCGGGCGTAGGTGTAGGCCCGCTGGCCGTCAATCTTCACAGCACTGAACATCGGAGGCACCTGCTCGATGTCGCCCAGAAAAGTGCGTCGCACCTCATCCACCCTTTCGGCCGAGATATGGTCGGTCGGATAAAGGTGGTCCACCGCCTGCTCCAGATCATGACAGGGGGTACTGGCTCCCAGCACCAGTGTTCCGCTATATTCCTTAACGCCGCCTTGCAGCTGTTCGATTGACTTGGTGGCCTTCCCCACACAGACCAGCAGCAACCCCGTAGCCAGAGGGTCGAGGGTGCCGGCATGTCCGATTTTGATGTTCTTGACGTTGTAAAGTCTTCTGATGGTGGACTTTACCTTGTTGACAGCCTGAAACGAGGTCCACTGCAATGGTTTGTCAATCGGGATGACCAAACCGGCCTGCAGTCGCTCGAGAGGTATCATATATATAATGTATTACAGGCAGTAGTTCATCACTATGGCCGCGATGCCCACCACCGTGCAGTATATGGCGAACCATATCAGTTTGCCTTTCTTGACGATGTTAATCATCCACTTGCAAGCCAGACATCCGCTCACGAAGGCAGCGAGGAATCCAACCAGCAAAGCCACAGGCGAAAGGCCAGCCATAGCGTTGCTCACTCCCACCTCGGCCATGTCTTTCACGTCGAGCAGCGCCTCACCCAGGATGGGCGGTATCACCATGAGGAACGAGAACTGTGCCAGACGCTCTTTCTTGTTGCCCAGAAGAAGTCCAGTGGCTATGGTGCTTCCCGAACGCGACAGGCCCGGCAGCACCGCCAGCGCCTGAGCGATACCGATGATGAACGCATGCAGCGGTGAGATATTCTCCCTCTGGCGAGGTTTGGCATAATAGGAGAAAGCCAGTAGCAAGGCGGTGACCATCAAGCAGATACCCACTACCAGCAGTCCGCTGCCGAACACCTCCTCCACCTTGTCTTTGAAGCAGAATCCGACTATGGCAACCGGAATCATCGAGATGAGGATATTCACCACATATTTGGTGCCCTCGTTCCATTTGAACTTGAAAAGGTCGGAGAACAACCAAACTATCTCTTTCCAAAGTATCACGCAGGTACTCAGCACGGTAGCCACATGTACAGCTACGGTGAAGGTGAGGTTTTCCTCCCCGTTCATGCCGAAGAGGGTGGCTCCGATGGCCAGATGTCCGCTCGACGAGACCGGAAGGTACTCGGTCAGTCCCTGGACGATACCCAGTATGAGTGCTTCAAACCAAGACATAATTATTAATGTGGGAATGATATAATGGTTAATGGTTAATGGTTAATGATTAATGATTAGTGGTCGGCCTTAAGAAAGGCCTCAAAATCATTCGAAAATCTTATTCAAAATTGTTCAACTTTTTATTGATTTTCTAGTTGATTTTTTATTGATTTTGAGCGTAGCGACCCTTTTTGAATTCGTTAATTCGTTAATTTGTTAGTGGTAGGTGGTCGGCCTTAAGAAAGGCCTCAAAATCATTCGAAAATCTTATTCAAAATCGTTCAACTTTTTGTTGATTTTCTAGTTGATTTTTTATTGATTTTGAGCGAAGCGACCCTTTTTGAATGCGTTAATTCGTTAATGTGTTAATGGTAGGTGGTCGGCCTTAAGAAAGGCCTCAAAATCATTCGAAAATCTTATTCAAAATCCTTCAACTTTTTATTGATTTTCTATTTGATTTTTTATTGATTTTGATGGTGTAAGGAGCAGTCAGACTTGTCAGATCTGTCGGACTTATGATTATTGCTGGTCGTTGTCTTTCTTGCACTTACGGCAGCCTTTGAACGAGACCATGATAGCCACGATCTCGATGATGAAGCCCAGCATGATCATGATCGGGGCTGCCACCATGCGGCGCGAGTCGAACATAGCGTTGTTGAACACGTTGGGGTCGTCGCTGCCTCCTCCCGAAAGGAGGATATATCCGATGAGCAGCACCACGATGCCGACGCCCATAAGTATGTAGTTGACCGCACCGAACACGAAATTGACCTTCTTCTCCGGCTCCATCACCTTGGTTGATACTTTGTTCTTTTTCATGATATTATAAATGAATGCGTGAATGCGTTAATGTGTAAATGCGTGAGTGATATTCTCTATTGCGTGAATGCGTAAATGTGTCAATGTGTTAGTGGAATATTTCCACCTTCATTTTAACTTTTATCTATTATCTTTCAACTATTCACTATAGTCTATCTTCCTCACATAGCGGCGTACGTTTGAGAGGGTGGCGAAGAACGAAATCACCATTCCCACCAGCACCAATAGCACCGCTATGCCTGCATACCACAGATAGTGCTCACTCAGGTTGATATTGAGTGCCAACCGGTTGTTAAACAGATACATCACCCCCACCGTAAGCATGGCAGCCATGATGCCGCCCACCAGTCCGTAGAGCAAGCCACGCTGGATGAACGGGCGGGCTATGAAGCCCACTTTCGCTCCCACCATACGCATCGAACGGATAGTGTCGCGCTGAGCATAGAGCGCTATGCGGATGGTGCTGCTTATCAACACCACGCTGAGCAGCAGCAAGAGTCCGATGAACAACACCAGAAACCACGAAACCTTATAGTAGATTTCGTTCAGCTCGCTCACCACATTCTCCTGATAGGATATCGCCTCGATGCCATCCATCTTGTTAATGTCCTGCTTGAACTGACCTATAATATCGCTCTGATTGTCAGGCAAGAGGTCAGCTCTAAGATTAACCATCAATACAGGCATCAGGGGGTTATATCCGAGGAAGTCCACGAAGTCGTCACCCAGGTCTTCGACGAATATCTTAGCCGCCTCGTCCTTGGAGATATAGTCCACATGTTTCACATAGGAGATGGCCTCAATCTGGTGTTTCAGATCCAGTGCCGCCTGCTGGTCGACCGAAGGTGCCAGGTCGAGCCTGAAGGTTATCTGCTCCTGCAGGTCGTGGGTCTGGCGGTACGAGTGGTACTCCACCATCATCAGCATGCCCAGCAGCCAGAGCACCAGCGTGATGCTCAGGATGGTCGAACCATGTGTGCCCCAGAGATTTACCTTACTGTGTTTGGACATCTTTTTTTAAATGCGTTAATGATATAATGGTTAATGGTTAAGGGTTAATGGTTAATGATTAGTGGTCGGCCTTAAGAAAGGCCTCAAAATCATTCGAAAATCTTATTCAAAATCCTTCAACTTTTTATTGATTTTCTATTTGATTTTTTATTGATTTTGACTGCTAACCAATCAGTTCGCCAGCATCACGGGCATGACCAGCATCAGGATGTTCTCGGCCGTCTCCTCGTCGGTGACCGGGAAGATGATGCCGGCACGGCTGGGCTGCGACATCTCGATGAGCACGTGCTCGGTGTCGAGGTTTGAGAGCATCTCGATGAGGAAGCGCGAGTTGAATCCGATATCCATCTTGTCGCCCTTGTAGTCGCACGGCATCTTCTCCTGAGCGTTGTTCGAAAACTCCAGGTCTTCGGCCGAGATAACCAACTCGTTGTCGTTCAGCGAGAGACGCACCTGGTTGGTCGACTGGTTGGCGAAGAGGCCCACACGACGGAGCGTGTTGAGGAACGACACGCGGTCGACGGTCAGCTTGTTCGGGTTCTCCTTCGGTATGGCGGCCTCGAAGTTAGGATATTTGCCATCCACCAGACGGCAGGCGATGAAAACGTTGTCGAAAGCGAAGGTAGCGTTGGTGCGGTTGTAGTTGAGGGTCACGTCAAACTCCTCATGACGGCCTTCCATTATCTTCTTAACCAGCGTGATAGGTTTCTTCGGGAAGATGAACTCAGCCTGCTCGTCGGCTTTCACGTCAGCCCTCTTGTAGCGCACCAGCTTGTGAGCGTCGGTGGCCACGAAGGTGGCGCCTTCGGGCGAGAGCTGGCAGAAGATGCCCGTCATCTGCTGACGCATCTCGTCGTTGCTGGCGGCGAAGACCGTCTTGTTGATGGCCGACACGAGTGCCGACGCCGGCATGGTAACACTCACCGTATCAGCCACCTGCGGCATAGCTGGGAACACCGAAGCGTCCATTCCGGCCAGGCTGTATTTGCCGGCGCTGTGGGTGAGTTCGATAGCAAAGGTGGTGTCGTCCACGGTGAAAGTCAGAGGCACATCGTCGAGCGACTTGAGTATGTCAAGCAGCAGCTTCGACTGGATAGCCACCTCGTTGATGCCGTCGAGAGAGGCGGTCTCGACGTCGAGTTTCACCACGAGGGTGGTCTCGAGGTCGGTAGCGCGGACGGTGAGCTGACCATCCTCAACATGGAAGAGGAAGCAGCTGATGATAGGCACGGTGTTGCTGTTGGTGATGATGCCGCTGATCGAAGAGAGCTGGCGATGCAGAACTTGACTGTTGACGATAAATTTCATGATATAACTGTTTTATTTTGTTTACAAAAGACTTTCTTTCTCCTGTTATGAGACTGCAAAGATAACACATAAAAACGGAACAAAGCCCCTCCCCTTCCAACATTTTATCAACAAGTTGTGAAGAATTCGATATTCGGAGGAGAGGAAAACAAAGGAATGGCACCCCCAAAGGGAGTGCCATTCGTGCGAGCCCGCACATGGGCTGATGGGCTTACGCGGTTGGGAGATTAGGGAGTGACGAGGTAGCTTCCGGTTTGGATGCCGTTGATGGTGCCGCTGACGCTCGAGAGGGCGCTTACGAGGACGCTGTAGGTGTTGGCCGAGAGGGACTCGGGGTCGTCGCCCTTGATGTTGCCCAGCGGGCCGGTGTACTCGGTGTTCTCGTCCAGCGTGGTGGAGAAG
>CACYJU010000027.1 GCA_902774845.1 uncultured Bacteroidota bacterium
CACCTGTGGACACGACTCCACCGTGTCGACATAGACACCGTGAACCACGAGATAGTGAGCCTCACCACCCACTTCACCGACTTCGTGAACGAGGTGCTGCAGGCACCCGAGATGCCCGAGGCGCAGGCCTTCGTGCCTACGATGATGAGCGACATAGAGCCGCCCAGCCCGCTGGACGGGCTGACCGTCATACAGCCGCCTACGGCCAACAATATGGGAACAGCAGACCTCACATACCCGATAAACGTACCCGTCGGACGAGGAGGGCTGAAACCCAATATTCAGCTGAAGTACAGCAGTGGCAACGGCAATGGAATGGTGGGAGTCGGCTGGAGCCTGCCGATGCAGTGCATCAGTGTGGAGACCCGTTGGGGTGTACCTCTGTATGATACACTAAAGGAAACCGAGACCTATCTTCTTAACGGTGAGCATCTTGTTACCGAATATGACAGCATGCCTACCTTTGCGCGAAGATACGAAAACAGAAACTCTAACGGAGAAAAACTATTCTATTCGCGTGTGGAAGGTTCGTTTGACAGTATCATACGACATGGGATGACACCCAAGAACTACTGGTGGGAAGTTGTAGACCGAGAGGGAACGCACTATATTTATGGACACTACGAAAATCAATTTTTAGTACAGAATCCTCCTAGTACGCTGGTCGATAATACCGGGAACATTGCAAAGTGGATGCTGTGTGAAGTTCGAGATCGTAACGGTAATATAATGAGCTATCACTATAAACGTCCTGTCCATAGGACGGGCAGTTGCGGTACACAGATATACCCAGATATGATAATGTATGGCTGGCATCCAACAGACAACAATGTTTGGTATGGTTATACTGTGGATTTTGAGTACTATACGAATAGTGATAATCATGTAGTAAGTGGCAGTTATGGCCTGAACGAAGATACGGAGTGGCTGATTTCCAAGATAAAAACCAATTATTCAAAAGGCCATAAAGGCAAAACGACATTAGACACCAGTGCCATTATTCGCTGTTATAAGTTGATTTATGATAAAGAAGGATATACAAATAAGTCACATCTTGCTGCTGTTGTAGAGTTATGTGATGACGAGGTTGAGCGACACTTTGACACAGTTACGCTTGCATCACTGACAGATGCAAACCCGAAGAAACTCAAGTACCATCGCTTTGAGTATAATGGAATGCCCACGAATATCTTTAGCAATAATATACAAACAATCAATACTGGAGTTGGATCTGTTGCAAAAAAAGGATTGTTTTTCTTGAAGTCCAGTCCACTTGGCTCGACCGCAGGTAAAAAGCTTAACATAAATGTGGGAGCCTATTTTGGGGCATTCTTCCAAACATGGTTTGGCACACTCAATATTGGAGGGAATGTAAGCATACCGACCAAAGAAAGGAGCAGTGGCAATGTGATGTTCTCGGATCTCAACGGTGACGGTTACCATGACATTTTGTACAAAGCGAGAAACGGAGAATGGAAATGCAGACTATTTCACCCCGAAACTTTCACCTATGATTCATACTCACGCGATGTAACGCTTCCAGCATCAGATTTTAGCAAAAATTCAAGTCTGTCGTATGGAGGCGGCATAGATCTGCACTTGGGCGCAGAAATACCTGACATAACTACCATAGGTGCAAATGGAAGTGTTTTCTGGACCAGAAACAAAGGCACAACCACCAGCTATTACACGGATGTCAATGCCGACGGTTTGGTTGATATCATCCAAAAAGGGCAGGTGTTCTATAACGTTTCAACGAGAGACAATATTCGATTTACGACAAGTCCCACGGAAGTCCAGATGATACCTGGCAGCTGCGAGAACGGGTATTATTCGACATCGGAACAAGCAGATATATTCGATTCATTGTTTATTCCCGGATATACGACAGGGACGGATGTGCATATATATAAGAAATTGGAGCAGCCTCCACGAGACACCGTTATAGTGAGCACCGTAACGGATTTTGCGACCGACACAATGAGGCATAGTGTTGTGCGTGTGTGGGTGGCTCCGGCAAAAGGGACGGTCGTCGCCGGAGGTATGGTGTCCGTGAATCAAATCGATACGGCAGCCAGACGGTTGAGCCATTGGGATGGCGTGCGAGTAAGTATACAACACAATGGCAATGTGCTGTTCTCTTCAGTGTTCACCGACAACCAGTCCACAGCTGCTCCGTCGTGTACCACGGCTGTTAATGTTGGAGACCGCATCTATTTCAGGGTCGAGGCATTGGAGAACAGGCTTTTTGACGTGGTAAATTGGGTACCCACTGTAAATTACACGTCTGTTCCGACCGACTCGCTCGATTACGAAGGACGCAACAAATACCGCTATAACTCTTCAAACGACTATTTTGCATGGAAGAACGAGCAACTTGCCCTATCGCAACACGGACAGATTAAGTTGGATGCCGGGTACTCCGTCACATCGGCGATGAGCGATACGGTATATCTTAAAATTACCCAATGTCGTTATATAAATAATAATCTTCAAATACTGACGACATTGATGAACGACACAGTGTTGCCAGGCACTACGGTCACCAATCGTCCATTCTGTGACACCGTAGAAATCGACTCGGCGCAATCCATCTATATTGAAGCAATAAGCAAGGATGAGGTTGACTGGACAAAACTCTATTGGCAACCACATGCAAGAGCGCTACAGTTGCAGAGTATGGGAAATAGTCCATATACATTACTTTGCGACTCAATCGACAATGCTTTTGTGTGCGACACAGTGTTTGCAATTGACATGTGGCTGTCACCTAAATACACCACTTATGCAACGCATACATTAACCCCGTATAAAAAAATAACTTCTAATAAATTGGCCGTTTGTCTTTATGATCCAGACAGTCTTTTGAAAGACCGTACGGCGGTCATTGTCAAACGGCGTAATGGAAATGTTGTTTCTCGGATGTACACTTCAACAAATGCTTTGTACATTCATCCGTTTCAAATATCACCAATGCTTCCTTTTGTGGGTTGTGTAATGCTACCTCGTGATACGGTAAAAGCTTATTACGAAGTGTATGTGTCAGGCCACATGCCAAAACAATATTCAAGATACAGAGTGCAGCTTGAAACTGACGGGTTTATTCCCAAAGATAATTCCGTTGGCTTGAAATTTGACAGTGTTCCCAATGATACCGTACCCAATCCGATGGCGTTTACTCCAATGAACAGACAATGGGGCCAGTTTTCATATAACGTGGGTTCGATAGGCTCACCTATTATTGAGGATACAATACACGATTATTTTACCAATATGTTCGCTGCTATTACTGACAGCTCTGCGTTACAAGATTCCATGAATAATCCCAATTTGACTTTTGAGACGATGGAACGTATTTTGTCAAGATATACAAGAATGCCTGGCAGTGTCCCTGCAGAGCGGATGACGGCGACCGCATCCGACAATGGGATAGTGATGGTGGCTGACGGCAGTCGATGTTATATTACGCAGACTGCTCTTGGATGCCATGAATTTGAACAATCAGTATCAACAGATTCCGAAGTGACTGAGCAACTTGTGGAAATGGCGCAAGGAGCAGTCCCTATGGCAGTCCCTGGAATTATTGTCACAGCACCCAATCGAACTTCTGGGCAGAAAAACCTTTCGTACCATGTCGGATTTGGACCGGTTTATCCACCCATAGAGATTAGTGCAACAAATGGAGAATGTCAGATTTTAAGCGACTACTCTGATTTCAATGGGGACGGATACCCTGATATTGTAGGAACCACTGCAACTCAATATACCAACTCTCGCGGAGCTCTCACCGCTCTTGTACGAGGTCATTGTTCAACTGAATCTGGTATTCACATCAGCGAATTCCATGCTGAAAGCTTACAGGATGGCACTCCCGTACCAGTATTCAGTAAAACTGGAAAGTTTAAGGGAAGCGTTTCAATTCCACAGACAGGCTTGGGCATAAATATTAGCCAAGATGATTCGACGGCAATATCCAGAGATGATACAAAACTACAGTGGTTAGACATTAATGGTGATGGCTTGCCCGATCAACTTTCACAAAGAGCGCTAGGTCTAAATCTTGGATATAGTTACAATAATTACGACTATTCTCTTGGAATTGATAATTTCAACCATCCATATGATAATAGCTTGAATTTTGCGGTATCGCTTACCGGAGCCCCTGCCAATACCAATTTTGACGATGTCAATGTCAGTTTCTCAGCAGGACTTAGCATCAACATATCCGATAATGATTCAAAGGTTTTCTACAACGACATCAACGGTGACGGACTGGTTGATATCGTAACCGAAAACGGACTGGTTCAATTCAATACAGGTTGGGGTTTTTCCACACCGACCGTCTCATTGTCCGCTCCGAATCCCTCATCCACACAAACAATTAACACTGATTTAAACGCCAATGTGACTGCAGGTGGCTCTGTTGGATGGTTCAAGATACAAGGCTCCGGAGGAGGAGGATACTCTTGGTCGGCTTCGAACACAGAGTCCATCCTAGTTGACTTTGATGCCGACGGACTGCCCGACATTGTAAGACGTAATGGCGACAGTATTAAGGTGCGAAGAAACCAAAGTTACAACTTTGGTCTGCTAAAGAAAGTAAAGTCCTTCTATGGTAATGAGATTGACATCTATTATGCTCAGGCGGGCTATTCGCCCTATTCGAGAAAAAGGCCGACCGTTATGGATAGCGTAGTTGTAAATGGAGGAAACCTTGCAACGGACAGACGGTATTATTCGTTCGACTACAAGAACTACCGCTACCAGACGGGTGAGCGTACGGCATACGGATTTGACACGGTGATAATTCACCAATGGGACAGTGTTTCTCTTTATCGAACAACTACAGAAATATACCACAATGACCGATATAAATTCAGGGGACTGAAACGGTATGAATCAATAGCCGATGCCCAGGGGAAAATACATATAGATCGTACCTGGATATACCAACTGAAAACCATAGAACAAGGGGAGGTGGTTGACCCTGCTAAAGCGAGCTGCTTTGGCCCCACATATCCAGCTATCGACTCCGCATTCGTACGATATTTCAACCCGACAACAGCAAACAACGACATTCGCGTTGTGACCGCTGAACGTTTCATTCATGAGGGATACGGTCGTGTCAGCGAGCATATCAACTACAACAATCTAGCCGTGTCTGGCGATGACGTGAATTGCCATATGGATTACTCTTCAGCTGGGCATGACAATATGAATGCGCTGGTTTCTCGACTGTTAGTCAGGAACGGAAACAATACTCTTCTACGTGAACGTATTGCGACATACGACAGCCATGGAAACATCGCCTCGTTGTCGGTATTTAGTTCCCACAACAGCATTTCAACGTCAAATTATACACGTGATAATTATGGGAATATCATTGCCGTGGAGTTGCCTGCAAATGGGGTGGACAATTCTCCGTGGACAAAAAAGATAGATTACGATAATTACACCCACCAGTACCCAGTTTGTTTGACCGATGGAGCTTTCAACGATACCAACCTCATTGTTTACGACTTGCGTTTAGGAGTACCTGTGCTGAGAATATCTCCAACAGGTGACTCATGTGCTTATATTTACGATGACTATGCAAGAATTTATGCCGTACGAGGACCATATGAAATAACGGGGAATCCCACGCTATTCATACGATACTGGGACGGCATTGCATTTTCAACACCCATAAACATCCCTAATCATTTTATAGGCATCAGCAATGATGCCTACATCGAGCCCTATACTCCCTCATCATTTGTCGTACCAACTGCTGTACAACCTGTATGGGCACAAGTGCATAGGTTTGACCACGCCGATGCCAATTTCCACAGTATAACCACCAGTTTCTGTGACGGATTCGGTCGGATGGCACAGACTCGGGAAAACGCCTTTGTGAACAACACTGAGCAACTTGTCGTTTCTGGAGGAAAGACCTACGACAATATGGGACGGATTAAGCGCGAAGATGAACCTTTCTGCAAAACGCTTTCAGAGGTTGACTGGTCGGCTCCAATGGCTGGAATATCCAGCACACACCACCGCTACGACATATTAGACCGTGTTTTGGTTGACAGTATCAGTCCTGTCAATAATGCCACCCACTATGTATATGATTTTGAGACAATGGGATCTGCAAACCAGTTCAAGACAATCGTCAACGACGCAAACAACCACAGTCACATCACCATTACAGATCCTCGAGAACTGCGTTTACGAGTTGTCGACCCTCTGAACAATGCAACGATTTTTCACTATGATGCTTTGGGTCAGCTGGACTCCGTCCAAGACCCTGACGGATTTAAAACCAGCTACGAATACGATCTTGTAGGACATATTACAAAACGCATACATCCTGATGCCGGCGTTACCACATGGAAGTACGATAAGTTAGGGCAAATGATATGTGAGCACAATGCATTGGGTGATAGTATTTATATGAGTTATAATCGCAACCGACTGCAGGAAAAACGTTATTCCCGGTTTACTCAAAATAATGTTAACTACACTTACGGCACATCTGGTAAAAATCGGGGTCGGGTTATACGAACCATGTCAGGTGGGCTGATGGAGACCTTTGCCTATGGTTCCCTTGGAGAGGTAATCCAGACAACCAGTACTATTGCACTGCCCAATGATAACAGGGCCTATAGATTCAAGACAACCTATACATACGACAGTTGGAACCGTATGCGAACCATAGGTTACCCAGACGGAGAAACCGTATCATACACATACAATACAGCAGGAGCATTGACAGCTGTTACCGGGGTGAAAAATAGTGCAACATATATTTACATAGATAGCATCGCTTATGACCGTTTCGGCCATCGTACATGTGTACGCTATGGTAACGGCACGATGACACAGTACACCTACGATACTCTTCAACGTCTCCGAACACTCAGTACGATAAAGTACGGTACACCTCTGGTGGACATGCAGTTCCTTATCTATAACTATGACCATGTCGGCAATGTCACTTCCGTACAGAATCCAGCCATCGGGGTGCCTTCCAGTATAGGTGGACCGTACTATAATTCCTATTCATACGATGCCTGCGACAGGCTTGTATCGTCAACTGGGACGGGATACACATTATCCATGACCTATAGTCCTGCTGGACGACTAGGTACAAAAGTCCAAAACACTTCAGACCCACACGGTCCTTGCGCCAACAATGTTTACTCTTACTGCAATAATACCCAGCCACATGCAGCCCGTCGTATACTTCTTGGTTTTGGTTCTCAGTATTACGATTGCTTCTATGACCAAACAGGAAATATGGCTCAGTATATAAAGCCTTATGGTTTTCCAATTCATGGTCAAGAAACTTTCCGGTCACTATATTGGACAGAGGATAATCGACTCTATGCAACAATCGATGATAACAACGTGTCGTTTTATTCCTATACTCCATCGGGTGAGCGATATTTAAAACTCACAGGCACCTCAACTGTTATGGATGTTAATGCAGGGCACCACAATGTCTCCACAAAACTAAATACCCCAACACTTTATCCATCTCCCTACATCGTGGCCGATATTCATGGATACACTAAACACTACTATGCCGGAAGTGAGCGTATCTGTTGCAGGATTGGGAATGGTGGCCTTGACTCGCTGGTCACATCTTCTCGCATACTTTCACAAAAAGCTTATGGTTTGCAGAACCGCCAGTTGTCTGAGATGCAATCTCGTATTCTTGGCTATACGCCTGTTCTGTGCAACACTATGATTGACGGGACCACGAATAACTCTCTAACCACTAATCAAAATACACCTATGACAGATAATGTTTCGGTAAGAAACAATTACTTGAGTTTTAAAAATGCAATGGATACTATATGTACTGTGCACGGCACAGAGTTGTCGTGTTTCTTCTATCATTCTGATCATCTCGGTAGTGCTTCGTGGATTACAGACTCTGCTGGTCAGCCGATACAACATATACGGTATTTACCGTATGGCGAGACCCTTGTAGATCAACGCACGGGGACGTATCACGAACGCTACACTTTCACGGGCAAGGAGAAGGACTCAGAAACAGGATATTACTATTTCGGAGCGAGGTACTATAATTCTGATTTGAGTCTATGGTTGAGTGTGGATCCAATGTCAGACAAGTACCCAAATCTGTCTCCTTACAACTACTGTGCTTGGAATCCAATGAAGCTGGTTGACCCTGATGGGGAAGAAATGGATGAATGGAAAATTGACAAATGTGGGAATATTGTAGATAGGATTGATAATAAGAATTATGATCAATTCCATATTGTTGATGACGATGGTTCTATAGTGGCAAGTAGTTCTAAATATGAAATCGGAACTGTAAGCGAAAGAAAAATATTAGGCTCGTCTTGTACGGCTTTCGATGTATGTGATAATGATGTTGCAGAAGAATTGTTCCGATTTTTTGCTGATAATTATACAATAGACGAAGGATTTCCCTTGGAGTGGGGACATGCTACTACGTCTGATGAAAACATGAACATAATAGGGACAGATCATAAAGAACGCAAAATTGGTATGCTCCATAAATTATTATCAACAGGTTTTAAACTGTCTAAATATTCGCATAACCATCCATTTGGAAACTATTTGCCATCGGGTGATGTTCTCGAACAATGTAGTGATATTGGTAATGCGAAAAAACATGAACAAGCGTGCCCTGGCATCAAGCTGTATGTGTACACCAAATCTCATGGATATGTAAAATACAATAGTATGGGAATTTGCAACGAGTTATATTAAACATAAAAAAAACACTCGAGAACAAAAATGATAAAAAATGAGGAAAATTGCAATATTTTTCATTTTCATATTGGTTGCAAACATGCCAAAAGTTAATGCACAACATATTGATAGTGTTTGCAAACTCCCAATATATGCAATTATTGATAGCACATTTTACAGCGTAATAGATTCTTTATTTGTAACAGAGTCCTCTTTAGGAATAACGACAAATGATAGTTGTGATATTTTAGTAACAACACTTCAGTGGTCTGACGGCTCGGAATTTATTGTGCGTAGGGTTTTGCGTTATCAAGATAGTACTTCTATTGACTGCATATTATGTCGTGACAGCATAATGAGACTAACATACTACGGGAAACACAAAGTTTGGATTTTTGGACGCCAAACGTCAGATAGAATCATGAGAAAAACCGATTGTCATTTTAAAACAAGGTGTAGCGTTTCAAGATATGAAAATATTATTGAGGATGATACAGAGTTTACTATTCCACACATTACAATTTATGCAAAACACAATGATAATAACGTTGAAATAAAACGGAAAATTGATAATAATGGGAATGTCATTCAATAACCATTCTGCAGTTTTCCACTAAAGGGGAATATTTGTAACGGATTTATGGATTTAGGACTTACGGAGGGGTTATCCCTTACGGATGTTCTGGATCGCTAATCCGTTGTATCGAGTTGACTCCTTCCGTTGTCATCTTTTTTTGTCGAGGAAAATCGGGGTTTTGTCGAAAAGAGGTGCTGTCGGGGCACTATTTTTGATGGTGGATGTAATTTTGCAGCCGTTTTTATGTTAATTGTTTTAACAATTAGTGTCGGATTGTTAGTGCGTTATAACTGAATCGAACAAATGTCAAAACGATCATTTTCATATAAACTATTCTGCGGATGGGTGGGTTTGCACCATCGCTTCTACTATCCGCACCATATATATATAGGTATGGACCGCATACCTGAGGACGGGAACGCCATAGTGATGGTGGGGAACCACCAGAACTGCATGATGGACCCGCTCAACGTGGAGGTGGCGCTCAAAGACAGGAAATGCTACTGTCTGGTGAGGGGCGATGTGTTCCGCGTGAACAAATACTTCACCAAATTCCTCCACTGGCTTGGGCTGCTGCCTGTGAACCGTCTGAACTTCGAGGGGCTGCAGGGCAACGGCAACGTGAAGGAGGCTAACAAGAGCACTTTCAGCGACGCCAAGAAGTGGCTCGCCAAAGGCAACACGCTGATTCTCTTCCCCGAAGCGGGTCACCAGAACAAACGGTGGCTGGGCTATTTCTCGCTGGGATACCTCAACCTGGCTTTCGAGGCGGCTGAGGAGGCGGGCTTCGAGAAGGAGGTCTACATCATGCCGTTCGGCCACCACTACGGCAACTACTTCCACTCGGGCTACGGGCTGACCCTGACCTTCGGCGAGCGGATAGCACTGTCACCCTACTATGATAAATATAAGGTGAAGCCCCGCACGACGATGCGTGAGGTGAACGCTCTGGTGGAGAAGCAGATAAGCTCGCTGATGCTCGACATACGCGACGTGAAGCACTATATGGCCATCGATGCGTTGAGGGAGAGCGAGTATGGAAGGCAGTTTGCCAAAGAACATGGATACAATCCGGACAACCTGGCCGAGAAGCTGGAGTCGGACCGTCGGCTGGCGGCCTCGCTGCCAGAAGAGAGCGAAGTCCTCGACGAGCTGGAGGCGGTGGAGGAGGAGTCTCTCCGTATGGGGATGCGCGACTGGGTGCTTGCGAGCCGTCCGGGCGTGGGCTCTTTGGTGGTGCGCTGCCTGCTGCTGCTTGTCGGACTTCCGCTGGCGATAGTCTGCCTTCCGGCGTGGATATACGAGCTGCTTCCGAGGGTGATGTTCGGCAAGAAGATAAACGGGGCAGTCGACCACATGTTCAGGAGCACCTGGAACATGGGATTCGGAGTGCTGGTCATCTCGCCGCTGGTGTGGATACTGCCGGCGGTCATCCTGATTTGCGTGAAATGGTGGGTGGGCTTGGCCTACCTCTGTGCGCTGCCGGCGATGGTGTGGTATGTGTCGAAATACTGCAAGCTGGCGTGGAAGACCCAGGGTGTGTGGCGCTATGTGATGAGCGGCGACCGCGGCAAGAGCCTTTCCTCAATCAGGGAGAGGGGGATGAATGCGTTAATGCGTGATTGCTTGAATGCGTGAATGCTGGAATGCTTGAGGGGGATGAATGCGTTAATGCTTGATTGCTTGAATGCTTGAGGGTGTAGAGGTGTAAGGGTTAAGGGTTATAGTGATGTAAGGGTGTAGAGGTGTAATGGTTAAGGGTTAAGGGTTAATGGTTAATGGTTAAGGGTTAATGGTTAAGGGTTATAGTGATGTAAGGGTGTAAATGTGTAAATGTGTAAATGCGTGAATGCGTAATTAAAAAGAGACTAACAAGATAACACAATATATTAAAAGATACTATGGAAAAGAACGAACGCAGAGTTGTTATCACGGGCATGGGCATCTGGTCCTGCCTGGGTACTTCGTTGGAAGAGGTTAAAGAGTCGCTATACAACGGCAAGTCGGGCATCATCTTCGCACCCGAGCGTAAGGAGATGGGCTTTGAGTCGGGATTGACCGCCTACGTCAAGCAGCCCGAACTGAAAGGGTTGGTCGACCGCGCTCACCGTGTCTTCATGCCAGAAGAGGCTCAGTATGCCTATATGGCTACCGTCGACGCCATGAAGATGGCCAAGCTGGACGCCGAATATATGGAGAAACACGACGTGGGCCTGCTTTACGGCAACGACAGCAGCGCCGACGCGGTGGTGAAGAGTGTCGACACGATGCGCAACAAGAAGAGCACCCACCTGGTGGGCTCGGGCGCCATCTTCCAGTCGATGAACTCGACGGTGACGATGAACCTCGGATGCCTCTTCAAGCTGAGAGGTATCAACATGACCATCAGCGCTGCCTGCGCCAGCGGCTCCCACGCCATCGGATTAGGCAGCTTGCTCATCAAATGGGGTCTTCAGGATTGCATCGTCTGCGGTGGTGCTCAGGAGGTCAACCCCTTCTCCATCGGAAGCTTCGACGGCATCGGCGCTTTCTCCAAGCGTGAGGACGCACCCGAGAAGGCTTCCCGTCCGTTCGACGCACAGCGAGACGGCCTGGTGCCTGGTGGCGGCGCAGCCACGGTTATCATCGAGAGCTACGAGTCGGCCATGCGTCGCGGTGCACCTATCATCGCCGAGGTGATGGGTTACGGCTTCTCGGCCAACGGCGACCATATCTCGTCGCCCAACGTCGACGGCCCCCGCAAGTCGCTCCTTATGGCACTGGATCAGAGCGGTGTGTCGAAAGACATGATCGGATATATCAACGCACACGCCACCTCGACCCACGTGGGCGACACCAACGAGGCGAAAGCCATCTACTCAGTGTTTGGCAACAACATGCCGCCAGTCACCTCGACCAAAGGACAGACGGGCCACGAGATGTGGATGGCAGGTGCCAGCGAGGTGATATACTCTATCCTCATGATGAAGAACAACTTCATCGCAGCCAACCTCAACTACGAATACGGCGACGAGGACACGGGCAAGCTCAACATCCCGGCGTTCCGTCTGGACAACCACCCGTTCGACCTGTTCCTGTCGAACAGCTTCGGCTTCGGCGGCACCAACTCGACCCTGGTGATAAAGGATTGGAAGGAGTGATCAAAATGTGTGAATGCTTGAATGCGTGAATGCGTGAGTAAAAAAAATATCTCCACTAACACATTAACACATTCCCGATCAACATATAAACATATAAACATATAAACATATCAACATATAAAACATGGAAAAAGACGAAATGATCAAGAAAATGGTGTCTATCCTGGCATCGGAATTTGAAGTAGAAGAAGAGCTTATCACCCCTGAGGCCGACATCAAGGAGACCATGCATCTCGACAGCCTGAGCCTCGTCGACATGGTGGGATTGGTAGAGGAGGAGTTCGGTGTCGAAATCAAGACCGCCGACCTTCCGACCATCAAGACCTTCGCCAACCTCTACGACTACGTCTACAGTCATCAGGCGTAAATGCATACGACAGACATAGAGAGCTACATACCCCAGCGGCCTCCTATCCTTATGGTCGACGCATTCGACTGTGAGGGCGAGGGGGGCTGCACCTCGTCGCTGCTTGTGAGAGAAGGAAATATCTTCCTCGACGGCGGCGGACGCATGATGGCCGAAGGACTGCTTGAACATATCGCGCAGACGGCGGCCGCCTACGTCGGATACTGCCGCAAGATGGCTGGCGACGAGGTCAACCTGGGTTATATCGGCGACATCAAACGTTGCTCTGTGGGCACCCACATGCCATCGGTCGGAAAGACCGTCTGCACCTCGCTTAAGGTGGTGTCACAGGTGGGCAACATCACCATGGTTGCGGCCGAAAGCACCTCCGACGGCGAGACCCTCATCTCCTGCCGCATGAAGCTGGCGAACTGAGGATAAAGTAATGTTTAAAGTTTAAAGAAGGTCGCACATTGCCGATAGTTAAGGTTAAAAACGTCATGAAACTGACAGCTACATACGAAAAGAAAATCCCCTTCCGCGACATCGACTCGCTGGGAGTTCTGTGGCACGGCAACTACGTGGCCTACATGGAAGAGGCCCGCGAGGCTTTCCTGGCTCAGTACGACCTGACCAAGATACAGCTGGGCGTGGGCGACTATATCCTCCCCGTTACACACGTGGACATCCACTACAAGGGGGCTTTCGTCTATGGCGACGCCATGCTCATTGAGGTCGAATACCTCCCATGCAAGAGAGCACGCGTCGACATCGCCTACAGGTTCTATCGCAAGAGCGACCGCTTCCTGATGACCGAAGCCGTCACCTCGCACCATTTCTTCAATCCCAAAACCCGCGAGGTGGCAGTCAACCGCCCCGACTTCTACAAAGAATGGCAGGAAAATTGGAAAGTGTTCGACGCCGATTGAGCCGGCACAACCGAATGATATGAAGCTACAAGACTCACTATATAAAATCCTTTCGCAGGAGGGCGGCACCTTCGAGGTGACGATGCTCGAGGGACATCCCGTCTACGAGGGCCATTTTCCAGGTCAACCCATCACCCCGGGTGTGCTCTCGCTGGCAATGGTGCGCGAGTGCGCGTCGCTGCTCAGCGGAGGTGAGCTGAGGTATTCCGCCATAAAGAACTGCCGTCTTACGGCTATGATCCGTCCAGGCGAGCGCCTAATCATAACGATAGCTATCGATCAGGATCACCAGCTCACCGCCACCGTCGCCACACCCGATGGTGAACAGAAACTACAACTCGACGGAACACTATTTAAAGTTGAAAGTTGATAGTTGATAGTTGAAAATTGAAAGGCTATCTCACCCATTAACCATTAACCCTTAACCATTAACCAAAAACCATCCCCTCATGCCCTACGACGTTGTCATCATAGGAGGCGGCTATTCCGGATTGAGTTGCGGTGTGCTTCTCACCCGCGCCGGACAGCGTGTCTGCGTCCTTGAGCGAGGTCGAGTGCTCGGAGGCGCCTTCCAGCCTTTCAGGCGTGGTGGCGTGACCCTCGACACCGGCTTCCACTATGTCGGTGGAGTGGGGGAGGGCGAGATGATGCATCCCCTCATGGAGCGGCTGGGGCTGGCCGACCTCCCGTGGGTTAGGCTCGACGACGACTTCCTTCAGGTCAGCTGCAACGGCTCGTCCTACAGCCTCTCTTGCGGTTACGACCGCTTCGAGGAATCCCTTATAAAGAATTTTCCCGCCGAGCAAGAGGGTATAGCCCTCTTGGTCGAAACCATGCGGCATGTGGCCGAACATATATATGAGACCGTCGACCCCCAGTCGGGCTATGTGAACGAGCTGATGCAGGTGTCTGCCAAAGTGTGGCTCGAAGAGCACATAAAAGACTCCCGTCTGCGACGTCTGCTCTGTGCACAGGCGGTGACCACCAACCTCACACCCGACCTGCCGCTCTATTCCTTCATCCAGTCGCTCAACTCCTTCGTCCAGCATTCCTACCGCATCGAAGGAGGCGGCGAGACCATCATCACGCGGCTGAGGGATGTCATAGTCGAAGGAGGCGGCGAGGTGCTGACAGGCCGCAATGTGACGACCTTCCAGCATGACGGCAACGGGCGCATCCTCTCGGCCGTCTGCTCCGACGGCGACGAGTTTGCCGCCAGGCATTTCATCTCGACACTCCATCCCGCACTCACCGTCGCCCTCATGCCCGACTGTCCGCAGGTTAGGGGCATCTACCGGCGCCGGTTCTCACGCATGCCCAACTCACGCGGCATGTTCACCGTACAGCTGATACTGAAACCCCACACCGTCCCTTACCGCAACCATGTGCTCAGCATCCTCGGCTCAGACGACCTCTGGAATGCCGACTACGGCGCATCAGCACCTGTGGAGAATCTGCTCGTCAACTATAACGTGCCTTGTGGCGACCGAGCTTTTGCCGAGAATATCGACCTCCTCACCCCGATGGACTTCAGTTCTGTCGCCCAATGGAGCGAGAGTAGGGTAGGGGCCCGCCCCGACGAATACAAGCGTTTCAAGGAACGCAGAGCACAGGAGTGTATCGAGCTCGCACAACGTTATATCCCCGAGCTGGAGGGCAATATCGAAGCCGTCTACACCAGCTCGCCGCTCACCTACCGCGACTATACCGGCACCGTCGACGGCTCGGCCTACGGTGTCTGCAAGTCTGCCACATCCATCGCCGGCGGCATGCTCTCGCCTACAACCCCATTTGAAAACCTCTTCCTCGCAGGTCAGAGCCTCATGCTCCACGGCATGTTGGGCGTAGGCATGACCTCGTTGTTAGTAACCAATATTATGTGTGCGGGTGTAATGGTTAAAGGTTAATGGTTAAAGAGGGTCGCTTCGCTCAAAATCAATAAAAAATCTATTGGAAAATAATTAAAGCAAAAATTGGGAGATTTTAATTGAGATTTTCGAATAATTTTGAACCGAGTAAGCAGCGAGCGCCATCTGAGCTCGCTCAGGGATGGCCGAGTCGCGTTCGAGGTCGACGATTTAGGCCGACCAGATAATGTGAGGGTGTAGGGGTGTAAAGGTGTAAGTGAAAAGAAATTAACAAGATAACAAATTAACTAATCCATGGAAAAATATGCACTCGTAACCGGCGCTTCGCGTGGAATCGGTCGCGCTGTAGCTCTCAGGCTCGCTGCCGACGGCTACAATATTATCATCAACTACCGCTCGGGGCAGCAGGCTGCCGAAGCTGTGGCTGCCGAAATTGAGAAGCTCGGCCGCAAGGCTGTACTCATGCCTTTCGACGTCGCCGACGGTGAGGCTGCCACCTCCGCTGTCTCACAGTGGTTGAGTGAGAACAAGGAGACACCCATCGAGGTGCTCGTCAACAACGCCGGAATCCGCATGGACAGCGTCATGGCCATGATGGATGCCGTCAGCTGGCACAAGGTCATCAACACCACCCTCGACGGCTTCTTCAACGTCACACAACCCATACTCAAGAAGATGCAGCGTCTCCGCTATGGCCGCATCATCAATATGGCCTCCGTGAGTGGCTTGATGGGCATAGCCGGACAGACCAACTACTCGGCAGCCAAAGCCGCACTCATAGGCGCCACCAAGGCCCTCGCCAAAGAGGTGGCTCCCCGAGGCATCACCGTCAACGCCGTCGCACCGGGCTTCATCGAGACCGACATGACCGAAGAACTCGACCACGACGAGCTGGTCAAGACCATCCCCGCTGGCCGTTTCGGCACCCCCGACGAGGTGGCGCACCTCGTCTCGTTCCTCGCCAGCCCCAACGCCGGCTACATCACCGGCCAAGCCATCACCATCAACGGCGGATTGTATTAAATGGTGCGTGCCCGCACAGGGCGTTAAATTTATGGTGTAAAGGTGTAATGGTGTAAGGGTGTAAAGGTGTAAAGGTGTAAAGGTGTAATGGTGTAAGTGACTAGTATATTGCGTGATTGCTTGAGTACTTAACTATCAACTATTATCTATTAACTATTATCTATTAACTTCTAACCTCTCTCTTGCCTATCTTCCACGTACATAGAACCAAGACCGTACTCCCGCTTCTCACCTGGTTGGGCATCTTCCTTATGCCCTTACTCATCACCATGCTCGAGGGGCATCCGCGCTCTTTCGACTGGTACGCTACCAACTTCTTCCTCACACTCTCTATCTGTGTGATGTACTACCTCAACTATTTCGTCTTCGTCGACCACTACCTCATGCGTCAGCGGGTGCGCCGTTTCGCGTTAGCCAACGTCCTGGCTTCACTCATACTCAGCTTAGTCGACTATATCACCGTCGGCATCTGGCTCCTCAGGGTCGATGAGAGTGTGAAGCAAGGTGTACTCATCCAGAGCGGCATCTATTTTTTTCTCGTCCTCTATGTTCTCTTCGCCCTCGCCGCCTCACTCAGCGTGGCCATCCGCATGACCGAGCACACCTACATCTCAGGCATCAAGCTCGCCGACGCCCGCAAGATGCAGGCCGAAACCGAGCTCTCGAACCTCAAGAACCAGCTCAATCCTCATTTCCTCTTCAACACTCTCAACAATATCTACGCCCTCATCGACATCGACAAAGAGAAGTCGAAGGAGGCTGTCCATGACTTCAGTCATCTGCTGCGATATGTCATCTACGACACCTCGCCCCTCCGAGTCCCCATCTCAGGCGAACTTGCTTTCATCAAGGAGTATGTCCATATCGAGCAGATACGTCTCTCCGAATGGTGCCAGATCACCCTCCGCATGCCACCCGTCGACGAGCGGCTGCAGATAGCTCCGTTGCTGCTGCTCCCGTTCATCGAGAACGCCTTCAAGCACGGCATAAGCTATTCCAAACCCTCCTTCATACATATCGACATCACCCTCAACGGCGACCAGCTCTCCTGTCATATCCACAACTCCAACCACGCCAAGCGGCACGAAGGCGGCATCGGCATCGAGAACACCTCCAAGCGGCTTAACCTCCTTTATCCGGGCAAGTACACCCTCACCCAAGGCGACGACGGCGAAGGAGGCTACACCACCGATCTCACCGTCTCCCTGGCTTAAAATCCCCACCTCTTACTTCTTCCATCAAAACGCAACCTTTTCCCGGTTCCATCGTATAAACATATAAGAAACCAACATTTTGTGTGCAGAATTCGTGCGGTTAGTGTCCGAAAAAGCAATTCAAAGCAGTTGGTTTCTCTATGCAAAAAATCTTTTCTCTCTTCGTCGCAATACTCCTTTTCTCCGTTCCTGTAACAGCTCAGGAGCGGTTTGCGCCCAGCGCCGAACCTCATGAAGGCTATTGCATCACTATCCGCAATCTGGCTTTCGGCTTCGATGCCCAGAACCGCCTCACCGAGCCGCGTGGCATCATAGTCAACAATATCCAGGGCGACACCATCCGCAACCTCCTCGTCATCGGCTCTGTCTTCGACAAGAAAGACAGGTCCATGCCCATCTTTTGGTGTGGCACTCAGAGTGGATTGAAAGGCGACCTCCAGCTGAGCAAGAACCTCTTCATCTGCGGCACCGACTCCGACATCGCCATCCCTCCATCTCAGGAGCTGACCCTGAAAGGCTCCAGTTACCTCTGCTGGCTCCAGTCACGCGAGGTGAAGTTCGTCCGCATCTCCGAGTTCTACGTCACCTACTCCAGCGGCAAGGTCTACCGCCTCAAAGGTTTTCCTAAGAACGCCCCCGTAAGGATGCTGGAAAACTGACCGAGAAGCCCCGTTCTTCCTGTAATCCCGTAAGATTCGCCCCCACCGAACAGTCGTGCGAGAGTGAGAGCAATGTCAAGCTTGCTTGAACATTGTTTTTTTGTTTCCGCGTAATATATTATTACATATACAAAAAAAAGTGTATCTTTGCATTTTTGAAGGTGCGCTCTCTTTAATCGTATTTCTCTTCGTATATCTCAATGTATCTGGAATCTGACATAAAACGTATCGTTGCTGGCAAGCGGGTCCTCATCGCTGGTATGGGCCGTGAGGGGCGTTCGGCTTTCGCCCTACTCCAGAACCTCAACGTCTGCGCCGACCTCCAGACAGCCGAGAACAACACGGAGATCGCTCTCAAGCTCTGCGACTCTGAGTGGGACTTGATCATCAAGTCGCCGGGCATCCCCATGCATGCGATAAAGGAACTCAGCGGCGACGCCGTCATCTCTTCCATGACGGACATCTTCCTCCGCGTCTACGGCTCCCAAACCATCGGCATCACGGGCACCAAAGGCAAGAGTACCACCACCTCCCTCATCTACGCCATACTGAAAGCTGCCGGCTATAACGTCCTCCTGGGCGGCAATATCGGCATCCCGCTCTTCGAGCTCATCGAGCAGATGGACTCTTCGACCATCGTCGTGGCCGAGCTCTCGTGCCATCAGCTGGAGGGCATATATACCGCTCCTCATGTGGGCATTCTCCTCAACCTCTTCCAGGAACATCTGGACCACTACGAGAGCTATCTCGACTACCAGATGGCGAAGATGCAGATAGGCTTGCGCCAGACAGAGGGCGACTACTTCATCTACTGCAGGGATAACAAAGACCTGCTCTCTCTCATCAAGAAATGTGACAAGGGGTTCAGGGGCGAGATGATCGACTACTCCGTCGATGACGAGCCGCTCTATGGCGCAGTTACGACCCGTCTGCCGGGCGACCACAACCGGAGCAACATCCAGGCGGCCGCTCTCGTGGCTCAGCTTTACTGTGTCGAGCCGGACATCTTCCGCAAGGCGGTCGAGGACTTCAAAGGTCTCGAACACCGTCTTGAGTTTGTGGGCACCTACGAGGGCGTCAGGTTCTACAACGACTCCATCTCGACCATCCCCGCTGCCTGCGAGGCGGCGGTGTCGGCTCTCGGCGGGGTGCAGACTCTTATCGTCGGTGGCTTCGACCGCGGTATCGACTACAACGGCTTGGCCGACTTCCTCACGGCTTCCTCGATAAAGAACATCGCTTTCGTGGGGGTGGCCGGCAAACGTATACGTGTGCGTACGGGCCTGCTCGGGGGACTGGAAAACAAGAACTACATCAGCGTAGATGAATATTCTCAGATAGTCGACTGGTGTTTCGAGGTCACCGAGCCGGGCGGCGTCTGCCTCCTCTCGCCGGCGGCGGCCAGCTACGACAGCTTCAAGAACTTCGAAGAGCGCGGCCGCGTCTTCAAGTCCCTAGTACGAAGCCATGTTCGCCATCTGCTGCACTCCCATCCGGGTCTCTCAGGTCAGGAGTCCTTCGCTCACGATATGGTGGTGAAATGCCTGAGTGCCTATCCCGACTGCTCCGTCAACGAGCATGTGGGTGGCTACGGCGTGGTGGCTCTCTTCGGCAACCATGAGGGCAAGCCGACCATAGCCCTGAGGGCCGATACCGACGCACTGCCCATAAACGGGGTCTCGCACAAGTGCGGTCACGACGGCCACACCTCCATCATGCTCCGCGTGGCTGACCTCATATCGCAGAATCCCAAACTCTACGCCGACCGCAATATCCTTCTCATCTTCCAACCTGAGGAGGAGACGGGCTTCGGCTCGCAGAAGATACTGGATAGCGGCATCTTGCAGCGCTACGATATACAGGCGGTATACGGCTTGCACAATATCCCTGGCTTTCCGCTCGCTACCGTACTCTCCAGCGTCGACACCTTCGCCGCCGCCTCGGTGGGCGTGAAATACAGGCTCGTTGGCCGTCAGACCCACGCTTCGACTCCCGAGAAGGGCATCAACCCGGGGTTGGCTGTGGCTGAGATAATCAACCGATTCGCTGAGTTCAACAAAGCGGAAGCCACACTCGACGAGTTCACCCAGAGCACCTTGATTGGCGTGAGGGTGGGAGAGGAGGCCTACGGCACTTCGGCTGGCGACGCCGAGCTTATGTTCACCCTGCGGGCTTTCACCAACAAGCGGATGGAGGCTTTGCGGATCGAGGCCGACTCGCTGGTGGCTGAGGTGTGCGAGAAATGTGGCCTCTCCTGGTCGGTCGAACTGCACGACCCCTTCAACGCCACCGAGAACGACCGTGAGCTGGCCGAGCGGTTGGAGCAGACCCTCTCGTCGGCGGGCTACACGGTGCAGCGCATCGAAAAACCGTTCCGATGGTCGGAAGATTTTGCCAATTACCTGATGAACTACCGAGGCGCTTTCTTCGGCATGGGCGCCGGCGAGGAGTGTCACGAGCTGCACCACCCCGACTACGAATTCCCCGACGACCTGATAGAACCCGCCGCCGAAGCTTTCTTAGCCCTGATTAGTGAATAACCCATTAAACATTGAACCTTGAACCTTGAACTTTGAACCTTAAACCCCGACCCCCAAAAGTCTGACAAGTCCGACAAGTCCGACAAGTCCTTACACCCCTACACCAATACACCTTTACACCCCTACACCCCCCCTCCACGAAAAACAAATAAAACAAACATACACATGAAAAAGTTCTTTTTACTCACAGCGGTTTTATTTTTAACCTTCGGCCTGAAAGCGCAAGATTATCCTCGTGACGGTCAGAACTGCACCAGCATCATGGTGGGCAAGAAAGCCTCCATGGACGGCAGCGTCATCACCTCTCACACCTGCGACGGCGTCTACCGTACCTGGATGGCCATCGAGCCGGCTCAGGACTTCGACTCCAAGGCGGAAGAGAAAATCTACAAGGGCTCGGTCCACACATCCTATCGCACCGACACCACCGGTCTGCGTCTCGTGGGCACCATCCCTCAGGTGGCTCACACCTACGCTTACCTCAACACCGCCTATCCCTGTATGAACGAGAAGCAGCTGGCCATAGGCGAGACCACCTTCGGCGGCCCAAAATGTCTGGTCAACAAGGATGGTATGTTCAATATCGAGGAGCTCATGCGTATCGTGCTGAAACGCTGTGACAACGCTCGCGACGCCATCCGCCTCATCGGCGACCTCGTCAAGCAATACGGCTACGGCGACGAGGGTGAGTGCATCACCATAGCCGACAAGAACGAGGTCTGGCAGCTCGAAATCATGGGTTGTGGCGAGAAGGAGATCGGCGCCATCTGGGCCGCTCAGCGCATCCCCGACGAGCATGTGGGCGTCTCGGCCAACATCCCCCGTATCGGCCGCATGAACCGCGCCAACACCGAATACTTCATGGCTTCCGAGAACGTCGAGAAGGTGGCTAAGAAATACAAACTCTGGGACGGCAAGGGCGAGTTCATCTTCTGGAAGGCTTTCATCCCCGACTACGCTAACGGAAAGAACTTCCGCGAGCGTGAGTTCTTCATCTTCAACGCTCTCGCTCCCTCGTTGAACCTCTCGATGGATATGGACGAGCTGCCGTTCTCGGTCCATCCCGACAAGCATGTCGACGTCCGCAAGGTGATGGAACTCTTCCGCTCCACTTACGAGGGTACCGATATGGACATGTGCCGCAATATCAAATATGTTAAGACCAGCAAGGATAAGAACGGAAAGACTCAGCGCGACACTCTCCTCAGCCCCATCGCCAACCCTTGGATGAACGCTACCACTCAGAGCACCTACAATATGCTTGACGAGAACGCCGTCGAATTCCGCCGTACCGTTGCCGTCGCATGGTGCTCCTATTCGACAGTCATCCAGCTGCGTGACTGGCTCCCCAACGAGGTGGGCGGCATCTGCTGGGTCTCCTTCGACAACCCCGCTCAGTCGCCTCGCGTGCCCATCTTCGCCGGCACCAAGATCCTGCCCACAACCTTCGCTCTCTGTGGCCAGAACGAATACAGCGACGACGCTGCCATCTGGAAATACCGCAAGGCTAACAAACTCGCCACCGTCGCTTGGCAGCGCACCAAGGAGACCATGAACAAGTCTATCAAGACTCAGGAGGACAACGCCTTCGTACGTCTCGACGCTCTCGAGAAGCAGGTGAAAAACCTCGTCGACAACCGCGACGACGCTCAGTATGCCTCCGACCGCAACCGCTACCAGACTCAGATCGACAACCTCCTCAACGCCTACACCCAGAAGGTCTACGACCAGACCTCGGCCGAGTGGCACGAGCTCGAAAACAAGTTCTGGTTCATGTTCCGCACCGGCTTCTAATCCCCATCAGTAGTTAGCAAATACATTTGTCTATTCACAATTCACTCATCACTAATAACTATTAACTCATGAAAAAACTCATCATAATCTCATCTCTTTCCCTTTGTCTTATGCTCACCTCCTGCTCCATCCTGAGCGGCGTCGCCGAGCAGATCAAAGGCATAGCCAACCTCGCCAACTGCGAGTATTCTCTCAACAACGTTTCTAATGTCTCCGTGGCTGGCGTCGACGTGAAGAAGGTCGCCGGCGGTCAGATCGGTGTCGCCGACGTGGCCAAGCTCGCCGCATCCATCATGCAGAAGCAGATCCCCCTGGCAATGGACTTCAACGTGGGTATCAAGAACCCCACTCAGACCAACGCTCTCCTCAACACTATGGACTGGATGGTCAACGTGCAGAACACTCAGCTCGCTCAGGGCACCACCACCAAGTCCTACACCGTGGGTGCTGGCCGCACCTCCACCGTGCCTCTCAACGTGGCTACCGACATGTATCGCATCTTCTCCAAGGACGGCATCGAGTCCCTCAAAGGGTTCGCCTCCAGCTTCAAGAACGACGGTACCTCCTCGAAAGTCGGCATAAAAGTGCGCCCCACTCTCAAGGTTGGCGACTACGCACTCAAGACCCCCAACTACATAACCATCGAAAAGAACATCGGTAAGAAAGCCAGCAACACGCAGACCGTCGACACCAAGAAAAGAAGCTAATCCCCTTACACCCATTAGTCCGACAAGTCCGACAAGTCCTCTTTAACCCTTAACCCTTACACCCCTACACCATTACACCATTACACGATTACACCCTTACACCTATACACCATTACACCATATCAACCTATCAACACAATAACCATGGATCAGCCCCTGAACTTTCTCGAAGAAATCATCGAAAACGACCTCGCTAACGGCACTCATAAGTCGATATTGACCCGCTTCCCGCCCGAGCCGAACGGCTACCTCCATATCGGTCACGCCAAATCCATCTGCCTCAACTTCGGCTTGGGCTTGAAATACGGAGGCAAGACCAACCTCCGCTTCGACGACACCAACCCCGTCAAGGAGGACACCGAATATGTCGAGTCTATCATGGAGGACATCAAGTGGCTGGGCTTCAACTGGGCCGGCGTCTACTACACCTCCGACTATTTCACTCAGCTCTACGAGTGGGCTGTCCTCCTGATAAAGAAGGGTCTCGCTTATGTCGACGACCAATCTCTCGAAGAAATCCGCGCCAACCGCGGCACCGTCACTCAGCCGGGCAAGAACAGCCCCTGGCGTGACCGCTCCATCGAGGAAAACCTCGACCTCTTCGAGCGCATGAAAGCTGGCGAGTTCCCCGACGGCGCTAAGGTGCTCCGCGCCAAGATCGACATGGCTCACCCGAACATGCAGTTCCGCGATCCTATCATGTACCGCATCCTCCACGCATCGCATCACCGCACCGGCGACCGCTGGTGCATCTACCCGATGTACGACTACGCTCACGGTCAGAGCGACTCTATCGAGCATATAACACACAGTATCTGCACTCTCGAGTTCGACATCCACCGTCCGCTCTACGACTGGTTCATCGAAAAACTCGAGATCTTCCCGAGCCATCAGTATGAGTTCGCTCGCCTCAATATCAACTACACCGTGATGTCCAAGCGCAAGCTCCTCCAGCTCGTCAAAGAAGGTCATGTCTCCGGTTGGGACGATCCGCGTATGCCTACCATCTGCGGCTTCCGCCGTCGTGGCTACACCCCCGAGAGCATCAAGGCTTTCTGCGAACGTATCGGCGTCGCCAAACGTGACAACATCATCGACTACTCCCTCCTCGAGTTCTCCCTGCGTGAGGATCTCAACAAGCGGGCTCAGCGTCGTATGGCTGTCCTCGACCCCGTCAAGGTGGTCATCGACAACTACCCCGAAGGGCAGACCGAGCTCCTGCGGGCTGTCAACAACCCCGAGAACGAGTCCGACGGCTTCCGCGAGGTCCCCTTCGGCCGTGAGCTCTATATCGAGCGTGAGGACTTCATGGAGGTCGCTCCGAAGAAATATTTCCGCATGGCGATAGGGCAGGAGGTACGTCTGCGCTACGCCTACTTCGTCACCGCTCAGAGCGTCGAGAAAGATGCCGACGGCAACATCACCTGCATCCACTGCACCTACGATCCCGCCACCCGTGGCGGCGACGCCCCCGACGGACGCAAGGTGAAGGGCACTATCCACTGGGTCAGCGCGCAACACGCCGTCGAGGCCGAGGTGCGTCTCTTCGACCGTCTCTTCGCGGTCGAGGCTCCAGACGACTGCCCCGAAGGCAAGACCTTCCTCGACAACCTCAACCCCGACTCGCTCAAGGTGATGAACCACTGCAAGCTCGAACCCGCCCTTCTCAATGTCGAACCGGACAAGACTTCTTGGCCCGACGGCATCGCCCGCTACCAGTTCGAGCGTATGGGTTACTTCTGCGTCGACAAAGACTCCACCCCCGACCACCTCGTCTTCAACCGCACCAGCACCCTTAAAGACAGCTGGAAAAAGAACGCCTAATTCCCACATTCCCAGACTAACAAATTAACAAATTAAAAATCCATCCGTGAGGACCGGGCCTTCATATATCTCCGCCATGTGCCGCCGAAAAGCGACGTCAATGCCGCCTTCAGCTCAGCAGAACAACAAATTCAGGGATTTTGTTGTTCTGCCTTCGCTCTTGCTCGCCATTTGGCTGTTTCTCGTCAGCGGGTCGCTGACGACTACCGGCATGTTCATGGACGGTCTGATATACAGCAACGTCGCGGCCAACCTTGCCGAAGGTACCGGCTCTTTCTGGCATCTTACCTACACCGCCTCTCACCATCCTGCCTTCTACGAACACCCGCCTCTGATGATGGGTCTGCTCGCGCTCTTCTACAAGGTCTTCGGGGTGCATCTATGGGTCACCAAACTCTACATGGCCGTCTCAATACTTCTTTGTGCTTGGCTCTCTCTCTTGCTTTGGACTCGTCTCGGCGGAAAGAAGGAGAACAGCTGGATTCCCTTGCTCTTCTGGACTCTCATGCCTGTGGTCACTCATTTCGCCAACGAGTGCATGCTGGAAAACACAATGCTCATCTTCGACCTGGGTGCCATACTGCTGATTCTTCCACACCAGCCCAGCCTATGTAAAAAACAAAATTCAAAGTTCTTGTCGGAGCCAAGCGTCAAAGCCGATAACAAAATTCAAAATTCGAGAGGTTTCATCGCAGGCATTCTGCTCTCTGCCGCCTTCCTGACTAAGGGTTTCGTTGGCCTTTTCCCACTGGTGCTGCCGTTGCTGATATGGCTTTTCGACCGTGAGCGTCTGTCGACAAAATCCATGCTGCTTCAGACCTCCTCGCTCCTCGTCGGCCTCCTGCTGCCGTTGGCGGTGATCGCTCTGTCGGTGCCGGCCGCTCGTGAATACTTTGTCAACTATATGGACAAGCAGGTGCTTGCCGCCTGGTCTCAGAACGAGGACGCTCGATGGATGGTGATTGTCTACTTTCTGCGTAACATTGCGATAGTTGTGGGTCTGGTGCTTGTTGTGGCCTTGCTGAAGAAAGGTCTCAAACACAAACCTTCCTCTCTGGAATGGACTCTCTGGGCGCTGGTGGCCTGCGCTGTCCTTCCTATGATGGTGAGCACCCGACAGAACGAGTACTACATCCTTCCTGCGATGCCTATAGTGGCTGTGCTGGCTGCCCTCCTCGTAGAAGGGGAGGTGTCTGGATGGATAAAAAAGGTGAACAAGGCTCTGCCTTACATCTCTTTTTCGATGCTGGTGGGGGCTTTGCTTCTGAACATCTTCCGTTTCGGTTCGGAAGGTCGCGACCGTCTGCTTCAGCAGGACTTGAAGCTCATCGCTGCTCATCTCGAGAAAGGGGAGAGGGTCTCCATTCCGTCTGAACTATATTACAACTACAAGCTGCAGGGCTACTACTATCGTGACCTCCGCGTGACTCTCGACGACCAGCAGCGCTGCCGCCATTTTCTGACCACCGACCAATACCAGCCCGACAGCTCCTACCATCCCCTAAACCTCCCCACAAAAGAATACCGACTCTATGAAATTAATGATTTATAAAGAATAGCCCCCCATACACCCCTACACCCTTACACTTTTAAACTATTTGACTCTCAAACATAAGAACATCTCTCACTAACACACTAACAAGTTAACAAGATAACAAAATAATAAAGATATGAACATCTCTTACAAGTGGTTAAAAGACTATGTCGACTATGGCGAACTTACGCCTCAACAGCTCGACGAACTGCTCACCTTCTCCGGACTCGAGGTGGAAGGTATTGAAAAAGTCGAAACCATAAAAGGCGGTCTTGAACATGTGGTCATCGCTCAGGTGCTCACCTGCGAGCCTCATCCTGACAGTGACCATCTCCATCTCACTACCGTCGACGTGGGTGGCGACCGTCCTCTGAATATCGTCTGTGGCGCTCCCAACGTGGCCGCCGGCCAGAAGGTGGTATGTGCTCAGATCGGCACCAAGATCTACACTTCCGATACCGAATTCTTCGAGATAAAGAAAGGCAAACTCCGCGGTGCCGTAAGCGAGGGTATGCTCTGTGCTGCCGACGAGCTCCAGCTGGGCAGCGACCATGCTGGCATCATGGTGCTTCCCGACGACGCTCCTGTGGGAATGCCCGCAAAGGAGTATTTTCATGTCGAGGAGGACTATGTCCTGGAGGTCGCCATCACGGCCAACCGCAGCGATGCAACCAGCCATATCGGTGTCGCTCGCGATGTGGTGGCGGTGTTGAACACCCGCAACGGCGCTGGTCTCAAACTCCAGATTCCTCCTGTGACCGCACCTCTCGTCCCCAAGACCACTGAGGGTGCTATAAGCGTATCCGTCGAACAGACCGACCTCTGTCCTCGTTATACTGGCATCACCCTCCGCGGCGTCAAGGTAGCAGAATCGCCCGACTGGCTGCAGAACCGTCTCCGCACCGTCGGCATCCGTCCGATAAACAATATCGTCGACGTCACCAACTACATCCTCATGGAGATCGGTCAGCCGATGCACGCCTTCGACGCCGACAAGATCGACGGCAACCAGATCATAGTAAAGACTCTCTCCACGGGCACTCCTTTCGTGACACTCGACGGCGTCGAGCGCAAACTCGACGAGAAAGACCTCATGATCTGCAACGCTAACGAGCCCATGTGTATCGCTGGCGTCTTCGGTGGCGAAAAGAGCGGCGTCACCATGCAGACTACCAACATCTTCCTCGAGAGCGCCTACTTCAACCCCGTCTCCGTCCGCAAGACCAGCAAGCGTCACGGTATCAAGACCGACGCCTCCTTCCGTTTCGAGCGTGGTTGCGACCCCAATATCACCATCTGGGCTCTCCAGCGTGCTGTCAAGCTCATCCAGGAGATCGCTGGCGGCGACATCTGCGGCAACATGGTCGACATCTATCCCAACCAGATCCACCGTGCTAACGTGGAGATCAACTTCAAGCGGGTCTTCGACCTCATCGGCAAGGAGATTCCCGTTGACATAATCCGCACCGCACTCACCTCCCTCAACATCGAGATCGTGCGTGAGGAGAAGGACGGCATGTTCCTCAAGATCCCCACCTGCAAGGTCGACGTCTACCGCGAGTGTGACGTCGTCGAGGAGATTATGCGCATCTACGGCTACAACAACATCTCTTTCGACCTGCGTTTGAACAGCTGCCTCTCCTACGGCAAGAAACCCAACCCTCGCCGTCTCCAGAACGTCGTCTCCGACCTCCTCTCCAACAACGGCTTCTTCGAGATAATGAACAACTCGCTCACCAAGAGCGACTACTACGAGGGCAATCCCGACTTCGACTCGCAGAACAACGTCGTCATCCTCAACCCTCTTAGCAAGGAGTTGAACGTCATGCGTCAGACTCTCCTCTACAGCGGTATGGAGTGTGTGGTAAGAAACCTCAACCACAAGATTCTCGATCAGAAGCTGTATGAGTTCGGCCGCACCTATGTGTTGAATCACGAATACATACCCGTTGACGCTGGTACTGTGGATGTGACCAAGAAATATATCGAGACTCCGCATCTTTCCCTCTTCATGACCGGCGCGATGGCGCCCGAAAGTTGGAAGGTCAAGCAGGCTCCGGTCGACTTCTTCGACCTCAAGCAGTATGTCATGTCTATCCTCTCGCGCATGCGTATCAATATATCTCGTTTGGAGTTCGTCCCCGCTCAGGAAAAATTCTTCGCCCAAGGTTACGATGTCATCTTGCGCGACAGCAAGAAGCTGCTGGTCTGCTTCGGGCGTCTCTCCAAGGAGACTCTGAAGAGGATGGACTGCAAGCAGGATGTCTTCTTTGCCGACTTCAACTGGGCTCTAATGCTCAAGAACTATCCCGACAAGGAGGTCGTCTACAAGGAGCTTCCGAAGTTCCCCGAGGTCCGTCGCGACTTGGCGTTGATCCTCGACAAGAATGTGCCATTTGCTGAAATTGAGCGTGTTGCCTATTCCACTGAGAAGAAACTCCTGAAAAAGGTGTCGCTCTTCGACGTCTATGAGGGCAAGGGCATCCTCGACGGCAAGAAGTCCTACGCTGTGAGCTTCATACTCCAGGATAACGACAAGACACTGAACGACAAGCAGATTGAATCCGTGATGACGAAGATCCAGACCAACCTGGAAAAGCAACTAGGAGCCAAACTCCGCTCGTAAAACGAAATTCTACACTAATACACCTTTACACCCCTACACCAATACACCCTTACACCATTAACTTTTATCTTTTAACTATTAACTAATAATGCTCGGCCTCTTGAAATACGATGTGAAGGTGCTGCTTGCACTCCAGCAGGCCATGACTGGGAAGGACGACTTCTTCAACTGGCTTGTGAATGCTGGCTATCCCGAGCTTGCAGCCTTCTACAACCTCATTGAGGAAGATGAGGAGGCTGAAGCCTGGCTCGTCAAGCATGGCTACCATTGGCTCGGTCTGCTCAGCCACGCCATCGACGGTGAGGATGCTGCGAGGGCTTGGGTACTCAAGAACCTCCATCGAGCCAACTTCATGTTCTGCATGGCCTGCCGTAAAGACGAGGTGGCCATCTCTTGGCTCAAACAGATGAAACTCGAAGTAATCCTGCGTCTGGCCGAAGAGGTGGCATTCATAAGGAAGAAGCAAGAGTCCGACGCCGCCTTCCCCTACAAGATGAGATTCTAAATTACACACCCTACACCAATACACCCTTACACAATTACACCTTTACACCCATACACCAAAAATAACAGTGAACAAGGAATACAAACCGCGTGAGCGGAAGAATACACCGACAAAGCCGGCACCGAAAGGCGGAAGACCCAAACCGTCGGGTGAGAGAACCAACACTCCCAAACCCCGCAGAGCTGCTGCAAGCATGCCTAAGTCGGAAGGTCAGAAAGTCAGAAGACCAGAGGGTAACAGGTCCCATAAACCCACCGCGTCAACCCCTCTCAAGCAATTGTCTCACAAGAGCGAGAGCAATAAAAGTTCACATTTATTGCCGAGCCGCAGAGACAATGACTCCGAAAGGAGGCATTCAAGCACTCTTAATAAAGCCCTGTCCGGGCACGGACCAAAAGACACCGTCCGCCTCAACAAATATATCGCCAATGCCGGCATCTGCAGCCGTCGTGAAGCCGACAAGCTCATTGAGGCTGGAAGCGTCAAGGTCAACGGTCAGGTTGTCACCCAGATGGGTTATCAGGTGAAGCCCGGCGACGTCGTCTCCTACGGCGGTGAGACTCTCAGCACCGAAGCCAAACGTTACTTCCTGATGAACAAGCCGAAAGGTTATATCACCACCGTCGATGACCCGCAGGAACGCAAGACCGTCATGATGCTTATCGACGGCGCCTGCCGCGAACGGATCTATCCTGTCGGCCGTCTCGACCGCAACACCACCGGACTCCTCCTCTTCACCAACGACGGCGAGCTCGCCCGCAAGCTCACCCATCCTTCCACGATGGTCTACAAGGTCTACCAGGTCGAACTCAACAAGGCGGTCACACGCGAGGATATGAAGAAGATGCTCGAAGGCATCGAACTCGAGGACGGCCCCATCAAAGTCGACGATGTCCAGTACGCCGAAGGCTTCAACGACAAACGCATTGTCGGCGTCGCCCTCCATTCAGGCCGCAACCGTATCGTCCGTCGCATCTTCGAACATCTCGGTTACGAGGTCCACAAACTCGACCGCGTCATCTTCGCCGGCCTCACCAAGAAAGACCTCCCGCGTGGCCGCTACCGTGAACTCTCCGACAAAGAAATCGGCTTCCTAAAAATGATATAACCTGTGATTAGTGATTAGTGATTAGTGATTAGTGATTAGACATTTGCGGGACGCTTGAAACTCAAAACTCAAAACTCAAAACTCGAAACTAAAAACTCAAAACCCATGTATAGAACAAACACTTGTGGCGAACTTAATATCACCAATCTTGGTCAGCAGGTTACCCTCTGTGGTTGGCTCCAGCGCAGTCGTGATCTCGGCGGCTTGACTTTCATCGACCTCCGCGACCGTTATGGTATCACTCAGCTGGCTTTCAATATGGAAACCAACCCAGCCCTCTGCGAGCAAGCTCGCAAACTGGGTCGTGAGTATGTACTGCAGGTTACCGGCATTGTCATCGAGCGCTCTTCCAAGAACACCAAGATTCCCACCGGCGAAATAGAGATCCAGGTGGAAAAACTCACCGTACTCAACGAGTCCAAGGTTCCTCCCTTCACCATCGAGGATCAGAGCGACGGCGGTGATGACCTCCGTATGAAATACCGCTATCTCGACATCCGTCG
>CACYJU010000028.1 GCA_902774845.1 uncultured Bacteroidota bacterium
ACCCGCTTGTGAGGGCTCCGTGGTTTACACCTATAAATATACCGACTGCCAGAACCACGAACACCTGTGGCATTTCCGCTACACCATCGACCGAACTGGCGATCCTGTCGTGGCTACCGGTTTCGAGTATGCCAAAACGGTTGAGTGCCTGGCTCTCGCCACCGAGCTTGACCCGGCCAACGTGCCTCACGCCACCAGCTCCTGCGGCGAAGATATCGCTGGCGTCCTCCTGAGAAGCGACACCAACTGGAACGACCCGACTACCAAGTGCGAGGGCACCGTCACTTTCGTCTACAAGTATGTCGACTGCGCTGGTGACTCCACCGGTTGGACCTACACTTACACCATCCTGCGTCAGGGTGCCGTGACTATCAACAGCACTGGCATCGCCGACAAGGACACTGTCATCTGCCCCAGCATGGCTATGACAACCTTCACCCCGAGGATGCCAGCTCATGCAACGCCACCAAGACCTACACTTACACCTATACCGACTGCTCGGGCAACAACTCTGACACCTGGACCTTCGAGTACCGTATCGAGCTGCCTGAGACTATCTCTGAGGTTCCGGCCGACGGCAACGGCTCTGTGGCTTGCGCCATGGATGCCTTCAACCCGGGTGCCGCCACCATACATGATGTATGTGGCCGCGACATCGTTCCTGTGCTCGTCACCGACAGCGTCGCCGTGATGGCTCCTGACGGCACAGGTACTGTCACCTACCAGTACAAGTACACTGACTGCGCTGGTCACGACAGCATCTGGACCTTCGTATATAATGTCAACCCGAACACCTTCTCACTCCCGGACAACGACACCATCGCCATCACCTGTCCCGCCCAGGCTGTCGAGGCCATGTACTCTAAGCCTGTGGTCTCGGAGTGCGGCATCGACATCACTCCCACCTTTAGCGACAGCGTGGCTGTAAACGCTGGCGGTTGCGGTGTCATCGTCCACCGTTGGACCTACAACGTCAACACCGTGGACTACGTCTGGAGAGCTGTCTTCAACGTATCTCCTGCTGACTTCGAGGACCTCATGCCTGCCAACGCTGAGGGTACGGTCAACTGCGCTGTCAACGCTCTGGCCGCTGGCGAGACTGGCAGCCTCATCTCTCTGCCGGTCGTCTCCAACCATTGCGACACCGTACTCAACGTCCCGGTGCTCAAGGCTGGTTACCCGACTGCTGCTCCTGACTGCAACGGTGACATTGAGTTCGTCTACACCTACACCGACTGCGCTGGTCACAACCATGACTGGATGTACACCTACCATATCAACCAGCCTGACTTCGCCGTAACTCCTGCTACCGGCAGCTCCACTGTGGAGTGTGCCGCCGACGCTCTGGGTGCTGGCGAGACTGGCTGCACTTGGACCCTGCCTGTCGTGACTTCGGCTTGCGGTGAGACCCTCACTCCGGTCGACACCACCGTCGGAACCATGCCTGCCTGCGAGGGTAATGTGGATTACACCTACACCTATCGCGACTGCGCTGGCCACGAGCATACCTTCGTATACACCTACACCATCCTGCGTCAGGGTGCCGTGACTATCAACAGCACTGGCATCGCCGACAAGGACACTGTCATCTGCCCCAGCATGGCTATGACAACCTTCACCATGGCTATGACAACCTTCACCGTACCTACAGCTACCAGCTCCTGCGGTGAGACCATCACTGGCGTGCTCTCCGACTCCACCTACACTGAGGATGCCGGCTCATGCAACGCCACCAAGACCTACACTTACACCTATACCGACTGCTCGGGCAACAACTCCGACTCCTGGACCTTCACCTACCGCATCGAACTGCCTGTCGTCATCGCTGAGGTCCCGGCCGACGGTGGCAGCGGCATATCGTGTGCTGTGGCTGCTGTGGTTCCTGGTGCTGTAACGATTCACGACGTATGCGGAAGAGAAATAGTACCTGTTTATGTTGACAGTACCGCAGCGATGAATCCGAACGGAACGGGTACCGTTACACACCGCTACAGATATACCGACTGCGCTGGTCACGACAGCATCTGGACTTATGTCTACACTGTGACTCCTGACGCTTTCACTCCGGTGGAGAACGTGACGGTGAATATCAACTGCGTGAGCGAGGTGAAGCAGCCCACACTTGACGGTGCTAACGGCTCGCCGGTGATTCCCGTAATCAACGTGTGTGGCGACACTTACCGTCCTCACCTCGACTCGACTTCCAACCATGTCGGAGTCGGTGGATGCGGTGACACCATATTCTACTATGGGTACACCGTGAACGCCGCACAATATGTGTGGAGTTATACATACCACGTAGAGCCTCTGCCTTACACAATGCCTGCTGACGATGGCATCGAAGTGGAATGCCTGAGTGCAGTGACACTGCCTACGGCACCTGTAGTGACCAACCCGTGCGACACGGTAATACCGTCAACTCTCGACCATATCGACACTACATGGACTACCGAAAACTGCGAAGGGCAGATAGCCTATGTGTTCCGTTATGAGGACTGCATGGGTAGAGAGGACTTCTGGACCTACACCTATACCATCGACAGGGTTACCACTCCGAGCGAACGTGGCATCGCAGTGCCCATCGCCTCGACGGTGGCTTGCATCGGCGACGCTGTTGAGCCTGCCGTAATGCCTGAGGTGAGAGATGTGTGCGACAACATACTCTCTCCTGTCGACACTCTGATCAACGAGAACACCGACAACTGCAACGGCTTCCGCTCATACACCTACACCTACCGCGACTGCGCTGGTCTCGAGTTCGTATGGACCTACACCTACATGGTGCGAGACACTATAGCTCCCGTAATGAACGCCATAGCTGATCAGGCGGCCATCCCGGCTGACGGATGCCAGTACAAGATTCCAGACCTCAGCACTTTGGCTCTCGCTGCCTCCAGCGACAACTGTGGCAACACCGTCACTTTTGTCTCTCAGTCGCCTGTGGCTGATTCCAGATACGACCAGCTCCGCACCGCTCAGACTATCAACGTGACGGTGACCGTGTCTGACGAGTGTGGCAACGAGACTCAGAGCCTCGTAATGGTGAACATCCCGGCCAACGACATCGCTGTCACCACTTCGGGCGACGCTGCCATCTGTCTCGGCGAGAGCACCACGCTCACCGCCAACGGCAGCAGCAGCAACCTCGACGGCAGCATGACCTACTCCTGGAGCCCGGCCACCGGTCTTGACCACACCGACGGCACATCTGTGGTGGCTACGCCTACAGACACTACCGTATATACAGTCACAGCTACCGACGCTAACGGCTGTCAGGCCAACGCCTCAGCTACGGTGGTCATCTATCCGCTGGTTGCCCTCAACGCTACAAACCTGAATCAGACCCTCTGCGCCGGCGCTGACATCACTCCTATCGAGATAAGCTATGCCAACGCTTCGCTCGCTGTCAACAACTTGCCCAACATACTCCAGTTCCAGTATATCGGCACCACCGCTGGCAGAATATTCGGTCATCCTGACGAGAGCGGCAACTTCTCCATCACAGCCACCAGCCTCTATGGCTGTCCGCAGGTGACATTACAAGGTAGCATCACCGTGAACGACACTCTTATGACTCAGATGAGCGAGACGGCTTGCGACCAGTACACCTGGGCCACCAACGGTGCCACCTACGGCATGTCGGGCCGCTACCGCTGGGCCACCATCACAAACCAAGGGTGCGACAGCGTGGTCTACCTCACCCTGACGGTGAACTACCAGTCCTTCGGCATTGACGACGTAACTGAGTGCGACAGCTACACTTGGACTCGTGGCAATGGTCAGACTTACACCGCAAACACTCAGACTCCCACATTTGTATTCCCGAATGGCAACGCTGTTGGATGCGACTCGACGGTGACTCTACACCTGACAATACACTACAGCAACTCTGGCGATACAAGCGTACTGGCTTGCGATAGCTACACATGGTATGGGCAAACCTACACCGATGACATCGAAGTCCAACAGCATCTGCTCAACCAGTGGGGCTGCGACAGCTTGGCAACGCTTCATCTAAGAGTGAGACCTTCTTATCACTTCTCAGACCTTGACTCACTCTGCGAAGGCGACACCTATCGTTACCATAACAACTACTATACTACCGGCGGCGATTATGACGTAAACTTCCTCTCTGAGTTCGGATGCGACAGCGTATACTCGCTACATCTGGTGTTCCTGCCGATGTTGGTGCCGCAGATTGACTCAAGTGTCGACTGTATCAACGGATGGTATGAACTCTCAGTATCCTCCAACGGCGACCACTACCAGTGGTCTAGCAGACCTGGATGCGGCGACCTGGCGGGCCAAGAGAACGACACCGTCATACATGTAACCCCGAACAACGAAACCACCTTCTTTGTCACTGCCAGTTACGGCGACAACTTGTGGTGTCCACAGACAGCTGCCATAACCGTGGATCGCTTCGTGGCTCCTCGTGCTGAGTTCGAACTCAGACCTCCTCATGTCACTGATGACAAGACCCAGTGGTATGCTGACTACCATGTCTACGGCGACAGGAACCTCGTACAACGACAGTGGTATGTCGATGGTGAACTCTACAGCCAGCAGTCTCAGCATATCAGCGGACAGTATGACCTGCACAGCGGCAACGATTCTGTGGTGGTTGAACTTATCGCTACCAGCGCTCAGTGCGCCGACACCGCCCATAAGGCCATTCCTTACATCAAGGAATGCATCTACATACCTAACGTGTTCACTCCTGGCAGGGAATCGAACAACTTGTTCGGTCCTGTCGGTTCTGGCATCGTCGAAATGGAGATGTGGATATACAACAGGGAAGGTCTTATCGTATTCCACAGCACAAGCCAGGATGAAATGTGGGACGGCACACACCAGGGTACTGGCGTAGACTGCCCGACGGCTACCTATGCATACCGTATCAACTACAAGGTCAAGACTATTCCTGAAGGATACCAGACAAAAGTGGGTACTGTAACAATTATACGATAAAACAAGCTGAAGGTTGAAAGTCAAATGTGCACTTACAAAACACTGAAAACAAACAAGTCACAAAAAACTTTCAACCTAAAGTTTTGTACTTAAAAGAATTTTAGTATCTTTGCAAACTCAAAAAAGTAAAAAAAAATAATAACAATCGTTTAAGAGCCACTGCTTAAAACGGCAAAAAGTAAAGAAAAATGAAAAAAGGAATCCATCCCGAAAGCTACAGATTGGTTGTGTTCAAAGATATGTCGAACGACACCATGGTACTGACTAAAAGCTGCGCCAACACCAAAGAGACCGTCACCTATACCGATGGTAACGAGTATCCTGTGGTAAAGCTTGAAATCTCGAACACTTCTCATCCCTTCTTCACCGGAAAGATGAAACTCGTTGACACCGCCGGTCGCGTCGACAAGTTCAACAGCAAGTACAAAAGATACAGCAAAAAGTAATTTGTTTATAAAGTTTTTTAGACCGATGCTCTCCTCCTTTCGAGGGGAGCATTTTTATTCTTAGAATAGATTCAGCCCTATGGATTTAAACAGGATAATGTTTCTCGATATCGAGACTGTGCCAGGAGAAGCTCGATATGACGATTTGTCTGATCAGATGCAGATGTTATGGGAGAAGAAGGCAAAGACCATGTCGGAATTCGTCAACTTTAGTGACAACAGCGCCCGCGAACTCTATAACAGAGCTGCCATCTACGCTGAGTTCGGCAAGATAGTCTGTATTTCCGTAGGCATCTTCAACAATGGGAAATTCTTACTGCACTCGTTTGCAAGTAAAGACGAGATGTCATTGCTTGAAGACTTTGTGACACGTATGGGCAACTGGCTGGACGACCCAACAAGAGCTATATGCGGACACAACGCAAAAGAATTTGACATTCCATTCATAGCCCGCCGACTTCTTATAAACGGATTCAAACTGCCTAAAATGTTCAACATTTCTGGTAAGAAACCATGGGAGATACCTCATTTGGACACCATGGATATGTGGAAGTTCGGCGACTATAAACACTTCACCTCTTTAGAATTACTCGCTGCCATTTTTGGAATACCTACACCCAAGGACGACATCAACGGCAGCCAGGTGGGACAGGTGTTCTGGATGGACGGAGACATCGAAAGAATCGCCACCTACTGTCAGAAAGATGTGCTGACCACAGCTAGACTTTATCTAAAGCTGGCTGGCACTGGGATGGAGATAGATGACAAAATTGTAGAAATACGCTAATAAATATAGAGGTGTATGGGGCTTTGGGTGTAACTTTTTTGACAATAATTCGTATCAAGAAAAGTCGGACTATAACTAGAGTTTGGCAACTATACGAATTACTGAACTGCGACAAGAACAATAACCGTTAACGAATGAAGATTTTCTCAGAAGTAGAGCGCGACTATATGGACGGCATGGTAAAAAATGCTGACTTTATACCTCTTATATCCAAAGACGAGGAGGAGTTTCTTCTGACAGACGACAGCATACCGACCGAACTGCCCATTCTGCCCATACGAGACAACGTACTCTTTCCTGGAGTCATATTACCTGTGGCGGCAAGCAAGAAACGCTCGGTAAAGCTACTGAAAGAGGCAAGCCGACACAATCTAAGAGTTGGTGTCATTGCCCAACGCAACGATGTCGACGACCCTGAAGAAAAAGATCTCTATCCAATGGGAACTGTGGCTCGAGTACTGAAAGTATTCGACCTTCCGAATGGGACTACCATGGGTGTTGTGCAGGGTGTGAAACGGTTCGCACTGGAAGCCATAACCGGAGTCGAACCATACTACAACGGAATCATCTCGCTCAGAGAAGAGAACATGATCGGACGTGGCTCTCGACAATACAAAAGCGAGCTGAGCGAGATTCGTAAACTCTACACCACACTCCTGCGTCAGAAAGACCAAAATCAAGAGACTGCAGCAAGCATCAAAGGCATCGGCAGCGACCGAATTCTGATAAACTACATTGCGTCCCACCTGGAGATAGACGTACAGACCAAGCAGAGCCTGCTGGAAATCGACAACTACGAAGCTCGCATGATGATGCTCATCGACATACTGAACGACCTGATGAGCTATATAGACGTACGCGAGGAGGTATCAGAGAAGGCCAAGTCGATTATGGACCGCCAGCAACGCGAATACTACCTGAACCAACAAATGCGGGTTATTCAGGACGAACTCGGAGGTTCTCCGTCAGACCAGGACGTAGAAGAACTCCGTGCTCGCGGCAACAAGAAAAAATGGAACAAAGAGGTAGCTGAGACTTTTGAGAAAGAGCTGACACGCCTGCAGCGCTATCAGCCTCAGTCGCCAGACTACTCAGTTCAATACAACTACCTCGACTTAATGCTTGAGCTGCCGTGGAACGAATATTCAAAAGACGATCTCCGTACCGACCATGCTCGCAAGGTGCTCGACAAAGACCACTACGGCATCGAGAAAGTGAAAGAGCGCATACTGGAACATATAGCAGTATTGAGTCTGAAAAAGAACATGAAGTCACCTATACTCTGCCTCGTAGGACCTCCGGGAACCGGTAAGACCTCATTGGGCAAGAGCATAGCTTCGGCTATGGGACGCAAATATGTGAGGGTTGCGTTGGGTGGACTGCATGACGAAGCTGAAGTGCGCGGACACCGACGTACCTACGTGGGCGCCATGCCTGGCAGAATACTGCAAGGCATAAAGAAAGCCGGCACCGCCAACCCTGTCTTCATCCTCGACGAGATAGACAAGGTGCAGACCAATACCTTCAACGGCGACCCCACATCGGCACTGCTGGAGGTGCTCGACCCTGAACAGAACAACGCCTTCCACGACAACTATCTGGACTTGGATTTCGACCTCTCTAACGTGATGTTCATAGCCACCGCCAACAGCCTTTCTACTATACAACCGGCACTGCTGGACAGAATGGAGGTCATAGAACTAAGCGGCTACATACTGGAAGAGAAACTTGAGATTGCCTCTCGTCACCTCATTCCTCGCCAACTGAGTGAAAACGGATTCCGCAAAGGGGCGCTGAAGTTCTCTGACGAGGTGCTTACAACACTCATAAGTGAATACACCAGGGAAAGCGGTGTACGCCAACTGGAGAAGGTCATAGCTAAGATTGTTCGCCGACGCGCTGTAGACGTGGCGTCAGGTAAAGAATATTCGAAAAACATTGAGAAAGAAGAGCTGAAAGGGATGCTTGGCTTGCCCATCCACACCAGCGAACATCGAGGCAAAGAGTCGAAAGTGGGCGTGGTGACAGGCCTTGCTTGGACCAGCGTAGGCGGCGAGATCCTCTTTGTCGAAGCCAGCACCTCGAAGGGCAAAGGGACTCTCTCGATGACTGGAAACCTGGGTGATGTAATGAAAGAGTCTGCAACCCTGGCATTCGAATATCTCAAAGCCAACGCTGGCGAATTCGGCGTTGACAACGAGATTATCGAGAATTCGAACATCCATATACATGTTCCGGAAGGTGCAACACCTAAAGACGGTCCGTCTGCAGGCATCACCATCTTCGTGGCCATGCTCTCGGCTTTCACACATCGCAAGGTGAAAGCAACCTTCGCCATGACGGGTGAGATAACCCTGAGAGGTGCCGTGACCCCGGTTGGAGGCATCAAAGAAAAAATTCTGGCGGCAAAACGTGCAGAAATAACCGACATCGTACTCAGTGCGGAAAACCGCAGAGATATCGAGGACATTAACGCTGACTACCTCAAAGGCCTTAAGTTCCACTATATTGAAGAGATGAAAGAAGCTCTTCCACTGATGTTCGACGACCAAGAAAACAAACTGAAAAAAGCCAAAGAGAAAACGTCAAAACGACATGCGAAATAAGCTGACAGCACTCATATTAGCATTGTTTGTGGTCTCCATCGCTGACGGTCAGACATTGTCGGATGCACTCCCAACAGGCAAACCGTTGCAGTTGCCTACCGAAGTGACCGGCATCACCGTTGTTGACGGCACCATTTATTGCTCAACCAAATCACTGGCGTTGAGAGTAAAGGAAGACTACGGGATGCTTAGCAGTGCCATTCCGAACCATGTTGTTAGCCAAGACAAGTCAAACATCTGCTACGCAATACGACACCCCGAGAGCGGAGAACTATACTTTGTCAAGAAAAACATCTTTGGAACGAGTCGTCTGTTTCGTATGGTAAAAGAGCCTAACGGAGCAAACAAATACCTATCGGTAAAGCCGGGCGGACGCAATATTTCTGTTGAGCACCCAACCTTTTCAGATGATGGCAGCTATATGGTCTTCTCCGCCAAAAGCGGCGACAGCCAAGGGGGCCGGGATCTCTATCTGTCAGTCAAGAACGGACAGGAATGGTCGATGCCGATAAATCTCGACAGCATAAACACCATCGGTGAAGAGACAACTCCCACATTCTGGAACGGATACCTGTTTTTCGCTTCCAACGGCCGTCCCGACAGCTATGGTGGCGTGGATCTTTATGCCCTGAAGCTGAAAATATCATACACAAAGATAGACAGCCTTCACAATGACATAGAAGTTCACTACGGACATCTCCAACATCTCCCCTACCCTTTTAATAGCGAAAACGATGAACGGGCTGTACTTGTCAAGGACGATCGCACTTACGTGGCCTGCGAAGGTGACAGCACCGCTATTGGGGATGTGCTTACATCATACGACTGTACACCCGACATGATAGCCCTCTCTGGCGTGGTACGCGATAAGAAAGGTCATCTGCAGCCTCGCAGCCAGGTTATTGTCAACACCTACGACCGCCGACGGGCTGAAACCATCACCGACGGCAACGGGTATTATAAACTTCTTCTGCGGAAAGATAAAGAATATGATATCACCTACGCAAAAGTGTCGTTTGGGATAGAGCGTTACAGGATGTCGACCGAGCGTAAAAATGAAGACGACCGATTGGTAGAAGAACGCACATACAACGTGTCGTTGGTGTCATTCGACCCTGGTCAGTACATCGAGCTGCAGTCTCTTTTTGGTGATGACGCCTCCATCGACTTAACCGAAGCCGGAAAGGAAAAACTCAGTTCTATCATAGGCTTTCTCATTGGAAACCCAGGTGTGGAAGTTCAGATGACCATGTACTGTGGTCTGGAGCGCGACAAGGAATACAACCAGATACTTGCCGAACGCCGGGCTCAAACAATACGTGAATACATGAGCGAGCAGGTGCCTGCAGCAAAAAATCTGACAGTGACCAGCGGAGGCAATTTTAACTCCAAAACCTCTGCAAAAGTGAATGATCTGCTGACTATAAAGCTCGGATTATTCTAATCGTCCAAACCATCTTTTTATTGATAATCAAACCAATGCAATCACCTTGCAAATTAATTGTTCAAATTATTTTGTAAGTCGATTAAAAAGATGTACTTTTGCAACCGCATTTGAGAAAAGGAATCGGGGCGTGGCGCAGTTGGCTAGCGCACTTGCATGGGGTGCAAGGGGTCGGAAGTTCGAGTCTTCTCGCCCCGACAGATGCAGAAAGAGAACGGTATAAAACCGTTCTCTTTTTTTGTTGTTATAGCTTTGTTTACTTCTTGGTCTTAGTCTTGGTTTTCTTCACCACAGCGTAAGGAGCTTCGTCCGTCAACGTTATCTCATATTGGAACTTGCCGTCTTTGCTCTGCGTGTAACGTTTGTCGCCTTTGGCATAAGGATAAAGGGGGCGCGTATTGTAAATGGCTTGCCCGTTGACTTTAAGCCACTCCCCTATCTCCTTCAACCGCTCCTTTGCAGCCTCTGGTATCTGCCCATCTTCATCAGGCCCCACGTTCAACAGGTAGTTGCCTCCTTTGGCAACTATATCCACCAACATGTGTATGAGTTGCTTGGTCGACTTGTAGTTATCGTTCTCCACAAACGACCAGCTGTCGCCCATACTCATGCATGTCTCCCACGGATACGGAAGCAGCTCTCCTGGAATCTGCTGCTCCGGTGTCTTATAGTTCTCGTAACGGCCGCCTACGCTGCGATCCACAATGATAAGGTCTGGATTATCCTCACGTGCCATCTTGGCTATACGTGGCATGTCGATATCCTGTATGCGCCCATAACAACCCAGCCACTCTCGGGTCTCGTCGGTCAGACTCCACTCCGGCCTGATCCAGCCTCCGTCGAGCCACAGTATATCTATATCACCATAGTTATGCGTGAGCTCATATATCTGGTTGTAGGTAAAATCCTTAAATCTCTTCCATCTTTCTGGATAAGCATCCATATCGTAGTTCACATTACGGTCGGGAGTGGCCCACTCATGCGCCCAATAATCGTCATTATGCCAGTCGGGTTTCGAGAAGTAAAGACCTGTCCAAAGTCCCTCACTGCGGAACGCTTCTACCAACTCTCGTGTGAAGTCACGGTGAGCTGGACAAAGCGGGCCCATGGTGGTATAGTCTGTCTCACGGCTGTCGAACATACAAAAACCGTCATGATGCTTGGTGGTGAAGACCATATACTTCATACCAGCCTCCTTGGCAAGCTGAGCCCATTGCGAAGCATCGAAATGCTGCGGATTGAAACTCCGATTCAAAGCCTGATAGGCAGCCTTATACGTGGAGTAGTCTACCCCGTTGCGGTCAATCCATGGCTCATTGCAGATACTCCACGACTCCACAACTCCCCACTGTGAGTACATACCCCAATGAGCCATAAAGCCGAACTTGAGGTCCTGCCATTCCGAGAGGCGGGCGTTGATGAGTGAATCCGTCTCTGATTCCCGGTCTGACTGTGCCGACACAGTAAACATCCACGAGACAAATATGACTACTATAGCAATGCGTTTTTTCATATTTTCTTTTTTTCTTGTTTATGGAGGTTCTATAAATTAGGTGTTGTGGGATTTGATTGCATTTTGCTGTAGATTGGACATTTGGATGATGGCGCAATGTTTCGTAAGGTGAGTGCAGAGCAAGCTTGCTTGTTTTGCCGAGCCTAAGAAACATCAGCAAAGCTAATATGGTGTATTTTAACTGAATACAAATGGACAATATACTGTGAAAGGTGATTGAATATCATGATATCTAATTTATAGAACCTCCATTTAGTTTAAAAAAGCCCTACATGTGCTGCCATGTAGGGCTTTTCTTTTTTACAGAGTTTATTACCTCATCAAAGTGACCGTACCGAACTTCTGACGGTAGTTGTTCTGACCTTCGATACGATACTTGATCTTATAGGTGTAGGCGGCCTGCTTGCACTTCGTGCCCTTGCCCTGGTGCGTGCCGTCCCACTTCTCTTCCTTGTTGGTCGAGTGGAACACCAGGAGACCCTCACGGCTATAGATCCACATCTCGCACTCCTTGATCACGTCACCTTCAGGTCCGAAGAGGTTATTTGTACTCTCTCCCGGGGTGAAGATATTCGGCACGTAGATAGGTTCTATCACAATGGGTATCTCTGCATCAGCCGTATCGCTACAGAATTCACTGAAGGCGATAAGTCTGATAGAGATGGCCGTCTCAGACGTTTCAGGTGATATTACACCTCGTATGGTCTGACTCTGATCGAAGTAGTACTCTCCGTTGACATACCACTCACGGCCAAAGTCACCGTTCTCGCTGACATCCATGGCATACCAGCCACCATTGTCAGGACTGATATGCTGGTCGCCCACATTGATAGCGGCAGTCGGTATCAAGAGTTCGTTCACGGTGATGCTCTCAGAGACCGTGCAGAAGTGAGTAGCGTTACGGTCGGCAGTGAAGGTGTAGGTCGTCGTCTCGTACGGAGCCACACGTATGGTGTCGCTGTAGCGCTGTGCATCGATCTGACCATCGTCAACCGAACTGCTCCACTCGTACGTGTCTCCATTGGTTGTGGCGATGATAACATACTGCGACATCTCGCAGTCGGCTATCCTCTCGATATCAATCGTAACCGCCGGCTTGACTATCATGTTGAGAGTGAAGATACTATCGCAACCATGTATCGACGTGTACATCTGTGTGTAGGTACCTTCCTCGGTGATGATGAGACCCTGATACTCATACACACCGCCTGCGCACATCGAGTCAGCCTCGGTCACAGAGTATGACGGATGGATAAACACCACAACCTCCTGATCCAAGTAGCACCCGTTAGGATCGGTAGCACGCACGGTGTAGGCCGTGGTGACATCTGGCGAAGCCATCACGCTGCTGCCCTCTGTGGTGTTCAGTCCTGTCGCCGGTGTCCACTCGTATGTCACGTTACCGTTAGAACTACTGCCGTCAGCCGTCAGTTGAGCTGTTCCTCCTGGGCAGATGAAAGCAGTGTCCGTGGCGGTGAGCTGGAGGTCGTTGGCCGGGACTATCACATTCACTACAGCCGTCTGCTGCAGACCGCACTCGTTAACCACAGTCACCGTCACCGGTATAGACTGCTGCGAGAGAGCCTGGTCGTAGAGCGCGTCGACTGCTGGAGCCTGCGACACGAAGGTCACCGGACCTCCGCAGGCATCGCTGCTGTGTGCAAGGGTCAGCTCTTCGAGAGCAGGTATCTTGTACTGGCAGTTGCTCATAGCCATAATAGCATTCTGATCATCTATTGCAGTGATGGTCGGGAGATCCATATTCCTGCCGCTCACCGTGATAGTGTCATAGCTGATGTTGCCACACTGGTCGGTTATCACGTACATGCGACGCACCGTCCATCCACAGTTGTCACCAGCGGTGTCCTGTGTGTGGGTCACCGTCATATTCGAGCAGTCAGTGTACTGTGCCTTGGCGTCGGCATCCGTGAGGAAGACGCTCAGATTGGCATTAGCCAGACAGTTGTTCTGGTTGGCATCACCTATCGGCCAGGTGCCAGTCATCATAGGAGCAGTCTGGTCGCTGCCGCTCACCGTGATGGTGTCGTACACCTTGTTGTTGCACTGGTCGGATATCACATACATGCGACGTATGGTCCAGCCGCAGTTGTTG
>CACYJU010000029.1 GCA_902774845.1 uncultured Bacteroidota bacterium
GTCGCTCCACACCAAGGGGTTGGCAATCGGGGCACCCGTGTAGTCGCAGGCCTTGCGCACACGCACCTCGTAGCGCCCGTTCACCATCTCGGCCGGGGCGATGCTGTCGACGAGGGTGAAGGTGGTATCGGTCAATGTGTCGGTCTCGAACATCAGCCGCCCGTCGTCGGCCGAATGGAACGCCAGCTGGTAGAGCATCGTGTCGCCCCCCGGGTTCCAGTGGAATTCCACCCTCCCCGAGAAATTCGTCCCAACACTCACCCTCAGCGCCGGGCACGGCAGTTTCAGAATGGGGAAAATAAGCCCCCATGGTGACTGTGCTGGATAGCCACATGTTGGATAGGTACCACAAAAAAAACCAGTCCCAGCCATGAAAATTAAAAAATAAGGATAGTTGACGGGAGGCTCTATGCTGCTCTCCAAGCTTGAATAGAACACTGAATCATAGATACGTACTCCCTCGTTGAAGAAATAAAGATGACAAGGTACAACGGGAGTGTCAGTGTAGTTGAGAAATGTATGATCGAAACATGTGTTATGGTAGTCATAAAACATGTGTTTTACAAAGTGGTTTCCTCTTGAATGGATAGAGTCGTAATAAAAAAAACCGTTGTTTTCATCGTAAGTGCAGATTTTGCACACAATCCCTTCTGGCAAATCGTACTGGGGTGATGTTATTGCTATTCCATAGATGGCTGATCCATAAGGAATCTTATTATTACGCATATAAAAGGAAGACCATTCTGTATGAGCTAACCCCAAACACATATCCAAATGCCACATTGTATCGATGGGATATTCTGTCCATGAATATAATTCATGAATTGTCGGGTAACTGAAACACGGATCAAGAAACGGTATCGTGTCCTGCGCCTTGAGGAATCCGTTCAAGAACACGCCCATAATTATAGAAAATAATATTTTTTTCATATTTTTAATTTTTAATGTATTAATATGTATGGCAAACAGGAACCCACTTTGCGGCATGAGTTGAGAGAACCGGCGTAACGAGTGTATTGGTCACAGGGATGAATCTGGGAGGATTACGATCAAACCCTGTCGTCAAATCGGGGATTCTATCCATTCTTACTTGTGCTTCGAAAGGACAGCCAAGATTTGTATGGGTCGGTATATATTGGAGATACGCTTTCTCCATCCCTACAGACACGAAGTTGTCCGAATTGTATATGTCAATCGAGCGGTAAAGGTTTCCATGTGAAAAATAGGTTTCATCAGCGAAGTATGAATAGTTGTTGTAAGGTTCAAGATAATAAAAAAGTGGGTCATCCGTAAACGCAACAAAAGGTTCTTGAAGCAAAACGAGTTTTTTTAACCTTGAGGAGTATGCCATCTCCGCCGTTTCCATCTTGTCGGAAATCCTGGTTTCGTGGGAATTGATGTTCAATGGCATGGGCAACACATCCGTATCAATAACTCTAAGTCTTTTAAAGAAAGTTTGAGGCGTGCCAGTCTCTACGTGAACATATGACATGGCAATCAACCCATCATCAAGAACCACCGAACGTGTGCGGGCATTGATTTCATTAGAGTATAAATAAAAATAAAATAATGAATCAAACAAGGTTGTGCTCGCAATGTCCTCGGGTTTGTCCGAGATTCTGACTATAGGCCTTGCATTTGCCCCCAGTTCCATTGTCCCAACTAAAACCACCCTGTTTCCAGTATATAATACATCATCGTAAATTTCTTTATTTGGCGAATAATCAATCTCATACATTTTAAAAATTGGTAATGTGGATAGAATATCGAAGGTTTCCAGAATGGCACAATAATCGGCAATGGTGAAACTTTTGCCAAGGGCAACTACCTTGTGCACTCCGTTATGTCGGTATGCTACGAGCCGACGGAAATAACTTGCTGCTGGGATTTCAAAAATGTGGGGAGTGATATTTCCCAGCATAAACTGATTTAATGGGAAATAACCCACAATGCCACAAAACGTTTCCGGTATGGTCGAAAGATTTTTCGAGCCACAAAAAAACACTGTGTCATTCAATATTTTAAAGTCTGTGATTGCATATTCCCTTGGCAAAGGATCACTATAGATTGTGGGAGCGACAAAACCCGAGGAGCTGTAGGGGCCTAAAAATTGATAAAAATCCGTGCAAACGAACCGGTATCCATCAGAATAAACCAAAGAAACCACATCCTTGTCATTCCAATTTCGGACCAAAACATTCTGTTCCGTTATAAACTCCAACTCGGCACTGTTATAATTTTGCGCCGAAGAAAAAAACGGCAGAAAAAACAGAAATGACAAAACAGTAAATATTCTTTTCATAATTTTATTTGTTAATGGCGTTTGTATTTTTAATAACAGATTGATAGAAAGATAATTGTATGAATTATCAAGTGTTATTCTATTCAGTCTATTCAGCAAAGTAAAAAAAAATTTTTGAATTTTGCAAATTAAATTTTCGTCGCCAAGCCAAAATTGGAAATCAGCTGGTTACAAGCATGAAAATGCACTTAAGGCATTGGTTTTGAATATTGTAGATAAGAAATAAGTATATAACTGCCTGATAATTAGTACCAACTCCGTATCAACTCCTACCCAAGTCCGTACCATCTCCCTACCAACTCCTACCACGGTAGGAGTTGGTAGGGAGTTGGTAGGTGGATGGTAAGGTTTTCGGATGGTTTTTCCCTCTCTTTGGAATGAGTGGGTGGCAGGCTGGGTTGCAGGTTGAAGAAAGTTTTTTTTAGTGTATGTATACTATATTTTGTTTTTTGTCGTTAAGGAGAAGTATGAATATTAGGAAATATATATATATTGCAGTTGTTGTGATGGCTTTCGGTGTGGTGCCGGCGGAGGGGCAGACGGAGGCGGAGATGATGACGAGGCGCTATACGGAGGCTTACGACAGCTTGATCAACAGTTTTTATTTGAGGCAGTTTTCGCACAACCGCTTGCTGAGCAGCCGTGAGTTGGACATGGAGGAGTTTGACGCGCTGCCGGACTCGGTGATAGCGAGACGGCTGGGGGCATTGCACACAGTGATTCCGATGACGTTCAACAGCGAGGTGCGCTCGTATATAAGGTTTTATTTGAAGTATATGTCGCGCCGGTTGGATGTGATGTTGAGTCTGGGGCAGTATTACCACCCGATGTTTGAGGATGCGCTGAGCCGCTATGGAGTGCCGGAGGAGTTGAAGTACCTGACGATTGTGGAGAGCGCGATGAATCCGATGGCTACGTCGAGGGTGGGTGCCGCTGGACTGTGGCAGTTCATGTACAGCACGGGCAAGATTTATGACCTGGAGGTGAACTCGGTGGTGGACGAGCGCAGGGATGTGTACAAGTCGACCTATGCGGCCGCCCATTTCCTGAGCGACCTGCACCGTGTGTTCGACGACTGGACGCTGGCCATTGCGGCCTACAACTGTGGCCCGGGCAATATCAACAAGGCTATCGCCCGCAGTGGCGGCAAGCGCGATTTCTGGGAGATATACTATTTCCTGCCGCGTGAGACCCGCGGCTATATTCCGGCGTTTATCGCGGTGACGTATGTGATGAACTATTATCGTGAGCACGGGTTGCGCCCAGTGGAGGTGAAGGTGCCAGTGCGAACCGACACGGTGATGGTGGCGAGCGATGTGTTGCTGAACTATGTGGAGGAGTATACCGGCATCGGGGAGGAGGAACTGAGGACGCTGAATCCGCAGTATCGCGCAGACTATATACCGGGATCGACGGGACGCTATTCCATCTGCCTGCCGACGACGCGGATGGAGCTTTTCATTGCCCATCAGGATTCTATCTATGCGCGCACGCAAGACAGCCTGTCGCGGCGTCCGATGACGGTGGAGCCGGTCAAAGGGAAGGGTGAAAGAGGAAGTGTGAAAGGGGAGAAGAAGGGCGGCAGTGGCAATGCGCGCTACCACACGGTGAGAAAGGGCGAGACGTTGTCGTCGGTGGCCCGCAAGTATGGTCTCACGGTACAAAGGCTGAAGAAGCTGAACGGCCTGAAGCGGGACCAGATCAATGTGGGTCAGCGTTTAAGAATCAAGAATTAAGAATAGGGGATGGATTTCAAGAAAATATTGAAGATAAAGGGTTTGAAGTACTGGGTAGCGACAGCGGTGTTCGCGGTGGTGATTCTGTTTATCGACCCGAACAATCTGCTTGTGACTATGAAGTTGGGACGGCAGGTGAGGCAGCTGCACGAGGAGGAGCGGGAGCTGGCGGAAGCGATTGTGCAAGATAGCGTGAACAATGCCGAACTGAAGGGCAATCTGGATGCGATAGAGCACTATGGCCGTGAGAATTATTACATGAAGCGTGCCGATGAGGATATTTTTGTGATCAAGTAAGGGGGAGGGGAGAGTTAAGAGTTAAGAATTCAGATGAAGAGAATGCTAAAGGGTCGATATATATTGTTTTTGTGTACCGTGAGTATGCTGCTGACGGGGTGCGATGCGTTGAAGAGTTTCATGTCGCGCGACCTCGAAGAGGAGGATTTCATCATCGGGCAGTTGTATGTTGACGAGATGGTGAACGAGACTCCCTATATAGCGCAGCGCGTGGAGCGGGGGACGGTGGCCACGGGCACCAACCCCTTGGGCTTGACCTATAGTTCCGACGACAATATGGCTCTCTACGAGGCGGTCAATTCGTGGCTCGGTGTTCCTTACAAGTATGGGGGCAGCGACCGCAATGGCATCGATTGCTCGGCCTTTGTAGGGACGATATACAAGGAGGTATACGGTGTGACGCTGAACCGCACGGCCAACGATATGCTGAGGGATGTGAAACTGATAGCCAAATCGCAGTTGAAAGAGGGTGATTTGGTGTTTTTTACCAACTCGAAGGGGAAGGTGTCGCATGTGGGCATCTACCTGAAGGAAGGACTTTTCGCCCATGCGTCGACGAGCAACGGGGTGAGCGTTAGCCGCTTGGACAACAAGTACTGGGAGAAGCACTTTTATAAGGGCGGCCGGGTAAAGAGATAGGTTTTATTTGGTATTTGTGTATCCTAATTGGAGAAGGAGGGAGACCACTTTCTCTTTGTTATCACCTTGGATGATGATTTCTCCATCCTTGGCCGAGCCGCCGGTGCCGCATTTGGTTTTCAACTGTTTGGCAAGGGCCTGGAAGTCGTCGTCGGAGCCCACGAATCCACGGACCAACGTGACCGTTTTGCCGCCGCGGTGGTGATGCTCGATGCTGACACGGAGTTTCTGGCGCCCGGGAGCGAGGGTCGATAATTCGGGTTCGGAGTCGTTGTAGTTGAAGTCGGGGTTGGTGGAGTAGACTATATTCATTTCCGGCCGAAGATTTTGATGGACTTTGGATGGTTGACGAAATGGAGCACATCGCCGAGGTTCTCGCCTTCGCCGTCGATGTTGACCCACTTGTGGACGTTACCTTCGATAAGGATTTCCTTGGCGCGGAACATTTCGGCATGCTGCGAGTGGTCGAGGAGGTTCATGAAGGCCATGGGTGCTGTGATGAGGATATGGTCGAGCGGGATTTTGTCGATGATGGAGATGTCGATAAGACCGTCGCTGAGGTTGGCTTTTGGGGCGACGGAGAGGTTGTAGCCGAACTGGCGGCCGTTGGCAATGGCGATGAACCAGGCGCTGCGTTCGAGGGTGCGACCGTCGACGGTGAGACGGTAGGCGTTGTTTTTGTAGGAGGCGTATTCGCGGAGTATGAGGTTGGTATAGGCCGCGAAACCGCGGGTCTTGGCGGCTTTCATCAGCCGGGCGATATAGGCGTCGAAGCCTACACCTGCTGCGTTGACGGAGATGTAGCGGTCGTTGATGACGATGGAATCGATGGCGTGCTCGTTTTGTTGGTTGAGGAGCTTGACGGCGGAAGCGGGGGTGAGGGGTATCTTGAGCGAGCGAGCCAAGCCATTGCCGCTGCCGCAGGGGACGATGCCCATGGTGACGCCGGAGTCCTTGAGACCCTGGGCCACATCGTTGACGCTGCCGTCGCCCCCGACGGCAACAACACAGTCGATACCCTGATCGGCAGCTTGGCGTGCTATCTCGGTGCCGTGGTGGATGTGCTCGGTATAGCGGATGCTATAGTCGAAGAGGTCCTGATTGAGGTTGTCCTTGACGACGGTCTCTATTTTCTTTTGTTTGCCTACACCCGACACGGGGTTGACGACGAAGAGTGCTTTCTTTTTCATTTGGCAATGAGTTTATTGTTCATGACGCGTAGGAAATATTGTTGCACGACGGCTTTGAGGAAGCGGATGTTTTTAGCGCTGCCAATTTCCTGACTGCCGCAGAGGATGGTTATATCATGCTGCTTGGGGTTGCGTGGATTGTTGCTGACCATGCAGAAATAGTCGTTACCGAAATAGACCTGCCAGCCACGGTCGATGTCGTTCTGGCCGAAGGCGACGACGGGGTCGTCGAAGCCGAGGAAGCGGACGAGCGATGGGAAGAGGTCGGTCTGTTGAACGATGATATCGTCGACATTACCGATATTGTTTTGTGGGTCGTAGACAATCATGGGGATGCGGTAGGAGCCGTCATAGTCGAGATATTCGGGACTGAGTCCGGGACCGCTGTGGTCGGCTGTGATGATGAAGAGTGTATTGTCGAACCAGGGCTGCTTCCTGGCCTCGTCGAAGAATTTCCGCAGCGAGTTGTCCATATACTCGACGCATTTCAGGATGGGATGTTTGCCTTCAAGAAAGCGGTCTTTGTATTTCTCCGGAAGAGGGAAGGGGTCGTGGGAGGTGACGGTGAAGACGGTAGTGAGGAAAGGCTCTTTGAACGTGCTGGTGTGACGGACGACATATTGCAGGAATGGTTCGTCGAAGACCCCCCACACATGGTCGAAGTCTTCCTCGCGTGATTTGCTGTCAGCCTTGAATTCGTTGAGGCCGAGGTATTCATGGAATCCGATGCGGTTGCACACTTTGTCGAAGTCCATCACGCCGTTGTGGCTACCGTGGAAGAAGGCGGTGTGGTAGCCGTGGCGGTTGAGGACGGTGGGAATGCCGGCGATGGAGTCGTTGCGATAGGTGCAGTTGACGAACGGGACGTTCATCAGAGTGGGAATGCCGGTGAGGAGGGCTGTGATGCCTTCGATGGAACGTTTTCCGTTGGCACGACCTTGGAAGACGGTGCTGTGCCTTGCCAGCGAGTCGAGGAACGGTGTGCGGGTATCGGCGTTGGGTTGGCTGTTGTAGCATCCGAGGTATTCCTGTCCGAGGCTTTCGACGATGATGAGGACGATGTTCTTCGGTTGAGGCTGGAGGGTGTCGACAGCGGATGAGTCGGTGATGGCAGTTCCTATTGCGCTGATTTCAGGGTTGAACAGGCTGTCGGCCTCTTTCTGTGGCATGTATTCATGGGCTTCGAGTTGGGGTTGGAAGAGAGTACGGAAGATGTTGTATCCGCTGTTGCTCACCACGGGGATATTCTTCGGTTGGCAGTAGTTGGCGGCATCTGTGAGCTGGATGAAGTGGCCAAAACCACCGCGCAAGAGGAACCATGCTACAAGAAGACCTGCACCGAGGCCTATCCATTCGTTGGACATTACGGTGTACTGGTTTCGTGGTGCCAGGCGGATGCGGTGGTTGAGGAGGAGGAAAGCAACGACGATGATGATGCCGAAAACCCAGGCATACCAGTAGTTGACCATGAAGTGGGGAATGAGTTTGTCCATTGGACCGCTGTTGCCGAGGTAGGTGAATATCTCATTTGACAACATGCGATAAGTGTATTGGAAGTAGGCCGAGTCGGCACCTTTTGCCACAAGCACCACAAGCCATGGAAGGATATAGAGCGTCTCACAGACAATGCGATACCAGCGTTTCCATCGTGCTTCTGTTGGCAGGAGCATCAGAACGATGAATGGCAGCAAGATGGTACATACCGTGGCTGCACCAAAGACAATGTTTCCCCACAGGATACCCATCCACTCGCCAAAGCTGTCGGGACGGAAGATGTGGCTGTTGGCCACAATGAAGAGCACCTGCATGGCGAGCAGCGAACAGAAAGCCAGCAGTAATTTTTGGAGGAGGTAGATATAGGTGTTGCTTCCTTTATGTTCCATTACAATTCTCAATTTTTATTATTTTACGGGCGCCATCCTGAGGTTTCGAGAATCTTGCGACTGTCGGTCTCGGCAAGGAGTTGACTCATTGTGGCGTTGCTTTTCTTCATATATTGCTTGACGATTTGCCATCCAATATAGGCATTGGTCCGTGGAGCCGAACCGTCGCCGAAAGCATTGGTTTTGGGGGCGTCGTCGAGTAGGTTGTGCAGTTTTGTCATGTCGGTGCTGAAAAGAACATCATTCTGTATCAGCCATCCCCACACATTTTCTACATTCTCCTCCATCCAGTCAAGTTGTTCTTTGCTGTAGCGCAGTTTGATGGTGTCGGGGGTGGAGGGAAGCACTTGGTCAAGGAAATATAGCGTCTTGCCTTCTGCAATGGCGTGGTCAAGGAAGGTGAGGTCGCCGTCGGGTAGTAGAATATGGTGGCGAACGGTGGTGGCCATCACATCGGAAGTGATGTATTCGCGGCGGCAGAGGCGTGTGATGTAAGTCGGTACACCAAACTGCTGCATTTCCTTGCTGTGTCCAAGGGTGTAGCAGTCGATGGAAATGGCTAAATCGGTCATGTTGCAGAAAACCCGGTTGGCATAGTTCCCCATGTCGGCAGTGATGAGGGTGTAGAAATTGCGGTAGTCGATTTCTGGACAGAGTTCGCGTGTTTTGTCCATAGCGTCTCCAAGAGCTTGCTCGAGCCACGAGAGGTCGTGGTAGAGGCTGTCGGTGATATGGTAGATGAGATTCACAATTTCATCTCTCCTGAAATCGGCCAAAGCCATCATGAAATTTGGATCGTCAGGATGGTAGTTGAGGAGTGGTGTTTGAAAGTCGGCATCGGTGCCGTGCGAATGGTCGTCGGGATCGGCAAAGAGGAACTGCTCAAAACGCATTATCTTTACCGGTTCGGCCTTGTGTCCACAACCGGCGAAAGCCAGCAATGCCGGCATCAAGTATAGGAAGAATCGTTTCATTAATTGGTCAGTTTGAAGTATTTCTCCAATACGCGCAGCCCGATATAGCGTTCGCGCCTCAGGTCGCGGAATTGGTCGACATAGCGGTTGGCGTTCTTCGCTATTTCTTTAGCCTCTTCAGGGTGACTACTGTAGTAGTCAAGCTGCTGCTCGAGGTCGCTGAAGTCGTCTTTCACCAAAATATAGTGTACCCCAGGCTCAAGGCGTTCTTCCATGAACCAAGACTCGCATGTCGGTTTGGGCATGACGGCCAGCGAGTTGCTCGACATTACCCACCGCAGGTTTGACGCCACATCGTTGCCCTCGAGGGCCATGATGTAGCGGTAGTCAAGATGCTCGTAGAGAGACAGGCGTGGTGCCGCATTGCCAGAGTTGGGTATCTTCTCTTCGGCAAAAGGGCTCCCTCCCGAAAGGGTGTTGGCTACGTCGACCCGCGGGTTGCCCGCAAAAGTGTTGCAGAACAGCAGTCGGTTGGGACGCTGGCCTATGTAGCCGCGGAAAATGGCTCGGTCGGTCTTCGACTCGAACGGACGCCGGTCGCGCAGGAAAACATAGTGGCGGCATTTGTCCAGTTTGAGCAGCACCCCATTACTGTTGTCCTCGCTCCCTTGGGCATGGGTGTCGTTGCTCAGGCTTCGGCTCTTCACGATAGAAGGGTAGGGGGGGATGTCGCGCACATCGCCAAAAACATAGTTCCACCGCAAATCCGGGTCGAACCATTGCAGCAGTTCACGACTGTCGTAGTAGTATGTGCTTCCGTGGTTGCGCTTCTGCAACCCTCCAATCTTTTGTGCCCCGGGGCCGAGACTCCTGTGTTCGTTGAAGCGGCAGTAGTAATCCACCCGGTCCTCGATGTAGGCCTCGTCATACAGGCGGCGGCATATCTCCATCTCCCTCTTCAACCTGCTGCGGAACAACACGTCTGGCAATATGTCTCTAAAGCCGGCCTTGACATAGTAGCCGGCTTTAGAGTTTTTGCCACTGTGCAGTATGTAGCCTATGGTTGCGTTGGCCATCGGGAGTTATTCTTCGCTTTTAGACGCTTCTTTCTCAGCCTTCTCGGCCTCGTTAAGGATGCGCAGCTTGGCCTGCATCAACGCTATCTGCTGGCGGGCACCCTGCATCTTCTTCTCAAATTCCTGCTTCAACAGGTCGGCCTGCTTCGAGTTCGCCAAGAATCCAAGATTGTTTTCCCAGAGGTTCAGGTCGCTCTTCAGCTTCTCTATTCGCTCCATCAGCTCCTGCTTCTCGTTGTTGACAAACTTGCGCGCATCGCCTGCGTTTCGTATGCGCTCCCGGTAGGCAGTCTCTTCAGCCTCGCGAGCACTTATTTTCAACTGCTCGAAAATCCTGTCAATCTCCCCACGGAACTCCTTGTGCAGGCGGTCTTTCTCGGCCATGGGCACATAGCCCACCTCGGCCCAGCGGCGCTGGAATTCCTTGATGGCGGCCAGGTTCTCCTCGCGGTCCTCGCCGAACTGGTGAGCCTTCAACTCGCTGAGTATTGCCTCTTTCTGAGCCAGATTCTCGCTCTCTGAGGTGCGACGCTCTGCGAAGAACTCACTCTTCTTGGCGAAGAATTCATCGCATGCCTTGCGGAAGCGCTGCCAGATTTTCTCGCTCACCTTGCGGCTGGTGGTGCCGATGGATTTCCATTCTTGCTGAAGCTCGAGCAGTTCCTCGGTGGCCTTCTTCCAGTCCTCGCGCTTGGCGATGGCTTCGGCCTTGAGGCAGAGGTCCACCTTCTTCTGGTAGTTGGCCTCCTGCTCGTCGCGTATGGCGCCGAAGTATTCTTTCTTCTCGCTGTAATGCTTGTCAATCATGCCCTTGAACTTGGTCCATATCTCCTCGTTCACTTCGCGTGGCACGGGACCGATGGTCTTCCACACCTTCAGCAGCTCGTCGAGGGCGGCGGTGGTGTCGTTCCAATCCTTGGTGCTCTCGGGACGCTTCTCGGTGAGTTCGGTGGCCTTGTCGACAAGGGCCTGCTTGGCCAGAAGGTTATTGTCGAGCTCTTCCTTGCGCTGGTCGTAGTATTCCTTGCGTCGCTCGTCAATCTGGTTGGCGGCGTTGCAAAAGCGTTGCCAGATCTCCTCGTTCTGTTCGACAGGCACGGGCCCCACCTCTTTCCAGCGGGCGCGCAGTTCCTGCAGACCCTTGAAAGCTTTCGTTACTGACGGTTCCATGATGAGTTCCTCGGCACTCTCGCAGAGTTTTATCTTTTCCTCGAGGTTGCGCTTCTGGTCGAGGGCACGCAGTTCGCGGTTGATTTTCAGCTTGGCAAAGAACTGCTCAATCTGGAAGTGGTAGTTCTGCCACAAGTCGTTCATCTGCTCGCGGGGCACCTCGCCGATGGCTTTCCAGCGCTCTTGGATGCTGTTGAACTTGTCCATCGCGGTGCGCACCTGCTCCTCCTCGGAGTCAATCAGCTGGCGCATCTCCTCGATGAGTGCCTGCTTGGCCTCGAGGTTGCGTTTTTTCTGCTCCTCGAGCTCTTCTATATGTTTCTGACGCATGGCTCGGTACTGGTCTTGCAGGCGGTGCATCTCCTCGGCCACGGCGTCGTTCTCGTTCTGATAGTCGTCTTTGTTTCCACCCTCGGCAATGAACTTCTCGAAGGCTGCATTCTGCACCTCGCGGTTCAACTCGTTGAAGCGGTTGCGGATGGCAGCGACACGGTTCTTGATTTTCTGTACATCCATGCCCAACAGTTCTTTCATGGCAGCCACCAGCTCCTCGCGGGTGCTGTTGCTGTAGTCGGGCTCGGGCTCGGCCTCCTCAACGGGAGCCTCTTGGGTTTCAGGTGCCTCCGTGGTTTCCGGAGCTTCTGGCATCACCGGCGTCTCCAGTGTTGCGGGTTCGTTGTTAGGGATTTCAGTCACCTCTTCGGCGACGGGTTCAGTGTTCGGCAGAGCCTCATTGACGGCATTCTGCAGTTCGTTGGTTTCTTCCATCTTGATGGTTTTTGTTGATAGAACTACTTCTGTAATAATGTTTTACAGGTTAATAATCACGCTCTCTTCTCATGGAGAGAGAATGCAAAGATACGTTTTTTTTTTGACTTTGCAGGATTTTTTCTCCCTTTAACTTTTTATATGAATCATACCTTCACCGTTTCTACCCCCTACCAACCCCCTACCAACTCCTACCGTGGTAGGAGTTGGTAGGGAGATGGTACGGACTTGGGTAGGAGTTGATACGGAGTTGGTACTAATTATCAGGTAGTTATATATTTATTTATCAACCATAAGGCTCAAAATCAATGCTTTAAGTGCATTTTTATGCTTGTAACACGCTGATTTCCAATTTTGGCTTGGCGATGAAAAATCAATTTGCAAAATTCAAAAATTTTTTTTTACTTTGCTGAATAGAATAACCCATGATAATTCATACAATTGTCTTTCTATCAATCTGTTATTAAAGATCTGAACGCCATTAACAAATAAAATTATGAAAAGAATAGTTTTGCTAATAATCGTTGGAATGTCCATGGCGGGTCCGCTCAAGGCGCAGGACACAATACCGTTTTTGGACACTTGCTTTGCATACCCTATTCTTCAGACCTATTTTCCTCCTGTTGAGGAAGTGCCTTTGGATACATTATATCATGTGAACAAAGAATTTGGAGTTGTCTATGGAAACCCTAATAATCCATTGATTGTGGATCAAAAATACAGAATTCCTTTTGCATCGACGATTTACGGAATAGCCGTTTCTGGAAATTCTTTCGATATGCCTACAGGGGTAAAAGTAAAGATTAGCACATACGATGAAAACAACGGTTATTTCTACTACGATTCCATTTGTCGCGAAAACAATCTATTTGTCAAACAAATGTTGTATGATTATAATTCAATTTGCTTACTTCCTGTTCCTGTACAGGTTCCCTATGGCGCTCCTGCCATTGCTCCGTGCAACATTTATCTTTTCAATGAAAAAATACAAATCCATGACACATTATTTTATATATCCATCAACAACAAAAACGCTGATTACTATTGTTACTATTCTGGAATCATGAATGATACAGTCGCTTTATCAGTCGCCACAAGTCCAACCAGTCCCTCCATTGGAACATCATTTTGGGGAATATTTTTCCCCATTCTGAAGCTGCCGTGCCCGGCGCCGAGGGTGAGTGTTGGGACGAATTTCTCGGGGAGGGTTGATTTCCACTGGAACCCCGGGGGCGACACGATGCTCTACCAGCTGGCGTTCCATTCGGCCGACGACGGGCGGCTGATGTTCGAGACCGACACATTGACCGACACCACCTTCACCCTC
>CACYJU010000030.1 GCA_902774845.1 uncultured Bacteroidota bacterium
CGCCAGAGGCCTGCAGCATGTCGGCAATCAGCTTCGATGCGATGGGCACGTGGGGTTTGTCCTTGCGGTCCTGACGGGCGAAGCCGTAGTAAGGTATGACGGCCACCACCTTGTCGGCGCTGGCGCGCTTGGCGGCGTCGATCATCATAAGAAGCTCGAAGAGGTTGTCCGTCGGAGGTATGGTAGATTGGATGATGAACACTATACCACCGCGGATGGTCTCCTCGAAAGAAGGCTGAAACTCGCCGTCGGCATACTGGAAAACCTCGGATTTGCCCAGAGCAATTCCATAATTCTCTGCCACGCGGGTAGCCAGGTCTTTGGTCGCACGTCCCGCGAAAATGAATACTTTATCGTTTTTTGCTCCCATTTTTATGAGTGATTTTGAGTTTGCAAAGATACTAAAAACTTTTAGTTTGTAGTTATTATTTTGTATTTCCTAAAGAAAAAGGGATCTATGACTATTGAAATCAACGACCTTAAAAGGGCTGAACTGGCTGTCTATGCCTCGCTTACGGAGACTCAGCTTCGCAACCGGCTGGAGCCGGAGAAAGGGATATTCATTGCCGAAAGCCCTAACGTGATAAAGGCAGCACTGAAGGCCGGCTGCGAACCGATGTCGGTGCTGACGGAAAGACAGCACCTGGGTGGAACGGCGAAAGAGGTTGTGGAACTGGTTGGCGACAAGATTCCTGTCTTTACCGGAGAACGTGATGTTTTGGCGCAGCTGACGGGTTACGAGCTGACCCGAGGTGTGCTGTGTGCGATGAGGCGACCCAGGATGAAGACGATGGCGGAGGTGTGCGAGGGAAAACGACGTATTGCGGTGATAGACAGCGTGGTGAACGCCACCAATACGGGAGCGATATTCCGCGCAGCTGCCGCATTGGGCATCGAGGGGGTGCTGCTGACAACGACTTGCAGCGATCCGCTGAACCGCAGATGTGTGAGGGTGAGTATGGGGACGGTGTTTCAGGTGCCGTGGGGGTGGATTGATGTTGATAAGTTGGATGGTGACAGGTTGGATGATGCTGGCTGGGTTAAACAGCTGCATGAACTTGGTTTCACCACCGTAGCGATGGCGCTGAGGGAGGATGCGTTTCCGATTGACGATCCGCGACTGAAAACACCTGAACGGATTGCTATCGTGCTTGGCAACGAAGGCGACGGACTTTCGCAAGAGACGATAGAGGCATGCGACTATACAGCGATGATACCGATGCAGAACGGAGTCGATTCACTCAACGTAGCGGCAGCCGCTGCAGTTGCCTTCTGGGAGATCAAGATTCCTCGTTAACGACGGTCTTGTCCTGATTCTTCTTTTTGTTTATCAAGAGGTATATTGCGAAGAGCGCCACTCCTACGCAGATGGCGGCGTCGGCTATATTGAATATAGCGTTGAAGAAAAGGAAATGGCCACCCCAGGGAAGGTCGAACTCGAAAAGCGGGAAATAGAACATATCGACAACACGACCGAAGAAGAATGGTGCGTATCCGCCCTCAGGAGGGAAGAGCTGAGCCACATTGTAGTAGCTCTCGTTGAAGATAAGTCCGTAGAAACAGCTGTCGACGAGATTGCCTATCGCACCCACAAATATGAGCGAGACGGAGACGACGAACAGCATGGTTGCACCTTTGCGGATATAGTGGACGAGAGCCCACATCACACCCGCAGAGGCGATAATACGGAACAAGGTCAGAAGGAATTTTCCGATATTGCCGAAGAAGGCCATACCGAAAGCCATACCCACATTCTCGGTAAAATGCAGTATGCACCAGTTACCTATCAGGGGTATCTCGTCGCCGAGCTGCATGTGTGTCTTAACCCAGATCTTAAGTATCTGGTCGGCAGCCAATATCAGAGTTATTATAAGCGTAGCGATTAAAGCCTGTTTGCTTGTTCTTTTCATTATGTTTATTTTTTATTGCGTGAATGCTTGAATGCTAACTGCCAACTGCTTCTATCTGTTGTACCAGCTCGTCGTACCAATCCTGCCCGAATCGACGTATCAGAGGCTCCTTGAGGAACTTATACAACGGCAGTCCCTCTTTCTTACCGAGGCAGACAGCCGACTTGCAGACGTCCCACTCATGATAGTTGAGTGAAATGAACTCGCCGTAGTTGTCGACACGTATAGGATAGAGATGGCAGGATATGGGCTTCATGTAATCGATTTTGCCGTCGCGGAAGGCTTTCTCTATGGCACAGAGCGCGTTGCCGTCCTCCCATACTACGTAGGCACACTCGCGATTGTCCACCAGCGGCGTACAAGGCTCACCCGCGTTGTCGTAGGTAGCCACCCCTTGCTCCTCCACCGCCTTGCGGCCAGCTTCGTTCATATAGGGAGCCACCTTGTCGTAGATGCCCTTCAAAATGGGTATCTCCTCCTCATCAAGTGGTGCGCCGGCATCTCCTTCCACACAGCATTGTCCCTTGCAGGATGCCATATCGCAGCAGAAGCAACGGTCGGCGATATTCTCTGATATTATGCAGTTTTCAACGATGAGCACTTTTTGAATGTGTTAATGTGTTAGTATGAAGAGGTGCCTAATGAAACTATCGTGGTGGCTTTGGCTCCGAAGATACCGAGACCTCCTTTGATATTGCATTGCATCTGAACGGGTTCGGTCATGAAGATGTCGCCGTTCTCCTGCTTGTAGACGGAGAGTTCGTAGAGGTACGCCTCACGAGAGAGCGACTCGAGGACGAGGATGTAAGAGCGGCTCCCCGATGCCGACTTATACTCTTCATAATAGAATGGGTCGTAGTCGGAAGGCTTAAGTGAGATCTCACGACTTTGCCCGTCGAAGAGTTCGTCGGAGAAAAGCAGCCATTCATACGTCTCTTCGCCGCCGATGGTGATTACGGATGTCATGTTGGACGTGAGGGCGGCATCGGAGCATCCGAACAAAGGCCACCATGTCTCGACAATGGTGTCGCACCCAACCGCCGTCGGGTCGCCGGCAAAGACGTAGTTGCTGTCGGCATCGAAATAGTTGTAGACGGTGTCGATAGCCAAGACATGCAGACGGTAGTAGTTGTGCTCCGACCTCCGGTCGTTGAGCACAAAATGGCAGCTGTTGCCTATCGTCTCCTTCGCCTGCACGCTGGGGCGGAAAGGCACTCTGGTGCCGGCTGTGACCACCGTATCCTCTCCCCCGTTCTGCATACGCACGGAGAGCTGCAAGGAGTCGCCCTCCTGGGCGCTGTAAGAGAAGACATAGACGCTGTCGTTGAAAAGTCCCGTATACTGTGTTCCGTTGACCGAAAGCCGCACGTCGGCATTCTTTATCACCTTGAAGCTTCCGCCGGCGAGGAAGAAACGACTGTAGGTGATCCGTACCGCCACGTTGGTGTCAGCTTCGGGTTCCGACCTTACGACAACCCTGGGCAGCTGCTCCTCGCCATTGAAATCGATAGCCTTCTCGCATGATGCCGCGAGCAGACAGAATATGATCACACTTGAAATTTTCAACTTGATACTCATAACTTCGACTTAGAACTTAAACGTGTACGATATCGACGGTATTATCGGGAATATGGAGAGCTGCACCAGCGACGAGGGATAGACCTCGCCCGTGTTGCGGTTGGTCGACACGGTGCCGGTTTTCTCGTAGATGATGAAAGGATTCTTGTGGTTGTAGAGATTGTAGACGCTGACGTTGATGGTGCGGGAGCCGTGTTTCAGCTGGCGGTGGAAGTTGACGCTGGCGTCCATCCTGTGGTAAGCCGGCATACGGTAGTTGTTGCGCGCCTCCACATACGACATCACCACGCCGTTTTCGCCCTCATACTCCTGAAGTCCGAGGGTAGCCATATTTCCTGTGCTGTAAACCCACGTGAGGCTGCAGTCAATCTTCTTGTTGAACTTGTACATCAGCACTATTGAGATATCGTGGCGACGGTCGTACTTGGCGGGGAACACCTTGCCGTCGTTTATCTCCTGCCCTTCCCTCTTGAAGAGTCGGTCCGAATGGCTCCAGGTGTAGCCTATCCAGCCGGTGAACTTGCCTATGTTGCGTTGAACGAGGAACTCCACACCATAGCTCCAGCCCTCACCCATACACACCTTGTCCTCCCAGCCGACCGAGCTGCCCCAGAACGAGGCCCCGTCGCGGTATTCCATCAGGTTGTCCATATATTTGTAGTAACCCTCAACCGAGAAGTCGGCGATGCCGCTCCAGCTGTACATCGCGCCCACCGCCACCTGATGGGCCTGCATGGGTGCTATTTTGGCGGTAACAGGCACCCAGAGGTCGGTAGGCAGGCTGATGGAAGAGTTGGAGAGCAGATGCATATATTGCGTCATCCAGGCGTAGCCCACCTTGAACGAGAGGTCGGGCGTCACGAGGAATCGGCCGCTCAGTCGCGGCTGTATCGAGGGATAGAAATGGTTCTGCACATAGAAGCCGCTGAGGTTGACTCCGCCGTTAAGCTTCACCACCTCGGTGATGCTCCAGTCGTCCTCGATGTAGGCGTTCAGCTCTTCGGCGTGCACAATGCTCTGGCCGATGATGGTGTCCAGGTCATACTGCGTCTCCACCCCCGAGTTGTTCTCATAGCTGCTTACCTTCGTGCCGCTCACCTCGGGACGGAAGATATGGTGGATATAGTTGGAGCCGAACTTCACCGAGTGGTTCGGTGCAGGCGAGTAGTCGAAGTCGACACGTGCCGAGATGTCGCGTATGCCAGACTTGTAGCTCATCTCCCCGCTGGTCTTGCTTATGTCGGTGCCGTCGGTATACTCGTCGTCTATCGACATCGTTATCTTGTTGCGATACTGCGTGTAGGCGACGGTGGCGTTCATGAATATCTTGGGATTGATGACATAGTTCCACCTCACCGAACCCACGATATTGCCCCAGCCGTAGCGGAGCTTCATCTGCTCCTTGTAGTTGACGTTGTCGTAGAGTATGCCCTCTTTGGTTTTGAAGCGGGCGTAGATGACGTCGTCACCCATGTAGAACGAGGCGTAGAGGCGGCTTTTGTCGGAGAACTTATGTGTCAGCTTCGCGTTGGCGTCGTAGAAGTAATAGCCGGCGTTGGTTTTCATATCGCTCGTAGCCGAGAGGAGGGCCATCGTCGGCTGCGAGAGCAGGTCGGCGTAGGTGCGGCGGCCAGAGATGCTGAACGTCGTGCGCTCCTTGATTATAGGTCCCTCGACAGCCAGCTTGGCCGCGATCAATCCCACCGAGGCGCTTCCGTGATACTCCTTGTCGTTGCCGTTGTTGGTGGTCACGTCTATCACGCTCGAGAGCCTTCCGCTGAAGTGAGCCGGGAAGCTGCCTTTGTACATAGTCACGTTCTTCACGGCGTCGGCGTTGAAGGCCGAGAAGAAACCACCCAGGTGGTTCACGTTGTAGAGCGGCACCCCGTCGAGCAGGAAGAGGTTCTCGTCGGGCCCGCCGCCTCTCACGTAGATGCCGCTGGTGCCTTCGGTGCCACTCTGCACTCCGGGCATCAGCTGCAACGCCTTCAGCACGTCGGTCTCACCAAAGAGTACGGGCACAGCCTTGATGTGCTCGAGCGGCATCTCGATGGCGCTTATCTGCGACGAGCGCAAGCTGCCCACCCGCTCGGCGCTTACGGTCACCTCCTTCAGCTCCACACCAGGGAACAGCGCCACGTTAAGCTCCATATCGCCCGTGAGGACGGTGTCGAGCTCGAAGGGCGTATATCCCACGTAGGAGACACGCAGCGACACGCTGTCCGACTTCAAGGTGAGACTGTAGAATCCGTAGGAGTTGCAGAGAACTCCCTTTCCGCTGCGCTTGTCGAGCACGGTGGCGCCTATGAGCGTCTCGCCACTCTGCCTGTCGGTAATCACGCCACTCAACGTCTGAGCCGACAAACTGCCCATCAGCAGCAGAAACAACAATATGACAAACGACTTTTTCAAAACTCTAAACTGTAAACTTTAAACTGTAAACTGTAAACTGTAAACTGTAAACTTTAAACTCTAAACTAACTAACATCCTCTTCATCGTCGGTCTCTTCAGCCTCTTCGGTCACAGGGTCGAGCACTTTCTTTATCTTCCTGGTTCTCTTTCTGTGACGCTTATGGCTCTCAATGGTCTCACCCGCAACTATGCCCGTCGGCACAGCTATTATTGAGTAACCGAGTATCATCACTATCACCGAAAGGAACTGTCCAAAGGGCGTCACCGGCGTTATGTCGCCGTAGCCAACCGTCGTCAGCGTCACCACCGCCCAGTATATACCCTTCGGTATGCTGGTCATCTGCGGATTAGTCCCGCCTTCCACCGCATACATCATGGTGCCCAAAATAACGGCGGCGATATAGACGAAGAGCATGAATATCAATATCTTCACAGCACTCTTCTTCAACGCCTCCATAAGCATGTGACCTTCCTCCACAAATCTCTCGATTTTCAAGATGCGGAATATGCGGAGCATCCTCAGCAATCGCAATACCGAAAGCGCCTGAGTGGCAGGGAAGAATAAGCTCAGGTAGGCCGGGAATATCGAGAGGAAGTCGATGACGCCGTAGAAGGAGAAGATATACCTCCACGGCTTCTTCAAACAGTAGATTCTCAGGTAGTACTCGATGGTGAAGGCCAGCGTGAAGAGCCATTCCAGCCCTTTCATCGTCCACCACAGCCACGAGCTGTTACGATGGATGCGTTCTGTCAGCGTGCTGTTGTCGCTTATGAGGCTGTCCACCACCAGCAGAATCATATTCAGCGCGATAGCCACCAGCAGCCAGATGTCGAACTTCTTGCCAGCCGACGTGTCCGACTTGAAGATGACGGTATATATCTGTTCTTTCGTCACCCCCTTCCACTTTCTGGGGAGCAGTATGCTGAACGTCAGCCAATGCAAGAAGCGGTTTGCCACATTGACAAACCCCTCCCCCATCTTGCGGTAAGGCAGCCTGGCGATCTTCCGCCCTATGGCCCTTATAAGACTTCTCTTATGTTTCTTTTCCGGTTCCTGTTTCTGTTCCTGTTCTTCCATAAAGTCTTCTCAATTATTAGTAGTCATCAACCTCTTTAACCTTTAACCTTTAACCATTAACTTTTTTCCGCACCATCATCACGTTCTCCCTCTGCGGCGCGAAAAGTCTCTCGGCCACCGTTCTCACCATCGCGGGAGTGACCTTTCTGTACTGTTCCGGCTCGCTGTTCACCCAGTCGAGGTGGCCCATCCACTCGAAGCAGCAGAGCGCCGCCGCGCGGTCGGAGGCCTTGTATTGCGAGTAGACGAATGTCGACTCATACTTGCTCACCACCTTCTCCAGCTCCTCCTCCGTCACCAGCTCGTCCCTCATCCTCTGCAGCTCCTCTTTCAGCGCCGCCTCCGCCGTCTCCGGCTTCACCCCCTCGTTCAGGTTCCCCTTCGCCACGAAGAGTCCCTCGCCACGGTCGCCCGTCACGTAGGCGTTCACCTCCGAGAAGAGTTTTCTTTCCAGCACCAGCGAGCGATAGAGCCTCGAGCTCTTGCCGTTCGAGAGCAGGTCGCTTATCACGTCGCAGGTCACGAAGTCCGCCTCCGTCCTGCCACACATGCAGTAGGCGATATATATCGCGTCGCTCGGCACCTCACGCTCCACCTCCAGCCTCCGCCCTTCCCTCTGCTCCGGCTCCCTCACGTAGTTTCTCTGCTCCACCTTAAACCTTGAACCTTGAGCCTTGCAATCGGCTTTGCCGCTTGGCTCGGCCAAGAACCCTGAAACCATCTCTCTCACCCTCTCGCAGTCGATATTCCCCGCCACCGCCATGATGGCGTTGTCCGGCCTGTACCACCTCTCGCAGAACGTCCTCACCTCCTCCAGCGAAGCCTCCGCCACATGACGGATGTCCGCACCTATGGTGCACCATCGGTAAGGGCTCTGCTTGAAGCACAGCGGCCTCAGCAGCAGCCACACGTCGCCGTAGGGCTGGTTCATATAGCGCTGGTTGTATTCCTCCGTCACCACCTTCTGCTGAACAGCCAGCCGCTCCTCGCTCCAATCCAAGCCGTTCACCATGCGGTCCATCTCCAGATCAATCGCCTGCTCCGTATATCCCGCCGGCACGGTCACGTAGTAGTTCGTGTAGTCGTTGTTAGTGAACGCGTTCGACTCGCCACCCATCATCTGCACCACGCCGTCGTAGTCGGGATAGCGCCTCGTGCCGCCGAACATCAGGTGTTCCAGCAGGTGCGCCATACCCGTCCTCTCGGGGTTCTCATCGCGAGAGCCCACCCCGTAGAGCGTGTTCACCGTCACCATAGGCGTCTCCCTGTCGCAATGCAGCAACAGAGTCAACCCATTGTCCAGTATATGCCGTTCGTAGCGAATCATAACAATATATAACGCACACGCGAGAAAAGTATTGCCCCATACAAAAGAAAGGGCACTCCTCAAGCAAGGAGTGCCTTTGTGCGTGCCCGCACAGGGGTCGTGCCCGACAGGGCAAATAAAAAAGACAGGTTGTCACATCGCGTGGCAACCTGTTTTGTTTTACGTTTTCGTCAGGATTATATTCCCGGCGACGTGTGCCTCAGATTAGTTGGCACTCGGCTTTGCGGGTTGGGAGTTCTTGAGCTTGCCGAGACGCGCCACCACCTTGTATTTCGTCACCGAATAGATGTTGGAACCCAGAACTGGAGCGCGGCGGTTGGTCTCAATCTGAGGATATACGACGACATCGTATCCGGGATACTTCTCCATCAGTTCGTAGAGAGCATAGCTGGCGCCTTTATCCACAATTCCGCCCAGCACTGGAATCTGTGCCATCGAGATGCCGTTGCACTTGCCCGATTTTGAGGTTCCGAAAAGTCTCTTCCAATCGACGCCGAGAATCTTGACCACTTCGGCCTCGCCGATGACCTGCTCGGAAAGTTCAAGGTCGTCGGAGGTGAAGTTGTACCTGATGTTGGGGTCGTGCATGCTGTGAGTGTACGACTTGCAGCTGCTCATGGCCAGTAGCGCGAGGCAGCAGGCAATCAGTAAAAACGTTCTTTTCATTTCGCTAAAAGAATAAAATGACGGGTTCAGCTTGTATTGTCGAACCACCCGACCAGGGGAAACCCATTACCTCGTCAAGCAGTTGTTTTGGTTTTGGTTTTGCAAAGATACTCATAAAAATGAATTAAGCAAAAATGTCGCCACATGAAGTGTCGACCTTTCAGCGTTTTTAGAGGTTCCCCTGCAGGCTCTGCAGGAGGGCGTTGAGGCCCAGGAGGAGGTCGTTGTAGGTGGTTTCGAAGTCCTCGAGGTCGACGATAGTCAGCCCTTTAGGCCGACCATAAAATAAAGGCACACCTCTTGCGAGGGTGCCTTTGTCCGTGCCCGCACTTCCGGGAAATCCGGAAAATCCGGAGCCTCCGTCTCCCCCTCTTTCTCCCCCTCTCTAACCAGAGAGGGGGGCGGGGGGTGAGTCTAGAGGGGTAGGGGGGGAGGCTTGTTACGGAGTCACCAGGTAGCTTCCGGTTTGGATGCCGTTGATGGTGCCGCTGACGCTCGAGAGGGCGCTTACGAGCACGCTGTAGGTGTTGGCCGAGAGGGACTCGGGGTCGTCGCCCTTGATGTTGCCCAGCGGACCGGTGTACTCGGTGTTCTCGTCCAGCGTGGTCGAGAAGGCCATGAGGTCGTAGCGGGAGGCGTCGCCCTTGATGGCGGGCAGGTCGATGTTCTTCGCCGTGCCGTCGGAGACGTAGGTGACGGTGTTGAATCCGATGGGGTTCGACTCCTCGTCGAAGGCGACCACCTGGTAGGTGACCACGTCGCCGTCGGCTGCGACGATGTCCTGGGTGACGGCGTTGAAGTGGACGGTCATGCCGGCGGAGGCCGCCTGACGGGTGCGGGCGTTGAAGGCGTTCTCGAAGTCCTCGAGGTCGACGATGGCGGCGTGCTGGCTGATGTCAGCCACATTGTAGGCCACGCTGGTGGCGAGGGCGCGAGCCGTGACGCTGTCGCTCTCGAGCTTGGCGAGGTTAGCCTCGAGGATGCCCTTCCAGAGGGCGCTGAACTGGGCGGAGAGCTTGAACTTCATGCGGACGCGGGTTTGACCGGCGGACTTAGGGTTCTTGACGTGGGAGGGGCGCTCGGCGATGATCTGCTTGCCACGCTGGATGCGGTAGGTGAAGCCTCCGACGGCGCCGGACCATTTGGTCGTGATGGGGTTGTGTTGAGTGTTTGCCATAGTGTTTTTTAGTGATTAGTGATTAGTGATTAGTGAATGGTGAATTGACAAATGATTTTTGTTTGGGTTGTTTGTTGGGGTGTTTTTGTTTTGAAATTTAGTTAGTTAACGGTGTTTTGTTGTGCATGCACTGATTCGAATCATGATGCAAAGGTACGGGGGTGTTACTTATCGTCAAAATAAAGATATTTATGATAAGTAAGTGTCCGTGCCCGGACAGGGCGGGATGTGACTCACCCCCCGGCCCCCTCTCTGGTTAGAGAGGGGGAGAGTCGGATATCCCGGAGTTTACGGATGTTCCGGATTTGATATTTTTGAAGAGATGGTTAGATAGGAGTTTAGGGGGAGTTAGATAGGAGTTAAGTGGGAGGGAAGAAGTAAGATGGAAGATGTAAGAGGTAAGAAGTATGCGATTGGTGTAATGGTGTAGGGGTGTGAGTGGGGGTTGGTATACTGGTATTTTCTTATATTTTGCGACGAGAATACCGCTTAGGCCTGTAACTGTTGGAATTATGGATCTTGGTCAACGGTCAACTGGTCAATT
>CACYJU010000031.1 GCA_902774845.1 uncultured Bacteroidota bacterium
ATTATTAGTTATTTACACTATAATTTTTCGTAACTTGCTGATTCTGGAAAATGAAAAAACATTGCAGTTGACCAGTTGACCAGTTGACCAAGGGTTGAGTTGGTCTTGGTCAACAGTCAACTGGTCAATTCACTTTGCAAGGTAAGATGGACTCATTGTATAGCCATCCCCGAAAGTCGGACGGTTTGAAACTACGCTACCTCATTACTGTAATTATTCTCCGCTTCGCTATCGAAAGTCCACTGGACTTTCTTCATATGCCCAATAATTCTTATTGACAAAAACAAAGCAGTTTCTAAATCAATTTAATTAAACAAAAGGCCCGAAGGCCGTGAACTTGTCTATATGTGAAATTTCAAATCCCACAGAGAGTGGAAAGCAAGACAAGTGGCAGGCACCCTCTTTTAGAAGTGCCTGCCCTTTGCTTCGTGGAAAAGGTCTATTCCATTATGATTGCTTACGGCTTGACCCTATGCCCGTTCTCGTCGTAAGTCCCATACGGCGGCCACATCTTGATGTTACGCATCTCCTCAGTTGGTGGAAAAGTCGGGAAATCATTAACGTAAATGTCGGATAGTGTAACATCATACCTTTGGACCACTTTATATTTTGTGCGTACCGAATCCCAACAATAAGTATTTAATGTGTCTGCGGAAAAAATGAAAAAAGATAGGGTGTCCGTTTTACAAGAAGAATAAATATCGCTTAGCGGTCTGCGACAACTGTAACAAAGGTATTTCCATTTTCTACCGTCAACATTAAAAACCTCATCAGGTTTCTCCAATGGCAATATGGTGTCAGGATAAATGGGGTCATAATTTTTCAGGAACCCGAGTAGTGGCGAATAAACAACGACCTCATATTCTGCGTTATTGTTAAACTCCAAACTGCATTCCTTATCGCCAAATCTCTGACCGAACTTATCACACCCTAATAAAAAGAAACAGGCGATGCATCCAATAAAAAACTTTAAATATTTCACGACAGGAACCCCTATCATACCATATGCTATACGAGGATGTTTCATGGTTTTATATTTTTTCAATGTTTTCCAACTTATATACGGATGGAAGTTTTGTTGAGTCAATATAGAAATATTCAAATTCAGGTGCAACATGTATCATTGTGGCTTTGATGTTAATCGTATCGTAACTTCTGAATTCGGATGGTATATATCCCGTAATACAACGTTCAATATAATAATCCGTGGTGTCTTTCCTCTCATAAAGATAAGCCTTTACAGTATGCCCGTGTGCCTTAAAGCGTTCGGACTTTGGAATCATCACAAATTTGCCGGTGACATCCATCGGAGGATACATTGAACCTTTTTCACAGCCGGAAAACCCCAGCAGACTCAAAACGGTCATCGACACCAAAAAGATTCTTTTCATAATCTGTACTTTAATTATAATTGGCCATAAAGCTTATTTCATTACAAATATCCGGGTAGGCGAACCAAAATAGCTGAGACCTGACAGTCTGGTAACCAGACGAATGTACTTCAGAAACATATGTATGAAACTTGCAGTTTGTACCATTCGAGAGCAGATAATAGTTTGTGAGTTCGTAAGCGGTACTGGGATATGTTACACGACAAAGGATTATCGATGCATTAGTGAAGTCGAATTCAACAATGGTGCTATCGCTCGTATATACAGCCGCAAAGCTGTCCAAACTATGCTGATCACGTATAACCCATAAGGTGTCTGGATCTTCCCAGTGAATGTTTTTATTAAATATTCCATTCAGCGTTGCCTCTAATGAATCTGATACATATAGGGGTGAGATAGTGTCCCATGTCGGTTCTGAAATAGTATCCTGCGGAGTATCTGGCACTGGAGGCTCATCCTCACATCCAACCGCCAGAACTCCAAACAATACAATTGCAAAAAAAATTCTCGTTTTCATTATATTTTTTCAATGTTTTCCAACTTATGTACGGCTGGAAGTGTTGTTGAGTCAATATAGCAATATTCAAATTCAGGTGCAACATGTATCAATGTGGCTTTGATGTTAATCGTATCGTAACTTCTGAATTCGGATGGTATATGTCCTGTTATGCAAGTCTCATATGAGAGGTATTCCCCATCCCGCAGTTCATATAAATATGCTTTTACAGTATGACCATACAATTTAAACCGCTCCGACTTCTGAATCATCACAAATTTGCCTGTGACATCCATCGGAGGATACATTGAACCCTTTTCACAGCCGGATAAGCCGCACACGCATAAAAATGCTATTGTCGCAATGATAATTCTTTTACACATAATTGTTTGTTTTTTTTCATTTTATTATACATCACGTAATTCCGACAACATATGTCATTTGACTTTTATGACTTTATGTCTTGTGGTCGTCTCTCCGCTCTTCACGGTCAGGTAATACACCCCTGCTGGCAACGTCGAGAGGTCCAACGTCATGTGATTGCTGTCCCCATTTATCTGCTCTGGGCGAACACGCACGCCCATGCTGTTGTGGATGGTTATATCGGTGATTGGCATTCCGTCTGTTTTGACATATACCAGGCCTGCCGTCGGGTTCGGGTAGACGCTGACTGCCGACTGCTGGCTGCCGACCGCCTCCTCTATCCCCTCGCTGCAGTCTTCGTGGTATTTGTCTGCAAACTGGCCCCAATAGCTGTCCGCCAGCCATGCTTCCATGCTCCCGCAGGGGATGATGATGCTGTCCAGTCGGCTCACCTGGTCTAACGGTCCCAACCCCGTGACCACGGGAGGAAGCCCTTCGGTGAAAAGCAGACATTTAATGTTGGCATGATAGAACACCGTCGCTCCCATCGTGTCCAGCTGGCTCTGCACCGTCACCCGGCTCAGGTTGCTCGAGCAGGCTCCGAACGCCTGGTCGGCCACTTTCTTCAGCGTGGGCGGCAGGTCGAGCTTAGTGGCGCTCATCGCCCAGAACGCCGCATGGCCTATCTCCTCCACGGCGTTGCCCCAGACGATATTCGACAGTCGCGGGTCGGAGTTGAACGCCTCCTTCGGTATAACCTTCAACGAGTCGGGGATCACGATAGAGGTGAGCTTAGTGCACCAGGCAAAAGCTCTCTCGCCCAGATGGAGCAACGTCTCGGGCATAAGGACTCCCGTGAGGTTGCCGTTCTCGGCGAAAGCTCTGACACCTATCGACTTCATGTGTGCCGGCAGCGTCAGAGTTGTGAAGGTGCAGCCGCTGAAGCAGTTGTCGAGCAGGTCGGTCACACCCTCCGGTATCTCTATGTTCTTCACCCATGTGTTGTTCTCAAATCCGCCCATCACCTTCACGTTCGGGTTCACCGTCACCGTCGCTCCCGACCTATGGCACGATACCAGCGTGTCGTATCCGGCACTGTACAGCATCAATCCGTCCAAAACATAGCTTGTGTTGCCGTCGGCGATGCTCAGGTTCGTCAGCTGCGGACAGTACGAGAACGGGCAGATGCCGATGCTCGTCACCGTCGAGGGGATGACGATGTTGTTCACCATCGAGCAGCAGTTGAACGCGAAGTCGCCGATGCTCGTCAACCCTTCGGGCAGCGTCACCGACGTGGCGCCTGCGTTGAAGCCGAACACCTGCTTGCCGAGATGCCGCACGTACGACGGCACGTTGATAACCCCGGTCACCCCATCAGGCACTATGCAGAGCGTGAGGCTGTCCTTGCTGTAGAGCCATCCGTCTATCGAGCGGTAATGCGGGTTCTCCTCATCCACCGTGATGCTCGCCAGGTTCCTCGCCCAGAATGTAGCCTCGCCATAATCCTCGAAATGCGCTGGCAGATGCAGCGTCGTGATATACGAGTAGAGGAAGGCGTTGTCGCCGATGCTGCGTAGCGAGTCGGGCAGCTGCAACGTCGTGAAGCTGCAGTTGTAGAAGCTGGAGGCTCCGATGCTCCTGATGGTGGCGGGAAGGGTCAGGCTCGTCACTCCCGTGCAACCTTCGAACGAGGACTCTCCCAACGCCGTCACCGTATAGCTCTCTCCTTCATACTCCACCGTCTGCGGGATGGTGATGGCTCCGCTGTAGGCGCTCCCACCCAATGTCCCGTAGAACTCCACCTCCACCGTCTTCTCCGTCTCCGATGTGACACCATAGACGATGCCGTTCGATTCAAAAAACACCTGCTGCCCCATAGCGCTGGCACACAGGCAAACCATCAAAATTGCAAGAATCTTTTTCATAATATTTGATTTTTAAATTTTTAGCGAAGCGAACCCTTCAACCATAACTAACACATCACGCATTCAAGCAATCAAGCAATCAAGCAATCACAATTTCCCCCTCTATATAAGTAGTAGCAAAAAACACCCAAAACCGACACCTCTACCCTAAATTTTAACAAAATAATTTATAACCTACTGATTTACAACATAATCTTATTCAACACTTTCTTTCTGGCAGCTTGCGGCAACCATGCTCAATGCGATGAAAATTGCCAATGTTTTAATTTGTTTGTTCATGATTTTGAATATTTAATGTTTCGTCGTTTGTCGTCAAGTCGTAAATAAAGTACTCAACACTATGCGGATTCGCCAAGTTCGCAGTGTGAAACACAGCAATTCTTTTCACCGAACGCTCACAGGTGATGACATCATTTTTACATATATTCGTATCTGGCATTTTATAATTTTTGTCAGGGCTTGCACTTTGTTCTGTTATGTAGTTACTAAATAATTCACGAACAAGCTCTCTTTCTTCAGGGGGTAGGTCTTCTAATTCGACAATACCAAAGTCCTCTTTCAACATAGTCCATCCAGCAGAATCGGTGGCCTCAAGGAGGGTCACATCGACAGTAATGGTGTCGTTGACGCGATAGTCTTTCACAAAGGCGGCATCTATTCCTTCCTCCTTGGCATAGCGTGAGTATATCTCGCTGACCTCATGCGTGGGGAAGATGCGATGCCATCTATAGATGAGGGTGATGACTCCTAAGGCTACCGCCAGGATAATGAAGAATACACCCCAAAACTTTAATATGTTCTTCGGTATGATCATGCCTTTTCTATAAGCGAACGGATGGCGTCACATATCTGCTGGTTATCACTTTGGCCTGTTTTCGTAATCTGGGCGTATTGTGGTTTCGCCATCACCGATGAATACATGAAACAGCTGCCAAAGAATATGCACACGGCAAAAACCGTGCGGGTGACGGCCTCGCGACGCCGACGGCGGACGCACCAACGGCGGAGCTCGGCAGCATGGTCCGAGGTGAGCGAACGGATGTGGTCGAGTGCCTGTCGGTTCAACCGTGCTTCGCTGTCGAGGAGTTGTTCTATTTCTCGTTCTGTCATAAGTCTGTCTTTTTGTCTTTTGCGTTATCTGCCATTTTCAGCACTATCCTTTGTTTCATCTTTTTGGCTGCTTCCTCCGAGATGCCTATCTTTGCGGCTATCTCTTTCAGCGTGTACCCTTCGAGGTAGAGGGCGAGCAGGCATCGTTCCCTGTTATTAAGCGTGGCAGCGAGCTCCTCTATCAGTTCGCGATGCGATGTGCCGTCGGCGGCTGCTGTCGACTCTGCCATCTGGTCGTCTATGGGTTGCCATCGGAACCGTCTTCGCCGTCGATGCTGGGCGAAGGTGTCGCGACACCGCCACACCACCCATGCCGCCTGCTGAAGCTGGTGGCTGTCTGCTCGCAGGGAGTCGAGATGGGACCAGATGGAGATACTGCACTCCTGCATGAGCTCATCACACAAGATGTCACTGCCCAATGACTGTCGCCAACAGAGCAACCGTATCAGTCGGTAGTAGCGTCCCATTAGGAGGTCGAACTGCTTATATCTCGTATCCTTTTCTATGGCCATAAAATGAAACCCCTTAAGAAACAGTTTCTAATATATAATAGACTTCAAAAAGTCAAAAAGGGACATCAGTGTGAAAAAAAATTTTTGAATGCCGAACGGCACCCCGAACAGCCGAACCATATCAGACATTCCGAAACGCCAACGCCCCAGCACCCACAAACATAACGCAAAACAATGAAATTTAGTATATTATAAGCAAACACACCTACAAAATCCCCCCTCCACAATCCTGTAGTATAAAAGAAGATTTCCGTCATTTCCGAACTTTTCCGTAATCCATATATGAAAACATCTGTGCAATCCGTGTGAGAGTTTAAAAAGAAAGATCCGCGTGATCCGTGGAAAAATCCCAGCGAGCGCAAAGCGCAAGCCCATTTCCGTAGTTTCCGTCCTTTCCGTCTTTTTCCGTAATCCAAACACCAAACATCTTACATCACACACCACTCACGCATTCAAGCAATTACAAATCCCGCTTCGATTTAGCTTCGATCTAGCTTCGAATGAGCTTCGAGTTGGCTTCGAATAAACGCCCATCCAGCTCCGCCCCCACCAGCATCATACCACCACCAATCCAGAACCTCCCCACCACCCCATTTTCATTAACCTTAACCGAAAGTAACCCATCTAAAGATTTTAAAATAGATTTTAGAAAAATTTTGAGCGCAGCGACCAGAATAAAGATACGTGTAATCCGTGGAAAAGAGCATCAATTAAAACAAAAGGCAGGGCATCACCAAGTGACGCCCTGCCTTTGTGGTTTTCTTGAAGAAAGAATCTATTTATTTCTTCTCAGCGGTGATCTTCTCAAGCCACTTCAGCATGCCGAACATGATGGCCATGGCGATGACGCAGATGATGAGGAACACCAACCAACACATCCATAACTTTGGCATTTTATTATACAGCACTGGTCCAAGAAGGATGAGCAGGTTGCCGATGGCGGTGGCGCTCAGCCACAAGCCTTGGCAGATACCCTGTATATGCTTCGGGGCAATCTTCGACACAAAGCTCAATCCCAGCGGAGAGATGAAAAGCTCTGCAACGGTGAGGAAGAAATATGTAACAATAAGAGCCCACGGACCAATTTTCAAGCTATCGGCCTCAGGGTTGTCCAAAAACACACTGGGTTTGTCATATCCAAGGCTCGAGCAAAGCAACATAAGGAACAGATATGCACAGGCTGCGATACCCATACCAAAGGCTATTTTCTTGGGCGTTGAAATCTCCTTACCTTTGCGTGCTAATACTGCAAACATCCACATGATAATCGGGGTAAGGATGATAACAAAGAACGGATTAATGCACTGCATAATCTCCGGTGGAATAGAACTAGTGTTGACAAAATCACGAGCAAAGAATGCTAAAGACTCTCCGTTCTGATGGAATGAAAACCAAAAGAAAACGCAAACACCCAACACAGCATACAATCCTGCCATACGCTGCTTAATATCCTTAGCAAGAGCCTCACGCTCCTCACGGCTAAGGTTACCCTCGTTGGTATCATTTGATGTTGTTGCAACCTTCTTAACCGGATTAGGCAAACCCTTCTGAGTGCAAAGGAATATAGTAAGCGAGATAAGCATTGCAAGAACCGAGGCTATGAATGCAAAATGCACACCGGTGTTGAATACCGTCAGGTAGTCATTGCAGAAAGTCATCTGATCGGCAACTCCCTGTGTGAGATTATCCAAAATCTGCTGATCATTACCCTGCATAGTGCCCGCCACATAATTGTGACAAAGTTTGGGCAACTGCGAATTGTAAGTCATGCCATGCACACCGAGCCACCAGTTACGGATGATAGGAGCGATAAATGGAGCGATAACGCCTCCAATATTGATAAACACATAGAAAATCTGGAAACCGGTGTCACGTTTTTCCCTGGCCTTAGCCAATGCCTCAGGTCCTTTCTTTGCCTCCTCGGCCTCAAAATCGTCATAAAGCTGACCAACGACCGCCTGAAGATTGCCTTTGAAAAGACCGTTACCACAAGCAATCATGATAAGAGCAAACATTGTAAGCAACATCACCCACGAGAATCCATGACCACTAAACACAGGAATGGATAGGATACAATATCCCACTGCCATCACAATTATACCGGAGATAATGGTCTTTTTATAGTTCTGAGTTCGGTCTGCAATGATACCTCCAGGAAGGCTCAACACATAAATGAGAAAGTAAAACACGGCAAACATAATACCCGCAGCAGTATCTGAGACTCCAAACTTTGAGCATATGAACAGCGAAAGCACTGCATTCATGATATAGTAGCCGAAGCGTTCTCCCATATTGGACAAGGCTGCTGGAATAAGTCCCTTGGGGTGTTCCTTCAACGCTTTCCGAACGTAATAGATGATGAACGGAGTGACAACAACCAAGCCCGCCACAAGCATAAATAGCGGAGTGTTGGCATTCCATAAATTTCTGATAAATTCCATAATTTGTAATTTTTTAGTTATTAATCTATTATTTTGTTTGTTTCTTCCGTTTTACAGTAAACTGAAGTGCAAATGTACTAAAATTTCTCAATTATAAGTAATTTTGCATCTACATTATGGACAAATCTCTCATCGACAAAGCTCTCGATTGCCTGACCCGCGGCGGCGTAATCCTCTACCCGACAGACACTATATGGGGTATCGGCTGCATGGCATCCGACGCCGACGCGGTTGAAAAAATATACGCCATCAAACGCCGCGACCATTCGAAAAGCATGCTGATTCTCGCCGACCGCACCTCGTTCCGCACCGGCAACAAAGAGATCGACTGCCTGCTTCTGGATTCATCCCGCCCCACCACGGTGATCATGCCCACCCGACTGCTTCCCTCCTACATAACCCTCGCCTCGAACCTGCCTGCCGACGACGGCACCATAGGCGTTCGCCTGCCTCTCCATCCTTTCTGCCAGAAGCTTATCACACGACTCGGACAACCCATCGTGAGCACCTCAGCCAACTTCTCTGGACTCCCCTCCCCTACCTGCTACGAGGAGATCTCTGACGAGCTGAAATCGGCCGTCGACTATTGTGTGCCTAACACACCTGACACCGCCTCAGGCGGAACCTCTGGCTCCAAAATCGTGAAAGTAGAACCTGACGGAAGCACAACAATAATCAGAAACTGACAATGATGCCCCAGCCCCTCTTCCAGATAAAGCCTCTCTCCCTCTTCGACGCTCATGCTGTCGAGGAGTGTCTGAAGTGGTTTCCAAAAGAGCAGGCTGAGCGTATTGAGGGTTTCTCCAACCTCTCACGCAAGATTGAGACTGCAGCCTCCTACAGCCTGCTGGTGGAGATGTTGCGGAGCAACGGACTACTGAAAGAGTTGCCGTCGATTGAATATGCCGAAGGCGGCAAGCCATATATGAAAAACTACCCCGAGATGCACTTCAACCTCAGCCACTGTCGTCGCTATGTGGCGGTGGCGATACACAGCTCTCCTGTGGGGGTGGATATCGAATGTCGCCGCAAGGTATCACAGTCGTTGATAAGACGGGTTTGCAGCGAAGACGAACAGCAGTCGATAGCCGCTGCCCAAGACCCTGACATGGAGTTTCTGCGCCTCTGGACCTGCAAAGAGGCCTACCTCAAATATACCGGCACCGGCATAGTGGACTCCCTGACCAACATCCCGCCACAACCAACAGGTCACAGGTCACATACCACAGGTCACATAATAAAAACCCACCCGCTGCCCGAAGGCGACGGATGGGTTTCCATCTGTTTTTAACGTGGTAACTTGTTAGTGTGTTAATGTGTCAGTGAGAAATCACTCAAGCATTCACGCATTCACACATTCAAGCATTCACGCAATCATTAAGCTTTCCCGATGATGTCGTAGGGCACGGTGTCACTCATGCTCGGCATCTGCGGCTCGCTGATGGCGCCGAAGGTGTGCTCAAACTTGTTCACGTTGTCCTGCAGGGCCATCATGAAACGTTTGGCATGCATCGGTGCCATCACTATGCGCTGACGCACAGTGGGGTTTTTCGTACCAGGCATAGCCTGCGCGAAGTCGATGATGAACTCCGATGGGGAGTGGGATATGACCACCAGGTTGCTATAGGTGCCCGTCAAAACATCGGGTGTGAAATCGAGATTTAACTCTTGTTTCTTCTTATCGTCCATTTTTGTTGTTTTTACATTTGTTGTTTTTACATTTGTCTGTTTACTTTTCACTAATCACCAATCCCTCTACCTCAGTATCGTCACAGTTCCGACGACCTCCATCTCCGACTCAGGCTCGGCGACGGTCTTGTAGGCCACGCGGTAGGTGTAGGTGCCCTGCGGGCAGTTCTCCCCTTTATGCTTGCCGTCCCACCTGTCGTTCATCGACTCGGAGTGGAAGACCAGCAGACCCTCGCGGGTGTAGACCCACATCTCGTAGTCCTTGATGCCCGATCCCTCTGCTCCGAAGAAGTTGTTGTTGTCCTGCGCGGGTGTGAAGACGTTGGGCATGTGGATCGCCTGAGTAGTACTCTCCGTCGACATACCACATCCTCCAGGTGCCTCCAACGCTACGGTCGGTGGCGTTCCAGTCGGTGCGGTCGATGGTCAGGTACGACGGGTGTGCGTCGATGGCGGCGCGCGGTATCTTCACCGGCTCAAGCTTCAGCGAGGTGCTGGCGGCACATTCCTCTCGGCCTCCTTTCCATGCCTTGACATAGTAGGTCGTGTTGACGAGCGGCGTCACCGTCACTTCGGTCTCATGCTGCTGCGAGGCGAGGTCGCCGTTGTCGGGCTCGCTCCACCACTCATACTGGTCGGAGTTGATCGAGCTCACTGTCAGTTTATACGATCCGGTATGGCAGTCGGGCTTGGCATCGATACCAACT
>CACYJU010000032.1 GCA_902774845.1 uncultured Bacteroidota bacterium
GGCCAGCATATTGAGGATGAGCTCGGTATTGGTCATATTGTCGCGCAGGCTCTCCTTCTTCAGGCCCTTGAACTGCTTGTACTGACGGGTGGTCTTGCCGCTCCACTCGCGCGTAATAATATCGGTAAGTGACGCATACTGCTGTCCCTGTTGCACGCCGGCACGGTCCCACTCGTCGGTGAGGGTCTTGCGCACCTCGATGCTCTTCACGCGGTTGTTGATCCAGCTTTCAGAATAACCCTTGCGACGCCAGTCCTGAATGGCCTGATCAATGGCCAGCTCAGGGTCGGCCATCTGGTCCAGCCGCTCCCTGGCCACCTGCGCCATCCACTGCTTGAACGGCTCCGCCTTCTTGGACGGGATGCTCTGGATGAGACGGAAGAGCTGCTCGGTGTCGGCAACGTCGGTGAGTCGCATCTTGCCGTCGGGGGCACGCATCTTCAAAGCGTTACAATTTGTAACGGTTTCATTCCCTTCTTTCTTTAAACGGTTCTTAAGGACACGCCAATAGGTCTGAGGGTTCTCACTCTCAGAAAGCACCGCACACACGTCCACAATGGAGAAGTACCACTTCTCTTCCTGATCGTCCCATACGGTACGTACCTTCTTATCCTCAAACAGTTGTATCTTATGCCTTTGCGTCATTGTTATTATCTTATTCCGAAAACATCGAAAAACACTAAAAATCCCGAAAACCTTGTAATGTCACACAGATATCACAGAAACCACAGAAATTTCAAAAAAGAACCTAGAATACACCATTCCTGAGACAGACGCTCTTGCAGAGCTTGTAATGTTGTCAGTTCTAATCTTGCTTGTATGCGAGCATCCAGACAATCTAATCACTGAAATCATTATTTCCTTGAGAATCTCTGTCTCATTCGTGGAAAAACCCCGGCCTTCCAGGCCTGAAAAACCGCCAAGTGTGTATATATGTTTAATGACTGACGTAGGTAGTACAAATCCACCTTCTATGAACGGCATCGAAAATAGCTTGTTGAATTTAAAGCTGTTAAGGTGATCAAAATTTTGACCACAAATAACATTTCTACCTTTTATAATCTTTTCCGTCAAACTCGGTCAGCAGTTTGTAGAGCTGCTCCTTCTTCCATTCCTTGGAGCGGTGCTGGCGGAGTACCTTCCTCAGCTGCCAAACGAAATGACGGTCTTCCATCACTCGCTTGTTTGTACTTTCGAAAAACGACCCCAAATAGACCACTTTCTCCGATTTGATTGTCATCAGTTTGTCATCGAAGGTCCCGGGTGTACCGAAGAAGTCGTTATAAATATCGTCATAAAAGAACACATGCAACTCGTCCAGCACCGTGTACGTCTCTACCCGTCCGTTAAACATGCCCCCGACAATCTCCGTATCGGGTGCCACCTTTGAGAGCTGCTCTATAAGTTCCTTGGCGGTCATTGCTGTTGTTTTCTCAGGGTGAGGGAAGAAAGAATAGTTGAAAGTGAAAAATGAAAAGTGAAAATTAATCGCGACGGAAGATGTCGCGGGTGTAGACCTTGTCCTGGACGTCGTCGAGGCAGGGGTCGTAACGGTTGGCTATGATGGCTTGGCTCTGGGATTTGAACTTGGCGAGGTCGTTCACCACAAGGCTGCCGAAGAAGGTGGTGCCGTCTTCGAGGGTGGGCTCGTAGATGATGACCTGGGCGCCCTTGGCTTTGACTCGCTTCATCACTCCCTGGATAGCACTCTGGCGGAAGTTGTCACTATTACTCTTCATGGTCAGGCGATAAACGCCGATGGTGGGAACCACCATTGCCTGATTGCTTGATTGCCTGATTGTGTGAGTATTGGGATTGTATTCGTTGTTTTCGGTGTAGGCGTAGTAGCCGGCCATCTTGAGGACCTGGTCGGCGATGAAGTCTTTTCTCGTGCGGTTGCTCTCGACGATGGCGGACATCATGTTCTGCGGCACATCCTCGTAGTTGGCCAGCAGCTGCTTGGTGTCCTTCGGCAAACAATATCCTCCGTAGCCAAAGGATGGATTGTTGTAGTGGGTGCCGATGCGGGGGTCGAGACAGACGCCATCGATGATGTTCTGGGTGTCGAGTCCTTTCATCTCGGCATAGGTGTCGAGTTCGTTGAAGTAGCTGACGCGCAAGGCGAGGTAGGTGTTGGCGAAGAGCTTCACCGCCTCAGCCTCTTTCATGCCGATGAAAAGAACAGGGATGCCTTTGTTTGGTGTAGTGGTGTAAGGGTGTAAGGGTGTAGTGGTGTAAGGGTGTAAGGGTGTAGAGTCTTTGGAGGGGCCGAGGGCGCCTTCGACTAACAACTGAGCGAACTGGTGGGCTTTCTCGGTCAGCCAGTCGATATCGGTGAGGGTTTTGATGGCTTCGTTCTCTTCTTCATACTCCTTGCCGGTCATCATCTTGGGTATGCCTACAATAATACGGCTGGGGTAGAGGTTGTCGTAGAGGGCTTTGCTCTCTCTCAAAAACTCGGGCGAGAAGAGGAGATTGAAATGCTTGAATGCTTGGTTGCCTAATTGCTTGAATGCTTGGTTGCCTGATTGCTTGAATTTCTGGGCATACTTGACGTAAAGCGAGCGGGTGTAGCCGACGGGGATGGTGCTCTTGATGACCATGACGGCATCGGGGTTGACCTTCAGCACGGCGTCGATGACGGACTCCACGGCACTGGTGTCGAAGAAGTTCTTCTGCGAGTCGTAGTTGGTGGGGGCGGCGATGACGACGAACTCGGCATCACGATAACCTGCCTCTTGGTCGAGGGTGGCCTTGAGATTTAAAGGCTTGTTGGCAAGGTAATCTTCGATATAATCATCCTGGATCGGCGACTTTTTATGGTTCACTAAGTCGACTCTTTCAGGTACAACATCGACCGCCGTCACCTCATTATGCTGTGCAAGCAAGGTGGCGATAGAGAGTCCGACATAACCAGTACCAGCTACTGAAATCTTCATAATATCAGTATTTTACAATTTTAAAACAATAAATAAAACCACAGCTAAAGCTTCCTCGGTCCCATGACGACGGACTATGTGTCGTCGCAGGTTAGGTGGTTCCGGACCTTTTACGGACCGAGCATTTTAGATGCGCAAAGATACAACTTTTTTTAATATATATGCAATATTTATAAAAAATAAATTTAACCTTGACATTGACCTTAACCTTGGGTGTTCATTAAAAGTTAAAAGTTAAAAGTTGAGGGATTTGGTTAGTTTACCGTTTACTGTTTTATGTCACACAGATAGCACGGATATACACGGATATTTTGTTTTTTACAAAAACCCGAAAAACACTCACTTCAGCATGTGTCGGACTTGCAGTCCCGACAAGATTCAATGTTTATATTTTTTCCTTAATTGCAAGCACTTAGACAAAATATCAACCTCTCATCTTTGTCTCTTACAGTATCACAATCTAAAAAATCATCTCTATCATACCAGGCATGAGGATTTTTTCCCCACAGAACCGACGCCTGAGCGAGAGGAGAGCCAAACAAGCTGTTTGAGCCATCCCGAGCGAGAAGGAGGAAGACGAAGTCAAATTGCAGAAAGCACAGAAATTTATTTTTTTCGACCACGGATTTACACGGATCTTTTTCAGATGACAATCATCTTCATGAATGCGTTAATGTGTTAATGCGTGAGTGATTGATGGGTGTAAGGGTGTAGGCGTGTATTGGTGGAATGGTGTAGGGGTGTAGGCGGTCGAAGACCGCTGGTGGAGGGGTGGAGAGTTTATAGTTTATAGTTTACAGTTTATAGTTTATGGTTAAAAGTTTATTCGTGTATTGGTGTAAACGTGTAGGGGTGTAGGGGTGTAAGATGTAAGATGGAAGACGGAAGAAGTAAGAAGTTAATAGATGATAGATAATAGTTCAAAGTGGAGTGGTGTATGGGTGTAGGGGTGTAGGGGGCTAGACTAGTTCGACGGATTGGACGGTCAGGATGGGGCCGGAGACGACGAACTTCACCTCATACCCTGCATAACTCAAGGCATACAACCTGTCGGGATCATCTTGATAACGTGGACGGGGGTCTAACTTGAGTATCTCGACTAACCCTCGCCTCACCTCTTCTGGCAGATCACAGTCCTCTGGAATGTCGACCTGGAGCTGCCGATCCTCGGGTTGTGGCGCAAAGCCGCTCTTCGCCTCTGGATGGCTGTCGGCATAGGGGATATAGGGTTTGATGTCATAGATCTCCGTACGGTCTCGCAGGTCGGCTCCCTCGACATACAACACTGGTCCACACTCTTCGAAAGCGACTCGCCTGAGTCGTACGGACGAGAGCCCTATGGGATTGGGTCGGAAGGGACTCCTTGTGGCGAAAACACCCATACGGGCGTTACCACCCAGCCGTGGAGGACGCACGGTGGGATGCCAGACTCCATCGGTGTCGAAACGCCAAAGAAGCCAGATAAAATCGAACTCTTCCAGACCTCGTACAGCTTCGGCTGAACGGTACTGCTCATGGAAGACGACACGGCTTTCGACCGTGGTCATACCTGACTGCCGTGGGATGCCGAACTTGTCGGCGAACGGGGATTCTATATATGCGACGGGAGACATCATGAATGCGTGAATGTGTGAATGCTTGAATGTGTTAGTGGGTTATTGGGGTGTAAGGGTGTAAGGGTGGAGAGTTTATAGTTGAGAGTTGAGAGTTGAAAGTTGATAGTTGATAGTTTACAGTTTATGGTTAAGAGTTTATTCGTGTATTGGTGTAATCGTGTATTAGTGTAAGGGTGTATTGGTGGAGGGGTGGAGAGTTTACAGTTTACAGTTGATAGTTTACAGTTTACAGTTGATAGTTGATAGTTTACAGTTGATAGTTTATAGTTTACAGTTGATAGTTTATAGTTTACCGTTGATAGATAATAGATAATAGTTGAACTACTAACGTTAACCTAGCGGAGCGACCAAGTCGGAGGCTATAGTTTTAAACAAACTCGGCCTGATTCCTCCACTACTTGCGGTACTACGGGGCAGGTATCGCACTGGAAGGCGAATCGTATATCGCGGTCATAGTCCAGACGCTGCAGACGCTGCACGTGGGTGGCTTCCTTGCAATAGTCATAAGGATCTGATTTGGCTTGGAGCCAGAGTCGGAATGCCATTGAGGTGGCATCATCGACCATCTGGAAGGTGCCTCCCGAAAGGAGTCGTTCGGCAAGGGCTCCACAGAAGAGCGTATCTTCAAGGCTGGCACTCTTAACCCAGCCACTGCAGAGAAGCACCACATCATGTGCATCTGAGCATAACCGGTCTGCAAGTGCGGAGATATTAGAGAACGACCCAACATAAGTGCGACCAGCGGAGGCGGCCGCAAGGATGGCCACAGTGCCGTTGGTCGTACTATAAGCCAGCCGGCGTCCTCGGAGGTCCATCGTAAGGTATTCGGTAGGCGAATTACCACATTCGGCATCACCTACCTTCTTCCCTCCTCGCTCGGCTGCGAGGGTATATCCTTGTGCACGGTATGCTGACAACTCTTCAAGCGTGGTGAGGGGAACGATCTTTGCCGCTCCGGATGAGAAAGCTGCACAGACAGAGGTGGTGGCTCGAAGGATATCGATGGCCACAGTGGTGTGTCCTTTCGTTGTAACTCGATGGGGGAAGAGCGCTGGACTGAGGATGGTCTCGATGGTGGGCATGGGGGGGGAAAAAAAAGAGTTAAAAGTTAAGAGTTAAGAGTTGATAGTTGAAAGTTGAAAGTTGATAGTTTATAGTTTACAGTTTATAGTTTACAGTTTATAGTTTATAGTTTACAGTTTATAGTTTATAGTTTATTTGTGGAATGGTGTAGGGGTGGAATGGTGGAAGGGGTGCTGGGGGCTTGTTAAGCGTTGTAGCCGTTGGGGTTGTTCTTCTGCCAGTTCCAGCTATCGCGGACCATCTCCTCTATGCCGTTCTTGGCTTCCCAGCCCAACTCGGCCTTGGCTTTCGACGGATTGCAATAACAGGTGGCAATATCTCCTGCTCTTCGTGGCTTGATACTATAGGGGACGTCAACTCCATTCACCTTAATAAAGGCTTTCACCATATCCAGCACGCTGTAACCATGACCTGTGCCGACATTGTAGATGAATGTGTGAATGCGTGAATGTGTGAATGCATGAGTGAAACACTGGAGGGAGGCGACATGGGCGGAGGCGAGGTCGCAGACATGGATATAATCCCTCACTCCTGTGCCGTCGGGGGTGTCATAATCATCTCCGAACACGCCCAACTCCTCTCGCTTGCCTACTGCCACCTGAGTGATATAAGGCATCAGGTTGTTGGGAATGCCACTGGGGTCCTCTCCTATCCTACCGCTCGGATGGGCTCCCACGGGGTTGAAATATCTCAACAGAACCACATTCCACTCGGGATCGGCTTTCTGGATGTCCATCAGGACCTGCTCCAGCATGCTCTTGGTCCAGCCATAGGGGTTGGTGCACTGCCCCTTAGGGCAATTCTCTGTGATAGGAATCTCGGCGGGGTCGCCATAGACGGTGGCGCTGCTGCTGAAGATAATATTCTTGCATCCATGCTTGCGCATCACGTCGACGAGCACCAAGGTGCCTCCTATATTGTTCTCGTAATACTCCCACGGCTTCTCCACACTCTCCCCGACAGCCTTGAGCCCTGCAAAATGGATGCAAGCATCGAACCGATGCTCTGCAAAGACCCGCTCCAGTCCCTCACGGTCACGGATGTCAACCTTATAGAAAGGGATTGCGTGATTGCCTGAATTGATAATCTCTTCCACTCGCTGCAGGGCGACTGGGTTGCTGTTGCTGAGGTTATCGACTACAACAGCGGTATGGCCTGCCTTGTAGAGTTCTATTAATGTGTGGGAGCCGATAAAGCCGGCTCCGCCGGTGACTAGGATGTGCATATTATTAATGCGGGAATGCTTTAGTTTTTTATGGTCAGCCTAAAGGGCTGACTATCGTCGACCTCGAACGCGACTCGGCCATCCCTGAGCGAGCTCAGATGGCGCTCGCTGCTTACTCGGTTCAAAATTATTCGAAAAAATCTTTCAATTCCTGCTTTAATTATTTTTTGATGGATTTTTTATGATTTTGAGCGCAGCGACCCTTTTTTGTGTAGAGGTGTAAAGGTGTAGGCGGTCAGAGACCGCTGTGTAATGGTGTAATGGTGGAGAGTTTATAGTTTATAGTTTACAGTTTACAGTTTATTTGTGTAATGGTGTAGGGGTGGAATGGTGGAAGGGGTGTATTGGTGTAATGGGTGGATGATGGAAGATGGAAGAAATTCAAAGTTAATAGATAAGAGATAATAGTTCAAGGGTGGGGGGACTGGTTAGTCGTTGACGAAGCACTCCTGCTCGTACTGTTCCATCGATATCTTCTCTATCTCGATAGTGCCGTCTTCGCTGAAAAAATAAGAGAGATACGAGGGATGGGCCTTGAAATAGCGGTCGCCTTCAAACTGACGTCGGTCGGAGCTGGTGGGAAGATTGCGGAGGACATAGTCATTCATCTGTTCCACAAGAAAACAACGCTGCGCTGAGGCATTGCTGAGCTCCATATCTGCTGCGAACTCGCTGTCGAACTTCATCGTCAGCGGCTCTCCTTTGAAATTGACCGGCACAAGCTTGGTGCCCTTAACCCAGATATGCATCATCTCGGCATTGGACACTGTGGAGACAAGGACATACTCGGCATAGACTATCCACTCGTCTTTATTCTGCGCCCATTTATGTATGGTCGGGAAGAGTATGGCGTCGATACCATAGGTGTTCTTATACTGCTTGAGGTCGCCTATCATCATCTTCTCCTGCGTGCGGGTCTCTTCTGAGGCGATCTGCATCGATGCTGCCGGACCTATGACATAATAGCCCTGATTGGATATAGGCTTCTGGGCGGTCTGGAACATGTATTTGGCTGCGAGGTCTATCTCGTTGTTGTACTTCGTGTCGCCTGGATATTTCACCACACGGCGTTCGGCCTTATCGTCGATGGGTGCCACATAAATGGTGAGGGGCTTCTCACTGTAGAGCTCGCTATAAGAGACTGCCTTCTGTGGTCCTTTACAGGAGAGGACGATCAGGGCAAGAACTGGGACTATTAGGATTTTATGATTCATGGGGGAAGCGGTTAAAATGCTTGATTGCTTGAATGCGTGTTTTTTATGGTCGGCCTAAAGGCCTCAAAATTATTCGAAAATCTTATTTAAAATCTTCCAATTCTCGCTTTAAATATTTTTTATTGGATTTTTTATGATTTTGAGCGTAGCGACCCTTGTAAATGCATGAATGTGTGAATGTGTAATTGCGTGAATGCTTGAATGTGTTAGTGTGGTGTAAAGGTGTAGGGGTGTAGGGGTGTATTGGTGGAGGGGTGGAGAGTTTAGAGTTTAGAGTTTAGAGTTTATAGTTTACGGTTTACGGTTTACAGTTGATAGTTTACAGTTTATAGATAATAGTTCAAGGGGTGGATTGTTAGTTTTTATTTTTGTTGGCGGTGCGTTCGGCTCGTTCTCTCTCCCTCTGCAGGGCTGCGGCTTCACGCTGACGCTGACGTTCTTCTGCTGCTTGGGCGCGGGCGGCCTCTCTTTCCTTGGCTGCCTTCTCCTTGGCTGCCGCCTTCTCTGCCGCCGCCTGCTGGCGTGCCAGCTCTTTCTCTTTCTGTGCCTGCTTGCGGGCTTTCTCCTTCTCCTTGGCTGCCTGCTTCTTGGCTTTCTCCTTCTCTTTAGCTGCTTTCTTCTTGGCCTTCTCTTTCTCCTTGGCTGCCTGCTTCTTGGCTTTCGCCCGTTCCTCCGCACTCATAGCACGCTCTTCTTCAGTCTTGGCCTGCTTGCTGCGTTCGAGCGCTGCCACCTCCCGATCGGTCATCTCTGGGTTCTGCCTGACCTCCACCTCAATAGCCGCGGGGTCGTCTGAAAAATCATCGGAGACATCGGGCAAGACAGGTTCAAGGCTGTCGTCGGCATCGTTAAACATAAATCCGGCCAGAAGCTTCTCATCGGGCTTATTACTTGCCGGAAGGGAGACTGTGTCGGCAGCAAAACCGCCCACATACTTAGCCTTCATGGCGTCGACGAACTTGACTGACGCCGGATAGACTCTGCGTTCTTTGTTGAACCACTTGTTTGCCTCTTCCTGCAGTCCCAACTTGGCGAGACTGACAGCATAGTCAGCATAGGTTCCTGGCTGCATCTTATCGCTCTTCTTGGCTCGGGCGATGGTTTCACCCTGGGCTTTAGCCAACGCCAGAAGATTACCGTCGGTGCCGTTCTTCTGATAGAGCATCAGCGAGCGCGACTCGTTGGCCAAGTAGTTCTCCTCCTTGCACGCGGTAAGCAGCAACGTCCCCACCATCACAAAAAACAATATTTTACGCATCTATCTATATTTTCTATATTATATTTTGTTTCGCAAAAAAAACGACAACTTGTAAGCCGGGTTCTGTAACCGGCTTACGCCGGCCTTCTATCATTTATCTACTACGGCTGTCGCCAGCCGTCTCTATCGACCTACCCCCCGGCAACGGGCGAGCCAACCCTTAACTGCCGGTATATTTGGTCTTTCAACCCATAAGGTTTACCCACGCCGGCATCGCTGACGGCGCCGTGAGCTCTTACCTCGCGTTTTCACCCTTACCAGCCTTGCGGCTGGCGGTTTTCCTTTCTGCGGCACTCTCTGTGATGCGGGACTTTCGTCACACACCCCTTCCCGTTAGGAAGTATGGCAGCTCTGTGTTGCCCGGACTTTCCTCCTGCCGCGTGAGCGGCAGGCGATAGAACCATTGCCGTTTATGACTGCAAAGATACATCTTTTTTTGGGTTTTATGACATTCTGTCGAGAAAAGCGACTAAAGTGTAGGGGTGGAGGGGTGGAGAGTTTATAGTTTACAGTTTACAGTTTATAGTTTACAGTTTATTCGTGTAATGGTGTAGGCGTGTATGGGTGGAGGGGTGGAGGGGGAGAAGTTAAAAGTTAAAAGATAAGAGTTATAGGTGTAAGGGTGGAATGGTGGAATCGCGGAATACGTGAATGATTGTTTGATTTTTTTGAGCGCAGCGGGCAGTGGGGTGGGAAGCAAGAAAAATTAACAATCTTATTTTCTAACCTTTGCAAGTTTTTTCTTAATTTTGCACCTATATTATATAAGGTTTGTATTATCAGACCTCAAACGAACATTCTCACAATGAAACGTATATCGATTTTCATCATTTTTGTCTTTTTGCTTTCGGGATGCTTTACTTCGCTGAAAGCCAGTCCTGCGTTCCCTGGTCTCATATCTTTTTCGCAGCCTGACGGTTCGAAAGTGAACATCTACCTGCGTGGCGACGAAAAAGTACACTGGGCCGAGAGCGAAGATGGCTATTCGCTCGTCTATGACGACGGTGGATACCTCTGCTACGCCATCCAGAACGCCAACGGCGACATGATCGCATCTGAGTTCCGTGCCACCGACATAACAGCACGTCCTCAAGCTGTGAAAACCATGCTGATGTCCAGCCAGAAGAAACTCCGCTTCAGTCATCAGCAGGTGTCTGACTATCTCGCCGTCTGGGATCGTATTGCAGCGCAGGCAAAGCATAATTCCAACTCAAAATCGCTGACTGGAAACCGCAGAGCCTTGGTGGTCCTCTTCCAGACTCCCGACTGCCAGCTGCGCCACCGCAAGTCTGAATTCCTCGCCCTCTTCAACGATCACAACTACACCGAGGGAAGCGCTCATGGCAGCGTTTACGACTACTACCACGAGGCCTCGAACGGACAATTCAACCTCCAGGTGGACGTGCTGGGTCCCATCACCGCAGACCACAACATGGCGTACTATGGTGACGACAACAGCCAAGGGTCGTGGGAGTTCGGCACCGAGGTGGCACAGAAGATTGCCGGCATGGCCGACTTCTCAGAATATGACAACGACGGCGACGGCGTGGTCGACGGCATGCATATCATCTTCGCTGGATACGGAGAAGAGGCTGGCGGTGGCTCAGACAGGATATGGTCGCACCAATGGTATGTGTGGAACGCCCCCACCTACGACGGCATCACCTTCGGCCCCTACTCCTGCTCACCAGAGCTGAGAGGTAACTTCGGAACGAACCTCACCCGCATAGGTGTCATCTGCCATGAACTGGGGCATGTGTTCGGTGCACCCGACTACTATGACACAGACTATGAAGGAAGCGGTGGAGAGTATCCAGGACTTGGAAAGTGGGATATCATGTCTAGTGGTTCTTGGAACGACAACGGGCGCACGCCTGCACGCCATGGAGCCTACACGGCAACCAACATCTATAAATGGACGACAGCCACCATCCTCACAGACCCTCAGACGGTCACCATCACCCAGGCTGGCGACCGCCACGACGTGTACCGCATCAACACGTCCACCAACGGTGACTACTTCATCATGGAGAACCGCCAGAAGAAAGGGTTCGACTCCTACCTCCCAGGCCACGGACTGCTGGTGTACCACGTACACTCATCGGCCAACGGAAGCAGCGTATCCAACTCAACCCACCCACAGCAGCTTTATATAGTCTCGGCCATCGCCAGCAGCGACTATCCAGAAGGCGGTTCCAGCTCCTATGGGTCGATCGAAACCGGAGCCACCACCTTCCCCGGATACAACCACAAAGACTCGCTGACAGACAACTCAACCCCCTGGCTGCGCCCGTGGTCTGGAGTTGAGAACCACACCCCCTTGTACTTTATCCAGGAGAACTTTGCCGACAGCTCCATATTCTTCTACTTCAAAGAGATGCTGCCCGTAGCACCGACACAGATTGAAGCCCACTACATATCGGAACACACTATAAAGGTAGACTTCGAAGTGATAGGCAACTACCCCACGACCATTCTCATGTCGCCAGACCCGACCAACTTCTACACGCCCGATACCGTCTACCTCTCTGGCGACACACTGCCCAACGGCAATATCGTGGTCTATGACGGCTACCGTGAGAACGTCGCATACTTCACACTCGACTCAACAGAGACCCCAGACACCCTCTACTTCAAAGTGTTCTGCCGTTTCAACGACGTCAACTACGCAGAAGGTCCCTACACCGCAGCCATCCCTTATGAATACTTCAAGCCCTATCCCGTGTCGATAGAAGCCAACTACACCTCGAACACCTACATCAGCGTAGCGTGGCAACCGTCAGAGCCATGCCAGATGCTGGTACTCATGTCCACCAACAACCAGTTCGACACCCCTTATGGCGACTATACCACAGGCAGCAGCACCCGTTCGGGAAACATTGTGTTCTATGCTGGTGACGACACCCTGTTCAAGTCGCATCACTACTCACCCAGCTACACGCCTACGACATACTTCAAGTTCTTCTGCCGCCAATTTGGAGACAACTACTCAGAAGGCATCACAGCTGTAGCCATCTCTCCCATGTCCATCGACACACCCGAACGCCAGCTGTTCGCCATCCATCCCAACCCCGCACGCGACAAGGTCACCATCGAAGCCACACAGATCGAGGATGCCGAAGTGGTCGTCACCGACCAGCTGGGTCGCCGCATCTCATCACAGAAGATGAAGGGCGGAAGCACGACCATCGACACATCACGTCTTCCCCGCGGCACCTATTTCATAAGCATAACGACACAAAGCCAACGCAGCGTAAGCAAGCTTATACTCCAATAACACAGAAAAACAAGATACAAGAACGCCTGCGTCACCACATCGTCACGCAGGCGTTTTCTTATCCAGAGCCTTCTCTCTCTTGTTCAGATCAGATGGAACCTCATTCCACAGCGGCGGGCCGACTCGCCATCGGTCTCATCCTTATCGCCCACCATCAAGGTCTCGGAGGGGTCGACACCCAACTGGCGACAGACAGCCAAAAGTGACTCTTTGCAGGGTTTCAGTCCACCCATCTTAGGTGCGTCAGCCACCACGTCAGCCCATTCCTTTTGGAACCCCAGAGTGGCAAGCCGTTCCTCGATACACCCATAATCAGAATAAACCGCAACCTTAATACCCTTTTCCTTAAGAGCGGGCAGGAGTTCTGACACCCATGGACGGAGCTTATAGTGTTTTTTCAGCACCTTTATCATCGCAGGCATGTATCGGTGATCGTACCACCATTTCACCCTCTTGGCCGAGAGGTGAGACAGGATAGCCACCTTCCCGTAAAGGGTTTCGTAGTAGGTACGTTCGTCGCCGAAATAGACTCCAGACAATGTCTTTCGAGCCTTGCGCTCGTTGTTCAAGACAAACATATAGAGAGGGTCTGCCAGAACGAGATGGAGCGGCAGCCTGGACTTGTCGAACAAAGTCCCATCGACATCGAACACTACAGCCCTGATTCCTTCAAGGTCTAACTGCATCGGACAAAAGCCTCCTTACTTTAGCACCAAATCGTTGAACTTAGCATGTCTCTTCTCGTCCTGCAGCAGGAGGTTGAGCTTGAACTGTCCGTCGCGGGCACCTTCCTTGATGCAACGCTCCTTGAACTGCTCGAACGACTCACGGACCAGACGGTAGGTCACAGCATCTTTCAGACGCAGCGAATCACGCTTTGCCTTGTACTCGATATTTATGTCCTTCAGTGCGGCATCGACCTCCTTGGTGAACATCTCTGCCTGCTCCTGGCTTACGGCCTGGTCGGCGAACTCATAATAGAAGTTATAGCGCGAAGCATCCAGCTCTGCGAATCCGATGAAGAAACGGGTCTTCAATCCAGTGGTAGCCTCAGCCTTGTGGACCGCCTCAATGAACTGGCGCTCATAGAGTTTTTCGCCAGTCATGGTCACGATGCCGTGGGTTTTTTGGATCATGTGCACCGTGGGTGTGTTGTTATAGTTCGGGCCCACCTCGAGGAGGTCGTTCATATTGTAACGATACAATCCGGCGTAAGTGGTCACGTAGGGGCAATAGCGCTTGCCCTGCTCCAGCTCATGCAACTGGTAGAAGGTCGGATTGGGGTTGTCCATATCCTCTTCCCTGATGAACTCGTAGTAGTGGTAGTGTGGGAACATCACAGTGTTGAGGGTGTCGTCCATCACCAAACCGAAACGGCACTCAGAGGAGAAGTAGCCGAACTCCTGATGCAGCATGTGCTCGGGGAATGAGTGTTCGAACTTGTCGAGGTAGACCTTCGTGTTTCCACACTTCCAGGTGTTAAGAATCTGCAGGTTAGGCCAATAGTGTTTCGGCAGAACATCGCCGTATTTCGCTCTAAGCTCACGCAGTTCCTTCGCACGTTTCGGATTGGGTTTCAGGCAGGCTTCCAACTCCTTACGGATTTCCGGATCAATATTCAGGTCGGCTTTCAGGGTACCCTTCTCTATGTCGTTCACATAATCATCATAGTAGCGGTTGACGTTGTTCTGCAGCTCCACTATGGTCGAAGGGTTGGCTGTGACGATGAGGGTGATATCCTGCTCGATACCCATACGCATAAGCACATAGTAGCGCGAGGTGTAGTCGGCGATAGAATAGACGCACTGAGGGTTGGAATAGAGCTTTTTAACGAAATTGGGGCAGTCGCGTTGGGTGACACCCGACACCGAGCCATAGACGGTGCCGTCGGGAGCGTACCCCTCCACCACCTTACCAACGATTGAGAGAATCTTGCCTGCGAAGACCTTATGGCGGTTCTGGATGAAGTTATAGAGCCACACCTTGGTCATCTTGCCATAGATGGTCTTGAGGTATTTCTCAGTGATGGGTATCCACTTAGGTTCAGCCGTCGAACCAGAGGTGGTAGCGTAGAGGATGGGCTTACCCGGGAAGAGGATGTCACTCTCACCATTCTTATGGCGATCCACATAAGGACGGAAGTCCTCATACTCGTTGGGGTTCACATTCTCACGATAACGTTTATATAGTTCCTCGTCGTTTTTTGCCTCAAGTATATAGTCAAATTTATGTTCTTTGCCATAGACAGTATCTTTAGCGTAAGTCAATATCCCCCTGAGTGTCTGCTCACTGGCCTTGCGAGGATTCTTGGTTGCTTTGACCAAAGCGCGATACTGTATGCCGCCAGCCATTCCAAGCAGCAGGTTTGGGACAATCATATTGGTGACTTTCATAAGTTTAAGTATTTTTATTACACATTGGTTAAAGTGCAAAGATAGTTTTTTTATCTCAAAGCACCATTATTTTTTTGCAAAATAATCCACCACAATATCAACCGCCTTCATGCGTTTCTTTATGTGATGACAATACTCGAATCCTTCCTCCTCGCTCTGGCCCTCTGTGTCGACACCTTGGCTGTATCGACAGCCTGCGGGCTGAAATATAAAATGACACGCTGGCGCTGGATTCTTTTCTCTTCCATCATGGCAGCCGCCCAGGGCCTCTTCCCACTTATGGGGGCTCTCATCGGGACGGTTTGTGAGCAATTCATAGAAGCCGTAGACCACTGGATTGCCTTTGCCTTACTGCTCGCCATCGGCATCAAGATGATTGTCGATGCGCTGCGCAAGAGGAGTGACGACAGCCTCAACATCAACACACTGAACATCAAGACCATGTGTCTACTAGGCGTAGCCACCAGCATCGACGCTTTTGCTGTAGGCATAGGGTTCGGTCTCGACAGCACCCTCATCGAAAGCATCATCACATGCATCATCATCACCCTAGTGACCTTTGTTGTGTCGGTTATAGGGGTGGTGCTGGGACAAACCGGTCGCCATATTCCGGAACGCTGGTCTGGCATCGTAGCCGGCTTGGTACTCATCGGCATCGGGTCAAAGATTCTTGTTGAGCACCTGGGAGCGTAGGCAGGGAGTTAAGAGTTAAGAGTTAAGAGTTAAGAGTTAAGTTACTAACGATAACGTTAACGATAACCTTAACAATATGGTCGGCCTAAAGGGCTGACTATCGTCGACCTCGAACGCGACTCGGCCATCCCTGAGCGAGCTCAGATGGCGCTCGCTGCTTACTCGGTTCAAAATTAAAAATCCTCCAATTCTTGTTTTAAATATTTTTTATTGGATTTTTTAGGATTTTGAGCGCAGCGACCCTTTTTTGTGTAGAGGTGTAAAGGTGTAGGCGGTCAGAGACCGCTGTGTAAGGGTGTAATGGTGGAGGGGTGGAGAGTTTATAGTTTACAGTTTATAGTTGATAGTTTAAGGGATTACGGAAAAGACGGAAATCACGGATATTTTTCTTTTTATATTCTCACACAGATAACACAGATAGCACAGATATTTTGTTTTTTACAAAAACCGGAAAAAACACTCACTTCAGTATATATGTCGGACTTGCAGTCCCGACAAGATTCAATGTTTA